>NZ_JBSGJA010000025.1:0-143976 GCF_053605345.1 Amycolatopsis sp. NPDC003865 | reverse complement strand
GAGTGAGAAACAGTGTTCTAACACTGTTTCTCACTCACGACCTCAGGCCAGCGAAGCCGCCAGCTCCACCAGGGTCCGGGCCGCGAAGCCCGTCGCTCCGGGGACCACGTCGTCGTAGTTCTTCTCCGAGCGTGCCGGGCCGGCGATGTCCAGGTGCGCCCACGGGAGGCCCTCGGTGAACTCCCTCAGGAACAGTGCCGCCGTGATGCCGCCCGGGCCCGCCGGGGTCTGGCGGACGTCGCCGAACTCGCCGCGGACGTTCTCCGCGTAGTCCTCCACCAGCGGCATCCGCCACCACGCCTCGCCCACCCGCGCGCCCGCCGCGACTACCGCGTCGGCCAGCGAGGAGTCCGAAGCGAACAGCCCACCCGTGCGCAGCCCCAGCGACACCTTCATCGCGCCGGTCAACGTCGCCGCGTCCACCACCACGTCCGGGCTGAACCGGCGGATCCCGTACGCCAGCGCGTCGGCCAGGACCATCCGGCCCTCCGCGTCGGTGTTGCCGACCTCCGTCGTCTTGCCGCCGTAGTGCCGGACGATGTCGCCCGGCCGGTACGCCGAGCCCGACACGTGGTTCTCCGCCGCCGGCACCAGCGCCGTCACGCGGATCGGCAGCCCCAGCTCCGCGATCGCGCGGGTCGCCGAGATCACCGCCGCGCCGCCCGCCATGTCCGTGCGCATCAGGTGCATCCCGTCGGCGGGCTTGATCGAAAGGCCGCCCGTGTCGAACGTGATGCCCTTGCCGACCAGCAGCAGGTGCCGGGACGCGCCCGACGGCTTGTACGCCATCTCGATCAGCCGCGGCGGCCGCGAAGAACCGCCGCCGACGGCCAGCACGCCGCCGAAGCCCTGCGCCGCCAGCCACCTCTCGTCGCGGACCGCCACCTCGACGCGGGGGCCGGCCACGCGGGCGGCCGTGTCCGCCAGCCACGCCGGCGTCTTCACGTTGGACGGCGTGTTCGCCAGGTCGCGGGTCAGCGCCGTCGCGGCGGCGAGCACCGACGCGCGGGCGACCGATTCGGCCGCCGACGGGTCCCCCGTCATCAGCCGGACCGTCCGCACGGACGGCGCAGCGTCCTCGCCGGTCACCTTGAACTTGTAGCCCCCCAGGAGCAGGCCCAGCGCCAGCTCGGTGACGTGCTCGCCGGACGCCTCCTCCGGCAGCTCCAGCTGCACCGCGCGGAACGCCTTGCCGCCGTGACCGACGTCGTCGGCCAGGCCCGCGTTGACCGCGCGGACCAGCGCCGCGCCCGCCTTCCGGTACTGCTTCGGCTCGCCGTCGCCGAGGCCCGCGACCCAGCGGGGACCGTCGGCCGGGACCGTCTGCACGTCGCCCGCCTTGCCGGTGATCCGGACGCCACCGATCTCCAAGGGCTCGGACTCGACGTCGTCGGCAGGCGCGGTCACCAGCCGGGCCGTCGGGGCACCGCGGCGGAGGTCGCCCGCGACCTCGATGTCGAGCAGGTTGGTCGGAACGGGGGGTAGCGGATTACGCACAGTGAGCAACCTTCGGGCGCAGAGGAACCGCGACCCCGGCCTCCGAAGGGAGACCGGGGTGCGACGGAAGGACGGTTCGGGGGGATCGGCTAGCCGGTGACCTCCGCCAAAGCGGCGCCGAGGTCCTTCGCTTCTTCCGCGGAGAGTTCGACGACGAGTCGCCCACCACCCTCGAGCGGTACGCGCATCACGAGGCCCCGCCCCTCCTTAGTCACTTCGAGGGGACCATCTCCGGTCCGGGGCTTCATGGCCGCCATAGCGTGCTCCCTCCGTCTCAACCGGCGCGCCCGGGTCGCGCTCGCGTGAAAGCCAGCCGGGTCTGGTGTCCATTGTCCCTCATCAGCGGCCGGGCGCATCAGCGGACCGATCTTTTGCCGCCGTATCGGTGCTGGTATGCGGCTCGCGCGAGGTGAAAGACTGTCGGACGACCGATGTATCCGCGCAAGGAGAAGACGTGACCACATCCGACGTCCTGCTGACCGCCGACGCCGACGGGGTGCGCACCCTCACCCTCAACCGGCCGCAGGCGTACAACTCGCTGACCGTCGAGCTGAAGGAAGCACTGCTCGCGGCGCTGCGCGAGGCGGCGGGCGACGAGGCCGTCCGCGCGGTCGTGCTGACCGGTTCCGGCAAGGCGTTCTGCGCCGGCCAGGATCTGAAGGAGCACGTGGGGCTGCTCCAGGCAGGTGACCCCGCGCCGCTACACACGGTGAAGGAGCACTACAACCCGATCGTCAAGGCGATCGTGTCGATGGAGAAGCCGGTGATCGCGGCGATCAACGGCACGGCCGCCGGTGCCGGGGCCGCCTTCGCCTACGCCAGCGACCTGCGGATCGCCGCCGAGTCGTCGTCGTTCCTGATGGCCTTCGCCAACGTCGGGCTCGGCCCGGACTCGGGCGCGTCGTGGACGCTGCAGCGGCTGGTCGGCTACGGCCGCGCCGCCGAGCTGATGCTGCTGGCCCGGACCGTCGACGCGGCGGAGGCGCTGCGCCTCGGCCTGGTCGGCGAGGTCGTGCCGGACGAGGAGCTGCCGGCGCGCGCCCAGAAGGTCGCGGCCAAGCTGGCGAACGGGCCGACGGTGGCCT
Organism: Amycolatopsis sp. NPDC003865; assembly: GCF_053605345.1. Lineage (NCBI taxonomy): Bacteria > Bacillati > Actinomycetota > Actinomycetes > Pseudonocardiales > Pseudonocardiaceae > Amycolatopsis > Amycolatopsis sp. NPDC003865. The sequence continues at coordinate 141,394 of NZ_JBSGJA010000025.1, read as the reverse complement.
ACGCGAAGATCAAGGGCGTGCTCAACCTGGCCGCGCAGTCGACGTTCGAGGAAGCACTCGACGCCGAAGACGCCGCCCAGACCGCGCTCGGCGCGACCGCCGACCACACCGAGGCCGTCGAGGCCTTCGTCGGCAAGCGCAAGCCGAACTTCCAGGGCAAGTGAGCCGCCGGCTGCTTCCGGGTCAGGCGGCCCGGAAGCAGCCGGAGACGTGGTCGTCGACCATGCCGGTCGCCTGCATCAGCGCATAGCACGTCGTCGGACCGAGGAAGACGAAGCCGCGCTTCTTCAGCTCCTTGGCCATCGCCTTGGACTCGTCGGTGATGGCCGGGACGTCGGCCATCGTCTTCGGACGGACGTGGGACGAAGGCGCGAACGACCACAGCAGGTCGTCCAACGGCGTGTCCAGAGCGGCGATCGCCTGCGCGTTCTTGATCGCCGCCAGGATCTTCGCCCGGTTCCGCACGATCGACGCGTCCTGCATCAGCCGCTCGACGTCGGCGTCGCCGAACTTGGCCACCTTCGCCGGCTTGAACCGCTTGAACGCCTTCCGGAAGCCCTCGCGCTTGCGCAGGATCGTGATCCACGACAGCCCCGACTGGAACGACTCGAGGCACAGCCGCTCGTACAGCTCGTCCTGCCCGTGGAGCGGAACACCCCACTCCTCGTCGTGGTAGGAAACGTAGTCCGGGGTCGAATTGCCCCAGCTGCACCGCGCGACGCCGTCGGTGCCGACCAGCTCAGTCATCCCCACCCACCGAATAGTCCTCCGCGAACCGCGCGAACCGCCGAAGCGACTGGCGCACCCCCAGTGCGAACGCCGGCCGCACGACCGGCCAGCCGAGCCTGCCGAGCGGCCCGAACGGCAGCCGCAGGTGCTCGGCCCAGACGAACGTCGAGCGCGTCGCGCCCTTCGGCACCACCTGGAACACGCCGGTGCCCTGCACGACGCTGCCGAGGTGGCGGACGCCGCACCGCACCGGCGGCTCCCAGCTGGTGATCTCCATCGTGTCCGTGAACCCGATGCCGGCCACCCCGGTGAACGCCGACAGCCGCGAGCCGACGCTGCGGCCGTTGCCCTCGACGACCTCGACCTCGGTGCCGAGCATCCACTCGCCCTGGCGGGTCCAGTCGGTCAGCGCGAGCCAGGTCGTCCCGGCCGGCGCGCGGACGTCGACCGACAGGATCAGATCGGTCACTGGGCGCCTTCGGGCGAGCTCTCCCGCTCGCGTTCGCGCTGCTCCAGCTCGGCGACCCGGGCGCGCAGCTCGTCGAGCTCGACGCCGAGGCGGCGCATCACCCAGTCCACTTCGGACATCTTGTAGCCGCGCAGCACCAGCTGGAAGCGGACCTCGGTCAGGTCCTCGCCGGTGATGTCCTCGGCGGGCAGCCGCGTCGGCGAACTGCCGGGGGGCAGCGGGGCGAGCTCCTCACCCCGGCCGAACACGACCGCGGCGAGCAGGAACACCACGGCGGCCACCAGCAGCATGACTACGAGGTAGATCAGCGCGGTCGTCACGCGACGATCGTGGCATACCCACCCCAGGATCGTCTCGCGAGCACGACGAGCCGGATCGAAAGCAGCACCCAGGCGACCATCAACAGGACGCACGGGACGCTCAGGAACAGCCGGGAGACGTCGACCAGGCCGGTCGAGCCGATCACCAGCCCGACCGAGGCCAGGTTGATGCCGACGGCCAGCGCGATCAGCACGCCGCAGAACCGGGCGAGCCGGACGGCGTCGAGCCGGCGCGACAGCCAGCGGATGCCGAGCAGGGCGAGCACGCCGATCACCGGCACGACGAACACGGCGCCGTGCGTGGCGTGCGCGATCACGCGGTACCACCCGGGCGTCGGGGTCGACAGCTTCGTCCACTCGCCGAAGGTGAGGATCCGCGCGTAGTCCCACGAAATCTGCATCAGCGGGACGCCCAGCACGAGCTTCCACAGCGTCCGGACGCCGCTGAGCATGCCGAGCTCGGCCTGGTAGTCGCGGGCGACGACGGCCGCCGGGCCGAAGTCGGCGACCGCGCGGCGCTGCGCGTCCTCCTCGCTCCAGCCGCCCGCGCGGTAGGCGTCGGCGGCGTCGTGCAGCCCGTCGCGGGCCTCTTCCAGCAGGTCGGCCTTGAACCGGCCGCAGCCGTGCAGCCTCCGGTCCAGGTCCCCCAGGTATTCGTCGATCATGTCCCCAGCACTCCCCCGATGACCGTGGTGAACTCCCGCCACTCGGCGCGTTCGGCGGCCAAGGCCTGTTCCCCGGAGCGGGTGAGGCGGTAGGTCCGGCGCTTGCGGCCGGACACGACGTCCCACTCGCTGCTCAGCCAGCCGGCCCGCTCCAGCCGGCGCAGCGCCGGGTAGACGGTGCCGGTGGGCAGGTCGAGCGCGCCGTCGCTGCGCAGCTGGAGCGCCTCGATGATCGCGTAGCCGTGCAGCTTGCGGCCGTCGAGCACGGCCAGCAGCAGCGCGTCGAGGTGGCCGCGCAGGGTGTCCGCCTTCATGGGTACGCAGTCTACACGTCGCCTTGCTACATGTAGCCAGTCTATGTGTAGTCTGGCTACATGAACGCCCTCCCGGTCGCGAGACTCCAGTTCGCGACGACGACTTCGTTCCACTTCCTGTTCGTGCTGCTCACGCTGGGGTTGGTCACGCTGGTGGCCGTGATGCAGACGCGCTGGACGCTCGGCGGCAAGCCCGAGCTGCTGCGGATGACGCGCTTCTGGGGCCGGCTCTACGTGATCAACTATGCGCTGGGGATCGTCACCGGCATCGTGATGGAGTTCCAGTTCGGGCTCACCTGGACCGGGCTGTCCGCCTTCGCCGGCGACGTCTTCGGAGCGCCGCTGGCCATCGAGACGCTGGTCGCCTTCTTCCTCGAGTCGACGTTCCTCGGCCTGTGGATCTTCGGCTTCGGGCGCCTGCCGAGGGGGCTGCACCTGGCGCTGATCTGGCTGGTGACGCTGACCGCCTACGCGTCGGCGCTGTTCGTCATGCTGGCCAACTCGTTCCTGCAGAACCCGGTCGGCAGCAGGCTCGAAGGCGCCGCGCTGCACCTCGACGACTTCGGCGCGCTGTTCTCGAACCCGGCGCTGGTCGCCTCCTTGCCGCACGTGCTCAGCGCCGCGCTGGTGACCGGCGGGTTCTTCGTCGTCGGCGTCAGCGCTTGGCACTTCCTCAAGCGCACCACCGAGGTCGAGTTCTTCCGCCGGTCGATGCGGATCGGCGTCGTCGCGGCGCTCACCGGCTCGATCTTCGTGGTCAACCAGGGCTTCGCACAGTTCGGGCAGCTCAAGATGTACCAACCGGACAAGCTGAACGAGAGCGTCGTCGGGATGCCGCTCGGCGCCATGATCGGGCTCGGGTTCCTGATGTTCGCCTGCGCGCTCCTCGGCACGCTGCTGCTGGTCAAGAACTGGATCACGAAGGCACGGTTCCTGCACTACCTGATGGTCGCGGCGATCCCGCTGCCGTTCGTCGCGGCGATCATGGGCTGGCTGGTCCGCGAGCTCGGCCGGCAGCCGTGGCTGGTCTGGGGGAAGCTGCGCACCGCGGACGCGATCGCGGGCGTCCCCGCCGGCCAGATCCTGTTCTCCTTCATCGCCTTTTCCGTGCTGTTCGCCGCGCTCGCGGTCGCCGACTGGGTGCTCATGGCGCGGGTCGCCAAGCGCGGCCCGGAGCCGGCCGACGAGCCCGCCGAACTGCCCATCCTGAGCGGAGTGTGACCGGTGGCGACTTTCTGGTGGTGCGTGCTCGGCCTGCTGACCTGCGGGTACTTCGCGCTGGCGGGCTACGACTACGGCGTGGGCATGCTCCTGCCCGCGTTCGAGGCCGACGAACGGAAGCGACGGCTGACGCTCGGGGCGCTCGGGCCCTTCTTCCTGGCCAACGAGGTGTGGCTGGTGGCCGCGGTCGGCCTGCTCTTCGGCGCGTTCCCGCACCTGGAGGGCAAGGTGTTCAGCGGGGCCTACGTCCTGGTCGTGACGCTGCTGCTCGGCCTGGTCACGTTCACGGCGTCGATGCAGCTGCGCAGCCGCCGCCCGGACGCCCGGCGCGGCGCCTGGACGGCGGGCATCGTCGGCGGCGCGCTGGTGACGGCGCTGTCGTGGGGCCTGTTCCTCGGCAACCTGGTGCTCGGGCTGCCGCCGGTCGCCGACGTGCTCGCGTTCTTCACCCCGTACGCGGCGCTGTGGGGCCTCGGGTTCGTCGCGCTGTTCTGCCTGCAGGGCGCGGCGTTCCTCGCCGTCCGGGCGCCCGCGGAGCTGACCGGCCGCGCGGTGCGGCTGGCGCGCTCGTTCACCGCGCCGGTGTTCGCGTTCCTGGTGGTCGCGACGGGCTGGGGCTTCTTCGCACTGGACGGCGTGACGGCGCTCGGCGCCGGCGTCGCCGTGCTGGCTTTCGCCGCCTTCGGCGCGTGCTGGCTCGGGCTGCGGACCCGGCGGCACCGGGTGGCGCTCGTCGGGTCGATGGTGCTGGCCGCCTGCCCGGCCTTGCTCGCCGGGACGCTCCGGTTCCCGACGGTGCTGGTGTCCTCGGGCACCGCGCTGACCGTCGGCGACGCGGCGACGGCGGCCGGGACGTTCGCGGTACTGGGCTGGTTCGCCGCGCCGGCGTTGGCGGTGCTCCTGGTGGTGCAGTGGCTGACCTGGCGCGCGCACCGGCGCCCCGTCGACCAGCGCTCGCTGCTGCACTTCTGAGGAGCCGCCGTGCCTGCTCTGCCCGGACTCCGGCGCTACTTGTCCGCACTGGCCGTGCTCGCGGTGCTCACCGCGGCCGCGGTGCTGCTCCAAGCCGAAGGGCTGGCCACGCTGCTCACCGGCGGCGGCGTCACCCCGGTCCTGGTCGCCGCCGTGGCCGGCCGCGGCGGGCTCACCTGGGGTCACGGTGTCCTCAGTGGACGGTTCGCGGCCGCGGTGCGCGGCGGGCTCCGGCGGCGGTTGCTCGGCTCGACGGCGGAACGCGCCGGCGTCGTCGCGACGCAGGTCACGCGGGGCGTCGACGCGACGGACAGCTACCTGACGGGGTACCTGCCGTCACTGGTCGTCTCGGTGGTGGTGCCGATCGCGGTGGTCGTGCGGCTGTGCACCACCGACCTGGTGTCGGCACTGGTCGTGACGGTGACGCTGCCGCTGATCCCGGTGTTCGCGATCCTCGTCGGGAAGCACACGGCCGCGCGGACTTCGCGGCAGTGGTCGTCGCTGCTGAAACTGGGCGGGCACTTCCTCGACGTCGTGCGCGGGCTCGGGACGCTCAAGGTGTTCGGGCGCGCGTCGGCGCAGGCGGCGACGGTCCGGTCGATGGCGGACGCCCACGCCGACGCGACGCTGAAGACGCTGCGGGTGGCTTTCCTGTCCTCGCTGGTGCTGGAACTGGTCGCGACGATGTCGGTCGCCCTGATCGCGGTGCCGATCGGGTTCCGGTTGCTGTCCGGCTCGCTCGACGCGCGGACGGCGATGCTGGTCCTGGTTCTGGCGCCGGAGGCGTACCTGCCGCTGCGCGCGGCGGGCGCGAAGTTCCACGCGGCGGCGGAAGGGCTGGCGGCCTTGCGGGAGGCGCTCGCGGTCCCGGTGGTCTCGTCGCGCTCGGCTGCCCGCACCCGGCGTCGAGGCGCGCCCTCGGTCGTCTTCGAGCGGGTGTCGGTTTCCCACGGCGGCGTCCCGGCTTTGTCCGAAGTGGACTTCTCGGTGCCCGCCGGCTCACGAGTGGCCCTCGTCGGGCCGAGCGGAGCGGGGAAGAGCACGGTGCTGGCCGTCCTGCTGGGGTTCGTGACGCCCGCTTCGGGGCGGGTGCTCGTCGACGGCGTCGACCTGCGTTCCCTGTCCCCGTCGGATTGGCTGGCCGACGTGGCCTGGGTCCCGCAGCGGCCGACGTTGTTCCGGGACTCCCTGGCGGCCAACATCCGCCTGGGCTCCCCCGCCGACGTTCCCGCCGCGGCCCGGGCGGCCGCGCTGGATTCGGTGGCCGCGGGGTTGCCCGCCGGGTTCGCCACGCCGGTCGGCGAGCTGGGCGAGGTCCTGTCGGCGGGACAGCGTCAGCGCGTCGGGCTGGCGCGGGCATTGGCGCGCACTTCGGCGGGGCTGGTGCTGCTGGACGAACCGACGGCCCGGCTGGATTCCCGCACGGAGGCCGCGGTGCTGTCGGCGGCGCGGCGGCTGCTGCCCGGCCGCACGGCGGTGCTGGTCGCGCACCGGCCGGCGATGGTCGCGCTGGCGGACCGGGTGGTCGAACTGCGCGCCGGGTGCGTGGCGGCGTGAACCTCTTCGCTCTGTCCACAAGAGACGTCCGGCGCCTGTTCCGCGCCGCGCTCCTCGGGGCCGGCGCCGAACTCGCCGCGCTCGCGCTCATGGCCACCGCCGCGTGGCTGCTCCTGCGGGCCGCCGAACGACCGTCGCTCGGCGCCCTGACCGTCGCCGTCGTCGGCGTCCGGACGCTCGCCCTGCTCCGCGGCGGTCTCCGGTACGCCGAACGGCTCGCCGGGCACGAAGTCGTGCTGCGGTGGCTCGGCGCCCTCCGGACCCGCGTCTACGAGTCCCTCGTTCCCGGCGCGCGGTTCTCCGGCGGCGACCTCGTCACCCGGCTGGTGTCCGATGTGGACGCCCTGCAGGACGCCGTGCTGCGCTGGCTGCTGCCGGCGGGTGTCGCCGCGCTGACCGGGACCGCCGCCGTCGCGGTCACGCTGACCGCGTCCGTGTCCGCCGCCGTCGCGCTCGGTGCCGGGCTGCTCGTCGCCGGGGTCCTGCTGCCGTGGCTGGTCGTCCGGATCACCCGGCGAGCCGCTCGGGAAGACGCCCCGAAACGGGCCGAACTCGCCGAGCGCGCGGTCGAGCTCGTCACCGGGCACCGGGAGCTCGTCGCCGCCGGCGCCCTCGACGACCACCTCGCCCGGGCGACGGCGATCGTCGACCACCTCGCCCGCACCGAACGAACCGTTTCGTCCAAGACCGCCGCGTCGACCGCGGCCGGGACGCTCGTCCAGCTGGCCACCACCGCGGCCGTCGCGCTGCTCTGCCACGCCTCGGTGCCGTGGACCGCGGCCCTCACCCTCGCCGCCTTGACGAGCTTCGAGGTCGTCCTCCCGCTGATCGGCGCGGCCCGGCGCGTCCCGGAGATCCGGGCGTCGGCCGCCCGCGTGAAAGCCGTTCTCGAGCTGCCCGCGCCCGCCCCCGGCACGCGGAAAGTACAAAGTGGACACTTCCGGCTGAAGCAGGCCGGCGTCCGGTACCCGGGTCGCGCTCCCGCGCTGCGGGACGTCGACCTCGACCTGCCACCCGGCAAGCGCGTCGGGATCCTCGGCCCCAGCGGTGCCGGCAAGACGACGCTCCTGCGGCTCCTGCTCGGCAGCGAAACGCCCACGGACGGCCGGGTCCTCCTCGACGGCCATCCGCTGAGCGAGTTCGCCGACCTGGCCGCGGTCATCTCGGGCGCCGAGGCCGACGCGCACGTCTTCCACACGACCGTCCGCGAAAACCTGCTGCCGGCCAAGCCGGACGCGACCGACGACGAGCTGGCGGAGGCCTGCGCCACCGCCGGTTTCGACCTCGGCCTGGACCGCGAGACCGGCCCGGACGGCGACGCGCTGTCGGGTGGTCAACGCCAGCGGCTGATCCTCGCCCGGGCCGTCCTGGCGGACCCGGCGGTCCTGGTCCTCGACGAGCCGGTGGAAGGCCTCGACCCCGCGCACGGCGACGCCGTCCTGAAGAGCGTCCTGGCGAAGGCGCGCGGCAGCGTCGTCCTCGTCACCCACCGGCCCGAGCACCTGGCCGGGTTCGACGAGGTCCTCACCCTCGAGGACGGGCGAGTACTTCCCGCATCGGCGGCCGGCCCGCGACCCGCACGTCCGTGACGTCCGGCAGCCACTCCTCGTCGACCTGCACGAACTGCGTGAACGGCGCGTCCGCGGCCGGGACGCCGCAGCGGTCCAGGGCCGTGCCCAGAATCTGCCGGGACATCACCCCCAGCTGCGGCAGCGACCGGTTCCGGTGCTTGCGGACGCCCAGGTTGACCTGCGCGAGCGCGTCGAGACCGTAGCGGGCCTCGGCGTCGAGCAGCAGCCCGATCTCGACGCCGTACCCGGCCGCGAAGGGCACCGACTCGAGGAACTCGCGCGTGCCCGCGTACTCGCCGCCGAGCGGCTGGATCAGCCCGCCGAGCGCCGGGCGCAGCGCCGAAAGCACCGGCCGCGCCAGCAGCTCCGTGACGCGGCCGCCGCCGGTGCTCTCCAGGCGCAGCGGGCGGCGGTAGAAGCCCTTGACCAGGTGCACACCGGGTTCGGTGACCAGCGGGCCGAGCAGCGACGGCACGAACGCCGGGTCCGGGTCGACGAGGTCGGAGTCGAGGAAGACGACGAGGTCGCCGCTGGTCGCCGCCAGCGAGCGCCAGAGCACCTCGCCCTTGCCGGGCACCGGCGGCAGGTCCGGCAGGACGTCCTCGCGGCGCACCACCCGCGCACCGGCGGCTTCGGCGGTGCGCACGGTGGCGTCGGTCGAGCCGGAATCCATCACGATCAGTTCGTCGACGACGCTGCCGAGGTGGGGGCGCACCGAGGCCACGACGTCGCCCACGGTCCGCTCTTCGTCCAGCGCCGGTAGCACGACCGAAACCGTCCGGTCACCCTTCGCGGTCACGATGTCCCCGAGCGCCCAACCGGGCTCCTGCCACGTACGCCGCTCGAACCAACTCACGAGTAACGATCGTGCCATGCTGGTGGCACCGCACCCGAGGAGGAGGACCACTTGATCGCGCTGCTTGTCCGGTTCGTGCTGGGCCCGCTGGCCAGGGCGGTGTACCGGCCCGAAGTGCGGGGCGTGGAGAACGTGCCCGCCGAGGGCCCGGTGCTGCTGGCCGCCAACCACCGCGCCGCGCTCGACACCGGCGTGATCACGTTCGCGACCCCGCGGCAGGTCAAGTTCCTCGGCAAGGCGGAGTACTTCGCCGGCAAGGGCCTCAAGGGCAAGGCACTGGCCGGCTTCCTGGGCGGCCTCGGTTACGTCCCGGTCGAGCGCGGCAACGCCCAGGCCGGGCTGGCCGCCCTGGAGGCCGCCCGCAAGGTCCTCGACGCGGGCGGGGTCTTCGCGATCTACCCCGAGGGCACGCGCTCGCTGGACGGCCGGCTGCACCGCGGCCACACGGGCGTCGCGGCGCTGGCGCTGGCGACCGGGGCGAAGGTGGTACCGGTCGCGCTGACCGGCACCGAGGGCCTCCAGCCCGGCGGCGCGCGCATCCCCCGGTTGGCCAAGATCGGCATCACGTTCGGCAAGCCGCTGGACTTCTCGCGGTACGAGGGCCAGGACTACGCGCCGGCGATCCGCCGGTCGGTGACCGACGAGGTCATGTACGCGATCCTGGAGATCTCGGGGCAGGAGTACGTGGACACCTACCACAAGCGGCCGAGTGAGGGCGTCGCCTGACTCACCACGGCACCGGGCCCTCGTCGTCGACGAAGGTGCCCGTCGGGCCGTCCGCGGGGATCGTCGCCATCCGGACCGCCGCCACCGCGCCCTGCGCCGGGGTCCGGAACCCGGCGTGGCCGTTGAGGTCCGTGGCGCAGAACCCCGGGCAGACCGCGTTGACCAGGATGCCTTCGGGACGCAGTTCCCTCGCGTACTGCAGGGTCAACGACGTCAACGCGGTCTTCGACGGGGTGTAGCCCGCCGAGATCGGCAGCTGGGTCTCGAGGTCGGCGTTCCGGGTGAGTGACGCGGCGCTGCTGGAGACGTTGACGACGCGCGGCGCGGCCGACCGGCGCAGCAGCGGCAGCAGCGCGTTCGTGACCGTGACGACGCCGAAGAAGTTCGTCTCGAAGATCGTGCGCAGCGTGTTCAGGTCGGCCGTGCCCGGGCTCTGGTCCGCCAGGTCGGTGCCCGGCGGGCGCGCGATGGCGGCGTTGTTGACCAGCACGTCGAGCCGGCCGTAGCGCTCTTCGAGGGAAGCAGCGGCCGCGGCGACCGAGGCCGGGTCGGTGACGTCGAGGACCACCGAATCCGCGCCCAGCTCCGCGGCCGCCCGCTCGCCCCGTTCCGCGCTGCGGGCCCCGATGACGACGGTGTGCCCGAGGGCGGTCAGCTGCGCGGCGATCTCGCGGCCGATGCCCTTGTTCGCGCCGGTGACCAAAGTGATTTCGTCCATGGCCCCAGCACACCAGCGGGCCGCCCGCGCGAGCCAACACCGATGCCGCATCGGCCGATACTCTGGCGGTATGGAGACGCGGGAGCTCGCGTATTTCGTGGCCGTCGCCGAAGAACTGCACTTCGGCCGCGCCGCGCAGCGCCTCGGCATGGCGCAGCCTCCGCTGTCGCGCGCCATCCAGCAGCTCGAACGCCGCATGGGTGTGCCGCTGCTGAACCGCACGAGCCGCGGCGTGAGCCTGACGCCCGCGGGCGCGGTTTTCCTCGAGGAGAGCCGCAAAGCGCTCGACGCGGTCGACGCCGCGGTGCGCCGGGCACAGCGCGCGGGCCAGGAGGTGCCGAAGCTGCTCGTGGCGATGAAACCCGACGGCGACGCCGGTCTGCTCGAGCGGATCCTCCCCGGTTACCGGGCCGACCCGGACGCGATCGAGGTCGAGGTCGTGGTGGGCGGCGTCGGCGAGCAGGCCGGCATGCTGCGCGACGGCCGCGTCGACCTGGCGTTCCTGCACGGCCCGCACGACGACTGCGCCGGGTTCGACACCGAGCTGCTGCTGGAGCAGGACCAGGTGGCGATGCTCGCCCGCGGGCACCGCCTGGCCGGCCGGTCGGCGCTGATCATGGCCGACCTGGACGGCGAGCCGTTCCCCCGGTGGCCCGGCAGCGACGTGTGCGGGCCCGAGATCCGGGACGCCGGGCAGCTGCTCCAGCTCGTGGCGCTGGGCCAGGTGGTCGCGGTGGTCCCGGAGTCGGCCCGCCGCCACGCGCGCGCGGACATCGTGTGCGTGCCGGTGCTCGACGCGCCCCGGACGTCGGTGCTGCTGGCCTGGCCGGACCGGACGCGGTCCCGCGCGGTGGCGGCGTTCGTCCGGGCCGCCACCGACGTCAGATCCCCGGCGGCTCCTTCGCCCACTTAGGCGGGGCCGGCGGGACGTAGGTCGCGAAGGCGTCCAGCAGGGCCGCCGGGTCGGCGTCCGCCATCAGCAGCTTCCGGTAGTCCTCCTTGACGAACCCCTCGGTCACCATGTGGTCGGCGAACGCGAGCAGCGGCCCGTAGTAGCCGTCGACGTCGACCACGCCGATCGGCTTGCCGTGCAGCCCGAGCTGGGCCCACGTCCAGACCTCGAACAGCTCCTCCAGCGTGCCCGCGCCACCCGGCAGCGCCAGGAAACCGTCGGACAGCGCGGCCATCTTGGCCTTGCGCTCGTGCATGTCCTTGACGACGTGCAGCTCGGACAGCCCGGCGTGCGAGATCTCGACCGAAGACAGCGCCTCCGGGATCACGCCGATCACCTCGCCGCCCGCCGCCAGGGCCGCGTCCGCCACCACGCCCATCGTGCCGACGCTCGCGCCGCCGTACACCAGGCCGATGCCGCGCTGCGCCAGGAGCTTGCCCAGCGCCGCCGCCTGCTCGGCGTAGCGCGGGGAGAACCCCATCGACGAACCGCAGAACACGCAGATCCGGCTCATCAGTGGGTGTCCTCCCAGGCCTGGTAGGACTCCTGGACCACGCGGACGGCGTCGTCGATGTCGTCGGTGACGTGCAGCAGGTCGAGGTCGTGCGGGCTGATCTTGCCCTCGGCCATGACCGAGTTCTTGATCCACTCGTACAGCCCGCCCCAGTAGGCGCTGCCGAACAGCACCACCGGGAACTTCGTGACCTTCTTGGTCTGCACCAGCGTCAGCGCCTCGAACAGCTCGTCGAGCGTGCCGAAGCCGCCGGGGAGGCAGATGAAGGCCTGCGAATACTTGATGAACATCGTCTTGCGGGCGAAGAAGTACCGGAAGTTGACGCCGAGGTCGACCCACGGGTTCAGGCCCTGCTCGAACGGCAGCTCGATGCCGAGCCCGACGGAGAAGCCGCCGGCCTCGGCCGCGCCGCGGTTGACCGCCTCCATCGCGCCCGGGCCGCCGCCGGTCATCACCGCGAAGCCGGCGTTGGCCAGCGCGCCGCCGATCTTGCGGCCGAGCTCGTACTCCGGGTTGTCGCGCTTGGTGCGCGCCGAACCGAACACGGTGACCGCGCGCGGGACCTCGGCGAGCGCGCCGAAGCCCTCGACGAACTCGGCCTGGATGCGCAGCACGCGCCACGGGTCGGTGTGCACCCAGTCGCTCGGGCCGCGCGAGTCCAGGAGCCGCTGGTCGGTGGTGCTGCCCTGGTCGCGGCGGTCGCGACGCAGCACGACCGGGCCCTTGTGCCGCTCCACCGGGCGTTCGGGGTACTGGCCGTCCGGCCATTCAGACTGTTCGCTCACTACGCCATGCTACGGCCTGCCCGCCAGCGAAAATGCCAGCATCGCCGTGGCGGTGAAGTCGATGGCCGGCTCGTTGCTGGGCCATGAACCGAGGTCGTCGGCGTAGCGACTTCCCTGGCCGTCGAAGGATTCATACGGACGGGTGCATTCCTTCGCGCCCGCGGGGAACGGCAGATCGGCGAAGTTGCCCGCGCCGTTGGGGCCGTTGACGACGGCGCCGTACAGCACTTTGGAAGGTTCGGCGAGGTTCGCGGCCTGGTGGTGCGGGCACTGCGGGAACGTCGAGCCGACACCCACCACGAGCGAAACGCCCCAGGCGTTCGCGCCGAGGGTGAAGTCCCGCTGCCGCGCGCCGAAGGCCGCGTACCGCGTGTCACCGGTGACGCGCTGGTAGAGCCGAGCGGTGGCCGCGAAGCCGAAGCTCTTGCTGGCTGCATCGAAGTCGGTGACGTCGACAGCGGTCCGGAATGGACTCTTCTTCGCCTGCTCGACCCCCGCGTCCAGCTGGCGGCGCAGGTCCGCGGCCAGCTCCCGGACGCCGAGCGCGGCGCCGGGGACGCCGGTGCGCAGCAGCCCGGCGAGGTCGGCGTGGGCGAGCGCGCTCGTGTCGTAGAGGTTCAGCGTGCTGGTGTCGTCGCCGCCGATGTACGCCTTGGCCCACTTCGCCGCGTCGCGGGCCCAGCCGGTCGCGCGGGGGTCTTTCAGTGCTCGCGCCGCGAGTGCGAGCTGCGTCGCGCCGAGTTCCAGGTCGTCTTCCCAGGACGACTCCGGGTAGTAGGCGTGCGGGAACGCGCTGACCAGCTCGCCGACACCGGTCGTCTTGGCCTGTGCGAACACCGCGGCGGCTTCGGCCAGGTAGTGCCGGGCCAGCCGGGGGTCGCGGTGGGCCTGCACCTGCGCACCGAGCGCGAACGCGGCGGCGACGCGGCCGGCGAGGTTCGGCGACAGCGGCGCACCCGCCGGGGCGGCCGGGAACACCGGGCGGTACTTGACGAAGTACGCGGGGTCGCCGGGCTTGACGTCGAGGGCGTCGTCGTCCTGGGGGTTGCGCCAGACGTCGTGGTCGCCGAGGAAGCCGAACTCCTCGCTGCCGGTGCCGATGCCGACCTGGGCGTAGAGGGTCTTCGTCGTGCCGTCCCACATCTTGTCGAGCCAGTCGAGCCCGAACCGGACTTCCTTCGCCAGCACCGGATCCGGGTCTTCGCGCAGCACGAATCCCAGTTCGGTGAGCGAATACGCGGTGTTGGAGGTGAACTTGACGAAGTCGCCCGCGTCGACCCAGCCGCCTTCGACGTCGACCGGCCCGCCCCGCGGCCTGAGCGGTTCGACGATTTCGTCGCCGCCCTCGCCGGCGAACTTCGGCTCGGCGTAGACGGTGGCCTTCGTGTCCGCGAGGTGGGACGGCTTTCGGTCGAGACGGCCGGGGACGACGTCGTGGCCGTCGCGCTGGGCCTGGAAGAACTCGGTCGTGGCGCGCACGAGCGGGCGGAACAGGCGGCTCGCGGTGTCGATCCGGAACGGCGGCGAGGTCGCCCCCGCGGCTTGCACCCGGTAGGTGCCCGGCCGGTCCAGAGTGGACAGGTCGAGGTCGAACACGGCCGGGTAGCGCGTGTTCCAGGTACCGAGGCTCGCGCCGGTGCGGCCCTCCCGGACGGTGTGGCCGCGTTCGTCGACGACGGTGAACTTCCCCGGGCCGCCGCCGAGCAGGTAAGCGTGCTTCGCCTCGCCCAGCGCGTAACCGACCTGGTCGACGCGTACCTCGGCCGGGGTCGCGGCTTCGGCCGGGGCGGCGGCCAAGGGCACGGCGAGCGCGGCCGCCGTCGCGAGGGGAAGCAGGCGCATGATCGGCCTCCGCTTTGTTAGGAAAGTTTCCTATTTAACGCTAGCCCGCTCGCGGCCCGGGCGTCAATATGTCCGTTTCCGCGACTTCACCCGCGATGACCTACCGTGGGGAGATGACCGAACCGCTCGGCGCGCGGATCCGGCGGCTGCGCACCGACCGGGGGTGGACCCAGCGCGAGCTGGCCGAGCCGGGCTACGACCGGGGTTTCCTCGCGAAGGTCGAGACGGGCAGCCGTCCGCCGTCGGAGGAGATGCTGGCCTACCTGGCGCGCCGGCTGGGGCTGACCGTCGACGAGCTGCGGTTCGGCCGCCCTCGCGGCATCGCCGAGGAGCTGCGCGCGGCACTCGACGAGGGGTACCGCGACCTCGAACAGGGCCGGGTCGCCCTCGCGGAAGAGCGGTTCGCGACGGTGGCGCAGCAGGCCGCGGGCTACCGCCTCGACGACGTCGAGTGCTACGCGCGGTTCTGCCGGGCCGAGGTGAAGTGGCAGCTGTTCGACGTCTCGGGCGCACAGAAGGAGCTGGAGCACGCCGCGGAGCTGGAAGCGGCGGCGCCGCCGTGGCTGCGGGCGATGATCGTGCACCGCTGGTCGGGCTGCCGGTACCTGAGCGGCGACGCGGGCACGGCGATCGCACGCGTCGAGGAGGCGCTGGCGTCGCCGGATCTCGATCCCGACGCCGAGTTGTGCCTGCTCAGCGCGTTGATCCACCCGCTGATGGAGATGGGCGGGCTGCACCGGGCCGAGCGCGCGGCACTCGACGGCGTCCGGCTGACGCGCGCGGCTTCGCGGCCGGACTTCGTCGCGCGGTTCCACCGGCAGGCGTCGCAGGTGTGGCAGGCGACCGGGCAGCCGGAGCGGGCGGAGCAGGATTTGATCGAGGCGTGCCGGCTGTTCGCCTCGGTGGGGTTCGACCGCGACGCGGCTCGCTGCCGCTGGGCGCGGGGGTACCTGCTGCGCCGGCTCGGGCGCCTGGAGGAGGCGCGCGCGGAGCTGACAGCGGCGCGCGACCAGCTGGCGGAGATCGGCTCGGAGGAGGGTGTCGCGGGCGCGACGGTCGAGCTGGCCGAGGTCCGGCTGCGCCAGGGGGCGCCCGCCGAGGCGGCTTCGCTGGTGTCGGACGTGTGGCCGCTGCTGGCGCGCGACGTGGAGGCGCTGGGGGAAGCGACGGGACTGCGCGGGCAGATCGCGCAGGCGCAGGGCGATCTGGAGACGGCGACCCGGCTGTTGCGCGAGGCGGCGGAGATCCAGACGAAGGCGTCGCTGCACGGGGCGGCGGTTTCGACGGCGCTGAGGTTGGGTGACGTGCTCCGACAACGTGGTCAGGTCGCGGAGGCCATCGAGGCCTACCGGCGCGGCCTCGACTCGGCGGCGGGTACCGAGGGATAGCGGGGGTCCGGGCTCCACGGCGGGCACCGAGGAGCAGCGGCAACGCGGTCGCGGCCCGGCTTGCCGCTCGACCGGGGCGGCGAGCGCCCGTCCGGGCGGTGCCGCAATTCTCCGTCCCGCCGCCGCGCGAACCATCGCGCCCGCGCCGGGCTTTCACTCCGATCCCCGGACCACTGGGCTCAGTGGTCCGGACCATGGCGAAACTCCCTACCAAAGTTGGTGAATTGGTTCAGACCAGTCGCCAACCCGGCCGTTTCCTGCGGTTTCGCCCGCAACGCCGTGATCTTCGCCGCGCCCCGCTGGGCCGTTCGGCCCATTGACCGGCGCACGACCGGAACCTTTACTCGGACGCGTCCGGCGCAATAACAGCAGTTATTCCGCCGGTCACACTCCCCGCGTCCCCCCGGAAAGGTGCCCCATGAGATCCCCACGAGGGCTGGCGGCGATCGCCGGCCTGGCCCTGACCTTCGCAGCGGTGCCGGCGATCCCGGCCGCCGCCTCCCCCGCACCCACCGCCCCGCCCGAGGCGCTCGCCGCCCGGGCCGCCGACCAGGCCGCGCTGGGCGGCGTCGACCGGCTCGCCAAGGGTGCCGGTGAAGCCTTCGTCCGCACCGGCGTCACCCCCGGCGGTGGCGGCCTCTACTACGCCTCCTACCAGCGCACCTACCACGGCCTGCCGGTCGTCGGCGGGGACGCGGTCGTCGTCGCCGACGGGGCCGGCCGGGTCCGCGGCACCGAAGCCGCGCACACCGCGCCCATCACCGTGAAAACCCAGGCCACGCTGGGCTCCGGCGAAGCGACGAAGATCGCGCGCACGAAGGTGTCCACAGTCGACAGCACGACCGCGCCGCAGCTCGTCGTGCTCGCCGGGGACGCTCCCAAGCTCGCCTACGAAGTCGTGGTCTCCGGACACAACCAGGCCCACCCCACCAGGCTGCACGTCTTCGTCGACAGCGCGACCGGCCAGGTCCTCGACACCCGCGACGACGTCCGCGAAGCCGGCACCGGCAACTCCTACTACGGCGGCACCGTGTCGATCGACACGTCCGGCTCGGGCAGCTCGTACTCGATGACCGACCCGGGCCGCCGCGGCATCGCCTGCGGCCGCGAAGGCGGATCGATCTTCACGAAGAGCAGCAACACCTGGGGCAACGGCTCCGGCACCGACCTGGAAACCGGCTGCGTCGACACGCTCTACAGCGTCCAGACGGAGTGGAAGATGCTCGGCGACTGGCTGGGCCGCAACGGCATCGACGGGGCCGGCGGCGGTTTCCGCGCGAGCGTCGGCCTCAACGACGTCAACGCCTACTGGGACGGCTCGTCGACCCACTTCGGGCACTCGCAGGACAACCGCCGCCAGGCGACCCCGATGGACGTCGTCGGCCACGAGTACGGCCACGCCATCTTCCAGACCACGCCCGGCGGCGCCGGCTCCGGCAACGAGAACGGCGGGCTCAACGAGTCCACCGGCGACATCTTCGGCGCGCTGACCGAGGCCTACGCCGACAACCCGGTCGACCGGCCGGACTTCACCGTGGGCGAGGGCGTCAACCTCGTCGGCAACGGCCCGATCCGCTACATGTACAACCCAAGCCAGGTCGGCGACCCGAACTGCTACTCGTCGTCGATCCCGAGCACTGAGGTGCACGCCGCCGCGGGCCCGCAGAACCACTGGTTCTACCTGCTCTCCCAGGGCAGCAACGCCTCGCCGGCCAGCCCGACGTGCAACGGCTCGACCGTCACCGGCATCGGCATCCAGAAGGCCGGGAAGATCTTCTACAACGGCCTGCTGAAGAAGACGTCCTCCTGGAACCACCGCGCGGCCCGCAAGGCCACCCTGGAAGCCGCGGTCGCGCTCTTCCCGGGCAGCTGCACCGAGTTCGCCGCCACCAAGGCGGCGTGGGACGCGGTGAGCGTCCCGGCGGTCAGCGGTGAGCCGACCTGCAGCGGCCAGCCGCCGGCCGGCAACGACTACTCGCTGACGCTGTCGCCGACGTCGGCGTCCGTCCAACCCGGACAGACGGCGACCACCACGGTGCGCACGCAGATCACCTCGGGCAACGCCCAGACCGTGTCGCTGCTGGCGACCGGCCTGCCCGAAGGCGCGAAGGCGACCTTCAGCCCGGCGAGCGTCCAGTCCGGCGGCTCCGCGACGCTGACCATCACCACCTCGGCGACCACGCCGCAGGGCACCAGCCAGGTGACGGTCACCGGCGACGGCACCGACGCCGACCACACCGCGCAGTTCTCGCTGACCGTCGGCACCGGCACCCCGCCGACCGGCTGCGACGGCCTCGCCGAGTGGGATTCCGCGAAGGCGTACGTGCCCAACGACGTCGTCGGCCACAACGGTCACAAGTGGACGTCCACGTGGTACTCGACCGGCGCCGAGCCCGGCGCGCCCGGTTCGTGGGCCGTGTGGAGCGACAGCGGCGCCTGCTGATCCCGCACCGCGCGGCGGCGGGCGACTCCCCCGCCGCCGCGCGGCCTACCCTGAACCGGTGGAAGGGCGACCCGAGTGAGCGAGAGCGTCGGCGAACGCCTGCGTGAGCTGCGCACCGAGCGCGGGCTCACGCAGCGCGAACTGGCCGGACCGCAGTACTCGGCGGCGTACGTGTCGTCGGTCGAGACCGGTGCGCGGACGCCGTCGGGTGACGCGCTGCGGTTCTTCGCCCAGCAGCTGGGCATCGAGCCGGACGAGCTGCTCGGCGGCAGCTCACCGCGCGAGCTGATCGAGCTCGACCTCGAGCTGATCGAGACGGCGGAACGGTTCCTGGCCGGCGACGCCCGCCGCGCGATCCCGCGGATGCAGCGGATCCGCCGCCAGGCCGAGCGCCTCGACCGGCCGCGGCAGGCGGGCATCGCGCTGCTGTGGCTGGCCGGGTACTCGACCGGCGACGTCCGCACGAAGTACGTCGCGGAGGCCGAAACGACGTTGTCGGGCGAGCCGCCGCCGGTGCGGGCGATGGTCGTGCCGCTGCGCGCGGCGGTGCTGTCCGGCTGGGGCGAGGCGCAGTATTCCCTGCACCTGCTGGAAACCTGCCACGCCGAACTGCTGCGTGACGGGTACCCGCAGCCGTCGATGCTGCTGACGCTGCGGGCGTGCCTGGCCGAGCGGCACCTGCGCCAGGGCGACCTGGAACGGGCCGCGGAGTACGCCGAGTCGGCGCTGCGGCTCGCCAGGGGCGGCCCGGCGGTGCTGGCCGAGCTGACCCGCAGCCACCTCGAGGTGTGCCGCAGCCACCTGGCGGCCGACCGGTTCGCCGACGCGACCGCGTCGATCACCGCGGCCTACGACCTGATGCAGGAACGGGCCCTGCACCCGGCGATGGCGCACTGCTTGCTCGCCAGGGCCCGGGTCCGCGGCCGCGCGGGCGACGTCGAGGGCGCGCTGGCCGACCTCGCCGCGGCCCGGGAGACGGCGTGGCCGGACGACGTCCCGGCGATCACCGTCGAACTGGCGGCGGAGTACCTGGCCGCGGGCCGGCTGCAGACGGCGGCCGCGCTGCTCGACCAGGTCCGCCCCGCCGTCGTCGCGGGTACGGCGCTGGCGGCGGAACTGCGGCTGCAGCTGGGTTCGCTGGCCCGGGCGCGTGGCGACGCCCGCGGCGCGGCGGAGTACCTGCGGGCGGCGGTCGAGCTCGCCACCGGGCTCGGGGTGCGCGGGGTGCTGGTGCGCGCGCTGCGGCCGTTGAGCGAGCTGCTCGGCGAGACCGGAAAGCAGGAAGAGGCCGCGAACGTGTTGCGGAACGGGCTGATCGCGCTGGGCGCCGAAGCCGACTGAATCGTTTTCCTGAGCAGTGCTGAGGATTCCCGATGATCGAGATCGTCCGGCGTTCGGATGGTGTCCGGGACAGTCCCTACGAAAGTCGTTCCGGTGCGGAATGCGCGGCGAATCCCCAGCACGGGCGGGCTTTGTACGAATTGACCGGCGAATCCGGAACGCGGCGTTGGTCCGTTCGGCGCATTGACGCCCGGAACCGCTGATCCTTTACTCGGATGCGTCCGGACGCATACCTCCTGTTAGTCCCCGGGACACGTCCCCTTTTCCTTCACCACAACCATCCTTCGTGGAAAGGTTGACCTCGATGACCCATCGTGGGTTCAGAACGGGCTTGGCGGCCGCCGCCGGGCTCGCCATGACGCTCGCGCTGCCGGTGGCCCCGGCGAGCGCGTCACCCCAGGCCCAGCCCGCCGCCCCGGACGTCGCCGCCGCGCGCGCCGCCGACCAGGCGGCCGCCAGCGGGCTCGACGCGCTCAAGCGCGGTCCCGGCGAAGCCTTCCGGCGCGTCGGCCTCACCGCCGGCGGCGGCGGGCTGTTCTACGGCGCCTACCAGCGCACCTACCAGGGCCTGCGGGTCGTGGGCGGGGACGCGGTCGTCGTCGCCGACGGGGCCGGGCGGGTGCGCGGCACCAGCGCCGCCGAGACCGCGCCGATCACCGTCGGCACGCGGGTGACGCTGGACGCCGCGAAGGCCGCGGCCACCGCGCGCGCCCAACTGCCCACTGTGGACAGTGTGAGCACGCCGGAGAAGGTCGTGCTGGCCGGGGCGAGCCCGAAGCTCGCGTACGAGGTCGTCGTCGCCGGGCGCACCGCGACCGCGCCGAGCAACCTGCACGTGTTCGTCGACGCGGCGACCGGCGCGGTGCTCGACAAGCGCGACGACGTCAAGACGTTCGCCTCGGGCGCGCCGACGCAGGCCCGGCCCGCGACGGTGGACGTGGCCGGCACCGGCAACAGCTACTACGTCGGCAACGTCTCCATCGACACCACGCAGTCCGGCAGCACGTACACGCTGCGCGACCCGGGCCGCACCGGCATCAGCTGCGGCCGCGAGGGCGGTTCCGTCTACAGTGGACCCGACAACAACTGGGGCAACGGCTCCGGCACCGACCTCGAGACCGGCTGCGTCGACGTCCTCTACAGCGTCCAGACCGAGTGGAAGATGCTCGCCGACTGGCTCGGCCGCAACGGCATCAACGGCAGCGGCACCGGCTACCCGGCGTCCGTCGGCCTGAACGACGTCAACGCGTACTGGAACGGTTCGTCGACGCACTTCGGCCACTCGCAGGACAACCAGCGCCAGGCCACGTCGATGGACGTCGTCGGCCACGAGTTCGGCCACGGCATCTTCCAGTTCACCCCGGGCGGTGCCGGCTCCGGCAACGAGAACGGCGGCCTGAACGAGTCGACCGGTGACATCTTCGGCGCGCTGACCGAGGCGTACGCGAACAACGCCAAGGACACCCCGGACTACGAGGTCGGCGAGGGCGTCAACCTGGTCGGCCAGGGCCCGATCCGCTACATGTACCAGCCGTCGAAGGTCGGCGACCCGAACTGCTACTCGTCGTCGATCCCGAGCACCGAGGTGCACGCGGCGGCCGGCCCGCAGAACCACTGGTTCTACCTGCTGGCCGAGGGCTCGAACCCGGGTGGCGGCAAGCCGGCCAGCCCGACCTGCAACAACTCCTCGGTCACCGGCGTCGGCATCCAAAAGGCCGGCAAGATCTTCTACAACGGCCTGCTGAAGAAGACCTCGTCGTGGAACCACAAGGCCGCCCGCAAGGCGACCCTCGAAGCCGCGATCGCGCTCTTCCCGGGCAGCTGCACCGAGTACAACGCCACCAAGGCCGCGTGGGACGCCGTCTCCGTCACCACCGTCAGCGGTGAGCCCACCTCGTGCAGCGGCGGCGGACCGGACTTCTCCGTCGCGCTGAACCCGGCCTCGGGTTCGGTGCAGCCGGGCGCCTCGGCGACCACCACGATCAGCACCGCGATCACCTCCGGCGCGGCGCAGTCGATCACGCTGTCGGCGTCCGGTCTCCCGGCCGGCGCGACCGCGACGTTCACCCCGGCGACGATCCAATCCGGGGGTTCCTCGACGCTGACCATCGCGACGACGTCGTCGACCCCGACCGGCAGCTTCCCCGTCACCATCACCGCCGACGGTGCCAGCACCGACCACACCGCGACCTACACGCTGTCCGTGGGCACGACCGGGTCGTGCGCGCCGGTGACCAACTCGACGCGCCTCGACATCCCGGACTACCCGGCGAGCGCGGTCAGCAGCACCAGCACCGTCAGCGGCTGCGCGCGCAACGCGTCCGGCACCACGAAGGTCGAGGTGCACATCACGCACACCTACCGCGGTGACCTGGTCCTCGACCTGGTCGCGCCGGACGGCACCGCCTACCGGCTGAAGAACTCCAGCAGCGACTCCACCCCGAACATCGACACCACCTACACCGTCAACGCCTCTTCGGAAGCCGCGAACGGCGCGTGGCAGCTCCGCATCCGAGACGTCGGCCCCGCCGACACCGGTTACCTGTCCTCCTGGACGTTGACCGTGTAGCACTCCCCCACTCCGTGAAGGCCGCACCAGCCAGGTGCGGCCTTCACGGGCGTCCTCTCCAACCCCCACCGAAGGAATTCACCGCCATGAAGTGGACAAGCAAGATCGGCGCCGGGGTCACCGCCCTGGCGGCCGTCCTGGGTGTGGTGACCGCGCCGGCGGCCACCGCCGCTCCGGCCACCGCGCTCGCCGCGCCGGACATCTCGCTGGCCAACATCAAGACCCACCTCAACCAGCTGCAGGCCATCGCGAACAACAACGGCGGCACGCGCTCGCCGCGCGGCGGTGGCTACGCGGCGTCGGTGTCCTATGTGGAAAACCTACTCAAGAACGCCGGCTACACGACGTCGAGGCAGACCTGCACCAGCTGCATCGGGCAGTCGCAGAACCTGATCGCCGAGTGGCCGCAGGGTGACGCGAGCCAGGTCATCATGCTCGGCGCCCACCTCGACTCCGTCAGCGCGGGCCCCGGCATCAACGACAACGGCTCCGGCAGCGCGTCGATCCTCGAGGTCGCGCTGACGCTGGCCCGCACCAACCCGGCGATGGCCAAGCGCGTCCGCTTCGCCTGGTGGGCCGACGAGGAGTCCGGTCTGGTCGGTTCCAAGTACTACGTCAACAACCTGCCGAGCACCGAGCGCACGAAGATCAAGACCTACCTCAACTTCGACATGATCGGCTCGAAGAACTGGGGCTACTTCGTCTACGACGACGTGGCGTCGGTCAAGGCGATCTTCGACGAGTACTTCTCCTCCATCGGCATCCAGACCGAGGGCGACAGCGAAGGCGACGGCCGCTCCGACCACGCGTCCTTCAAGAGCGCGGGCATCCCGGTCGGCGGCCTGGCCACCGGCGCCGGCGACATCAAGAGCTCGGCGCAGGCGCAGAAGTGGGGCGGCACCGCGGGTTCGCCGTTCGACAACTGCTACCACCGCGCCTGCGACACGACGGCGAACATCCCGGACACGCCGCTGGAGAAGAACTCCGACGCCATCGGGTACGCGCTGTGGAAGCTCGCCGTCGCCACGACGCAGGGCAACGACTACTCCGTCGCGCTCAACCCCACCGCCGGCACCGTCCAACCGGGACAGTCGCTGCAGGTCGCGGTGAACACCACGACCACGTCCGGGTCCGCGCAGTCGATCTCGCTGTCGGCGTCGGGCCTGCCCGCGGGCGCGACGGCGTCGTTCAGCCCGGCCACGATCTCCTCCGGCGGCTCTTCGACGCTGACCATCTCGACGTCGGCTTCGACGCCGACCGGCACGTTCCCGGTCACCGTGACGGCGGACGGCGCCAGCGTCGACCACACGGCGTCGTTCTCGCTCGGCGTCGGGACGTCGTCGTGCGCGCCGGTGACCAACTCGACGCGCCTGGACATCCCGGACTACCCGGCGAGCGCGGTGAACAGCACCGCGAACGTGGCCGGCTGCGCGCGCAACGCGTCCGGCACCACCAAGGTCGAGGTGCACATCACCCACACCTACCGCGGTGACCTGGTCATCGACCTCGTCGCCCCGGACGGCACGGCGTACCGGCTGAAGAACTCGAGCAGCGACTCGACGCCGAACCTCGACACCACCTACACCGTCAACGCCTCTTCGGAGGCCGCGAACGGGGCCTGGCAGCTGCGGATCCGGGACGTCGGCCCGGCCGACACCGGCTACCTGTCTTCCTGGACGCTGACCGTCTGACCCCGCCGGGGGCGGCACTTTCACGTGAAAGTGCCGCCCTCCCAAATTTGTCTAGACCACCCGTTCGTAGGTAGTCACCGCTTCCCGGTGACCCATATCGTGATCGGACACGCCGCGTTCGCCCTCAACGACGATGGGAATCGGTATGTCCGGTCGCAGAAACCGCCTGTTCGGAACCCTTCTGGCGGCGGCCTTGGCCGTCCCGCTGCTCGTGTCGGCCCCCGCGCAGGGGGCGGTGCAGGCCGACACGTGCGCGGTGAAGCCACGCCCCGCGGGCAAAGTCCTCCAGGGGTACTGGGAGAACTGGGACGGCGCCGCGAACGGCGTCCACCCCGGCCTTGGCTGGATCCCGATCACCGACAGCCGCATGGCCCAGCACGGCTACAACGTGATCAACGCGGCCTTCCCGGTGATCCGCTCCGACGGGACGGTGCTGTGGGAGGACGGGATGGACGCCGGGGTCAAGGTGTCCACCCCTGCCGAGATGTGCGCCGCGAAGGCCGCGGGCGCGACGATCCTGCTGTCCATCGGCGGGGCGGCCGCCGGGATCGACCTGTCGTCGTCGGCGGTCGCGGACCGGTTCGTCGCCACGGTCGTGCCGATCCTGAAGCAGTACAACTTCGACGGGATCGACATCGACATCGAGACCGGGCTGACGAACAGCGGGAACATCAAGACGCTCTCGGCGTCGCAGGCCAACCTGATCCGCATCATCGACGGCGTGCTGGCGCAGATGCCGTCGGGCTTCGGGCTGACGATGGCGCCGGAGACCGCTTACGTGACCGGCGGCAGCATCACGTACGGCTCGATCTGGGGCGCGTACCTGCCGATCATCAAGAAGTACGCCGACAACGGCCGGCTGTGGTGGCTGAACATGCAGTACTACAACGGATCGATGTACGGCTGCTCCGGCGATTCCTACCAGGCCGGGACGGTGCAGGGCTTCACCGTGCAGACGCAGTGCCTGAACACCGGCCTGGTCGTGCAG
Organism: Amycolatopsis sp. NPDC003865; assembly: GCF_053605345.1. Lineage (NCBI taxonomy): Bacteria > Bacillati > Actinomycetota > Actinomycetes > Pseudonocardiales > Pseudonocardiaceae > Amycolatopsis > Amycolatopsis sp. NPDC003865. The sequence goes on along the minus strand of NZ_JBSGJA010000025.1, from coordinate 116,763 downwards.
GGGACGACGATCCGGGTGCCGTACGACAAGCAGGTCCCGGGCCTGCCGGCCCAGCCCGGCGCCGGCGGCGGGTACATGTCACCGAGCCTGGTTTCCCAGGCGTGGCGGTCGGTTCCCGGGCTGAAGGGCCTGATGGACTGGTCGGTCAACTGGGACGGCTCGAAGGGCTGGACGTTCGGCGACAACGTGAAGTCGTTGCAGGGCCGCTAGGAGTCGCCGGCCGGGATCGGGTCGTCGTACTCGCCCGAGGGGCCGGCGTAGGACTTGCCGTTCGGGAACGGCCACGGGTTCGGGACGCAGCCGTGCAGCCCGAGCGTCTGCTGCTCCATCACCGGCGCCGGCCGGCCCGCGCCCGGGCACAGCTCGTGGCCGTGGCCGAGCCGGTGCCCGGTCTCGTGGGTGACCATGTACTGGCGGTAGACGTCGAGCGGCGCGCCGTAGCCCGGCACGGCGTTGGCCCAGCGGGCGACGTTCAGCACGACGTTGCTGCCGTTGCGGCACGACGTGTAGCCGTCCGCGGTGCCGCCGCACAGCTTGTCGCGGCTGGCGGGGGTGGCCAGGTAGATGGTGAAGTCGGCGTCGTCGTCCGGGCCGACCTGCTGCAGCCGCCACTCGCCGCCGCCGGTCCAGCCGCGCGGGTCGCCGAGGATGCCGCGGATCTGCTTCGCGAAGGCGGCGGGGCCGACGCCGTCGATGTCGGTCTCGAGGGCGATCCGGTACCGCATGAGCTTGCCTTGGGTACCCGCGACCTCGTCGCTGCCGGGGGTGAACATCCACTGACCCGAGCCGGTGCGCGGGAAGGTGATGGCGACCTCGACGGGCGCGGCCTGGGTGACGGGCGCGGCTTCGGCGGGCGGCGGCGGAACGGAGGTGGCCTCCCCGATGGCCATGACGACCGGCCCGGCCGCGGGCGCGGCGACGGGCTGCTGCTCACAGGCGGTGAGGGCCACGGCCACCGCCCCGGCGAGCACGGCGGCAGCCGCGGCCCGTCTCGCGGTTTTGGGCATGGGTCCTCCCGGGTGCGCGGCTTTCACCGGGGAATACGGCCGGGAACCCGGAAAAGTTGCGGTGACGTCCGGTGCCGGAGCGTCACCGCAGCTCAGCCGCCGCGAATGTGACGAGGACCACTCAGGACAGGAACGTGCGCAGGACCTCGGTCACCTGGCGGATCTCCACCGTCCGGACGTTCTCCTGCTTCGTGTGCGCCAGTGTCGGGTTGCCCGGGCCGAAGTTCACCGCCGGCATGCCCAGTGCCGCGAAGCGGGCCACGTCCGTCCAGCCCAGCTTGGCCGCCGCGCGGCCGCCCGCCGCCGTCACCAGCTCGGCCGCCGCCGGGGCCGACAGGCCCGGGAGCGCGCCCGGTGACATGTCCACAACGGACAGTTCGGACCCGTCGAACACCTCGCGCACGTGGCGTTCCGCCGCTTCCGGCGTGCGGTCGGGCGCGAAGCGGAAGTTGACCGTCAGCACCGCCGAATCCGGGACCACGTTGCCCGCCACGCCGCCGCCGATCTTCGTCGCCTGGAGGCCCTCGCGGTAGGTCAGCCCGTCGATGTCGACGATCCGCGGCGCGTACTCCGCCAGCCGCCGCAGGGGCTCGGCCAGCGCGTGGATCGCGTTCTCCCCCATCCACGCCCGCGCGGTGTGCGCCCGCTTCCCCGAGAGCCGCAGCTCGACGCGCATGGTGCCCTGGCAGCCGGCCTCGATCACGCCGTTCGACGGCTCGCCGACGATCGCCAGGTCGCCCGCCAGCCAGTCCGGCAGCTCGCGCTCGATCCGGCCGAGGCCGTTCTTGACCGCTTCGACCTCTTCGTTGTCGTAGAAGACGAACGTGATGTCGTGCTTGGGCGAACGCAGCGTCGCCGCGAGGTGCAGGAAGACCGCGTCGCCGCCCTTCATGTCGACCGTGCCGAGGCCGTGCAGGACTTCGTCGTCGCCGGTGCCTTCGCGCCGCGAAGGCAAGTTGCCGTTCTCCGGCACGGTGTCCAGGTGCCCGGCGAGCACGACCCGCGACGCGCGGCCGAGGTTCGTGCGCGCCAGGACGGCGTCGCCGTTGCGGACCACTTCGAGGTGGGGTGCTTGCTCCTCGAGCGCTTTCTGCACCGCCGTCGCGATCTCGGCCTCCGAACCGGACACGCTGAAGGTGTCCACGAGCGCGGCGGTCAGGTCGACGGGGTCGGCGTGCAGGTCGAGGCTCATGCCCGGCACGCTACCGTGAGGGTGTGCGTACGTTCGGAGTCGCCGTGGGCGGCGCGGTGCTGGTCCTGGTCCTGTCCGGCTGCGGCGGCGAAGCGGGCCCGACGCCCAAGCAGGGCGGCGAGCCGGGCCCGGACGCGCTCCCGACGAAGCTGGACGCGCTGACCGTCGACCAGTGCTACGCGAGCCCGCGCACCCAGCTGCCGAAGGGCTGTGAGAAGTACGTCACGGAGGTCGGCAACGTTCCCGGCTCGGCCCGCAAGCGCGCGGACGACCGCGACCCGCAGCTGGTCGCCGAGGCGGACAAGCTCGACACCGCCGTGAAAGCCTTCCGGAGCGCGAGCTGCACGACGGTGCCCGATCCGGGCGGCCCCTGCACCCAGGCGCTCGTCGACATCGCCGGCGCGCTGACCGACCTGAAGAAGCAGGTGGCGGCGCGGCCCACGAGTGGTTGATCCGCGTCACTCGACTACCGTGTCGGGCGTGAGCGAGCAGAGCCCGAACCCCGAAACGACCGGCGCCAGCGGCGTCGGGCTGGCCACCGTCGCGACCGACGGGACGGTCCTCGACACCTGGTACCCGCACCCGAAGCTGATCGAGGGTGGTACCCCCGGCACCGAGCGCCTGAGCACCGAAGAAGCCACCGAGCTGCTCGGCGAAGCCGCCGCGGCGCTGCTCGGCCCGGACACCGACCGCGGGGTCGAGGTCGTCGCCGTCCGCACCACGATCGGCAAGCTGGCCGACTCGCCCGCGGACACCCACGACATGTACCTGCGGCTGCACCTGCTCTCCCACCGGCTGGTCCGCCCGCACGGCCAGAACCTCGACGGCATGTTCGGCCTGCTGGCCAACGTCGTGTGGACCAACCACGGCCCGTGCCCGGTCGAGGGATTCGAGACGACCCGGCTGCGGCTGCGCTCGCGGGGCGCGGTGACCGTCTACAGCGTCGACAAGTTCCCGCGGATGGTCGACTACGTCCTGCCGTCCGGGGTCCGGATCGGGGACGCGGACCGCGTCCGGCTCGGCGCGCACCTGGCGTCCGGCACGACCGTGATGCACGAGGGCTTCGTGAACTTCAACGCCGGCACGCTCGGCGCGTCGATGGTCGAGGGCCGGATCTCGGCCGGCGTGGTCGTCGGCGACGGCTCGGACGTCGGCGGCGGCGCGTCGATCATGGGCACGCTTTCCGGCGGCGGCAAGGAGACGATCTCGCTGGGCGAGCGCTGCCTGATCGGCGCGAACGGCGGGGTCGGGATCTCGCTGGGCGACGACACGGTCGTCGAGGCCGGCCTGTACGTCACGGCCGGGACGAAGGTCGTCGTCGAGGGCAAGGTCGTCAAGGCCCGCGAGCTCAACGGCATCTCGGGCGCGGTCTTCCGCCGCAACTCCGCGACCGGCGCGGTCGAGGTCGTGCCGCGGACCGGCGCCGGCGTCGAGCTGAACTCGATGCTGCACGCCAACGATTGAGCTTCGGAATTCACCTACCATTCATGGGGTGACCACCGAATCGTTGCCTCGTAGCCCGGCGGAACTGGGCCTGCCGGAGCTCCCGGTCGAGGTGGGCCCGGCGGATCCGGCGGTCCACCACGTGCGCGCCAAGCTCGACCGGGAGATCCGCGCCCTGCTCGCGTACGAACCCGGGACGCGCTCCGGCGCCGACCCCGAAGACCTGCACCAGATGCGCGTCGCCCTGCGGCGGATGCGCAGTGTGCTGAAGCTGTCGGGCCGGCTGGTCGGGGACGGCGCCGAGCCGGTGCGCGCGGAGCTGGGCTGGCTCGGGCAGTCGCTCGGCGAGGTGCGCGACCACGACGTCCTGATCGGGCACCTGCGCGAGGTCATCGCCGACTTCGAGGTCCGCGACCAGCCGGCCGGGCGCCGGCTGGTGTCCCGCTTCGTCACCGAGCGCGCGGCGGCGAAGCGGCGGCTGACGCGGGCGCTGTCGAGCGCCCGCTACTCGACGTTGCTGCAGGAGGTCAGCCTGCTGACCAGGGCGTCCGGCGAGCCGCCCGCCGAGCCGCACGACCTGGTGACCGGGCTGGCGAAGCCGCACCGCAAGCTGGCCAAGGCGGTCCGCGCGCTGCCGGCGGACCCGCCGGACGACGACCTGCACGCGCTGCGCATCCACGGCAAGAAGCTGCGCTACGCGGCGGAGCTGGCCCAGACCTCGGCGAAGAAGAAGCGCGCGAAGCGGATCAAGGCGCTGATCAAGGCGACGAAGGACTTCCAGACGGTGCTGGGCGACCACCAGGACGCGGTGATCGCGGCCGAGCGGATGCGCACGGTCCTGGCGACCGCCGACGGCGAGCTGGGGTTCGTCGCCGGCCGGATCGCCGAGCGTGAGCTGGCCCGCCGCGCCGAGGCCCGCGCAACCTGGCGCGCCGCCTGGGCCAAGGTCGACGCCGCCGCCAAGGCCCTGCACGCCTGACCCGGCCTTCAGGCCGTGATCGACCAGACGTACCCGTCCGGCCGGACCAGCACCTCGGCACCCGGCTTGACGTCGTAGGCCGCGTACGCGTGACCGCCCTCGTCGACCAGCGCACCCGGGACCGCGACGCTCCCCGCCGGCAGGATCCGGACGCCCTCCGAAGGCCCGTCACCGAACACCAGCCGGGTCGCGTGCGGGCCGCGGAACAGCTCGAACAGCCGGACCTTCGTGCCGTCCGCGGCGACCAGCGGCGAGTCCGGCGCCCGGTCACCCGGCCGCACCGCGCCCGTCCCGGCCGGGGACAGCGGGCCACCGCGGTAGCTGATGTCCAGCTGCTGCGTCTCCTCGCCGCGCCGGTGGGCGTCCTCGTCGCCGTCGACGTACTTCTGCATCAGCCCGGTCGAGACGCCCAGCACCCGCGCCGCCACCGTCCGGCGCTCGGCCTCGTAGCTGTCGAGCAGCTCGGGTGAGCCGTCCGCGAGCTTCCAGCCCAGGTTGTACGCGTCCTGGACGCCGGTGTTCAGGCCCTGCCCGCCGGTCGGCGGGTGGACGTGCGCCGAGTCGCCGGCCAGGAACACCCGGCCGTCGCGGAACCGCGCGGCCAGCCGGACGTTCGGCCGCCACACCGTCGACCACGCCAGGTCCGACAGCGTGATCCCGCCGCCGCTCAGCGCGTCGAGGCGGGCCTGGACCGCCGGCAACGCCGTCTCGGCGTCGAGGTCGCCGTCGCCCAGCGGCGAGCCGAACTGGAACCACGGCGTGCCCGGCAGCGGGCTGAACATCATGCCGCGCATCGGGTTTTCCGCGTCGCCGAACCAGTGCCCGTAGCCGCGGTCGAGGCCTTCGGCGTGGACGTCGCCGAGCAGCATCCGGATCGACTCGTCGGTGGTGCCCTCGAACGCGATGCCCAGAGCCTTGCGCACGAAGCTCTTGCCGCCGTCGGCGCCGACGAGGTACTCGGCCCGGACGGTCTCGCCGGTGCTCAGCGTGGCCGTGACGCCGTCGGGGTCCTGCTCGAACCCGGTCAGCCCGGTGTTCAGCTCGACGCGCACGCCGAACTCGGCCAGCCGGTCGCGCAGGATGCCCTCGGTCTGCGACTGGCCGAGGAACCAGCCGGTCGGGTACGGCTTGTCCGGCGTCGGCTCGACCGGGTCGAACATCATCCGCTCGCCGACGACCTCGCCGCCGACGTGGATCTGCATCGGCACCGGCGCGGCGCCCTGCGCGAGCACCGCGTCGAGCACGCCGAGGTCCTCGAAGACCTCCAGGGTCCGCGGCTGGAGCCCGTCGCCGCGCGAGCCGACGAAGAAGGTCTCGGCCTTGTCGACGATCCGCACGGCGACGTCGCGCCGCGCCAGCTCGATGGCCAGCGTCAGCCCGGTCGGCCCCGCCCCCGCGATCAACACCCGTGTGTCCACGTCGTCCTCCCAGTGAATTGAGATTCAGTGAATCTGAATTCAGAATGACACTGCTAGCGTCCCGCGTCAAGGAGGTGCCGGTGAACCGCAAGGAGAAGGCCGCGGAGACCGAGGCCGCGCTGAAGGCGGCCGCTCGGCGCGTGTTCGCGCGCAAGGGCTACCTGAACACCAAGATCACGGACATCACCGCCGAGGCGGGCCGGGCGGCGGGGTCGTTCTACAACCACTTCGCGGGCAAGGAAGAGCTGCTCGAGTCGCTCTTGGCCGACATCGCGGCGTCAGGTGACGAAAGCGCCCTGTCCGAAGGGCACCTGTCCGACTTCAGCGACCCGGCCGCGGTGCGCTGGCACGTGGCCCAGTACTGGGACTTCTACAAGGAGCACGCCTCGACGATGCAGGCGCTGCGCCAGGCGGCGATGGTGAACGAGGCGTTCGCCCGCACGATGGCGAGCTTCGGCGCGACCCAGGCGGCGGACCTGAACGGCCACCTCGCCCAGGTGACGGCGGCCGGCCTGCGGTTGCCGGCGAGCACCGAGCTGTCGATCGCGATGATGTACCAGCTGGTCGACAGCTTCGCGCAGATGTGGCTGCTCGACCCGGTACCGGCCGGGTGGACACCGCCGAGCGACGACGAAGCGATCGAGGCGTTGACGAGGTTCGTCTACCGGGGCTTCACGGGCCGGGACTACTGAGCGAGGCGCTCCACGGCGGCGTCGACGCGCTCGTCGGTCGCGGTCAGGGCGACGCGGACGTGCCGGCCGCCGGCCGGCCCGTAGAACGTGCCCGGCGCCACGAGGATCCCGCGGTCGGCCAGCCACTCGACCGTCGCCGGGGCGTCCTCGTCGCGGGTTGCCCACAGGTAGAGGCCCGCCTCGGAATGGTCGATGCGGAAACCGTTGTCCTGCAACGCCTTTCGCAGCGACAGCCGGCGCCGGGCGTACCGCTCGTGCTGGGCGGCCAGTGCCTCGTCGTCGGTCAGCGCGGCGACCATCGCCTCCTGGACCGGCCGCGGCACGATCATGCCCGCGTGCTTGCGGATTTCCAGCAGCTGCCGGATCAGCTTCGGGTCACCGGTCAGGAACCCCGCGCGGTAGCTGGCCAGGTTCGCCGACTTGGACAGCGAGTGCACCGCGATCAGGCCGTCCGTGCGGCCACCGCAGACGTCCGGGTGCAGGACCGACAGCGGTGAAGTCTCCCAGCCGAGCGCCAGGTAGCACTCGTCGGACACCACCACGACGTCGCGCTCGCGGGCCCACTCGACGACCTTGCGCAGGTGCTCCGCGGGGAGCACGCGACCGGTCGGGTTGGACGGCGAGTTCAGCCAGATCATCGCCGGCTTCTGCGGGCCGAGCGCGACCGTGCTGTCGGCGCGCAGGATCGACGCGCCCGCCAGCAGCGCCCCGACCTCGTACGTCGGGTAGGCCAGCTCCGGGATGACCACCAGGTCACCGGGGCCGAAGCCCAGCAGGCGCGGCAGCCAGGCCACGGCCTCCTTCGACCCGATCGTCGGCAGCACGGCGTCCGGCTCGATGCCGGTGACGCCGTGCCGGCGGCCGAGGGCGGCGATGGCCGCCGCGCGCAGGGCCGGGATGCCGTGCGTGGTCGGGTAGCCCGGGATCTCCGAGACCGACGCGAGCGCGTCGCGGATGCCGGCCGGGACCGGGTCGACCGGCGTGCCGATGGAGAGGTCGACCACCCCGCCGGGATGCGCCTGCGCCTTGGCCTTGACCTCGGCGAGCGAATCCCAGGGGAAGTCGGGCAGCGCGACCGGGCTCATTCGCCCTGCGGGGGCAGCGCCTTGATGAACGCCGGGTCGTGCGCGGTCTTGCCCACCTTGGAGGCGCCGCCGGGCGAGCCCAGCTCGTCGAAGAAGTCGACGTTGGCCTTGGTGTAGTCCGACCAGTTGTCCGGGACGTCGTCCTCGTAGTAGATCGCCTCGACCGGGCAGACCGGCTCGCAGGCGCCGCAGTCGACGCACTCGTCGGGGTGGATGTACAGCATCCGCTCGCCCTCGTAGATGCAGTCCACGGGGCACTCGTCGATACACGCCTTGTCGAGCACGTCGACGCAGGGCTCGGCGATCACGTAGGTCACTGCGCACTCCTGCTTTTCTCTGCAAACAGCCAGTCGTGGCCGACACTACGCGGTTCGGCCACCCGTTCGGTTGGTGAGGCAAGCCTTAGCCATACCCGGGGTATGGCGCTCACCTCTGCCGACGACGCGGGGGCGGGGTGGCCCGGGCGTCACCGGTGATGACGAAGCGGGGTTTCGGAGCTTCCCCTGCGTCACTCTCGGCCTTCTTCTCCCCCACGGCGCGGTTGAACCCCTCGGAGATCTCGTCGACGAGCTTCTCGTTGTGCCGCTCGTCCTTGCGCTGGATGCCCACGGCCACCTCCTCCTCGGGAAATGCGCTCCGCGCCGGTCACTGCCTCGGTCACAATCTAGTCGTGAACGCATGTGAAGCGCTCGAAATCGTCTGCAGCAGAGCATGGCCGCCACTGGTCGAGGAACCCCTGAAGGACTGGCGGCTGCGCTGGGCAGGGGGCTTCACCGGCCGCGCGAACAGCGCGCTCGCCGTCGGCGACCCCGGAACGCCGATTCCGGACGCCCTGCGCGCGGTGTGTGACTTCGCCCACGATCGGGGGATCCAGCCGATGGTGCAGGTGATCCGCGACAGCCCGACCGAGCAGGCGGTCGTCGGCGAAGGCTGGTTCCAGGCGACGCGGCACCACCGCGGCCACGAGGTCGTCGTGCTCACCACCCCGCTGACCGGCACGTCCCCGCTCGACGGCGTCGAGGTGCACGACGAGCCGACGCCGGAGTGGTGGCGGCTGACGCTCGGGCCCGGCGAGGACATCCCGGCCGCCCGCAGCGTCCTGACCGGCGGGAAGGTCGGCTACGGCGTCGCGACGCTCGACGGCGTTGCCGCCGGGGTCGTCCGCGGGGCCCTGGTCGACGGCTGGCTGCACGTCGGCCGCCTGGAGGTCGCCGCGGAGTTCCGGCGCCGCGGGCTCGCGAAAGCGCTGATGGGCGCGCTGCACGCGTGGGGCGCGGAACACGGGGCGGACCACGCGGTGTTGCAGGTGGCGGAGGGGAACGCGGGCGCGCTCGCGCTCTACGCGGGGCTCGGCTACGCCCCGCACCACAGATACCGGTACTGGGTGCCCGCACCCGGCTCGTGCGAGGATTCGACGTCGTGAAGATCGTGGTAGTGGTCGGCGGAGTGGGCGGGGCCCGCTTCCTGCTGGGTGTCAAGGCAGCGCTGGGCATGGCACCGGAAGGTGCTTCGGAGTCCGAGCACGAGGTGACGGCGCTGGTCAACACCGGCGACGACGTCTGGATGCACGGCCTGCGGATCTGTCCCGACCTGGACACCTGCATGTACACCCTGGGCGGCGGGATCGACTCCGAACGCGGCTGGGGGCACTCGGGCGAGACCTGGGTCGTCAAGGAGGAGCTGGCCGCCTACGGCGCCGAGCCGACCTGGTTCGGCCTCGGCGACAAGGACATCGCCACCCACCTCATCCGGTCGCGGATGCTGCGCGCGGGCTACCCGCTCTCGGCGGTGACCGAGGCCCTGTGCGACCGCTGGCAGCCCGGCGTCCGGCTGCTGCCGATGTCCGACGACCGCGTCGAGACGCACGTCGTGATCGACGACCCGGAGCAGGACGGCCAGCAGAAGGCGATCCACTTCCAGGAGTGGTGGGTGCGCTACCGCGCCGAGCCGAAGGCGCATTCGATCGTGGCGGTCGGGGCCGACGAGGCCAAGCCCGCGCCGGGCGTCCTCGACGCGATCAAGGAGGCGGACGCGGTGCTGTTCGCGCCGTCGAACCCGGTCGTCTCGGTCGGCACCGTGCTGGGCGTGCCGGGGGTCCGGGACGCGCTGCGCAAGACCTCGGCCGGGGTCGTCGGGGTGTCGCCGATCATCGGCGGCAAGGCGCTGCGCGGGATGGCCGACGCGTGCCTGACCGCGATCGGCGTCGAGACCTCGGCGGAGGCGGTGGGCCGGCACTACGGCTCGCGCAAGAGCGATGGCGTGCTCGACGGCTGGCTGATCGCCGAAGGCGAGACGGCGGACGTGCCGGGCGTGACCGTCCGCGACGTGCCGCTGCTGATGTCCGATGTGGACGCGACCGCGGCGATGGCCCGCACCGCCCTCGAGCTGGCTGGAGCCCCCGTTGCATGACCACGCTTCCCCCAAGCTGGAGATCCTGCCCGTCGCCGGGCTGCCGGAGTTCCGCCCCGGCGACGACCTGACCGGCGCGATCGTCAAGGCCGCGCCGTGGCTGCGCTCGGGTGACGTCCTGGTCGTGACCAGCAAGATCGTCTCGAAGGCCGAGGGCAGGCTCGTCAAGGTGCCCGCCGACCCCGAGACCCGCGACGCCGAACGCCGGAAGCTCGTCGAGCGCGAGGCGATCCGCGTGGTCGCGCGGATCGCGCGCACGGTGATCACGCAGAACCATCTGGGGATCGTGCAGGCGGCGTCGGGCATCGACGCGTCGAACGTCGAGGGCGACGAGGTCGCGCTGCTGCCCGCCGACCCGGACGCGTCGGCGCTGGCGCTGCGCAACGGCCTGCGCGAGCGGCTCGGCGTCGAGGTCGCCGTGGTCGTCACGGACACGATGGGCCGCGCGTGGCGGGTCGGGCAGACCGACGCCGCGATCGGCTCGTCCGGCCTGCGCGTGCTGCACGCCTACCGCGGCGAAGTCGACGGCCAGGGCAACGAGCTGGCCGTCACCGAGGTCGCGATCGCCGACGAGCTGGCCGCGGCCGCCGACCTGGTCAAGGGCAAGCTCGGCGGGACGCCGGTCGCCGTCGTGCGCGGGCTGGACCTCTTCGACGACGGCTCGACCGCGCGGAACCTGGTCCGCCCGCTGGAGGAGGACCTTTTCCGGCTGGGCACGAACGAAGCGATCGCGCAGGGCCGGCGGGCGGCCGTCCCGTCGCGGCGGTCGGTGCGGCAGTTCGCGGACGAGCCGGTGGACCCGGCCGCGATGCGCCGGGCGGTGGCGTCCGCGCTGACCGCGCCCGCGCCGCACCACACGCACCCGGTGCGGTTCGTCTGGCTGCGCGACGCCGGCCTGCGGCACAAGCTGCTCGACGCGATGCGCGAGTCGTGGCGGGCCGACCTCGAGTCCGACGAGTTCACGCCGGAGCAGATCGCGAAGCGGCTCAGCCGCGGCGACATCCTTTACCGGGCCCCGGAAGTCGTCATCCCGTTCCTGGTGCCGGACGGCGCGCACACCTACCGCGACGACCGCCGCAACGACTGCGAGAAGACGATGTTCACCGTCGCCGGCGGCGCCGCGGTGCAGGGCCTGCTGGTGTCGCTGGCGGCCGAAGGGCTCGGCTCGTGCTGGATCGGGTCGACGATCTTCGCCGCGGACGTCGTCCGGGACGTCCTGGGCCTCGACGAACGCTGGCGGCCGCTGGGGTCGGTCGCGATCGGTGTCCCGCTGTCGGATCCCGGCCCGCGCGGGCCGATCACGCCCGGAGAGGGGCTGCTGGAGCTGTGAGCCTGCACGCGGACGCCGTCGCGACGCTGGGTTCGTGGCGGCCATCGGTTGCTTCACAGGAGTCGCTGCGGCAGGCGTTCCTCGGGTTCCTCGCGGCGCGCGAGGACAGCTGTCAACGGTCGTGCGCGGCCGGGCACCTCACGGCTTCGGCGGTGGTACTGGACCACACCGGGACGCGGGTGCTGCTGACCCTGCACCCGCGGGTCGGCCGGTGGCTGCAGCTCGGCGGGCACTGCGAACCCGCGGACGCTTCGCTGGCCGACGCCGCGCTGCGGGAGGCGACCGAGGAGTCCGGCATGACGGGGCTGCGGATCGCTCCCGAGCCGGTGCACCTCGACGTCCACCCGATCACGTGCTCGCTCGGCGTGCCGACGCGGCACTTCGACGTCCGGTTCGCGGTGCACGCGCCGGAAGGTGCTTCGCCGGTGCGCAGCGACGAGTCCGACGACCTGCGGTGGTGGCCGGTGGACGCGCTGCCGCCGGGGTCGGCAGATCTCGCCGATCTGGTGAAAGCGGCCGTTCCTGTCGGTGCCGGGCACTAGCCTGGGACGCGGACAGGGAGGGACCACATGGCCACGCAGTTCCCCGAAAGGGTGCACTACCACTCCGGTGGCGGCGGTGACACCGGCGTGTTCGGGTACATCGTGCTCGGATTGATCGTCCTCGGGATCATCGTGTTCGTCATCGCGGTGATCGTCCGGGTGTCGAAGATGCGCCGGGAAGAGGCGATGAAGAACGCCGGGCAGTTCCCGCCGCCGCAGCAAGGTTTCCCACCGCAGCAGGGATTCCCGCCGCAACAGGGGTTCACGCAGCCGTACCCGCCGCAGCCCGGTTTCGCGCCGCAGCAGCAGGGTTTCCCGCAGCAGCCCGCGTACCCGCCTTCGCAGCCGATGCCCCAGCAGCAGTACGCGCCGCCGGGGCCGTACGGGCACCAGCCGCCGGGCCCGGGAGCGGGTCCGCAGAGCTGGTGATCATCCCCTTCGACAGCGCTTCCCCGGTCCCGCCGTTCGAGCAGGTGCGGTCCGGGTTCGCGACGCGGATCAACGACCGGAGCCTGCCGGTCGGCACGAAGCTGCCCACGGTCCGCGCCCTGGCTGCCGACCTGGGCATCGCGCCGAACACGGTGGCCCGCGCGTACCGCGAACTGGAGGAGGCCGGGCTGATCGAGACGCGCGGCCGGGCGGGCAGCTTCGTCGCGGCGGCGGGCGACCAGAGCCGTCGCCGCGCCCAGCAGGCCGCGGCCGGCTACGCGGACCTCACCCGTAAGCTCGGCCTCGACGACGCCGAGGCGCTGGCCATCATCCGCGCCGCACTCGACGAAGGAAGGGGCTGACCGTGGGCGTGAGCGTACTGACGCTGCTGACCCTCCTGGTACCGATCGCGCTGGTCGTGACGGTGGTGGTGCTGGTGCTCAGGATGAACAAGCCGAAGCAGCCGCCGTACCCGCCGCAGCAGTACCCGGGTTACCCGCCCCAGCAGGGCTACCCGGGCCAGCAGCCCGGCTACCCGCCGCCGGGTTATCCGCAGCAGCCGGGTTACCCGCCGCAGCAAGGCTTTCCGCCTCAGCAGGGTGGCTATCCCGGCCAGCAGCAGCCGGGTTACCCGCCCCAGCAAGGCTTTCCGCCCCAGCAGGGCGGCTACCCCGGCCAGCAACCGCCCTACCCGCCCCAGCAGTAGGCCGGTGTCGTCGCGCGGCAAGCTTCCCGCCCGGCGGGGTGAACGCTCGCGCGGCCCGCTCGCTTTCGGCCGGCGGTGCCGAAGGCGTGGTCACATCGCGCGGTAGTCGCGCAGCTCGATGCGCGGCCCGAACCGCGGCCGGCGGTGCCCCGCCGCCTCCAGGTACCGCACCGCCCGCTGCCGCTGCGGCGCGTACGGCGCCAGGATCTCCGCCATGCCCGCGTCGTCGAGTTTCGTGCCCAGCACGGCGTTCCCCACCATCGACGGGATGTTGTAGTCGCCGAAGCTGACCGCGTCCGGGTCGCCCCACGCCCGCTGCGCGACCTCGGCCGCCGTCCACACCCCGATGCCCGGCACGTGCCGCAGCAGGTGCCGCCCCGGCTGCCCGCGCAGCTCGACCGCGCGCTCCAGGTGCCCCGCCATGCGCGCCGCGTTCAGCAACGCCGTGCGCCGCTTGATGTCGACACCCGCGCGGTGCCAGTGCCAGTCCGGGAGCGACCGCAGCGCCACCGGCGTCGGCGGCACGCGCAGGCGCTCCGGCCCCGGCCCGGGTGCCGGCTCGCCGAAGCGGCGGCACAGCTCGGCCCACGACCGGATCGCCTCCTTGCCGGTCACCTTCTGCTCCAGCACCGCCAGCACCAGCCAGTCCCACACGACACCCGTCGACCCCAGCCGCAGCCCCGGGTTCTCGCGGCGGGCGCGTGCGACGACATCGTGGTGGGCGACGAACTCCGAATCGTCGTCGTCCGCTCCCAGCAGCGCCGGGACGCCGGTGAGCAGCCGGTCCGCGCCGTCGCCCCAGGCGGCGGCCTCGATGCGGCCGTCGGTCAGCTTGCGCAGCGCCAGGGTGCCCGGGCCGTCCGGCGTGTTCGACGCGAGCCACGTGATGCCGCGCTCGTCGGTGAGGATGTTGAGCGACCCGCGCCCGCGCTTGAGCGGACTCAGGACACTGCCCAAGTCGACCTCGAACGCCGGACGCCAGAACATCGCTACGCGTCGCTCGAGAAGCGGACGGACCCGTCGGGCAGCACGGTGTCCGGCCAGATCCGGGCCCCGTCCAGGAGCTCGCAGCCGGCACCGACGGACACGCCGTCGCCCAGCACCACGCCGCGCAGCACCGCACCGGCGCCGACGCGCGCGCCGTGCCCGAGCACCGAGCGCTCGACGATCGCGCCTTCGGAGACGGCGGCGCCGTCGAACAGCACCGAGCCGTCGATCTTCGCGCCGGAACCGACGACCGCGCCGCCGCCGATGGTCGAACCACCGCAGAGGTGGGCGTCTTCGGCGACGGAAGCGCCGTCGAGCACCAGGAAGTCACCGGGCCGCCCGGGCAGCGCCGACGTCGGCGCGACACCGCGCACGAGGTCCGCCGACCCGCGCACGAACGCTTCCGGCGTGCCGACGTCCAGCCAGTAGGAGGCGTCGACGAAGCCGTGGATGTGCGCGCCCTGCTCCAGCAGCTGCGGGAACGTCTCGCGCTCGACCGACACGCGGCGCCCGGCGGGGATGGCCTCGATCACCGGACGGCGGAAGACGTAGCAGCCGGCGTTGATCTGGTCGGTCGGCGGGTTCGGCGTCTTCTCGAGGAACGCCTGGACGCGGCCGGTTTCGTCGGTCGGCACCGAGCCGAACCGGCTCGGGTCGGGCACGCGCTGGAGGTGCAGCGTGACGTCGGCCTCGGACTCGCGGTGCACGCGCAGCTGCTCGCCGAGGTCGGAGCCGGAGATGATGTCGCCGTTGAAGACGATCACGTGGTCGGCGCGCAGCTTGTCGTAGACGTTCCGGATCGCGCCCGCGGTGTCGAGCGGCTCCTCCTCGACGACGTACTCGAGGTCCAGACCGATCGACTTGCCGTCGCCGAAGTACTCCTCGAACACCTCCGCACGGTAGCTCGTGCCCAGCACGACGTGCCGGATCCCGGCCTCCCGGATGCGGGAGAACAGGTGGCTCAGGTAGGGCGTCCCGGCTGTCGGGAGCATCGGCTTCGGTGCCGAAAGGGTCAGTGGCCGCAGGCGCGTGCCCTTGCCTCCGACCAGCACGACGGCGTCGATCTCGACCTCGGACGTCACGGAAATCTCCTCTTGTATCACGCACCGCTGAGCGACAAGCCGCGGGAAACCCTGACGGAGGTCGCCCGGAGGGCCTACCCTAGACAGGAAACAGGCGGGCCTTTCCCCAGAGGGCCCCGGGTCAGTCGGGAGGCCGAGGGGATGGACCCCCGCGATCGGGCGGACGCCCTGCTCGCACGAGCCCAGGCGCGCGGTGTGTTCGTCGTGACACCCGACAGCGCGACGTCACCGATGGACTCGTCGAACACCCAGCAGATACCCCGGGCGCAGATCGACGGGCTCGACCGCAGCCAGGACCCCGACACGACCACGCAGCTGCCGGCGTCGCTGATCGAGGAGAACGACCACCCGCTGGCCGGCGCGGCGCCGACGCGGCGCCTGGAGGGCCGGGGCGGCCGCCGCCCGCAGGCGACGACGCCGTTGAGCACGCCGTCGCAGACGACCCCGCTGCCTTCGCCGCCGATCACCACGCCGCTCGCGCGCCGGCCACAGGCCGAGCCGATCACGAGCCCGCTGAAGGAGCCGGATCCGGAGGACACCGGCCTGGTGCCGACGGTGACGCAGACGAACGGCAAGTCCGACCTTTCGCGCCGGCTCGACGGGATCTAGCGGGTCTCGAGCTTCAGCCGCACGGCGAGGCCGAGCTTCGCCAGCGCGAGCACCGGCTTCCAGACGAGGCCCGGGTGGCGGTCGGCGAGGTAGCGGTAGGCGCTGTCGTGGTGGGCCTTGAGCATCTTCTCCGACGCCTGCGACGTCGAGTGGCCGCCTTCGTGGGTGACGCTCGCACTCGGTGCGTAGACGTTCAGCCAGCCGGCCTTCGCGAGCCGGTCGCCGAGGTCGACGTCCTCGAAGTACATGAAGTAGCGCGTGTCGAAGCCGCCGACGGAGTCGAACGCCTCCCGGCGGATCAGCTGGCAGGAGCCGGACAGCCAGCCCGACGTGCGTTCGACGGGGGTTCCGGTTTCCTGGCGGTACTGCTTGGTCCAGGGGTTCCCGGGCCAGATCTTCGCGAAGACGGCGTGCCCGATCCCGCGCCCGAAGGAGGGCAGCAGACGGGCGGAGGGGTAGACGGTGCCGTCGAGATCGTGGATGAGCGGCCCGAAGGCCCCACCCCGCGGCCACCGGCTCGCGACTTCGAGCAGGGCATCGAGCGACCCGGGCTCCCATTCGAGGTCCGGGTTGACGACGACGACCCAGCCGTAGCGGTCGTCGAGCTCGGCGGCCCCCCGGTTGGCGGCGGCCCCGTAGCCGACGTTCTCGCCGATGCTGAGCAGCTGCACGTTCTTCCGCTTGGCGGTGACCTTTTCGAGGGCGCCTTCGACGGAGGCGTTGTCGGCGACGACCACCTTGACCTCGCGCTCGGTGGCCTTCTCGAGGGTGTCGAGGAAGCGCTCGATGGTGTCCTCGGAGAAGTAGGTCACGGTCACGACGCCGACTTCGTCGCCATAGCGGGGGTGCTCAGTCACCCGGCCATTGTCCACCGGTCACGGACCGCGACCCCGCCACCCCACCGGGCGTGGTCAGCGGGTCCTGAGGTGCCGCGACCAAGCCTTGGCGTAAGCCTCCCGATGCCGCTCGGCGGTCGTGGCCCACGAGAACTCCTTGGCCCGCTGCTGGGCCGCCGTGGCCAGCTCCGCCCGCCGCCCCGGGTCCGCGAGCAGCTCCGACAACCCCGCCGCGACATCCCCCGCACCGACACCGCAGTACGCCACCGCGTCGCCGCCCACCTCGGGCAGCGACAACCGCCGCGTGGTCAACACGCAAGCCCCGCAAGCCATCGCTTCCAGCACCGGCAGCCCGAACCCCTCGCCCAGCGACGGGTAAGCCACCAGCTCCGCCCCGCCGAGGAACCCCGCGAGTGTCCCGAAGGGCAGATATCCTGCCCGAATGACGCGAAGCCGGTGCGGGACGGCGTCCAGCGCCCGCTCCACCTGCGTGTCCCAGCCCGGCTGTCCCGCCAGCACCAGCGCCGGCGCGTCGCGCCTGCCCGCCACCGCCCGCGCGAACCCCCGGATCAGCGCCGGCACGTTCTTGCGCGGCTCCAGCGCCCCCAGGAACGCCACGTACGGCGTACGCCCGAGGCCTACCGCCGAACGAGCGGCCGCGACCTCTTCCGGTGACGGTGGGTGAAAGCGCTCGCTGTCGACGCCGTGGTGAATCACTTCCAGGGAGGCGTGCCGGACCGGGCCCACGCGGGCCAGCTCCGCCGCCGTCGCCGCCGACGGGACCACGCACAGCGTCGCGCGGCGCAACGCCGTCGCCGTCCACGCCCGGAAGAACCGCGCCTTCACCGACGAATGCAGCACGGCGTCGGTGAAGAAGGTCGCGTCGTGGAGCGTGACGACCGATGCCGCCGACGTGGCCAGCGGCATCGTGTAGTGCGGCGAGTGGACGACGTCCGCGCCGAGGCGGCGCACCAACCGGGGCAGGGTCGCCTGCTCCCAGGTCAGCCGCGCGGTGCGGGTGGTCGTCGACGGCGACGCCGCCACGACGCGCGAGCGCGGCGCCAGCCGAACGTAAAGCTGCAGGTCCCGGGGCTGGCACACGACCGTGAGCCGCGCCCCGTCCGCGTCCAGCGCGGTGACGAGCGAATCCACGTACCGGCCGACCCCGCCGCGGTCCGCGGGAACCGCGGTCGCGTCGATCAGCACCCGGGGATCATCGCTCACCCCTGCAGGGTACGGCGGTGACCCCGCGTCATGGTGGGGAACTGGCAAACCGGTCAGCCGGGAGCCCGGACGTGGATCGCCCAGACGGCTTCCGCCGCGCGACGCCAGGTGAACGTCCGCGCGCGCTCGCGACCTGATCGAGTGAGGTCGGCCGCCACGGAGGGTGAACCGAGCACCTCTCGCAACGCCGCGGTCAACGCCCTCGCGTCGCCGCGCGGGACCGTGATCCCCGCGCCGCCCGCCACCTCGGCCAGCGCCGGGACGTCGGTGTGCACCACCGGGACCCCGGCCGCCATCGCCTCGAGCAGCCCCATCCCGAAGCCCTCCGCCAGGCTCGGCACGGCCAGGACGCTCGCCCGGCGCAACGCCGTCGCCAGCTCGGCGTCCGACACCTTCCCCAGCATGCGCAGCCGGTCCGCGGGCAGGCCGCGGTCGGCCGCCAGCGCGGCCGGGTCGATGCCGCCCCAGCCGGGCTGCCCGGCGAGCACCAGCACCACGCCGTCGAGCGCCGCGACCGCGTCGACCAGGACGTCGATCCCCTTGCGCGGCTCGATCGTCCCGACGGCCAGTACGTACCGCGCCGGCAGGTCCAGCGGCGCCGACCCGGCCGGGATCCGCACGCCGTGCGGCACCACGCGCACCGGGACGTCGACGTCGATCAGCACCGCCAGCTCGTCGGCGACCGCCCGCGTCGGCACCACCAGCCCGGACGCCCGCCGCGCGGCCCGCGCGATCATCGACCGGTGCCAGCTGACCCCGCGCGCGGTGAGCGTCTCCGGGTGGGTCCAGGGCACGGTGTCGTGCACGGTGACGCTCAACGTCTTCCCGGCCGGCGCGCGCGGCGGCGCGAACGGCGTCGGCGCGTGCACCGCGTCGCCGCCCGGCCACCAGCGCAGGCCCAGCTGCCACGCGGCGACCAGCGCCCGCGGCGGGACCCGCAGCACCCGGGGGCCCTCGACGCCGTCCAGCCGGGCGGCGCTCACATCGGCGTGTCGCGCGACGACGCTGGAGACCGTCCAGCCCTTCGGCGCGGTCTGCGCGAGGGCGGGCAGCAGCTCGGCCGTGTAGCGCCCGGTGCCACCGGGCACGGGCGCGAGGAGCTGCTCGGCGAGCACGACCAGTTCGGGCACGCGGCTATTGTGCGGGACGTGACCGCGAATCCCGCCACCACGGTGGTCGTCGTGACCTGGCGGGGTGCCGGGCACGTCACCGCCTGCCTCGACGCGCTCGCCGCGCAGACGCGTCCACATCGGACGCTCGTGGTGGACAACGCCTCCGACGACGGCACCGCCGCCCTGCTCGCGGCCCATCCTTCGCACCCGCAAGTAATTCGCCTGTCCAGCAACACGGGGTACGCGGGCGCGCTCGCCGTCGCCGCGAAACGCGTCGAGACGCCGCTGATGGCGTGGCTGAACGACGACGCCGAGCCCGAGCCGGACTGGCTCGCGACGCTCGAGGACACCCTGGAAAAAGCGCCGCTGGCCGGCGCGGCGACGTCGCTGCTGGTGCGGGCCGACGGCACCACGCAGTCCGCCGGCGTCCGGCTGACCGCCGACGGCCACGGCGCCGACCTCACCGAGCCCGCCGCCGAGGTGTTCGGCTTCTGCGGCGGCGCGGCGCTCCTGCGGGCGGACGTGCTGAAGAGCGTGCACGGCGTCCCGGCGAGCTTCTTCTGCTACTACGAGGACACCGACACGGCGTGGCGGCTGCGGCTGGCCGGCTGGGACGTCGTCGCGGCGCCCGAAGCCCGCGTCCGGCACGCCCACGGCGTCAGCAGCGAGCTGGGCTCGCCGCTGTTCCACCGCTGGAACGAGCGCAACCGGCTGCTCATGCTGCTGCGCTGCGCGCCCCGCGAAGTCGCGGTGAACCAGCTGCTCAGGTTCGCCGTGTTGACAGCGGTGCTGCCGCTGCGCCCCGGGCGGCCCGTGGCGCCGAACTTCCGGTTCGGCCTGCGCTGCCGCGTCCTGGCCGAGGTGATCACGCGGCTGCCCGCGACGCTGGCGGCCCGCCGCCGGATCGGCCGGGCGGCCGCGCTCGGCCGAGGCGCGGTCTGGGACGCTTGGGCCGGCCTTTAAGCTGGCGCTCGATCCCGACGAAGGAGCAGGCTTTGGCGCAGGGGGAACCGCAACCGCTCGTCTCCGTGATCGTGGTGAACTACCGCGGCGCCGACGACACGATCACCTGCCTGCGCGCGCTCGCCGAGCACGACTACCCCGAGCTCGAGCTCATCTGCGTGGACAACTCCGTCGACTCCGGCGAAGCCACGCGAATCCGCGAAGCCGTCCCGCAGGCCACCGTCGTCGAAGCCGGGCGCAACACCGGGTTCGCCGGCGGCTGCAACCTCGGCGCGAAGCACGCGAAGGGCACCGTCCTCGGCTTCCTCAACAACGACGCCCGCCCGGCCCCCGGCTGGGTCGCCGCCGCGGTCGCCGAGCTGCGCGCACAGCCCCGCGTCGCCGCCGTGGCCAGCAAGGTCCTCGACTGGGACGGCACCGGCACCGACTTCGTCGACGGCGGCCTGACCTGGTTCGGCATGGGCTACAAGCGCCACGCGGGCTCGCCTCTGGCCGACGTCCCG
This sequence comes from Amycolatopsis sp. NPDC003865, assembly GCF_053605345.1. Lineage (NCBI taxonomy): Bacteria > Bacillati > Actinomycetota > Actinomycetes > Pseudonocardiales > Pseudonocardiaceae > Amycolatopsis > Amycolatopsis sp. NPDC003865. The sequence goes on along the minus strand of NZ_JBSGJA010000025.1, from coordinate 96,215 downwards.
GCCGCCGAGCACGAGGTCGCGAAGGACGTCCTGTTCGGCACCGGCTCGGCGATGTTCGTCCGCGCTTCGGTGTTCGCCGAGCTGGGCGGCTTCGACGAGCGGTTCTTCATGTTCTACGAGGACGTCGACCTCGGCTGGCGGCTCAACCTGCGCGGCTGGCGCGTCCGGTACGTGCCGGAGTCGCTGACGTACCACCGCCACCACGGCACGATGGCCGCGGTCGACACGCCGGAAACCGGCCGCGAGACCTTCCTCCTGGAGCGCAACGCCCTCGCCGCGCTCTACAAGAACCTCTCCGACGAGACGCTCGCCCGCGCGCTGCCCGCGGCGCTCGCCCTGGCCGTCCGCCGGGCGACGGCGCGCGGCGAGCTGGACGCGACCCAGCTGGACCTCGAACAGGGCGTCGGCCCGATCGAGCCGGGTGACGTCGCCATCCCGCGGACCACGCTCGCCGGGCTGCTCGCGATCGACCAGTTCGTCGAGCAGCTGCCGTCGCTGGCCGAGTCGCGGGCGGTCGAACAGGCCGCGCGCGTCCGCACCGACGCCGACCTGCTTCCCTTGCTGCGCAAGGCGTTGGAGCCCGCGTACCCGCTGCCGCGCTACCTCGCCGCGCACGACATCCTCGTCGAGGCGTTCGGCATCGAGAAGGCCTTCGGGCAGCGTCGCAAGATCCTCGTGATCACCGGCGACGCCCTCACCGAGCGGATGGCCGGCCCGGCGATCCGCGCCTGGAACATCGCGCTGGCGCTGTCCGCCGAGCACGACGTCCACCTGATCACCACCAACCCGCTCGCCACGCCGCCGCCCGCGCCGTTCCGCGTCAGCGCGGGCAAGCACCGCGAGCTGGAAGCCCCGATCGCCTGGGCCGACGTCGTCGTCCTGCAGGGCCACGTGCTGGAGCTGGCGCCGTCGCTGAAGAAGGAGCACAGCGGCAAGATCGTCGTGGCCGACCTCTACGACCCGATGCACCTGGAGCTGCTGGAGCAGGGCAAGGGCGTCGCCGACGACCGGCGCGCCGCCGACCTCGCCGGCGTCACCCGCGTGCTCGACGCCCAGATCGAGCGCGGCGACTTCTTCCTCTGCGCGTCCGAACGCCAGCGGCACCTGTGGCTCGGCCACCTCGCCGCGCTGGGCCGGCTTTCCCCGCGGCTCTACGACGCCGACCCGACGACGCAGTCGCTGCTCGCGGTCGTCCCCTTCGGACTGTCGCCGCAGGCGCCGGTGCGCACCGGGCCCGGGCTGCGCTCGTCACTGGGCATCGGCGGCACCGACCACGTGATCCTGTGGGCCGGCGGGGTCTACAGCTGGTTCGACCCGCTGACGCTGATCCGCGCGATGGACGAGCTGCGCCGCCGCCGCGCCGACGTACGGCTGGTGTTCCTCGGCATGAAGCACCCGAACCCCGAGGTCGCCGAGATGGACATCGGCACGCGCACGATCCGGCTCGCGGATTCGCTGGGGCTGACCGGGAAGCACGTCTACTTCAACGAGCAGTGGGTGCCCTACCACGAGCGCCAGAACTGGCTGCTGGACGCGAACTGCGGCGTCACCACGCACTACGAGCACGTCGAGACGACGTTCGCGTTCCGCACCCGGGTGCTCGACTACCTGTGGGCCGGGCTGCCGATCGTCACCACCGACGGCGACTCGTTCGCCGACCTCGTGCGGGCCGAACGGCTGGGGGTCGTCGTGCCGGCCGAGGACGCCTCCGCGCTGGCGGACGCGCTCGAGAAGTGCATGTACGACGAGGAGTTCGCCGCGGGCTGCGTCGAGCGGATCGCCGCGGTCGCGCAGCGGTACACCTGGCCGGAGGCGCTGAAGCCGCTGGTGGAGTTCTGCCGCGACCCGCGCCCGGCGGCCGACCGGCTGCCGGGGTCGGCGGACCTGACGACGACGGCGCCGGTGCGCGGCCGGGCGATGGTCCGCCGCGACGTCGACCTGGTGCGGGAGTACCTGGCGGCCGGCGGCGCGTCCGAGCTGGCGCGGCGCGTCGGCGGCCGGGTGCTGAAGGTCGCGAAGCAACGGCTGCGCCGTGGCTAGGTCCCTGAGCGTCCTCCTCGACGGCACGCCGCTGCTCGGCGCGCGCACCGGGATCGGCCGGTACACGGCCGCGCTGAGCGAAGAGCTGGTGTCGATCCCCGAGGTGGACACGCGCGCGGTGGCGTTCACGCTGCGCGGCTGGCGCCGGCTGCGGCACGTGCTCCCGTACGGCGCCCGGGCACGCGGGATGCCGGTGGCGGCGCGGCTGCTGCGGGCGGCGTGGCTGCGCTCGGACTTCCCGCCGGTGGAGCTGTTCGCCGGCCCGACGGACGTCGTGCACGGCACGAACTTCGTGCTGCCGGGCCGCTTCCGCGCGGCGGGCGTGGTGACGATCCACGACCTGGCCTTTTTGGACAATCCCGCGGAACTGGCCCCGAGCGACCGCGGCCTGCCGGAGCTGGTCCGCCGCGGCGCGCGCCGCGCGAACGTGATCTGCACGCCGACGGCGGCGGTGGCCGACTCGGTGGCGGAGCGCCTGGACGTCTCCCGCGACAAGATCGTGGTGACCCCGCTGGGGGTGAACCCGGCGTGGTTCACGGCACGCCCGCCGGACGACGAGCGCCGCGCGCGGCTCGGGCTGCCGGCGCGGTACTTGCTGTTCGCGGGGGCGGCGGGCCCGCGCAAGGGCTTGGACTGGCTGACCCGCGCGCACGAAGCCGCACCGGACCTGCCGGACCTGGTGTTCGCCGGCCCGGGCCCGTTCCCGCGGTCACCCCGGACGACGCAGACGGGCTATCTGTCCGATGTGGACCTGCGCACGGTGGTGGCGGGAGCGTCGGCACTGGTGCTGCCGTCCCGCGACGAGGGGTTCGGGCTGCCGGTGCTGGAGGCGATGGCGTCGGACGTCCCGGTGGTGTGCACGGACATCCCGGCGTTGCGCGAAGTGGCGGGCGACTGCGCGAGCCTGGTCCCGTACGGAGACGTGGACGGGTTGGCGGAGGCGTTGCGAACGGCGGTGACGGACCCGCACGCGGTGGCGACATCGGCGTCGAGGCGCGCGCACGCGGCGAACTTCACGTGGCGGACCTGCGCCGAGCTGACCGTCGGCGCCTACCGGATGGCCTCAGGCCGTCACTGAGCCTTGAAGTAAGCGGCCAGGGCCTCTTCCCACGGGCGCATCGGGGTCAGCCAGGCTTCCTTCCACGAGGCCGGTGACAGCACCGAGTACGCCGGGCGCGTAGCCGCCTGCGGGTACTCCGCCGACGTGCACGGCTTCACCCGCGACGGATCCGCGCCCAGGTGCTTGAAGATCGCCTTGGCGAACCCGCACCAGCTCACCGCGCCCGCGTTCGTGCAGTGCAGGATCCGCCGCTCCGGCCCGTCCCCGGCGGCCACCCGCGAAGCCAGCTCGAGCAGCCCCGCGGCCAGGTCGGCAGTCCACGTAGGACCACCGACCTGATCGTCCACAACGGACAGCTCAGGCCGGGAAGCCTCCAGCCGCGCCATGGTCTTCACGAAGTTCGAGCCCGACTTGCCGTACAGCCACCCGGTCCGCACGACCCACGAAGAAGCCCCGGACCCGAGCACGGCGTCCTCACCGGCGGCCTTGGTCCGGCCGTAAGCCGACCGCGGGCCCAGCTCGTCCGAAGGCTCGTAAGGCGAAGAAGCGTCCCCGGCGAAGACGTAGTCCGTCGACACGTGGATCAGCGGCACCCGCCGGGAAGCGCACGCCGCCGCCAGGACCCGCGGGCCGTCCGCGTTCACCGCGAACGCGCGCTCCTCGTCCGTCTCGGCCTTGTCGACCGCCGTGTACGCCGCCGCGTTGACCACCACCGGGGACGAGCCGTTCTCCCGCGCCCGGTCGGCCAGCGCGCCGACCGCGGCCAGTACCTGTCCCGTCGAAGTCACGTCCAGCTCGGCCGAACCGGGCGCGACGACGTCGACACCGGGCGCGGCCAGCGCGGCCAGGTCGCGGCCGAGCTGCCCGGAACCCCCGGGCACCAGCACCGTCAGCGGCACGAAAACCCCTACTTCTTCAGCGCGGCCCGCTCCGCCAGGGGCTCCCACCACGCGCGATTGTCCGTGTACCAGGCCACTGTCGCGGCCAGACCGTCCTCGAAGGACACGCGCGGAGCGTACCCCAGCTCCGCGGAGATCTTCGTGATGTCCACCGAATACCGGCGGTCGTGACCCTTGCGGTCCTCGACCGGTTCGACGCTGTCCCAGCCGGCGCCCACCGCCTCCAGCAGCTTCTCGGTGAGAGCACGGTTGGTCAGCTCGGTACCGCCGCCGATGTTGTAGATCTCGCCCGGCCGGCCGCCGTCGGCGACCAGCTGGATGCCGTGGCAGTGGTCGTCCACGTGCAGCCAGTCACGGACGTTGAGCCCGTCGCCGTAGAGCGGCACCTTCCGCCCGTCCAGCAGGTTCGTCACGAACAGCGGGATGACCTTCTCGGGGAACTGGTACGGACCGTAGTTGTTGGAGCACCGCGTGACGCACACCGGCAGCCCGTGGGTGCGGAAGAACGACCGCGCCACCAGGTCGGACGACGCCTTCGACGCCGCGTACGGCGAGTTCGGCTCCAGCACGTGGTCTTCGGTCCAGGACCCGGTCTCGATCGAGCCGTACACCTCGTCGGTGGACACGTGCACGAACTTCGAGACGCCCGCTTCCAGGGCCGCCTGCAGCAGGTTCTGCGTGCCCAGCACGTTCGTCAGCACGAAGTCGGCGGCCCCGAGGATCGAGCGGTCCACATGCGACTCCGCGGCGAAGTGCACGACCAGGTCCACCCCGCGCACGACGTCGGCGACCTTCCGCGCGTCGCAGATGTCGCCGCGGACGAAGCGCAGGCGCGGGTCGGCGGCGACCGGGGCCAGGTTGGCCTCGTTGCCGGCGTAGGTCAGCTTGTCCAGCACGACCACCTCGGCGTCACGCAGCGCCGGGTAGGCACCGGTCAGCACCTGCCGGACGTAGTGCGACCCGATGAAACCCGCACCACCGGTGACCAGGACCCGCATAACCCCGCCTTTCTCCGCGCCCCGGACGGGGCAATCGGCCCCCAGCCTACGGAGGCCTGACAACACCCTCAGTAGAGTCATGACCGGAGGCACATCGGTGCCCTGGGGGAAGCACGGGGTTTCACAGGGGAGGAAGCGCGTGACCGAATGGCCTGCGCCGCCCGTCCCGGCGCGAAGCAGTCACGGCGTCGCGGTCTTCGCACGCCGCGGCGCCAAGGTCGTCGTGTCCCTGCTGTCCGTCGCGATCCTGGCCCTGACCTGGTACGGCTGGCACTTCATCGGTGATCCGAACAGCGGCCTGACCACCACGAACGTCTTCGCCGACACCGAGGCCCACGCCAAGCCGCTCGACGGCGCGATCGACATCCTGCTGGTCGGCCAGGACAGCCGCACCGACGCGCAGGGCAACCCGCTGCCCCGCGAAGTGCTGGACATGCTGCACGCCGGCGTCTCCGACGGCGAGCTGAACACCGACACGATGATCCTCGTGCACATCCCCCAGAACGGGAAGCACGCGATCGCCATCTCGTTCCCCCGCGACTCCTGGGTGGAGCTCGCCGGCGGCTACGGCAAGCACAAGCTCAACAGCGCCTTTGTCTACGCGTACACGGACACTTACAAAACGTTGCAGCGCCAGGGCATGACCGACCTGAAGCAGGCCGACGCGGAAGCCAAGGTCGCCGGCCGGAAGAACCTGATCGCCACGATCGAGAAGTTCATCGGCAAGCCGGGCATGATCGACCGCTACGCCGAGGTCAACCTGGCGAGCTTCTACGAGATCACCAAGTCGATCGGCGGCGTCGAGGTCTGCCTCAACGGACCGGTCAAAGAGGTGAAGTCCGGCGTGGACCTGCCGGGCGGGCGCCAGACGATCGAGGGCGTGCAGGCGCTCGCGTTCGTCCGCCAGCGCTACGGCCTGCCGAACTACGACCTCGACCGGATCGCGCGCCAGCAGGCGTTCCTCTCCGGGCTGGCCCGCAAGGTGATCTCGTCCGACGTCCTGACCAGCCCGGCGAAGATCGCCGACCTCGTGTCGGCGGTCAAGAAGTCCGTCGTGGTCTCCCAGGGCTGGGACCTGACCGAGTTCGCCGAGCAGATGCGCGGCCTGACCGGCGGCAACATCGAGTTCCACACCATCCCGACGCTGGGCAACGCGGTGATCGGCGGCGCCGACGTGCTGCGCGTCGACCAGGCCGCGGTCCAGGCCGAGGTGACCCGGCTGACCTCGGACGGCGACGCCCCGGCCCAGCCGACGTCGACGCAGCTGCCGGGCGCGAAGGCCGTCACGGTCGAGCTGTTCGACGGCTCGGGCTCGCCGTCGCTGGCCGGCCAGACGCACACGCTGCTCCAGAACAAGGGCTTCACGCTCGCCGCCGACCAGAAGCTGAGCACCCGCAACACCACCGTCGTCCGGTACAACCCGGCCGACAGCGCCGCCCTGGACCTGGTCAAGCAGGCACTGGGCACGACGATCCAGGCCGAGCCGGACCGCGACGTCACCGCCGGGCACGTGCGCGTGCTGCTGGGCAAGGACTTCCGCAGCTCCGCCGCCGGCCCGGGCGGCGCACCGACGTCGTCGGCCCCGAAGGCACCGCCGTCGACCGCGGCTTCGTCCGCCCCCGCCGCTCCGCCGATCACCGCGGGCGACGTTCCCTGCGTCAACTAGACTGAGCACGCAGGGTGGTCGGGGGAGGTAAGCAGGGGATGGAAGACGAGCAGGAACAGCCGGAACCGGCCGCGACGCCGGTGACGGAGCGCGACGATCCGGAGTGGAAGCCGTCGCCGTTCCCGCGGACGGCTCCGGTGGCCGAGGCTCCTTCGCGGGCGCGCCGCGCCGGGCGGGTGACGCGGCGGATCGCGGTCGGGCTCGTCTCGCTGCTCGCGCTCGGCGCCAGCGGCTACGCCTACGTGACCAAGGATCAGCTCCAGCAGAACGTCCCGACGACCGACGCGCTCACCCCGCGGGCCGGCGAGCCCGCGCCGCCGCCCGCCGACGACGGCGCCGACGACATCCTGCTCGTCGGTAGCGACGCGCGGACGGACGCGCAGGGCAACCAGCTCCCGCTGCGCGTGCTGAAGGAGCTGCGGACCGAGGCCAACAACGGCGCGGTGAACACCGACACGGTGATCCTGCTGCGGGTGCCGAAGGACGGCTCGAAGCCGTCGGCGGTGTCCGTGCCGCGGGACACGTGGACCGAAATCCCCGGCCGCGGCAAGGCGAAGATCAATTCGGCGTACGGCATCGCGAAGGCCCACTTCGCGCAGCAGCTGCGCGCGCAGGGCGAGCGCGACCAGGCGAAGATCGAGCGCGACTCCGACACCGAGGGCCGCCGGGTCCTGGTGCAGACGGTGCAGGACCTCACCCAGGTGCGCGTCGACCACTACGCCGAGATCAACCTGCTGGGCTTCTACCTGCTCACCGAGGCGCTCGGCGGGGTCAAGGTGTGCCTGAACCACGCGACCGAGGACAAGGACTCGGGCGCGAACTTCCGCCGCGGCGAGCAGACGGTGTCGGGCGGTGAAGCGCTTTCGTTCGTCCGGCAGCGCAAGAACCTGCCGCGCGGCGACCTGGACCGGATCGTGCGGCAGCAGGCGTTCCTGTCCTCGGCGCTGCACCAGGTGCTCTCCGCCGGCACGCTGACCAGCCCCGGCACGCTGAACAACCTGATGGACGCGGTGCACCGGTCGCTGGTCCTCGACCCGGGCCTCGACCTGCTGCAGTTCGCGCAGCAGGCGAAGGGCATCGCGTCGGGCGACCTGTCGTTCGCGACGATCCCGGTGATCACCGCGAACGGGCGCAGCGAAGACGGCCAGAGCATCGTGGAGATCGACCCGAAGGCGGTCCGCGCGTTCGTGGCGGGCCTGGCCGGCCGGCCGGCCCCGGGCGGTTCCCCGGCGGCCGGCGGCGCGGTCCCCGCCGGTGGCGGCTCGGGCAGCGGCGCCGCCCCCGCCGCGGCGCCGCTGCTCCAGGCCTCCGACGGAGTCCCCTGCGTCAACTGAAGTCGGCGCGGTGGTCCGCCACCCACTGCCGGAACGTCCGCGGCGCGTGCCCGGTCACCTCGCGCACCACGTTCGTCACCACCGACGGCTCCCGCGACGTCCGCGCCCAGGCCCGCAGGACCTCCGGCGGCACCTCGGGCGGCCACCCCAGCGCGACCATCCGCTCGGCGGCCTCCTCGGGCGTCAGCTCCTCGACCGGCAGCGGGCGGCCGAGGACGTCGGCGAGCACCGCCGCCTGCTCCCGGAAGCTGAGCGGCTCCGGCCCGCTGAGCTGCAGCGCCGCCCCGACGTGCGAGCCGTCGACGAGAATCTTCGCCGCGACGTCGCCGATGTCCTTTTCGTGGATGGCGCCGACCCGCGAATCCGGGTAAGCCGTGCGGATCACTCCCGACGCGATGTCCGCACGCCAGCCCAGGACGTTCGTGGCGAACGCGCCTGGGTTGAGCCGCGTCTCCCCGAACGGCGCCGCGATCAACGCCCGCTCCACGGCGTGGTGCAACGCGGCGATGCGGCTCTGCGCGGACGCCGGTTCGAGCGTCGCCCCCGACGAGAGCAGCACGACGTGCCGCACGCCCGCCGCTTCGGCCGCCTTCACGAAGCCCTCGATCCCCGAGGGCCGCGTGTACAGGAACACCGACTCGACGCCGTCGAGCGCGGCGTCCAGTGTGGACGGATCTTCGAGGTCGGCGCTCACCTTCGCGGTGGGCACGTCGAGCGTGGTCGCGTCGCGGCTCGACGCGCGTACGTCCTGACCTGCGGCGACGAGCGCGTCGAGCACGGCGCGGCCGACGTGTCCGCGCGCGCCGGTGACGAGAACGGTCATGGCTGTCCCCCAGCTCTCCAGTTACATTTGCTTGCAAAGCAAACGTACTGAGGTTCGCGTGGCGGTGTCAACCGGCGCCGCGGGTGGTCCGCGCTTTAGCCTGTCCGCATGAGCCTGACCGACGAGCTGCTGCGCCCGCTGCTGGCCTCGCCCGCGAAACCGTTGATCACCCACTACGACGACCAGCTGGGCAGCCGCGTCGAGCTGTCCGTGGTGACGACCACCAACTGGGCCGCCAAGACGGCCAACTGGCTGACCGAGGAGTTCGACGTCGAGCCGGGCGACGCCGTGGCCGTGCAGCTGCCGGCGCACTGGCAGACCGTCGGTGTGCTGCTCGGGTCGTGGTGGTGCGGGGCGCGCGTCGTGACCGAGGGCGCCGGCGCGCGGGTGGCGTTCGTCGGGCCGGACGACCCGGAACCGACCGGCGCCGCGGCGACGGCCGTCGTCACGCTCGACCCGATGGGCCGCGGGCTGGCCGAGCCGCCCGGCGGCGGCGCGTTCGATTACCTGACCGAGTCCCGCGCGGCGGGCGACCAGTACCGCCCGCTCTTCCCGATCCCGGGCGACACGGCCGCGCTCTTCGACTCCACTGTGGACGAACTGCTGGCCGAAGCCCGGGCCCGGGCGGCGAAACTCGGCCTCACCGCGGACGACCGGGTGCTGTCCACCCGGGACTGGACCGGACCGGAGGGCATCCTCGACGGCCTGCTCGTCCCCCTCGCCGCGGGCGCCCACCTGGTCCACGTGAGCAACGCGGACGAGGCCAAGCTGCAGGCCCGCCGTGACGCCGAGCGCACCACGGCGGACCTCCCGGCTTAGGCGTTCTGCAGCTCGCCGACCTCGGCTTCGCGGCGCGCCCGCCTGCGACCCCACAGCAGGTGGTCCAGCGACAGGCGGCCGCCGTTGAAGCCGAGGGCGAGCCCGGCCAGCGCCAGCACCAGGACCAGCTCGTAGCCGCCCTGGCCGGTCAGGCCGTTGTCGATGTGCACCGAGAGCAGCGCGCCCACCGAGATCACGACGTACCCGATGCCCACCAGCGGCATCAGGAACCCGATGATGAAGGCGACCGAGCCGAGGATCTCGACGGTCATCGCGAAGACGGCGGCGGCCGTGGGCAGCGGGATGCCCGTCATCTCGAAGAACTTCGCCGTGCCGTCGATGCCGTTGTTCCACTTCTGGAGCCCGTGCGCGAGGAAGACGACCGCGACGCCGATCCTCCCCAGCAGCAGCGCCACGTCCTTGACTCGTCCGAACATCGGTTTCAGCTCCCCGGTGGGTGAATTTTCAACTGACCCGCCCCAAGTTAGGGCCCCGGCGCGCCCGATCGAAGCTCCGGAGGGTGATCGACAGGGAACCGACAGGGACCGAAATTCGCTTTTCGCACGGCCACCCGCGGGGCTATCTTCGCCCTGACCTGCGTTCTCGACCGTGAGGAGACCCCGATGCGCCGACAGACCGTCCTGCCCGGCCTGTCACCCGCATCACAAAGGACCTCCCACGACCGTGAAAACCCTGAACATCGGCATCCTCGCGCACGTCGACGCCGGTAAGACCAGCCTGACCGAGCGCCTGCTCTTCGAAGCGGGCGCCATCGACCACCTCGGCAGCGTCGACGGCGGCGACACCCAGACCGACTCCCTGGAGCTGGAACGCCGTCGCGGCATCACCATCCGCTCCGCGGTGGTCTCGTTCCTGGCCGGCGGCACCCGGATCACGCTGATCGACACCCCGGGCCACTCGGACTTCATCGCCGAGGTCGAGCGCGCGCTGCGCGTGCTCGACGGCGCCGTCCTGGTGGTGTCCGCCGTCGACGGCGTCCAGGCCCAGACCCGCGTGCTGATGCGCACGCTGCGCCGGCTCGGCATCCCGACGCTCGTGTTCGTCAACAAGACCGACCGGGCGGGTGCCCGCGACCAGCTCGGCGACATCCGCGCGAAGCTGGCGCCACGGGCGTTCGCGCTGAAGACCACGTCCGCCGACGAGCTGGGCGAGCTGCTGGCCGACGGTGACGACGCGTTCCTGGAGTCCTATGTGGACGAGCGCGTCGACACCGCGGCCTGCCGCGCCGAGCTGGCCCGCCAGGTCGCGGGGTGCCTGGTGCACCCCGTCCTGACCGGCTCGGCGATCACCGGCGCCGGTGTCGCGGACCTGGTCACGGCGATGACCGAGCTGCTCCCGGCGACCGAACGCACCGGCGCCGGCCGGCTGGCCGCGACGGTGTTCAAGATCGACCGCGGCCGCGCCGGCGAGAAGATCGCCTACGCGCGCCTGCACTCCGGCTCGCTGGCCCCGCGGCAGCGGATTCCCTTCTACCGCGGCGGAACCGAGCTGACCGGCCGGGTCTCGGCGGTCGAGGTCGCCGGCGACGCCGTGGCGCTCGCCGGCGACGTCGCGCGGATCCGCGGGCTGCGCGAGGTCCGGATCGGCGACCGGCTCGGCTCCCCCGGCACCGCCCGCGACGGCGTGTTCGCGCCGCCCAGCCTGGAGACCGTGGTGCGGCCGGTCCGGTCCGAGCAGGCGGCCGCGCTGTTCACGGCGTTGACGCGGCTGTCCGAAGAGGACCCGTTGATCGACGTCCGCCGCCGCGGCCACGACCTCTCGGTGCGGTTCTACGGCGAAGTGCAGAAGGAGGTGCTGCGCTCGATGCTGGCCGAGGGCGCCGGCATCGACGTCGCGTTCGAAGAGACGCGCACGCTGTACGTCGAGAAGCCGATCGGCATCGGGGAAGCGGTCGAGGGGCTGGATCCGGCGCAGCGGCTGTACTTCTTCGCGACGGTCGGCCTGCGGGTGGAGCCCGGCCCCGGGGTCTCGTTCGGGCTGTCGGTCGAGCTGGGCTCGTTGCCCCTGGCGTTCCACAAGGCGATCGAGGAGACCGTCCACGCCACGCTCGAGCAAGGCCTGTACGGGTGGGAGGTGCTCGACGCCGCCGTCACGCTGACGCACACGGCGTTCTTCAGCCCGCTCAGCGCGGCGGGCGACTTCCGCAAGATGACGCCTCTGGTGCTGATGGCGGCGCTGCGGGAGGCCGGCACCCGGGTGCACGAGCCGGTGCACCGCTTCGAGCTGGAGATCCCGGCGAACGCCGTCAGCGCGGTCCTGCTCAAGCTCGCCCAGCTGCGTGCGGTGCCCGGCGAACCCGCGGCCGGGCCGTCGTCGTGCACGTTGCACGGCACGATCCCGGCGGAGCACGTCCACGCGTTCGAGCAGGCGCTGCCGGCCCTGAGCCAGGGCGAGGGCGTCTTCCTCAGCGAGTTCACCGGCTACCGGCCGTACCCCGGTCCGCCGCCGACCCGGCCGCGGACCGGCGAGAACCCGTTGGACCGCAAGGAATACCTCGCCCGGGTGGCCCGGCGTTAGCGCTTGTGCGCCCAGGCCGCGCCGAAGCAGTACGCGCCGAACGCGGCGAGGCCGAGCGCGACGACGGTGAGCAGCACGGTGCCGAAGGGCTGGGCGGCGAGCGTCTTCAGCGCGCTGTCCAGCCCGCCGGCCTTGTTCGGGTCGGCCTGGAACCCGGCGATGGCGAGCAGGATCGCGACGATCGCGAGGACGACGCCCTTGGCGAGGTAGCCGACCCGGCCGACGCCGCCGATCCAGCGCTTGGTCTTGCCGGGCAGCTCGGTCGTGTTCAGGTCTTCGAGGAACTTCTTCTTGATGCCCTTCACCCCGGCGGCGATGGCGACCCCCAGGACGCACGCCGCGGCGATGACCACCAGCGCCGGCCCGGCGGGCAGCTTCAGCAGCTCGGCCGTGAACTCCTGCTGCTTCTGGCTGCTCGACCCGCCGCCACCGCTGCCGGTGGCGATCCGGAAGGCGGTGAAGCCCAGCGCGATGACGACGACCCCGCGGGCGGCGGCGCCGATCCGCTTGCGCGTCCGCTTCCCGCCGCTGACCCACTCGTAGCCGGTGGCGGCCATCATGAACTGCCAGAGGCCGAACAGGACGAGACCGATGGCCACGATCCACAGCAGGACCTGGCCGAACGCCGTCGAGCCGATCTGCTGCAGCGCGCCTTTCTGGTCGGCCTGCTCGCTGTCGCCGAAGGCGACCTGGACGGCGAGGTAGGCGATGACGAGGTGGACGACGCCGTAGCAGGCCATGCCGATCCGGCCGAGCAGCTGCGCGGTATCGCTCTTCTCGCCTCGCTGGGCGTCGGCCTCGGTCCGGCGCACGCCTCTTCCGGCCTTGGCCTCGGCCCGGTTCGCGCCTTCTGATGTCCGGTTCATGCCTGCTCAGGTACCCACTCCGGATCGTGATCGACTGGGCCAAGCGGACTAATCACTTGCTGTGCCTGTGGAACGATCGCGGGGTGAACGCGCGATTGGTCGGCTACTGGTCGGAGTCGGAGCTGTACCCCGGCTCACCCGAGTACACCGAGCTCGGCTTCCGCGCCGACGGAACGGGCTGGCAGTACTGGTCGAGCTGGAGCACGGAGTTCTGCGTCCAGCGCTTCGACTGGGCCGAACCGGAACCGGGCCGGCTCGCCGTCCGGCTGCGGATGGAGATCGACGGCACCTGGTCGCTCGACGGCACGGAGGTCGCCCACCGCGTCGAACGCCGGCAGCACGTCGACACGCTGGTCGAGCTCGGGTGGGCCCTCGAACCGGGGCCCGAGCTGACGCTCGACCGCCCGCTCGAGCAGTACCTGGGCGGCACGCGGTTCCGGCTCGTCGAGGGCGGCGGCGCGGACCCGACGCTCGCTTAGGCGGGCCGGCGCCGGATTTCGTCGAGGCGCGCCCAGCCGCCGTTGACCGCCAGCAGCGTCAGCACCTGCTCGGCCTGCTCGGCGAAGCGCGCGAGGTCCTCGTGCAGCAGGGCGGCGCGTTCGCCGTCGAGCTGCTCGAAGTCGTCGAACCAGAGCGAGATCGTCGAGCCCGCTGTGACGGCGAGCCCCTGGGTCAGGCTGAGGAAAGCGGGAGACGGCTCGGGCGCGGCCGCCCGGTAGGACGTCTCGATCTCGTCGCACGCGGCGAGCAGGTCACGCAGCTGACGGACGGCGTCGGCGGGCGTGCCGTCCCAGGCGGCCGTCGGCCAGGCGCGGTCGGACAGCTCGAGCCACAGCCGCCAGCCGGCGACCAGCTCGGCTTCGTCGTGGGGCGTCCAGGACGCCGGAACCGGCCAGTACATCTTTCGAGGGTGACACCGCCGGAGCGGAAATCCGCCCCGGCGGTGGGTTATGTCTCATGTGGCGAAACTCAGCTGATCACCGGCGGCACCGGCACGCAGGGCGGCGTCTTGGCGTGGGCGGGGTCGAGCGCGTTGAGGACGAGCCCCTCGGCGACGGGGTCGTAGGTGATGCCGAGGTGGTCGGTGAAGTCGAGCCCGCAGACGTTCTGCAGCAGGATGTTCTTGACGTTGGGCCCCGCCGGGAGGAAGGCGCTCGTGTAGGGCGTCACGACGTCGTCGTACCGGGTCTGGATGACGGTGTACTGGATGCCGTCGACGGTTTCGCCGCCGGCGTTGAGGTCGGTGAGGAAGTCCGAGCCGACGGCCTGTTCGTTGCAGGCCTGGCAGACGGTCCCGAGCGCGGCGGGCACGCCGGGGATCATTTCGAGCGTGCTGAGCAGGCCGAAGAGATCGGTCCCGTGGTTGGACGGCGAGAGCCCGACGAGCCGGCTGATCTTGCCGGCACCGCCGAGGTACTTGATCCAGTACCGGACGTTCATCCCGCCTTGCGAGTGTCCGACGACGTCGAGCTTGCTCGCGCCCGTCGCGGCGAGGATCTTGTCCCCGAAGGCGGCAAGCGCTTTCGTGGTGTCGGCGACGGGTCCGACGGTCTGCAGGAAGGCGCCGGGCGCCCCGCCGAAGTTGCCGGCGAAGACGCAGTAGCCGGCGTTGGCGAGCTTCTGGGAGAGGTTGGCCCAGTTTTCGTAGGCGTTGGCGGTGGTGCCGTTGGAGAGCAGGACGGGGTTGGGGTGCTGAGCGGTGGGTTTGCAGTTCCAGTCGTTCGCCCCGGGTGGCGCGATGGTCGGGTTGGCCAGCGAGTAGACCGCCGCTGTGAGGATGTTGGGCTGCACGGGCCCGGTGGATTCCGTTTCGGCCGCTCGAGCAGCCCCGGCCCCCAGCGCGAAGGCCGCCGCCGTAGCGACGGCCGTCGTGAGCCACCTGCGCGTAGTCGCACCCATCCGTTTCACCTCTCTGTGAACCGATGGTGATCCGCGTCACCGAAGACTTAACGCGCGGGTAACATGTTCGGACACTCCCCCTGGTGGGTGACTTTCTGCCGACTCTTGCCCTGCTCCAGGTCACAGGCCGGATCCGAGGACACTCGCAAGATCGCCGGGGCCCGACACCCGAACGGCGTCTTGTCAGCGGCTTGGCCGGCTACAACAAGAGGCTGGTTCGCCAGATTTGCGTGGTCGTTCCCGGCCCACGACCCGGCGGCCAGCCACCGGCGCAATCACTCCGGCATCCTTGATCTTTTCTGCGGCGTAACAAACTCCACCCCGCACGCGACTCGCGTGCATGCAGTTGGCATTGGACGCAGCGCAGGTCACCGAGACCGTCAAATGGACCGAAATTGTCGAATCTCTCGGTACCGTGGCCGGGGCAACCGGCACTCTACTGACCCTCGTATTCGTGGCACTCCAGCTAAAAAGACAGGCCGAGTCATTGCGTGATCAACGCGACGCGTCGGTTCGCAGCCTGGACGCAGTCAGCAAGCAAATCGCCGCACAGGCGGAGCAGACGTCCTACGTGGCCGAGCAAACCCGGCTACAGACCACACAGACGACCTATGTGGCCGAACAGACGGCCATCCTCGCGAAATCCAACAAGTCTCTTCTCTACCAGAACGTCGTCCGGGAAATGCAAAACCTGACTACGGTCTTCTTGAATGATCCGGGACTGTGGACCTACTTCTACGAAGATACCCTTCCCTCGGATTCCGAAGAGCTGGGCTTGAAAGTACGGATCGTGAGCGAGATGTTCGTGGATCTCATGGCGTTCACGCTCAACACCGACGTTTTCTTCGACGAGGACAACCGAGGTTCGTGGATCGTCTACTTCGAATACATAGCGTCCAAGAGTCGAGCGATCCAGGACTACTGGACCGAGCACGGCGAATGGTACGAGCCGGTCGTCCGCAAGGTGCTCGACCCCGTCGTAGCGGCCGCCGTCGCCGCACGGACGGCTCCGCCGGCACCGGAGCTAGCCTCGGACGCGCTCCAGGATGTCGACGAGGAAGCTCGGATCGGCATGCTGCGAGTACTCACTCTCGTAGATATCGGACAAAGCATCTCGAAGGCGGTCCGAGCCCGGCTGACCGGCACCGTTCAACGGCCGCCAGAGCAGGAGCATCGACAAGCGGCTGGGTGACGCCGAGGAGAAGTCGGCGATGAAGTACTCCGGCATCCGAGTGACCAGCTCAGCGCCCCAGCGCCGGTAGAACGCGTACCTGCGCTCGGGCTGTGCCTCGGCGTCCGGGTCACCCAGCGGCTCGATCTCTATGTAGACGCCATCCAGCGCGTTCTCCGAATCGCGCAGGTCGCGTTCGATGTACGCCAGCAGCAGCGACCCGATCCCCGCCGACCGGAAGCGTGGCGACACGGCAAGGTACTGCAAGAGGGCAGCATTCGCCGTCGACAGCGAGGCCGCGGTCGCGAATCCGGTCACCGTGTCACCGCACTTCGCCACCCACAGCCAGTCGGCCGTGGCCACGACCTCGGCGAGGACGCGCCGCTCGGTCGCCGGGAAGGCTTCTTCGTAGATAGCGCGGATCGCGTCGGCTTCAGCGTCGGTGAGCGAACTCCAGGAAACACTCCGGACGGAGCTCGTCGCGTCCTCAGGAGAAGCCATCTATTCCCGCCCCGTCGTCCTTCTGCCGCCCGGCGCGAACATCACGAAGGAATCATCGCCTTCGAGGGGGCGCCGGGCAACCCCGGCGCCGATGGCGGCCGGAACGGCCTGGCCACCGGCCACCGGGGCCGCTCACGAGATCCGATCAGCCCTTGAGCAGGGCCCGGGCCATGACGACCTTCTGGATCTGGTTGGTGCCTTCGTAGATCTGCGTGATCTTGGCGTCGCGCATCATCCGCTCCACGGGGAAGTCCCGCGTGTAACCCGCACCGCCGAACAACTGAACCGCGTCCGTGGTGACCTCCATGGCGATGTCCGACGCGTAAGCCTTCGCCGCCGAGGCCATGAACCCGGCCCGCTTGTCCCCACGCTCCGAAGCCGCCGCCGAGGCGTACACGAGGTGACGGGCCGCCTCGATCTTCGTGCCCATGTCGGCCAGCATGAACTGGACGCCCTGGAACTCCGCGATCGACTTGCCGAACTGCTTGCGGTCCTTCACGTACGCCACCGCCGCGTCCAGCGCGCCCTGGGCGATGCCCAGTGCCTGCGCACCGATCGTCGGCCGGGTGTGGTCCAGCGTCCGCAGCGCCGTCTTCAGGCCCGTACCCGGCTCGCCGATGATCCGGTCCTCCGGAATCGTGCAGTTCTCGAAGTAGATCTCACGCGTCGGCGAACCCTTGATGCCGAGCTTCTTCTCCTTCGGGCCCACCGAGAAGCCCGGGTCGTCCTTGTGCACCACGAACGCCGAAATGCCGTTGGCCTTCTTCTCCGCCTCCGGGTCGGTCACCGCCATCACCGTGTACCAGGACGACTCGCCCGCGTTGGTGATCCAGCACTTGGTGCCGTTGAGCACCCAGTGGTCACCGTCGAGCCGGGCGCGCGTGCGCATCGACGCCGTGTCCGACCCCGCCTCGCGCTCCGAGAGCGCGTACGACGCCGACGCCTCGCCCGACGCGATCGAGGGCAGCACCAGCTTCTTCACGCTCTCCGAACCGGACAGGATGATCGGCTGCGTGCCGAGCTTGTTCACCGCCGGGATCAGCGACGCCGACGCGTCCACCCGCGCGACCTCTTCGATCACGATGCACGCGCCGACGGCGTCCGCGCCCTGGCCGTCGTACTCCTCGCCGATGTGCACGGCGTTGAACCCCGACTTGACCAGCGCGTTGTACGCCTCGACCGGGTAACGCTCCTGCTCGTCGACCTCGGCCGCGTACGGCGCGATCTCCTTCTCGGCCAGAGCCCGGACCGCGGCCCGCAGCTCCTCGTGCTCCTCGGCAAGCTGGTACAGGCCGTCGGTCACTTCCGGTCACCTTCTCTACGACGTCGGGAGAGTCTCGCTCGATGTTAGCGCTCGTTCACCGACCGGCTGCGTCCTTGTGTCGCGGACCGCAGAATTCGTAAAGTCGAGTGATGCCGCTCACCGCGCCGACGACGCCGCCCGGTTTGCCCGCCTCCCTCGACTACCCCGAAGTCCCGGTCGGCTCGATCCTCGCCGCGGGCGCCGCGCGCTGGGGCGACCGGACCGCCTTCGCCCACGACGGCGGGAGCCTCACCTTCACCGAGACCTACCGCGCGGCCTGCCGCTTCGCCCACGCGCTGCGGGCGCAGGGCATCGGCCGCGGCGACGTCGTCGCGCTGCACCTGCCGAACTGCCTCGCCTTCCCGGTCGCCTACTACGGCACGCTGCTGGCCGGGGCCACCTTCAGCCCGGCCAACCCGCTGCTCCCGCCGGACGACCTCGCCTTCCAGCTCACCGACTGCGAGGCGGCCGCCGTCGTGACGTTCGGGCCGGTCGCGGGCGCGCTGGCGAGCGTCGCCGACCGGATCCCGGCGCGGCTGACCGTCGTGGCCGGCCCGGCCGGCGACCTGCCCGAAGGCGCTTTCGAGTTCGAGGCGTTCCAAGCCGGCCACCCCGAGACGCGCCCGCCGGTGGACATCGACGTCCACGAAGACCTCGCCCACCTCGCCTACACCGGCGGCACCACCGGCCGGTCGAAGGGCGTGCGGCTCACCCACCGCAACGTCGTGGTCAACACCCTGCAGCACTCGTGCTGGGGCAGCGGCTCGGTCCCGGCGCTCGACCCCCGCGGCGACGTCACCCTCGACCAGATCGGCAGCGAGGAGGAGTGGCCGACCCGCCTGGGCACCGGCGTCGCGATCAACCTGACGCCGTGGTTCCACGCGATGGGCATCATCGGCGGCCTGAACGCGGCGGTGATCGCCGGCACGACGATCGTCCTGCACTCGCGCTTCGACCCGCCTGCGTACGTCGCCGACGCCGAACGGCTGCGCATCACCGGCATCGGCGGCGCGCCCGCGCTGTTCGCCGCGCTGCTCGCGACGCCGTCGTTCCACACCGCGGACCTCTCGTCGGTGCGCGCGATCGGCTCGGGCGCCGCGCCGATGAACCACGCGATGATCAACGCGCTGCGCGAGCGGTTCCCCGGCGTGGTGGTCAGCGAGGGCTACGGCCTCACCGAGGCGACCATGGGCGCGGTGATCTCGCCGACGTACACCTCCGGCACGCGCAAGGTCGGCTCGGTGGGCGTCCCGATCTTCGACACCGAGGTCAAGATCGTCCCGGCCGAGGGCGGCGAAGACCCGCTCCCGGCGGGCGAAAAGGGCGAAGTCTGCCTGCGCGGCCCGCAGATCATGCGCGGCTACCGCAACCGCCCCGAGGAGACGGCGGCCGCTCTGGTCGACGGCTGGCTCCACACGGGCGACATCGGCATCCTCGACGCGGACGGCTACCTGTCCATAGTGGACCGCAAGAAGGACATGCTGCTGTACAAGGGGTACAACGTCTTCCCGCGCGAGCTGGAGGAACTGCTGATCACGATGCCGGGCGTCGCGGCGGCGGCCGTGGTGGGCCGCCCGGACGACGAGGTCGGCGAGCTGCCGGTGGCGTTCGTCGTCCCGCGCGGCTCGCTGGACGCCGACGAGCTGATGGCCGCCGTGAACGAGAAGGTGCTGCCGTACAAGCGGTTGCGGGAGGTGCACGTCGTCGAGCAGATCCCGGTGTCGGCCGCCGGGAAGGTGCTCAAGCGGCAGCTGCGGGAACAGCTGTCAAGCTAACCGGTCGCCGGAGAGCCGGGTGCCGGCCTGCTTGACGTGCCGCAGCAGTGGCGAGACCTCCATGCTCTGCACGCCGGCCAGCGCACCGATCCGGTCGGAGGTGAACTCGAACAGCTCGTCCAGGTCGCGGCAGTGCGCGACGGCGTGGAGGTTGTGCGGCCCGGACACCGCCGCGGCGAAGGCGATCTCGGGTTCCCGGGCCAGCGCGCGCCCGACGCTCTTGACCGCCGACGGGTGCACGCGCAGCCACAGGTTCGCCCCGGCGTGGTAGCCCAGGGCCGTCGCCGCCAGCTCGACGTCGATGTGGACGACCCCGCGGTCGACCAGCGTCCGCAGCCGACGTGAGACGCGGCCAGGAGTCAGGTCCGCCGCCTCGGCGAGGTCGACCAGCGCCGCCCGGCCGTCCTCGGCCAGGACCGCCAGCATCCGCTCGTCCTCGGCGGTCAGCCGGACGGCATCGCGGGCCACCACGGGCGACTCCGTGAACGGCGCGTCGCCGCCGCCCAGCGCCGCCTCCTGCTCCTCGGTCAGCGTGCCGCGCAGGGCGACCCAGTAGTGGCCCCGGCCGCCGACGAACTGCCGCAGCATCGCGGCCGCGTGGATGTCCAGGACCGCCGCCGTCCGCGGGAGGCGCCGGCCGAGCAGGTCGTCCCGCGCTTCCCGGGACCGCGAGCGGACCGCGCAGGTGATCTCCGAGCCGCCGGCGCACAGCGCCACCCAGCTGACGTCCTCCCGCTTCGCGAGCCCGTCGGCGATCGCCTCGACGGCACCCGGCCGGCAGCGCAGCCGGAGCATCCACTTGCTCTGCCCCAGCGCCCCCGGGTCGACGATGCCCGCCACCCGGACGACGCCGTCGGCCCGCAACCGCCGGTACCGCCGGGCGACGGCCGCCTCGGTGACGCCCAACACGGCCGCGATCGAGGCGAACGACGCCCGCGGGGCCACCTGCAGCGCCCGGATGAGACGCACATCTTCAGGCTGCACATCGATGGATTCGGTCATGAGCACCCCCGAAATCGAGGCAATCATACGGAACAGCGCCGCGCACGCACCCCGGCGACGCCACCGGGGCAACACTCGTCAGGTAACCGCGACGAAGGGAACAGCCCATGAAAACCGCCCTCATCGTCGGAGCATCGCGCGGTCTCGGGCACGCGATCGCCGCCGAACTGGTCGCCCGCGGATGGCACGTGATCGGCACCGTCCGCGACCCGGCGGCCCGGACACCGCTGCACGACCTGGCCGACGCCTCGGACGGCCGCGTCGAGATCGAACACCTCGACATCACCACGCCCGAGCAGCTGCCGCCCCTGCACGACCGGCTCTCCGGCCGCCGGCTCGACGTGCTCTTCGTCAACGCCGGCACCGCGAGCAACCAGGACACCCCCATCGGCGAGGTACCGACGTCCGACTTCGTCGACGTCATGGTCACCAACGCCCTCAGCCCCATGCGTGTCATCGAGGCGCTCGAGGACCTCGTGCCCCCGGAGGGTCTCATCGGGGTCATGACGTCCGGCCAGGGCAGCATCACGAACAACGTGACCGGCTCGCGCGAGCTCTACCGCGGCAGCAAAGCGGCGCTGAACATGTTCATGCGCGGCTACGCGGCCCGGCGGACCGAACGGGCGCTGCTGCTCCTGGCCCCCGGCTGGATCCGCACGGCCCTCGGCGGCGACCGAGCTCCGTTCACCGTCGAGGAGTCGGCGCCGCTGATCGTCGACGTCCTCCTGGGCAAGGCCGGCAAGCCCGGCCTCGACTACCTGGACCGCAACGGGGAGACCGTCCCCTGGTGACCCCTCAGCGGCCGGCCTTGGCGCGCAGCGCCGCGTCCTTGTCCAGGACCAGCTTCTCCAGGTCCTGCTGGAACTTCGCCATCTTCGAACGCAGGCCCTCGTCCGACGCCGCCAGGATGCGGACCGCCAGCAGGCCCGCGTTGCGCGCGCCGCCCACCGAGACCGTCGCCACCGGGATGCCCGCCGGCATCTGGACGATCGACAGCAGCGAGTCCATGCCGTCCAGGTACTTCAGCGGGACCGGCACGCCGATCACCGGCAGCACCGTCGCCGAGGCCACCAT
This sequence comes from Amycolatopsis sp. NPDC003865, assembly GCF_053605345.1. Taxonomy (NCBI): domain Bacteria; kingdom Bacillati; phylum Actinomycetota; class Actinomycetes; order Pseudonocardiales; family Pseudonocardiaceae; genus Amycolatopsis; species Amycolatopsis sp. NPDC003865. The sequence continues at coordinate 74,447 of NZ_JBSGJA010000025.1, read as the reverse complement.
GCCCGGGAGGTGGGCCGCGCCGCCCGCGCCCGCGATGATCACCCTGATCCCGCGGGCCACCGCCGACGTCGCGTAGTCCAGCATGCGCTGCGGGGTGCGGTGCGCCGAATACACGCCCACCTCGTACTCGACGCCGAACTCGTCCAGCGCTGCGCCGGCCGCCTCCAGCACCGGCCAGTCCGAGTCGCTGCCCATGATCACGCCCGCCTGCGGCGCCATACCCGATACTCCCGTCAGTGGATCTCGTAGCCGTCGAGCCAGACGGCGTGGGACAGCCAGTGCGCCGACAGCAGCGCGCGGTTGCGCAGGTCGTCCATGCGCTCGCCGGTGAAGTTGACGTGCCCGAGCTTGCGCCCCGGCCGCTCCTGCTTGCCGTAGAGGTGCACCCGCACCTCCGGGTACCGCGCGAACAGGTGGTGCAGCCGCTCGTCCGGCCCCATCTCCGGCAGCTCCGGCGCGCCCAGCACGTTCGCCATCACGCACGCCGGCGCGATCAGGTCCGTCCGGCCCAGCGGGTAGTCGAGCACGGCACGCAGGTGCTGCTCGAACTGGGACGTGCGCGAGCCGTCCATGGTCCAGTGCCCGGAGTTGTGCGGGCGCATCGCCAGCTCGTTCACCAGCAGCCCGGTGTCGGTCTCGAACAGCTCGACCGCGAGCAGCCCGGTGACGTCCAGCGTCGACGCGATCCGCAGCGCCAGGTCCTGGGCCTCGTGCACGCGCTCCGGCCCCAGCCCCGGCGCCGGGGCGAGGACCTCAGTGTTGATGCCGGCGGACTGCACCGTCTCGACCACCGGGTACGCCGCGCCCTGGCCGAAGGGCGAGCGGGCGACGAGCGCGGACAGCTCCCGCCGCATCGCCACCTTCTCCTCGACCAGCAGCGCCGTGCCCGCTTCGAGCAGCTCCGGCACCGTCTCCCTGGCGTGCTGCGCGGTGTCCAGCATCCAGACACCGCGGCCGTCGTAGCCGCCGCTGGACGCCTTGAGCACCACCGGCCAGCCGTGCTCGCCGCCGAACGCCACCACGTCGTCCACAGTGGACACCTCGGCGAACGCCGGACCCGGCACGCCGAGCCCGGCCATCATCTCGCGCATGACGAGCTTGTTCTGCGCGAAACCCAGCGCCGACGGCGCCGGCCGGATCGCGTAGCCCTCCATCGCCAGCGTCAGCAGGTGCTCGCCCGGCACGTGCTCGTGGTCGAACGTGAGCACGTCGACCGACGCCGCGAACTTCCGCAGCGCGTCGAGGTCGGTGTGGTGCCCCAGGGTGACGTCGCCCGCGACGAGCCCCGCCGCTTCGTTCTCGCTCGCGGCGAGCACGCGCAGGGACTGGCCGAGGGAGATCGCCGCCTGGTGGGTCATCCGGGCCAGCTGGCCGCCGCCCACCATGCCCACGACGGGCAGACCGGTGTGTTTGTCCATAGCCTGCTCAGACTAAACGGTGACCACCTGCGGTGACCGCCGGACCAGCCGTAGCTCACGCCCCGCGAGCCCGAGGATCCCGGCCGCCGCCGCGAGCACGTAGACGTTGCCGAGGACGGACCAGCCCAGGCCCCAGCCGAACTCCGTGTCGCCGCCGTTGGGCACCAGCATCACGATCTGCGAGACGAACAGCAGCGCGACCGCCGCCGCGGCCCACCACCGCGCCTTGACCACGAGCAGCGTGAGCAACGGCACGCACCAGACCCAGTGGTGCGACCACGACACCGGCGACAGCAGCAGCCCGTAGAACGCCGTCACCAGCAATGCGGCGGCGTCCTCGCCCCGCCGGTGCAGCCGCACGACCAGCCACACCGCGGGCACGGCCAGCACCGCCGCCACCCCGACCGCCACCGCCAGCGACCAGGGCGCCAGCTGCGAAGCCCGGTTGACCAGCCCGTTGAGCGACTGGTTGAAGATCCAGTGCACCGACCCGACCCGGCTCGGGTCGGTCGCCGAATCCCGCCAGAACCGTGCCGCGTCGACCGGGATGATCGCGAACATCACCGCTTCGAGCGCCACGAACGTGCCCAGGGCCCGCAGCCCGTCCTTCCACCGGCCCGTGAAGAACAGGTGCGGCACGAAGATCAGCGGGGTGAGCTTGATCGCCGCCGCCACGCCGATCAGCACGCCCGCCCACCGCGACCCGCGAAGAGAGAGCACCAGGACGTCCAGCACCACGAACGCCATCAGTATCAAGTTGATCTGGCCCAGGAACAGCGTCTTCCACACCGGTTCCAGTACCAGAGCGGCGGCCGTTCCCCCCGGCAACGCCCACCACCTTCTTCCCAGAAGGGATGCACGCCCCGGCGGCGACGAAACCACCGTGATGACGACGATAAGGGCGACCACCGACAAAAACGCGATCACGCCCCACACCAGGCCGGACGGCACCAGCGCGAGCGGCAGGAACAGCGGCGCGGCGGCCGGGGTGTAGGTGAACGGCAGCCGCACCCAGTCCGGCAGCGCGGTCAGCACGTCCCGCGTGTAGAGCGGGTCGCCGTGCACCAGCGTCAGCGCGCCGGCGCGGTAGACGGCGCTGTCCGCGCCCAGGTGCCACCCGGCCAGCCAGACGACGACCCCGAAGGCGAGCACCAGCAGCGCGATCCCGCCGGCCAGGAGGAGGCCGAGCCGGCCCCGCGCCTCAGACGCCGGTCGTGACGTCGACATGTGCGGCCGCCCTCTTCCGCGCCCGCCGCTGCAGGCCCCAGCGCAGGATCAGCGCCGCGGCCAGCACGACCGGCATCAGGATGTAGGCGTCCCCCAGTACGTTCTGCCACACCTTCCAGTGCAGCTCGACGTTGCGGCCGTTCGGCAGGATCAGCAGTACGCAGCTGACGAACACGAACGCCACCAGGCCGGTCCCGACCCAGCGCTTCCACGCGGTCTTCGGGGTGGTCTTCGGCAGCCGCGAGACCAGCAGCACGATCAGCGGGATCACCCACACCCAGTGGTGGGTCCACGAGATCGGCGAGATCAGCAGCGTCCAGAAGGCGGTGACGAGCAGCGCCGCCAGCGCCTGGCCCTTGCGGTGGAAGCGGATCAGCAGCCACAGCGCCGGGACGGCGAGCAGGAACCCGATGCCCATCGCCGCCTTCGACGCCCACGGCGCGAGGTCGGTGGCCCGGTTCATCAGCGCGTTCAGCGACTGGTTGCCCGCCCAGTGCACCGGCCCGATCCGGCCGGTGTCCGGCAGCGTGACGGTCCAGTACTTGGCCGCGTCGTGCGAGTTGATCAGGAACATCAGCCCCTGCAGCACGACGAACGTCGCGAAGCCGCGGATCGCGTCCATCCGCCGTCCGGTGATGAACAGGTGCCCGAGGAACACCAGCGGCGTCAGCTTGATCGCCGCCGCGACGCCGACCAGCACGCCGCCCCAGCGGCTCCCCCGGGCGCCGATGACCAGCATGTCCAGCAGGATCATGGCCATCAGGACCAGGTTGATCTGGCCGAGGAAGATCGTCCGCCACACCGGCTCGAGGCCGAGGAAGACCAGGAAGAACACGATGGTCGAGCGGGCGGGCGAGGCCCACCAGCGCGGCCCGTCCTCGGCCGGGCGGGGCAGGGCGCCGATCGCGATCCGGATCGACAGGGCCATCGCGCCCAGCGAGATCGCGGTGATCAGGCCCCAGGAGATCTGCGTCGGGAACGCGGCGAGCGGCACGAAGATCAGCGCGGCCGTCGGCGGGTAGGTGAAGGGCAGCAGCGCCCACCACGGCTCGGGGGCGAGGGTGTTGGCGTCGTAGAGCGAGTCGCCGTGCAGCAGCGTGAGCGCGCCGGCCCGGTAGACCGCGCTGTCGACGCCGAGCACCCAGTCGTGCTGCCAGCCGTAGATGCCGTACCCGATCGCGACCAGCGGGATCACCGCGAGGATCAGGATCGACCGCGGGCGGACGGACAGGCGGGCGAGTGACTTGCGCAGGGCCAGGCGGTGCTGCGGTCTGGCCGCGACTGGGCCGTCGACGTCGGTGGGTACGGTCCGGGTCACCTCACCAGGAAATCATGGCCCGCGCGATCCCGGTCGGAAGGGTCCGGGCGGAACCGGACTTTTCGCCTGTTCTACACCCGGGCGAGCCGCGCCAGCAGGTCGCAGGCCATTTCGTGGGTGGCGGGCAGGCGCACGGCGGACACCCGCGGCCGGCCGGCGTCGGCCAGCTGCGAGTCGACCGACAGCCGCTCGTGCAACGCCCTTCGCAACGCGACGCCGTGCGAAGCGACGCTTTCGTCCTTCGGGACCAGCGCGGCGACGACGGACGGCCCCAGCGAAGCGACGCTCTCCCCGCTCTCGAACACCGCCCGCAGGGCATCGGCGACCAGGATCATCCCGGTCAGCCGCGGGAACCCGGCGATCGAGCTGAGGTCGAGCGAGACGACCAGCAGGACGTGGTCCTCGGCGGCGGGCTTCTCGCGCGCGGCCGCGGCCTGGTAGACCTCGGCGAGCCGGGTGCGCAGGTAGGCGGCGGAGGGCAGGCCGGTCAGCGGGTCGGTGACCTCGGTGTGCACGAGCTGGTCGGTGGCGACGTCGGCCCAGGCCAGCGCCGTGGTCCGGAGCAGCCGCGCCGGGGTGGCGTCGACGTCCGGCGCGACGAAGCCGTCGTCGCCGTGGTCGAGCACCGCGTGCAGCGCGGCCAGGTCGGCGAGGGTTTCCGCGAGGCCGGCGCCGGCCGCCGCCCGGGCCCTGGCCAGCCCGGCCAGGGCGGTCTCGGCGGCTTCCACCCGCCCCTTGGCCAGCACCGTCGCGCAGACGGCGTCGACCTCGGGCAGGGCCCAGTCGCTGGGGAACCGCCACCCCGCGGCCAGGCTGGCCGTGCGCCAGCGGGCCCGCAGCGCGAGCAGGGCGCGGTCGGCAAGCGGAGCGTCACCGGGGCCGGAACGCGTAGCCGGAACGTCCACTGGCCCCCTGTCCCTTTCATCCGGTCCGTTTCGATCTTGCTCGGTGCTTCACGGTGAGGACGTGCCCCACCGGATCCCGTGACGCGTACTCGCGACTTTTGTTCCGAAGCTTTTCAACGACGCGACCCGGGGATGGGTGATTTTGCTCCGCCGTCGGAGTCAACACCCCGACCACCGCGTGACGGCCCGGGGTGGGTCAGTCACACTTGTCTCGCGCCCCGGACCGGCCTGTAATGGCAGGTCCTGGCCCTAACCGACCGAGGAGTGCCGTGTCCACCGTTCCCGCCGATCTCAGCGGAAAGAGTGACGCCGAGCTGATCGCCGAGGTCCGCGCCGGGAAGATCGAGTCGTACGGGCCGCTCTACGAACGCCACACCGGCGCGGCGCACAACCTCGCTCGTCAGCTGGCCCGGTCGAGCTCGGAAGCCGACGACCTCGTGTCCGAGGCGTTCGCCAAGGTGCTGGACACGCTGCGTGGTGGCAAGGGGCCGGACACAGCCTTCCGGGCGTACCTGCTGACTGCGCTGCGTCACACCGCGTACGACCGCACGCGCAAGGAACGCCGGGTCGACCTCAACGAGGACATGACCGACGTCCCGTCCGAAGCGCTGACCGTTCCGTTCTCCGACACCGCGGTCGCCGGGCTCGAGCGGACGATGGCCGCCAAGGCGTTCGCGCGGCTGCCCGAACGCTGGCAGGCGGTGCTCTGGCACACCGAGATCGAACAGCAGAGCCCGGCCGAGGTCGCGCCGCTGCTGGGCTTGACGGCGAACGGCGTCTCGGCGCTCGCCTACCGCGCCCGCGAGGGCCTTCGCCAGGCGTACCTGCAGGTCCACCTGCAGGAGAACGCCGAGGAACGCTGCCGCGCGTGCGCCGAGCGGCTCGGCGCGTGGACCCGCGACGGGCTGTCCAAACGCGAACGCAACCAGGTCGAGAACCACCTCGACGAGTGCGAGAACTGCCGCGCGCTGGCCGCGGAGCTCGCCGACGTCAACGGCGGGCTGCGCGCGATCATCGCCCCGATCGTCCTGGGCGGCGCGGCGCTCGGCTACCTCGCGACCATCGGCGCGGCGAAGGCGAGCGCGGTCACCGCGGGCGCGGCGGCCGTCGGCGCCGCGGCGGCCGGGGGCAAGGCCGGCGCGGCCGCGGGAGCCGCCGCCGCGGGACCCCGCCAGTTCGCCGGGGTCGCGGCCTCGGGCACGGCGGTCGTCGCGGCCGTCGTCATCGCGCTCACCGCCGGTGGTGGTGCGCAGGAGATCCCCGTCGCGGCCCAGCAGCCGCCGCCCGCGGCCCAGCCGGTTCAGCCGGTCCAGCCCCCGGCGCCCCCCAAGCCCGCGCCGCCGGCCCCGCCCGCACCGCCGCCCCCGCCAGTGGCGCCGGCGGTCGAGCCCCCGCCGCCCGCGGTCGAACCACCCGCGCCGGCACCACCGGCCCCGGCGCCGCCCGCTCCGGCCCCGCCGTCGATGTCCGCGACGGCCCCGCCGGACGGCGTCGAACTCACCCCCGGCTCCGCGACGAACCTGCCCATCACCGTCCGCAACGACGGCGGGAGCGTGTCCGAACCGGTGGCCGTGGCGCTGAAGCTGCCGCCGGGCGTGCACGCGGTCGACACCGGTGGTGGCGGCGCGCCGATGGCGTTCGCCCAGGCCGGCGCCCCGATCTCGGTGAACTGCCCCGGCGGCGACGGCACGGTGACGTGCAAGACCGGCGCCGGCCTGCAGCCCGGCGAGAGCGCGACGCTGAACTTCCGGCTCCAGGCCGACGAGGACGCCCAAGGCGGCACGGTGACCGGGTCGGTCACGGCCGGCGTGCAGATCAACGTCTCGGTGAGCGTCAAGGTCACCGTGAAGCAGCCGCCGGACGCGGTGGTCCTCGAAGCCCAGGGTGACGGGCTCTCGGCGTTCCCGTGGACCCGCAACCCGCTGGTCTACGTGCGGGTCCGCAACACCGGCGAGACGACCCGGCCGGTCACGGTCACCTTCGACCACCCGCTGTGGCAGTGGTGGAGCCTGCGCGGCTTCCCCTGCACCACGACGTCCGAGGGCGCGAGCTGCACGACGAAGAGCGCGGTCGCCCCCGGCCAGCACGTCAACCTGTGGGTGCGGCTGAAAGGCCGTCCCGACGACGGGCGCGTCACCATCGACGCCACGCTCGGCAAGGCCGCGGCCGCGCCGGTGACGATCGACTTCGGCTGCTACCACCACTGGTGCGGCAAGGACCCGCTGCCGAGGCCGACACCCTCGACGACGCCGTCGAAGCCGACGCCGACGAAGCCGTCGAAGCCCACGTCCACGCCGCCGACCACGACGTCGGAGACCGAGCCGACGGTCGAGCCGCCGACGTCGTCGACCACGACCAGCGCGCCGCCGCGGCCGGGCACGAAGCCGGGCAACCAGCCGCCGACCGTCACCCCCGAGAAGGGATTCGGCTGGCTGACCGGGTAGCGTCCGCGCGGTGCGCGAGCTGCTGAAGAAGCATCGCGAGCTCCTCCGCTTCGCCGTCGTCGGCGGGATCAGCTTCGTGATCACGATGTCCGTCAACTACGGCCTGAAGTTCACCGTGCTGCGGACCCACCCGGTCACGGCGCTGATCGTAGGCGTCCTCGTCGCGACGATCTTCTCCTACGTCGCCAACCGCGAGTGGTCGTTCCGCACCCGCGGCGGCCGCGAGCGCCACCACGAAGCCGCGCTGTTCTTCCTGTTCAGCGGCATCGCGCTGGGCCTGAACGCGCTGCCGCAGTGGTTCTCGCGGTACGTGCTTGACCTGCAGGCCCCGCGGCTGTCGCCGTTCGGCGTCGAGGTGGCCGACTTCGTCAGCGGGATCATCATCGGGACGCTGCTGGGCACGGCGTTCCGCTGGTGGGCGTTCAAGAAGTGGGTGTTCCCGGCCGAAGGGGCGCGGCCGCTGGAGGTCGTGGAAGATCCGGACATTCAGGACCGCAAGGCCGCCTGAACCACAGGTCAACGCGGTGTGTCCCTAGACTGCGTGGTGTGACCGTTGTGGAAACCGTGCTCAAGCGCACGCCGGAGCCACTGCGTTCGGTGCTGATCAAGCACCGGGAGCTGCTGAAGTTCGGCATCGTGGGCGGAACGACGTTCCTGGTCGACAACGGGGTCTGGTACCTGCTCAAGCTCTCGGTGCTGGAGTCGAAACCGACCACCGCCAAGGCGATCGCGATCATCGTCGCGACGATCGTGTCGTACATCCTCAACCGCGAGTGGTCCTTCCGCACCCGCGGCGGCCGCGAGCGCCACCACGAAGCCGCGCTGTTCTTCGTGATCAGCGGGGTCGCGGTCGTGGTCAACCTGATCCCGCTGTACGTGTCCCGGTACGTCCTGGACCTGGAAGTCCCGCACGTGACGCGGCTGGTGCAGGAGGTCGCGGACTTCGCGAGCGGGTCGATCATCGGCATGCTGCTGGCGATGTTCTTCCGCTTCTGGGGGTTCAAGAAGTGGGTGTTCCCGGACGAGCTGGGCGAACGCCGCCGGGACACCGGCGACGTGACCCGGCTGCGCTGAGCAAAGTACTTGTCTTCTGACATGTAGTTGTCTACAGTCATCCTCGTCAGTGTTCCTTCGTGAGGACGCCGTCCGGGTTCGGCCGGGCGAGCGGGACGATTCGAGGTGGTTTCCGAGCGCGAAGAGGTCGCACCTGCCCCGCAGGTGACGATGGAACCTTTTCCCGGCTCGACGGGGCGTGCGTAAAAGCACGTCCGCACCTCTCGTCCCTTCTGACGAAACAAGGACTTCCTCTTGAGCACGACCGCGCTGAAACGCGCCCAAAAACCGGCACTCGCCGGCCTGTTCCTGTCCGTCTTCCTCGCGATGCTCGACGCCCAGGTCGTCGCCACCGCACTCCCCCGGATAGCCGCCGACTTCGGCACCACCGGCACCTACGCCTGGGTCACCACCGCCTACCTGCTCGCCGGGAGCGTCACCGCTCCCCTCTACGGCAAGCTCGGCGACACCTTCGGCCGCAAGCGCGTGCTCCTCGGCGCGCTCGCCCTGTTCCTGCTCGGCTCGCTGGCCTGCGGGCTCGCGCCGTCGGCCGCGACGCTCGTCGCGGGGCGCGTGCTGCAGGGCGCCGGCTCCGGTGGCCTCTTCGTCTCCGTCGGCGCTTCGCTCGGCGAGATGTTCACGCCCCGCGAAGGCGCGAAGTACTTCGGATGGTTCTCGATCTGCTTCGCCGTCGCGTCGCTCGCCGGGCCCGTGGCCGGCGGGCTGCTCACCGGCGTCGCCGGGTGGCGGTCGATCTTCCTGATCAACCTGCCGCTCGGCCTCGCCGCCGCCGCCCTGCTGCGGAACCTCGACCTGCCGAGACGACGGCGGGAAGCACCGTTCGACTTCGCCGGCGTCGTCCTGCTCGGCTGCGCCGTCACCGGGTTCACCCTGCTCACGCCGTGGTCGGCCGCGCTCGGTGCCGTCGCGGCCGTCGCCTTCGTGCTCGTCGAACGCAAAGCTGAAGCGCCGGTGCTGCCGCTGCGGCTGTTCAGGGATCGGACGTTCACCGCGTCCGTCCTGCTCAGCGTGCTCGCCGGGTTCGCGTTCCTCGGCTCCGTCAACTACATCGCCGTCTTCCTCCAGCAGGACGCGGGACCGGCCGAAGGCGGTCTCCTGCTCGCGCCGATGACGCTCGCCGTGGCCGCTTCCTCCGTCGTCGCGAGCAAGGTCATCGCCCGCACCGGCCACTACCGCTGGGCCCCGCGGCTCAGCATGGCGCTCGGCCTGCTCGCCGTCCTCGGCCTGCTCACCGTCGACGCGCTCCCGCAGGCCGTGGCCTGCCTGGTCGTCTTCGGCATCGCGGCCGGGCTGAACCTGCAAGTCCTCGCCCTCGCCACGCAAAACACCGCACCACCGGCGGACCGCGGCGCGGTCGCCGCCGGCGTCAACCTCGCCCGCGCGCTCGGCTCGAGCCTCGGCCCGGTCGCGCTCGGCTTCGCCTACACCGCCGGCACCCACGGCGTCTTCCTCGCCCTGCTGCCGGTCCTCGCGCTCGCCCTCGTCACGGCGTTCGCGCTCCCCCACGTCCCGCTCCGCGGAAAAGGAGAACCCCGATGATCTTCGTCCTCGGCGCCACCGGCAAGGTCGGCCGCGCCCTCGTCCCCGCCCTGCTCGACGCCGGCGCCGCCGTCCGCGCGCTGACCCGCGACCCGGCCAAGGCCCGGATCGACCCGCGCGCCGAAGTCGTGCGGGCCGATCTCGAGACCGCGGACCTGCCCGCGCTGTTCGACGGCGCGGACCGCGTCTTCGTGCTCACCCAGGGCCACCGCGCCGAACTCGAAGCGTCGGTCGCCCAAGCCGCCGCCCGCGCCGGCGTCACCCACCTCGTCAAGCTGTCCACCACCGGTGTCCACTTCGGACAGAAGGACCCGATCACCCGCGCCCATGCCGAAGCCGAGCAGGCGGTCCGCGAAGCCGGGCCGGCCTGGACGATCCTGCGGCCCGGTGCGTTCATGGACAACCGGTTCGCGTGGCTCGGTTCGATCCGCGACGAGAACACCGTTTACGTGCCCGAGGGCGACCCCGCGTCGGCTCTCGTCCACGTCCGGGACATCGCCGCGGTCGCGACCCTCGCCCTCACGACGTCCGGGCACGAAGGCGCGACCTACGAACTGACCGGCGGTGAAGCGCTCACCACCGCCGAGCAGGTCACGATTCTCGCCGACGCGATCGGCCGTCCGATTGAATTCGTCGAAGAACCGGAAACCGCCGCGCGGGAACGCATGGTGCGCCGATTCGGCTGGCCCGCCGAAGCCGTCGACGGATTTTTCGCGTTGAAGCGGGAATCCGCGGAGTTCGAACACGTCGTGTTCGACACCGTCGGACGCCTGCTCGGCCGGCCACCGCTGACCTTCGCGAAATGGGCACGTGAGAACGCGGCCGCATTCACCTACCATTACGGGGGGTGACAGCGGGGAGGTGACCGGATGGGTCTGCGCGTGCTCGTCGTGGACGACCACCCGTTGTTCCGGTTCGGCGTGTGCACGCTGCTGGACGCCGAGCCCGAGATCGAAATCGTGGGCGAGGCGGCCAGCGGCGCCGCGGCGATCGAGGCCGCGTCCGCGCTGCTGCCGGACGTCGTGGTGATGGACCTGCACCTGCCCGACCTGTCCGGGATCCAGGCGACCCGGCACATCGCGGCCGTCAGCCCGGACACCGGCGTGCTGATGCTGACGATGGCCGACGAGAGCGAGTCGGTCTTCGCGGCGATGCGCGCCGGTGCCCGCGGCTACCTGCTGAAGGACGCCGAGCCCGACGAAATCATCCGCGCCGTCCAGGCGGTCGCGCGGCGCGAAGCCATCTTCGGCCCCGATATCGCGAACCGCGTGCTCGGCTTCTTCAACCAGCCGCCACCCACGAGCGAGCCGGTGTTCCCGGAGCTGACCGGGCGCGAGCGCGAGGTCCTGTCCCTGATCGCGGCCGGGCACAGCAACGGCGTCATCGCGAACACGCTCTGCCTGAGCCCGAAGACAGTGCGCAACCACATCTCCAACGTCTTCGCCAAACTGCACGTCGCCGACCGCGCCGAAGCGATCGTCCGGGCGCGCGACGCGGGACTCGGCCGGTCCTGACGGGCAGCCTGTCCGGGCAAATCGGGACGCCGGTCCCATGCGCTCGGGACACCTCTCCGGGCACTGTGGAAAGGGTGAGGGGTGGATTCCCTCGCACCGTTCGAGGGGAATGGGTGACGATGTTCGAATCCGACAGGACGCCGGTGGTGGTCCGCGCCACCGATCCGATCCTGCACAACGGCGTCTGCATGGCGCTGCGTTCGCGCGACGAGGTCCGGGTGGTCGACGGGGAGGCGGCCGACTCGGCGATGGTCGCGCTGCTGGTCGCCGACCGGCTCGACGAAACGATGACCCAGCTGCTGTCCGCGCTCCACCACCAGGGCTTCACCCGCATCGTGCTGGTCGCGGGCGAAGTCGACGACAACGAGATCCTCAATGCCGTCGAGCACGGGGTCTGCGCGGTCGCCCGCCGCGCCGACGCCGGGCCGGAGGTGCTCGTCCGGCTGATCAAGGCGGCCGCGGCCGGGGAGGGCGCACTGCCGCCCGACCTGCTCGGCCGGCTGCTGAGCCGGGTGTCCCGCCTGCAGCGCCAGGTGCTCCAGCCGCGTGGCCTGCACCTCGGCGGGATGAGCAACCGGGAGACGGAGGTGCTGCGGCTCGTCGCGGCGGGGTATTCGACGCAGGAGATCGCCGACCAGCTGTGCTACTCGCAGCGCACGGTGAAGAGCATCCTGCACGACGTGACCAACCGCTTCCAGCTGCGCAACCGGTCGCACGCGGTCGCGTACGCGCTGCGCGAAGGGTTGATCTGACCCATGATCGCCCAGGTCGACGAGGCACTGTGCCGGCTGCTGCGGCCCCGCTTGCCGGCGGGGACGCAGATCCGGCTCGACCCGCCGAAGCCGACCTGGCAGACGGAGTCGCAGGTGCGGAGCGTGGAGCTGTTCCTCTTCGCGCTGCGCGACGCCGTCGGGGAGGGAAACGAGGGGGAAGGGAAGCGCGCGGCCCGGCGCTGCGCGCTTTCCTACCTCGTCACCGCCAGGGCCGGCGCGATCCGGGACGAACACGCCCTGCTCGACGCGGCGCTGCACGCGGTCCTCGACGCCGGGCAGCTGGCTTCGGAAAGCGCTTACCCGGTGCGGATGGCGTTGGCCGCAACGGATCCGACGGGACTGTGGACGAGTCTGGGCATGCCCGCGCGAGCCGGGTTCGTCCTGCTCGTCACGGCCGACGCCGACTAACGCGGGACGCGCTCCGCGGGCCACCGCACCTCGGGCACGTCGCTCGGCCGCGGCACCTTCAGGAAGAGGCTGAACACCGCCGGCCGCCGGTTCGACAACTCCAGCCGTCCACCGTCGGCCTCCACCAGGGCGCGGGCCAGCGCCAGCCCGACCCCGGTCGACCCGCCACCCGAAAACCCGCGCTCGAAGATGTGCGGGGCCAGCTCGTCGGGCACCCCGGAACCCGTGTCGCTGACCTCGATCACCACGGTGCCCTCGGCGTCGCCGCGGCGGGCGGACACCATGACCGTGCCCGAACCGTGGCGCAGGGCGTTGTCCAGCAGCACGCCGACGACTTCGCGCAGACGTCCCGGGGTCGCGCGGGCCATCAGGCCGTCGGCCACCCGCATCCGGAGGTTGCGGCCTTCCGAGCGAAGCAGCTCGCGCCACTCCTGCGCCATCTCGGGCAGCTGGGTCGGCAGGTCCACCGGCTCCGCGCCGACCTCGCGCGCCGCACGGGCCGCCGCCAGCAGCTCGTCCAGCGCCTCGGCGAGCCGGTCCGCCTGCTCCTGAGCGGCCTTCGACTCGTCGGCCACCTCTTCGTCCGGGTGCACGGTGAGCGGTTCCAGCCGCAGCTGCAGCGCCGTCAGCCGGCTGCGCAGCTGGTGCGAGACGTCCCCGACGAGCTGGCGCTCCCGCTGCACGAGCTGGGCGAGCGCGGTGCCGGACGCGTCGAGCGCCTCGGCGACCATGTCGAGCTCTCCGACGCCGTAGCGGCTCGGGTCGGGCCGGAAGTCGCCGCCGCCGAGGCGGGACGCGCGTTCGGCGACGTGCCGCAGGGGCTTCGCGAGCCGTCTGGCCGTCGCGATCGCGACCACCGCGCCGGTGCCGACCGACAGCAGCACCAGCAGCACGACGACGAGCGTCACCGTCGTCTGCCGTTCGTGCATCGGGCCGGCCGGGACGGCGATGGCGACCTTGCCGTCACGGGCCAGGTCGGCCGTCTCGGTGACGGTGTCCGGACCCGGGTCGTTGCCGTAGCGCTTTTCCTGCTGACTGGGGACCTGCACGGTGAGCAGGCCGTTCGCCGGGACCGCCGCGCGCACCTGGTCGAGGTCGATCGCCTGGCCGTTGGCGATCTCGGTGTCGAGGATCGCCGCCGCCGCGCGGGCGTTCTCCGCGAGCGTCTCGCGGTAGCTGGACTCGATCTGCCAGCTCGCCACGATGCCCAGCGGGATGCCCAGCACCGCCGCGGTGACGGCGACGGCCAGCAGGATGGCCAGCAGGATGCGGCGGCGCACGGCTTATTCGGCGTTGAACCGGAAGCCGACGCCGCGGACGGTCGCGATCCGCCGTTCGCCGTCGTGGGCCTTGCTGGTGCGCCCGGCGGCCTCGTCGGCGGCGATGGCGAGCTTGCGCCGCAGCCACGACATGTGCATGTCGAGGGTCTTGGACGTCTTCGACTCGAGGTCGTTCCAGACCTCGGCGAGGATCTCGTCGCGGCTGACGACCTGCCCGGCGCGGCTCATCAGCACGCGCAGCAGCTCGAACTCCTTGTTCGCGAGCTGGACCTCGTGCAGGTCGACGGTGACCAGCCGCGCGCCGAGGTCCATCCGCACGCCGCCGGCCTCCAGCACCTCGGGCACCCGGCGGCGCAGCAGCGCGCGGATCCGGGCGAGCAGCTCGGCGAGCCGGAACGGCTTGGCGACGTAGTCGTCGGCGCCCGCGTCCAGGCCGACGACGAAGTCGACCTCGTCGGTGCGGGCGGTGAGCATCAGGACGGGCAGCTCGGTGCCGCCCGCGCGCAGGCGGCGGCACACCTCCAGGCCGTCCATGCCGGGCAGGCCGAGGTCGAGCACGAGCAGATCGACTCTCTGGGCGGCGGTCGCGTCGAGGACCGAAGGGCCGTCGGTGACGACGTGGATCTCGTATCCCTCGCGTTCGAGGGCGCGGGAGAGCGGTTCGGCGATGGCCGGATCGTCTTCGGCAAGTAGGACCATGCTCACCTGGCCAACTCTACGGCGCGAGGGCGTGAAAACATCGTGACCGTGCCTGGCTACGAAGATGATCTGGCCCTCGCCACCCGGCTGGCCGACGCCGCCGACGCGATCACGACGGCGCGGTTCCGCGCCCTGGACCTCGCGGTGGAGCGCAAGCCCGACCGCACCCCGGTGACCGACGCGGACACCGCGGTGGAGGACGCGATCCGGGCACTGCTCGCTGCGGAGCGCCCGCAGGACGCGGTGCTCGGCGAGGAGCGCGGCGGCTCGGCGGCCACCGGCCGGGCGTGGGTGCTCGACCCGATCGACGGCACCAAGAACTTCCTCCGAGGTGTACCCGTCTGGGCGACCCTCATCGCCCTGGTGGAGGACGGCGACCCGGTCGTCGGCATGATCAGCGCGCCGCTGCTGGGCCGCCGCTGGTGGGCGGCTTCGGGCGCGGGCGCGTTTTCTTCGGACGCCGCCGGGACCCGGCGGCTGTCGGTTTCGAAAGTTTCGTCCCTTTCGGACGCCTATCTGTCCACTACGGACTTGAACTCGTGGACGGAGTACCACTCGCGCGAGAAGTACCTCGGCCTGGTGGACGCGTGCTGGGAGACCCGCGCCTTCGGCGACTTCTGGCACCACGTGCTGGTGGCCGAGGGCGCCCTGGACGTCGCGGCGGAGTGCATCGTGAACCCGTGGGACGTGGCGGCGGCACAGGTGATCGTCACCGAGGCCGGCGGGCGGTTCAGCGACCTCGACGGGGCCGCGAGGTACGACAACGGGAGCGCGCTGTCGACGAACGGCCGCCTCCACGACGACGCGCTCGCGCTCCTCAAGAGGTAACCGGGTAGGCCGCTCGGCGGGAACTTCTTGACCGGCCTCGACCGCCGGTGCTTCACTCCCAGTGCTCGTCGGGTCACCCGGTCCGCTGACAACGTTGTCAGCCCGGGTCGCCCGCTCACCCCGGGAGGAAGAGCATGCGCAGAGTCGTCACCGCGGCTTTGGTCATTCCCCTGTTCGCGGCGGTCGCCCCCGCCACCGCCGACACCCTGGTCCGGGACCTCGCGTCCTACGTCAACCCGTTCGTCGGCGCGAAGGCCGGCGACACCCCCGAGACCAACACCTACGCCGGCGACACGTTCCCCGGCGCCGACGTCCCCTTCGGCATGGTGCAGTGGAGCCCCGACACGCCGCTGCAGCCCAAGCCGCCCGCCGGGCAGGGCCGCTACTACGCCCGCGACCGCGACGGCGGCTACGCCTGGGAGGAGAACGAGCTCCGCGGCTTCAGCCTCACCCACTTCAACGGCGCCGGCTGCGGCGGCGCGGCCGGCGACGTCCCGTTCCTGCCGTTCGCCGGGACCATCTCGACGTCACCCGCCGTCGACGCCACGAAGTACTTCCCCACCTTCAGCCACGCAGGCGAATCCGCGTCTCCGGGCTACTACAAGGTGACGACGGACTCCGGCATCACGACCGAGCTGACCGCGACCCAGCGCTCCGGCCTGGGCCGGTTCACCTTCCCGAAGAACTCCCCCGCCACGCTGCTCATCGACGTCGCGCAGTCGGCGATGGGCAGCGACGACGCCTCCGTGACGGTCGACCCGGCGAACCGGACCGTGTCCGGCTGGGTGGCCAGTGGTCACTTCTGCCGCGGCCCCAACACGTACAAGGTCTACTTCTCCGCGACCTTCGACCAGCCGTTCACGACGTCCGGCACCTGGCAGGACGCCGCCGTGACGCCCGGTGGCACCAGCGCCCGCGGCGGCGACCTGAGCAAGACGACGTGGGACAAGCAGGTCGTCACCCCGGACGGCGGCTCCGGCGCGTACCTGACGTTCGACCCCGCCAAGCCGGTCCAGGTGCGCGTCGGCTTGTCCTATGTGGACCTGGCGGGCGCGCGGCTCAACGCCCTGCTGGAACAGCGGCAGGAGTCGTTCGACGCGGTGAAGGCGCGGGCGCGGCAGGCGTGGAATGACCGGCTGCGGCAGATCACCGTCGAGGGCGGCACGGACGCGGCGACCCGGACGTTCTACACCGCGCTCTACCACACGCTCATGCAGCCGAACGTCTTTTCCGATGTGGACGGTCGGTATGCCGGGTTCGACAAGAAGATCCACCTCGCGAAGCCGGGGCACGCGCAGTACGCCAACTTCTCCGGCTGGGACACCTACCGCGACGAGGTCCAGCTGTTGTCGATGCTCGCCCCGCACGAAGCCGCCGACATGGCGCAGTCGATGCTCAACCAGGCGGACCAGGCCGGCGGGATCTGGGACCGCTGGTCGCAGAACAACGACTTCATGGGCGTGATGGGCGGCGATCCGTACCACTCGATCATCGCGAGCACGTACGCCTTCGGCGCCACGGACTTCGACGCGTCCCGGGCGCTCGAGTCGATGGTCACCGGCGCCACCCGCGTCCAGCAGGCCGGGGAACGCGCTCTCGAACGGCCGGGTCTGTCGGACTACCTGACGCTGGGGTACCACCCCAACAACGTCTCGGACATGCTCGAGGACACCACCGCCGACTTCGGCATCGCGCAGCTGGCCCAGCGGCTCGGGGCTCCGGACACCTACCACCGGTTCATGGCCCGGGCCCAGTACTGGGAAAACGTCTACAACCCGGCGACGGGCTACCTCCAGACCCGGATGCGCGACGGCCAGTTCCTGTCGCCGTTCGACCCCGCGAAGTACGAGGAAATGCGTTACCAGGAAGGGAACGCGGCGCAGTACACGTGGATGGTGCCCTACGACGTCCGCGGGCTGTTCGACGCGATGGGCGGCGACGACGCGGCGAAGAAGCGGCTCGACTTCTTCTTCACGAAGCTCAACAGCGACGCCAGTTCGCCGTACGCGTTCATGTCGAACGAGCCGTCGTTCGAGGTGCCGTGGGAATACGCGTACGCGGGCGCGCCGTCGAAGACACAGGACATCGTGCGCCGCTCGGCGGAGCTGCTGTTCAAGCCGGGTGAAGACGGCTTGCCCGGCAACGACGACCTCGGCGCGACGTCGGCGTGGTACGTCTTCGCCGCGCTCGGCATGTACCCGGAGGCGCCCGGCCGCGCCGAGATGATCCTGGCCAGCCCGATGTTCCCGAAGATCACGCTGACGCGGGCGACCGGGCAGCGGATCACGATCACCGCGCCCGGCGCGTCCAGCTCGGTGAAGTACGTTCGCTCGTTGAAGGTCGACGGCAAGCCGAGCACGAAGCCGTGGCTGCCGGAGTCGTTCGCGGTGAACGGCGGTCGCCTCGACTTCACGCTCGGCGCGTCGCCGACGTCGTGGGGCTCGGGTGCTTCCGACGCCCCGCCGTCCTTCCGCGACGGCGAAGTGCCGGTGCGCGGTCGCGTCGGCCCGGGTCGTGTGGTCGTCGCGCCCGGTTCGTCGACGACGGCGACGGTGATCGCGGAAGGCATCACGGGCGCCGGCACGGTTACCTGGCAGGCGAAACCGCCGGCCGGGATCACCGTGACGCCGTCGGGCGGGACGCTCACCGTGGGCACTCATGGCACTGCGTCCCAGCAGGTTCGCGTCACCGCAGCGGCCGGGGCCCCGGAGGCGTACACGAGCGTGCCGGTGGAGTTCGGCGGTCAGCTGCCCGCGCAGCTGCCGGTGACCGTCGGGACGCCGGGGACGCTGCACGCGGCGAACACGAACGTCGGCGTCACGGACGACCGGTTCGTCCAGTACGGCGACTTCGGCGAGACCGACCTCTACCCCGGTCAGTTCGCCTACTCCGCGCAGGGCCTGGCCAAGAGCGGCATCGAGCCGGGCGCGAAGGTGCGGGAGTTCACCTGGCCGTCGAGCCCGGCGGGATCGCCGGACAACGTGGTCGCCGCGGGGCAAACGCTTGCGGTGGACGCGGCCCCGGGTGCGACGAAGCTGTCGTTCCTCGGCTCGGCCACCGGCGGCGACGCGCAGGGCGCCGTGACGGTCACCTACACCGACGGCTCGACGCAGCAGGGCTCTCTGGGTCTGTCGGAGTGGCTGCTCCAGGGCGGCGAGGAGACGCCGCAGTTCGGGAACACGGTCGTCGCGAAGGTGCCGTACGTGAACTCGGCGTTCCCGCGGTACATGTTCCGGCTGTCGCGGCCGTACACGTCGTACCTGTTCGCGACGGCCCCGATCGCCCTGGACCCGGCGAAGCAGGTCAAGTCGCTGACCTTGCCCACGGCCACCGGCGCGGGCCAGGCGCACATCTTCACCTACGCGGTGAGCTGACCGGCCTGCCCGGGTCGTGCGGTCACGACCCGGGCAGCAGGCCGACGGCGCCGCGGGCGACCTGCGCCCAGGCCAGCCGGCCGAAGAGGTAGTGGCACGCCACCTGCTCGCTGGTGAACCGCGCCCAGTCGTAGCGGTTGCCCTGCTCCCGCCAGAACACTTCCCACGCCTCGTCCTCGCCCTGCATCAGGCACCAGGCGTTGTCGACCTCGGCGCCGAGCGAGACGACCTCCGGCGGCACGCCCAGCACGCCGAGCCAGCGCTGGATCGACTGCGTGTTCATCAGTCCTCATCCCCCTTGGCCTCGGCGAGGTAGCCGAGGGTCACCAGTTCGTCGGCCGCCAGCAGCGCACGGTACCGGGTACCCCCGCCGACCTGGCCGAACCAGTTCGCCGTCTCCGACCGCCACATCGGCACCGCGCGCACCACGACGTACCGGCGGTACTCGGCGTCCAGCATCCCGGGCGGCAGCGAGCGTTCCGCGAAGGGCGTCCCGTCGGCGAAGAACACGCGGCCGTACGCCGGGCCGAAGCGGTCGAGCACGGTGTTCATCGGGACCATCACCGGCTCGCCGTGGTCGACGCAGCCCTCCGGGTAGTGGTCGCCGGGCGGCCACGCGTATTCGGGCCCGAGTTCGCTGTGCCCGACGACGAACCGGCGGATCCACACCGCCTGCGTAGCGTGGGCGTAGGGCACGTACCCCTCGGTCAGGTGCCGCGGCACGGGCCGCGACGGCGCGGTCGGCGAGCGGCGGAACCCGGCGGTGACGTTGGTGAGCGCCTGGTCGTCGAAGATCAGCCGGGCGTCCGGGTGGTCGTTCGGGCCGAAGCCGTCCGGGTCGTCGGGCAGCGGGAGCTGCAGCGCCGGCCGGTCCATGGCGACCGGCAGGTGCCCGATCGGGAACATGTGCACCAGGAACAGCGCGACAACGCTTTCCCGTTCCGTGCGCGGCGACCCGAGCGGGGGCAGCGGCGCCGGCGCACCGGCGTTGAGCGGCGGCCCGGCGACCGGCGGTGGCGGCGCGACCGGTGCGGGAGCCGACACCGGGGCCGGCGGGGCCGGTGGCAGCGGGAACGGCGGCAGCAGCGGCGACACCGCGTGCGGCCACGCCGCGGGGTTGCCCGAGGGCGGGGTCGGCGCCTCCTCGAAGGCACCGGAATCCGTCAGCCCGTACCCGGGCAGCCGGATCGGCCCCGTGTCGAGGTCGGCCTCGACCGGTTCGGAGCCCGCCTCGGAAGGCTCGGTCACACCCATCCTCCGGCTCGGTCGGTGCCCGCGGGCACGTGGTGTTCGACGCGGCCGCGGTGCTGCCGGTCCCCCTTGATACCGCACCCCCTTAGCGCGGGCGCGGGCGCGGTCAGCTCAGCGCGGCGACCACGCGGGACGGGCTCGGACGGCCGAGCTGCCCCGCCATCCACGTGCTGGCCGCCACCAGCGCGTCCAGGTCGGCTCCGTGAGCGATACCCAGCCCGTCGAGCATCCACACCAGGTCTTCGGTGGCCAGGTTCCCGGTCGCCGACTCGGCGTACGGGCAGCCGCCGAGCCCGCCCGCCGAAGAGTCCACAGTCGACACTCCACATCGGAGCGCCGCGAGCGTGTTGGCGAGAGCCTGACCGTAGGTGTCGTGGAAGTGCACGGCCAAAGTACCGACATCGCCGAACAGGCCGATCAGGTTTTCCACCTGGCCCGCCGTCGCGACGCCGATGGTGTCGCCCAGCGAAAGCTGCGAGCACCCCATGTCGAGCAGGCGGCGGCCGGCGTCGGCGACCTGCTTGGCCGGCACGGCGCCCTCCCACGGGTCGCCGAAGCACATCGAGAGGTAGCCGCGCACGTCCAGACCGGCTTCCCGGGCCCGCGTCACGACCGGTTCGAACATCGCGAACTGCTCGTCCAGCGACGAGTTGAGGTTCTTCTGCGCGAACGTCTCCGTCGCGCTGGCGAAGATCGCGATGTGCTCGACGCCCGCGTCGAGGGCGCGGTTCAGGCCCTTCTCGTTCGGCACCAGCACGGGGTAGCGGACGCCCTCCCGGCGGTCCAGCCCCGCGAGCAGCTGCTCGGCGTCGGCCAGCTGCGGCACCCACTTCGGGTGCACGAAGCTGGTCGCCTCCAGCGTCGTCAGGCCCGCGCCGGCGAGCCGGTCGAGGAACTCCAGCTTGACCTCGACCGGGACGATCGTCTTCTCGTTCTGCAGGCCGTCCCGCGGGCCGACCTCCCAGATCGTCACCCGCTCCGGCAGCTCCCCCGCCGAGGGGACCCGCTCCGGCAGGCCCAGTTCGCGCGTGCCCATCAGCGGCGACGATCGCCGCGCGGCGGGTGCCCGCCCTGAGGCGGCAACGGCTCGGTCCGCTGGGGCTGCTGGGCGCCCGGCCGGTAGTCGTCGTACGGGTTGTCGTTGACCTCGCGGTAGATCACCGTGTGCACCTTCTCGACGTGCGGGATGTCCTCGAACCGCAGCGGCTCGTCGGACGCCGACTCGATGATCAGGGTGCCGCAGCCGAAGACCCGGTCGAGCAGGCCGTGCTCGAACTGGACGCTGTTGATGCGGCCCATCGGGATGTCGATGCCGGTGCGCTTCAGCACGCCCTCGCGGGCGATGAGGCGGTCGGTCGTCACGATGAAGTGGGTGGTCCGCCAGCGGACGAGCGGTGCCAGGAACAGCCACACGATCAGCACGAGCGCCACGACCCCGATGGCGATCAGCCCCACCGTGTTCCACGGCGAGCCGGCGTCCTTCGCGAGGATCGCCAGCCAGATGCCAGCGCCCAGGGTGACCAGGAACGCGAGCGTCGGGAAGATCAGCATCTTGAAGTGCGGGTGACTGTGCACCACGACGTGCTCTTGCTCGCTGAGCAAATCGTCCGGATAAGCCACGGCGGACGCTCCCAAGGTCGGTGCGGCGATGTCGCTTCACCGTACCGGCGAGACGCCCGGCCGGTGAGTGCAACGCCCCGAAGAATCAGGCCGGGCGGACGTGCACCACGTCACCCGCGAACACGGTGTGCCGCTGGCCGCCTGCCATGTCGACCTGGAGCTGGCCGGCGGCGTCGATGTCGGCGGCGCGCCCGGTGAGCGACGTGCCGTCCGGCAGCTGGACCTCGACGTCCTGGCCGAGGGTCGCGCAGTGGGCGCGGTAGTCGCCGAGCAGGCCCGCCTCGGTGAGGTCGCCGCCCGCGAGCCGCCAGCGCTTCTCCAGCTCGTCGAACTCGGTGAGCAGCGCGATCGCGACGTCGGTGCGGTCGGTGTTCGTGGCGCCCAGCTCGGCGAGCGACGTCGCGGGCAGGCCGCCCGGCCCCGGCTGGACGTCGCCGAGCGGCAGGACGTTGAGGCCGATGCCGAGCACGATCGACGGCGGGTTCCCGGCGACGGCCTCGGCGAGGATCCCGGCGCACTTGGCGCCGCCGGAGAGGACGTCGTTGGGCCATTTGAGCGTGGCGTCCACCCCGACGGAGGCAGCGGCCGCCCGGACGGCGAGCCCGGCGACGACGGAGAGTGAGCCCAGCGCCGTGAACGGGACGTCCGGCCGCAGCGCCACGCTGAGGTACAGCCCGGCGCCCTTCGGCGAACTCCACTGACGCGCCCTCCTGCCGACGCCCGCGGTCTGCTCCTCGGCCAGCAGAACGGTCCGGTCGGCGACTCCGTCTTCGAGAGCTTTGCGCAGGTCGGCGTTGGTGGAGCCGGTGCGCTCGACGACGTCGATCTTCGCGTACCGATCCTTGAGCGCCGCACTCAGCCGGGCAGCGTCGATCTCATCCATCCATGCCCCCGCCACCGCCCTCAACCGAGTCGCTTCGCTCCGCTGTCCATTCTAGTGTCCACCATATGAGAGTCCCCCTAACGTGCAAGCTACTCAGTCGTTCACTAAGAGGTGCGCTCTTCTAAGTTGGACCCTGTGACGACGAAGCCGACCTCCTGGGCTCGCGGCGCGGCCCTGCGCGGCCTCGTCGCGCTGCCGCTCGTCGCGGGTCTCGTCACCGCGGGCTGGCTGCTGGCCGACCGGTCGCCCGAGCCCGCCCCGGCGGCCGCGATCCCGGTGGCGCGCGACGCGGCGTCGGGCCCCTCGGTCCTCGAGGTCAGCGCACCGGTGAAGGCGCAGGAGCCGGGTCAGGGCGCGTCCGGCCAGGGCGGCAAGAGCCCGCTGCAGCAGTGGGCCGACCAGCTCGCCGGGCCGTTGGACATCCCCGCGGACGCGCTGATCGGCTACGCGAACGGCGAGCTGGCACTGCGGAGCGAAGACCCGTCGTGCCACCTTTCGTGGGTCACGCTGGCGGGCGTCGGCGCGGCGGCGTCCAACCACGGCCGCGGCGGCGGGAACCTCCTGGGCCTGACGGCGGCGCAGGCCAAGAAGTACGGCGGCGAAGCCCCGGTCGCGGCCGGTCGTGCGCTGTGCGCGGGCGGCACGGACCTCGGCGCGGGCCCGGGCTGGTGGAAGGCGATCGCGGCCTACCACCCGGGCAGCGAGACGGAGCTGTTCCGCCAGCGCGTCCTGGGCATGGCCCAGCTGTACGCGACGCTGTCGCTGGACCCGGCGTCGGCGTCCTCACCGCGCGTCCGCGCGACCCGGTTCGCCCTGGGCCAGCTCGGCCTCCCGTACGTCTGGGGCGGCAACGGCCCGGACGCGGGCGCGGCGGGCTTCGACTGCTCGGGCCTGACGAAGGCGTCGTATGACAGCGCGGGGGTGGCGTTGCCGCGGACGGCGGACAGCCAGTTCCGCGCCCTGCCGCCGGTGCCGGCCACGCAGGAACCGCGCCTGGGCGACCTGGTGTTCTACGGCAGCCCGGCGACGCGCATCCACCACGTGGGGCTGTACCTGGGCAACGGGCTGATGATCAACGCGCCGACCGAGGGCCAGGCGATCCAGATCCACACGTACCACTCGAAGGGCGACGACTACGCGGGCGCGGGCCGTCCGGCCTGAGGCACCAGCCCCGACTCGTAGGCGAACACGACCAGCTGGGCCCGATCGCGCGCGCCCAGCTTCGTCATCGCCCGGTTGACGTGCGTCTTCGCGGTCAGCGGGCTGATCACCATCCGCGCGGCGATCTCGTCGTTGGACAGGCCCCGCGCGACCAGCGCGACCGCCTCCCGTTCCCGGTTGGTCAGCTCGGTCAGCGCCACGCCGGGCAGCGGCGGCTGCGTCACGTACCGGTCGATCAGCTTGCGCGTGATCGACGGCGCGAGCAGGGCGTCGCCCCGGGCCGCGACGCGCACGGCGTGCAGGAAGTCCTCCGGCCGGATGTCCTTCACCAGGAACCCCGCCGCGCCGGCGCGCAGCGCTTCGAAGACGTACTCGTCGAAGCCGTAGTTGGTCAGGATGACGACGTGCACGGCGGACAACCCCGGGTCGGCGGCGATGCGGCGGGTCGCCTCGAGGCCGTCGACGCCCGGCATCCGGACGTCGAGGAGCACGACGTCCGGCAGGTGCTCCAGCGCGAGCGTCACGGCTTCGCCGCCGTCGGCGGCCTCGGCCACCACCTCGACGTCGGCCTCGGCGTCGAGCAGCGCCCGGAACCCGCTGCGGATGAGGGGCTGGTCGTCGGCCAGCAGGACGCGGATCATGCCGGGTGGTCCACGGGAAGCTCCGCCCGGACGCTGAACCCGCCTTCGCTGCGTGGCCCGGCGTGGAGCCGCCCGCCGAGCGCCGTGACGCGCTCGCGCATCCCGGTCAGCCCGACGCCCGGCGCACTGTCCACAGTGGCCTTCCCGTCGTCGTCGACGCGGACGACCAGGGTGCCGGGCCGGTGGTCGATCCGGACCGACGCGGTGGCCGCGGCGGCGTGCCGGGCGACGTTCGTCAGCGACTCCTGGACGATCCGGTAGGCGGTCCGGCCGACCGCCGCCGGCACGTCGTCACAACGGCCTTCGATCGTCAGCCGGGCGTCGAGCCCGCCGGAGCGGGCCCGGTCCACCAGGTCCGGGACGTCGTCGAGCCCGTGCGGCGGGTTCTTGCCGTCGTCGCGCAGCGCCTCCAGCGTCGCACGCAGTTCGCGCGCCGCGTCACGGCCCGCGTCCCGGATCGCGAGCAACGCTTCCGGCACGTCTTCGCCCCGCTTCGCGGCCAGGTGGACGGCCACTTCGGCCTGCAGCTTGATGACGGAGATCTGGTGGGTGAGCGAGTCGTGCAGCTCCCGCGCGATGTGCAGCCGCTCCTCGTCGGCCCGCCGTCGCGCGGTCTCCTCGCGGGTCCGTTCGGCTTCGTCGGCGCGCCGCTCGGCCTGGCGCAGCGCCTCCCCCGCCGCGCCGGCGGCGATCAGCCAGGCCAGCTGGAGGACGTCGCGGGCCTGCGTGAACGCCTCGCCCGCGGTGTGCGATCCCGTGGCCAGTATCGCGAGCGGGACCGCGCCCAGCATCAGCACCGAAGCGACCACCGCGGCGACGCGGTGTCCCGCCCGGACGGCGGCGTACACCGCGAACAAGTAGGCGACGACGGGCACTTCGAACCCGACGGCCTGGTAGCCCAGCGCGCACGCCGCGGTCACCGCGAGCACGACGACCGGCGCCCGGCGGCGCGCCACCAGCGCCAGCCCGCCCGCCACCAGGAGCGCGTACCCCAGCGCGTCGAGGTCCGTGGGCACGTGCCGCGCGGAAAGCCCGGCGATCAGCAGCGCCGCCGCCACCCCGGCGGCGACCACCCCGTCCACGACCCGCATCCCCGCACCTTAACCGGGTGTTCCGGACGGCGAATCCCGCGTGAAGAGCATTCGCGGACTACTGCGGACGCGGTACACCGGCGGTTCCTGCGACGGCCGCGGCAGCGCGAAGTGCCCGCGTCCGCACGACGACGCGCGGCGGGTCCGGCGGACATGCTCACCGCACCTCGAAGATGGGAGCACGCCATGTCCGTCGAACACCTCGCCGCCGCCGCCACCTACGGCCTGACGCCCGGCCGGCTCTGGTCCTTGATCGCCGCGGCGGTCGGGCTGGCCGGCGTCGTCGCCGGCGTACTGGCGGTGACCCGCGGCCGGGGAGCCGTCGTCGCACTGGCCGCGGGAGCCGCCGCCGCGGCCGGCGGCGTGGTCGTCGTGGCCGCGGCCAAAGGCGGCCCGGGCACCGGGTACGGGATCGTCGGCGGCTGGGTGGCCCTGGTGATCGGAGTGGCCGCCGCCGCGCTCGGCGGGCTGGCATGGGCTCGCTCGCGCGGTTTTGTCGGTGGTCGCCGCTAGCGTCGGGGGCATGTACGAAGTCGACTTCGTCGAGTTCCCGTCCACGTCGGCCACCGCGTCCGGCGAGTTCTTCGCGCGCGCCTTCGGCTGGCAGGTGACGCCGTACGGCCCGGACTACACCGACGTCCGGGCCGCCGGCGTCACCTTCGGCTTCCAGGCGGACGCGGCCGAGCAGGCCCGCGCGCCGCTGGTCACGGTCCGCACGGACGACCTGGCGGCCGCCCGCGCCGCCGTCGAAGCGGCCGGCGGGGACGTGACGAAGGAGCCGTTCGCCTTCCCCGGCGGCCGGCGCTTCCACTTCCGCGAACCCGGCGGCAGCGAGCTGGCCGTGTGGTGCCCGGAGTAGCTACCGGGACGCCGCGGCGAGGCCGTAGTACGTGGCGGGATCGGCGGTTTCCAGCGGCAGGCCGAGCGCGAACCGCGTCACGAGGTCGGGGTTCGCGATGAAGAGCCGGGCGTAGGAAACGGCGTCGGCGATCCCGGCTTCGACCACGGCGTCGCCGGAGCCGCGGTCGAAGCCGTTGTTCACGATCAGCGATCCGCGGAAGAGCCGTCGATACCTGGCGAAGCCGGCGAAATCCGGTCCGGTGTCGGGCCCGCGGAGATGGAGGTAAGCGACATCGAGTGAAGCCACCAGCTCGTCGTACTCGGCGCGCAGCGGTTCGTCCACGGTGAACAGCCCGCCGGTCCACCACGGCGAAAGCCGTACCCCGACGGCGATTCCGGCCGCGCGCACGGCGTCGACGACCTCCAGCAGCAGTGTGCGCCGAGACTTGCCGTAGGCGTCGGTGCGGCGGTTCAGCCGCGGGTGCAGGAACTGCGCGAGCAGGTACACACCGTTGGCGGCCACCTCGACACCGTCGAAGCCGGCGCGTCGCGCGTTCTCCGCGGCGTGGGCGTAGTCCGCGACGACAGCCCGGATGTCGGCCGTGCTCATCTCGCGTGGGGTGACGGTCGGGCGCCTGCCCGATGCGGTGTGCACAGTCTCCTGCGGGTCGACCGCCGAGGGTCCGGCCGGCCGTTCGCCGAGGAAGTCCGGGTGGGACACCGCGCCGGTGTGCCACAGCTGCACCACGATCCGGGCGCCGAGCGCGTGCGCGACGTCGGTGACCGGCCGCCACCCGGCGACCTGGTCGCCGGTGTGGATGCCCGGCACGTCCGGGAATCCCACGGCGCGTTCGCTCACCCAGGTGCCCTCGGTGACGATCAGCCCGGCGCCGGCGCGCCGCGCGTAGTAGGCGGCCTGCTGCTCGCCGGGCACGCCGCCCGGGACGCGCGCGCGGGTCGTCGGGGCGAGCACCACGCGGTTCGGCAGGCGCCACGCGCCCAGGTCGGCAGGGGTCAGCAAGCTCATCGGTCACCTCTGGTCGCCGGGATCCGTCGGGAGTGCGACGGTGGGTGCGGGCGGAAGGTGACCGATGGACGAGCTGGCCGGGGAGTTCGAGGCGGAACGCGGCAGGCTGCGCGGGCTGGCGTTCCGGATGCTCGGCTCGCTGCCCGAGGCGGACGACGCCGTTCAGGAAGCCTGGCTGCGCCTGAACCGCGCCGGCTCGGTCGACAACCTGGCGGCCTGGCTGACAACGGTCGTCTCGCGCGTCTGCCTGGACGTCCTGCGCTCGCGGAAGGCCCGTCGCGAGGATCCGGTCAAGCTGCTGCCGGAGCCGGCGGCCGCCGCCGATCCGGCCGCCGAGGTCGAGCTGGCCGACTCGGTGGGCCGCGCGCTGCTCGTCGTGCTGGACGCGCTGGGCCCGGCCGAGCGGATCGCGTTCGTGCTGCACGACCTGTTCGCGGTGCCGTTCGAGCGGATCGCGCCGGTGCTGGACCGCACGCCGGTCGCGGCGAAGAAGCTCGCGAGCCGCGCGCGGCAGCGGGTCCGGGGCACCTCGCCGCTGCCGCCGGCCGACTTGGCGAGGCATCGCCGGGTGGTCGACGCGTTCCTCGCCGCGGCCCGCGGCGGCGACCTCGAGGAGCTCCTGGACGTGCTGGCCCCCGACGTCGTCCGCCGCGCCGACGCGGCCGCGTTGCCCGTCGGCGCGGCCCTCGAGGTGCGCGGGGCACGCGCGGTGGCCCAGGAGACCCAGGTGTTCGGGAAACGGGCGCACTTCGCCGAAGCGGCCCTGGTGGACGGCGCGGTCGGCGTCGTCGTGGCGCCGCGCGGCCGGCTGCTGCTCGCGCTCGCCGTGGCGGTCGAAGGCGAGCGGGTGGCGGCGTACGAAGTGGTCGCCGACCCCGCCCGCCTGGCCGCGCTGCACGTCACGCTCCTCGGTTGACCCGGTAGGACAGGTGCGTCACGCCGGTGCCCTCGACGACCTCGGGGCCGGTCAGGGCGATGGTGGCGTCGAGGTTGTCGAAGAACCGGACGCCTTTGCCGAGCAGCACCGGGACCAGGTCGACCTGGATGCCGTCGAGCAGGCCGAGGTTGAGGCACTGCTGCGCGATCGTCGTGCTCGCCACGGCGACGTTCTTGTCGCCGGCGACCTTCTTCGCCTGCTCGACGGCGCTTTCGAGCCCGTCGGTGACGAACGTGAACGGCGCGTCGGGGTGCGGCCAGTCCGCGGGCGCCTCGTGGGTGACGACGAAGACCGGCGCGCCCATCGGGTGCATGCCACCCCAGCCCTGGGTGAGGTTGAACAGGCGGCGCCCGGTGATCAGCGCGCCGACGTTCTCCAGGGCGTCACGCAGCATCTTCGCGCTGGCTTCGGAGGTCTTGAAGGTCGCCCACTCGACCGCGGTCGGCACCTCGACGTCGCCGTTGCCGAACCACCCGAACAGGTGGTCGATGCGGTCCTCGGGGTCGGCCACGAAGCCGTCGAGGGACATGGACATGTTGGCGATGACGTCGGCCATTGCTAGCTCCTTTGTGCTGGTCGGAGGCGGTTTGCCTCGCTGATGGGAAGTCTTCCGCGCTTGCCGCGCCGGAAGATCTGCCACCTGGCCGACATCCGGCTCCGGGTGGCCGATGCCTTGACAGCCGCCGCGGTTCCCGCGACGATGAACGAGTGTTCATGAACGCGTGTTCACAACGGAGGAGATGGGGATGACCGGGATCGTCAACACCACACAGGCCGAGGCGTGGAACGGGTACGAGGGCGAGCACTGGGCGTCGCACGCGGACCGGTACGACGCCGTGAACAGCGGGTTCAACGGCTACCTGCTCGACCTGGCGGGCCCGGGCGACCGGGTGCTGGACATCGGCTGCGGCAACGGCCAGCTGACGCGGCTGGCGGCGGCGCGGGCCCGGTCCGCGACCGGGGTCGACCTGTCCGGGCCGATGCTCGCGACCGCGCGGGCGGCGGGAGTGCCGAACGTGACGTTCGAGCAGGGGGACGTCCAGGTGTACCCGTTCGCCGAAGGCGGGTTCGACCTGGCGGTCAGCCGGTTCGGGGTGATGTTCTTCGCCGACCCGGTGGCGGCGTTCGCCAACGTCCGGCGGGCCCTGAGCCCTGGCGGCCGGCTGGCGTTCCTGTGCATGACCGCGCTGGCGGGCACCGACCTCGGCCGGGTGTTCGGCGCGCTCGCCGAGTACCTGCCGCAGCCCACGGGCCCCGACGGCAGCGGGCCGACGTCGTTCGCGGACCCGGACCGCACGAGGGCGGTCCTCACCGAAGCCGGCTTCTCGGACGTGGAGTGCACCCGCGTCGAGGCCGATCAGGTGTGGGGGCGCGACATCCCGGACGCGGCCGGGTTCATCGGCGACTGGGGCCCGGTCCGCCACCACCTGGGCCTGGTCGACGCCGAGACCGCGGCCAAGGCGGCCGAAGCCCTGACGGCAGCGCTGGCGCCGTACGCGGGCCCGGACGCGGTCCGCCTGCGCGGCACGGCGTGGCTGGTCACGGGAAGGAGGTCGTGACGCCCTTACGATGGCGGTGATGTCACCGAGGAAAGCCGCGGCGCAGCGCGACGGCCAGTCGCTGCACGACCTGCTGGTCGAGACCGCCCAGAAGATGATCGCCACGCACGGGACGGCCGGCATGACCGTGCGCGAGATCGCGCGCATGGCGGGCGTCGCCGACGGCGTGCTCTACAACCACTTCTCCGACAAGGAGGAGCTGGTGGCCCGGGCCTTGCTGGAGCACGTGCGCACGACGGAAGCGGAACTGGGCGACCTGCCGGTGGCGGGCGAAGGCACGGTGGCGGAGAACCTCCACCGCCACGTGGAGTTCGGCCTGGCACTGCACAAGGTGATCGTGCCGGCGTTCAGCGGCTTGCTCGGCCAGCCGGGGGTGCTGGAACGCTTCGCGGAGATCAGCGAGCGATCGGGTTACTGGCGCGACCGCCTGCTCGCGTACTTGCGGGAGGAGCGAGCCCTCGGCAGGCTGCGCCCGGAGTCCGAAGTGGACGCGGCAGCGGCCCTGCTGGTCGGCTACTGCCACGCCGCGGTGCTGGCGGCGGTCTTCCCGCACACCGGCCCCCTGGACCCGCCAACGGTGGACTCGGTGGTGCGGGCAACCCTCGACGGCATCGCGCCGTAGCTCTCGCGCCCGCACCACCGGCCGGCACCTAGACCATCGGATTCCCGCTCGCCGTCACCTCCGGGACGTCCTGCACCACGTCCCAGTGCTCGACGATCCGCCCGTCCCGCACCCGCATCACGTCCGCCACCGCGCTCCCCCGCGAGCCGGGGGTCAGGCGCATGAGGCCGTGCGTGCACACCAGGTCGTCCTCGGCGATCACCCGGCGCACCTCGAGCGTCAGCTCCGGGAATCCGGCCACGAACCGCTCCAGGTGCTCCGCCGAGGCGGCGGCGCCGGCCGGCGCATGCGGGTTGTGCTGCACGTAGTTTTCGCCGACGTACTCGGCGAAGGCGTCGGCCGGGCGCTTCTCGGTGAAGGCCGTTCGAATAAAGGCGAGCACGACTTCCTTGTTCCGCTGGTTTTCCGTCATCCCTGTCCGTCCTTTGTGGAGTTCTTGACACCAAGCCCACCATCCGCCGAAAAGAAAGGGAAAGACCGATCGACTCCGCCGCGATACCCTCGCGGTATGGACGACGTCGAGGTCCGTGAGCTGCGGTACTTCCGCGCGGTCGCCGAGGAGCTGAACTTCTCCCGCGCCGCCGAGCGGCTCGGGATGGCGCAGCCGCCGCTGTCGCGCGCGATCCGGTTGCTGGAGCGGCGGCTGGGCGTCCAGCTCTTCGAACGCACCAGCCGGCACGTCGAGCTGACGCCGGCCGGGAACGTCCTGTTCACGGAGTCGGCGAAGGCGCTGGACGCGGTCGCGAACGCGGTCCGGCGCACCCGCCGGGTGGCCCAGCAGCCGCCGGCGCTCGTCGTCACCGCGAAACCCGGGGTGGCCACCGAACTGCTGCGGCGGATCGCCGACAGGTTTCCGGGCCCGGTCGAGATCCGGGTCAGCGGGTTCGGCGAGCAGGCGGAGATGCTGCGCGACGGCCGGGCCGACCTCGCCCTGCTCGGCTGCCCGGGCGACCACGGCGACCTGGACGTCGAGGTGCTGTTCACCGAGCCGCGCGTCGCCGCGCTGTCCTTCCGGCACGAACTGGCCGACCGGTCCGCACTCACCTGCGCGGACTTCGCCGGGCGGCCGACGCCGTGCTGGCCGGACGCGTCGGCCGCGGACCGGGCCTACTGGGCGGGCCAGGACGTGACCGGCCGCCCGGTCACCCCGGGACCGGTCGTGCACGACGGCGCCCAGCTGCTGGAGACGGTCGCGCTCAGGCAGGCGATCGCGCTGCTGCCGGTGTCGTTCGCGGAGTGGCACCGGCGGGCCGACATCGTCTACCGGCCGGTCGGCGACGCGACGCCGTACTCGCTCGCCCTCGCCTGGCCGGCAGGTGCGCGGGACCTGCGGATCGCGCGGTTCGTGCGAACCGCCGTAGAGATCGGCGAAGCACTGCCTCGCCCCGGAGCCGTCCCCGCGGGGTGACCTCGTACCCGGTTCAGCTCGCCTGCGCCGCCAGTTCGCCGCGGAACGTGGACCGGTACGCGCTCGGCGACACCCCGAGCGCGGCCTGGAAGTGCTGGCGCAGCGACGCCGCCGTGCCGAAACCGGCTTCGGCCGCCACGCGGTCGACCGGCAGGTCCGACTCCTCGAGCAGCTGGCGGGCGCGCTCGATCCGTTGCTGCGTCAGCCATTGCAGCGCCGAGATGCCGACCTCCTCGCGGAAGCGGCGGGTGAACGTCCGGGTGCTCATCGCCTCGCGGGCGGCGAGCTCGCGCAACGTCAGCGGGCGGTGCAGGTTCTCCAGCGCCCACGCACGGGCGGCTTTCGTCGACGACGTGCGCGGCTCCGGCACCGGCCGCCGGACGAACTGGGCTTGGCCGCCTTCGCGGTGCGGGGAGACCACCGTGCCGCGGGCGACTTCGTTGGCGACCGCCGCGCCGTGGTCGTGGCGGATCATGTGCAGCACCAGGTCGATCCCCGACGCGACCCCCGCCGAGGTCAGGACGTTGCCGTCGTCGGTGTAGAGGACGTGCGGGTCGACGTCGACCTCCGGGAACCGGTTCTGGAGCTCGTCGGCGGAGCGCCAGTGCGTGGTCGCGCGGCGGCCGTCGAGGAGGCCGGCCGCGGCGAGCACGAACGCACCGGTGCAGATCGACGCGATGCGCGCGTCCGCCGGGATCCGGTCCAGCGCGGCCGCAAGCGGCGGGGTCAGCACGTGCGCGAGGGGTTCGTACTCGGCCCGTGACGCGGGAACGATCACGGTGTCGGCCTCGGCCAGCACCTCGGGCCCGCGGTCGATCGGGATGGCGAAGTCCGAGTCGGTGCGGACCGGGCCCGGCTCGAGGGCGCAGGTGACGACCTCGTACAGCGGCGCGCCCGACGCCGAGCGCGCCTGCCCGAAGAGCCGGTGGACGATGCCCAGTTCCATCACGAGCATGCCGTGCCTGACCAGCACGGCGACGTGGTGACGGTCCGGGTGCGCGAATTCGGCCATGGCTCGATTCTTGCACATGTTGGCTATCAGGCCACTCGATCGAGGCGGCGGCCGGCGTGACCATCGAGGTCATGAACGTGTTGTGGGTTTTCGCGCACCCCGAGCCGCACTCGCTGAACGGCGCCCTCCGCGACGACGGCCTCCGGACGCTCCGCGAACTCGGGCACGACGTCCGCGAGTCGGACCTGTACGCGATGAAGTGGAACCCGGTGGTCGACGCGACCGACTTCGGCACCGAGGCCGGCGACGAGCGGCTGGTGGTCGGAGCAACGTCGGCCCGCGCGCACGCGAAGGGCGAACTGAGCTCGGACATCGTGGCGGAGCAGGAGAAACTCGACTGGGCGGACGCGCTCGTCGTGCAGTTCCCGCTGTGGTGGTACGGCCTGCCCGCGATCCTGAAGGGCTGGTTCGACCGGGTGTTCGTGAAGGGCTTCGCCTACGGCGTCCGCCGGGAAGACGGCCGCACAGCGCGCTACGGCGAAGGCCGGCTCGCGGGTAAGAGGGCGATGGTGGTGCTCACCGCGGGAGCCCGCGAACCGGCGATGGGCCCGCGCGGGGTGAACGGCGCGCTGGACGAGGTTTTGTGGCCACTGCACCACGGGACGCTGTTCTACGCGGGCATGTCGGTCCTGCCGCCGGTCCCGGTCTACGGCGCCGACCGGGTCCCGGACGAGCAGTTCGCCGAGGCGAGGGACCGGCTGCGCAGGCGCCTGGGCACCCTGGCGACGACGAAACCGATCCCGTTCCGCACCCAGAACGGCGGCGACTACGACGAAGACCTGGTGCTGCGCCCAGAGCACGCACCAGGCGCGACAGGCCTGGCGATCCACCTGACGCAGTCAGAGTGAGACGCGCCGGAGGCCACCGCGCGAACGACGAGTGCACCGGCCCACCACGGCTCGGGGCATCCCGGCCTGGCCGAGGCACCCCATCAGGCCCGGCCCAACCCAGCCGCGCCCAACCCCGCCGGGCCCAGCCCAACCCCGCCCGGCGCAACCCCGCCGCACCCAACCCGGCCAGGCCCGGCCCAGCCGCACCCAACCCCGCCAGGCCCGGCCCAGCCTGGCCGGAGACCAGTCCGGCGCAAGCCAGCTCGGCGCAGGCGCAACCCGGCGCGGGCTCGGCAAGCCGTCCGCCGAGCCCGCGCCGGAACTCAAGCCGGCAACGTGAGCCGCTGGCTCAGGCCCCCGTCCACCGGGAGGTCCGCGCCCGTTGTGAACGTTGCCTCGAATGCCAAGAACAGCACCGCTGCCGCCACCTCCTCCACCCTTGCGTGCCTCTTCAGCGGCGTCACCTCGTCGCCTGTCTCCTTGAATGCCGACAGCACCTCGTCGGGCACTCCCGTCACCCCCATCGTCGGCGTGTCCGTGTATCCCGGGCTGACCACGTTGACCCGGATCCCGCGCGGTGCCAGCTCCGCCGCGTACGTCAGCGCGAATGATCTGACCGCCGCCTTCGCCGCCGAATACGGGCCCATTCCCGCGATTCCCGCGCCCGCCGCCACCGAGGTCGTGAACACGAACGAGCCGCCAGGCCGCACCAGTCCCGCCAGGCGCTGGGCCGTGAAGTACGCGCCCTTCGCGTTCACGGCGAACGTCCGGTCGTAGATCTCCGGGGTCGCCTCCTCGTACGGCGTCAACGTGGCGAATCCGACGTTGATGAACACCAGGTCCACCGCTCCGAGCCGGTCGAGAGCGACCGCCGCCAGCGCGTCGATGTCCTCGAGCGACGAAGCGTCCGACGACAGCAAGTGCGCCCCCGGGATGTCCAGACCCGACACGTCCCGGCCGGTCGCCAGGACCTCCGCGCCGCCATCCAGCAGGGCTCGCACCACGGCCAGGCCCATTCCGTGCGTGCCGCCCGTGACGACCGCCTTCTTGCCCGAAAACCTCACCGGATCTCCTCGATGACACTCGCGATCGCGTGCTCGCCGTGGCCCGAAGCCACCGCGCGGTCGAACAACTCCCGGACCGCCGCGGGCACCGCAGCGTTGATGCCCTGGGCGCGGCTCGTCTCGACCAGGAGCCCGAGCCCGGCCGCGTTGATGTCCAGCGCCGACACGTCGGTCGAGTAGTCCCCGCTCGCCACCTGCGCGCCGATCCCCGGCAGGAACCCGCCGACCGCCGAAAGCCACGGCAGCGCCATCGGCGTGAACTCCGACGGCGCCACGCCCTCGCTGCCGACCAGCGCCAGCGCGTGCAGGTAACCGGCCATCGTCGACCACATGATGCCCAGCAGCGCCAGGTCGTACAGCGCCGCCATCCCGGCGTCCTCGCCGAGGAACACCGGCTCTCCCAGCACCTCCAGCACCTCGCGCTGCGCACCGAACGTCGCCGCGGAACCCGAGTAGAGGATCCGCGCTTCGGCGGTCCCGATGCCTTGCGGGACCGCCATGATCACGCCGTCCACGTATTCGATTCCCCGCGAGGACGCCCACGAGGCCGACGAACGAGCCTGCGCGGGCGTCCCCGACGTCAGATTCACCAGCACCTTCGGCGAAGCGGCTTCCAGCACCGGCTGTTGAGTGTCGTATGTGGACAGACAGCTGAGGACGACGTCCGCCGAGGCCACTTCCGCGGGCGTCGCCGCGAGCCGCGCGCCGCGATCCACCAGCGGACCCGCCTTGAGCGGCGACCGGTTCCACACCACGACGTCGTGGCCCGCCCCCAGCAGCGCCCCGGCGAGGGCGGCACCCATCCGCCCCAGGCCGAGCACGCCCACCTGCTTCTTGCTTTCTCCCATGCCGATCATGCTGCTGCCGGCGCTTTACGATGGACAAGTACCGACTAATAAGTCAGGTACCCACCAAAACGTAAGGAACCTGCATGCTGGCGAGAACCTACCGCTGCGGGCTGGACGCGGCGATCGACGTGGTCGGCGGCCGCTGGAAGGCGCTGATCCTCTGGGCGCTGCACGCCGAGCCGCTGCGGTTCGGCGAGCTGAAGCGGAAGGTGGCCGGGATCAGCGAGAAGATGCTCATCCAGGCGCTGCGCGAACTCGAGGCCGACGAAGTCGTGCACCGCGAGGTCTTCCACGAGATCCCGCCCAAGGTCGAGTACTCGCTGACGGACCTGGGTCAGCGGCTGAACACCGCACTGCTGCCGCTGGGCGACTGGGGCGAGGAGAACATGGCCGGCATCGCGAAGCGCCGCGGCGTCACACCGGCACCTCCGCACGCTCGTTGAGCACTCCGGCGAAGAACGTCGAAGCCGCCGACATCGCGTCGGCGTCCAGGAGCACGTCGCCGGGACGGCTGCCGTTGCCCAGCAGGACCCCGCCCCAGTCCATGGCCAGGTACTCCGCGCACAGCTCCAGCGTGCCGATCAGCGGCTGGGCCTCGCGCGCGGTTTCGCTCAGGACGCTCACACCCCACAGCGTCTTGCCGCGCATCTTCGGCTTGAACTCGACCGGCAGCCGCATCCAGCCGGACCAGTAGTCCAGGTAGAGCTTCACGCTCGCCGCGACCGAGTACCAGTACACCGGCGACACGATCACGATGTCGGTCGCCGCGAAGGTCGCGTCCATCAGCAGCTGCTCGTTCTCGCCGGGCTCCGGGTGCGAACCGGCGCCGTGGCGGCGGTCCTCGAACGGCGGCAGCGGCAGCTCGGGCAGCCGGAGCCACCGCTGCTCGACGTCGCCAGGCAGCTCCTTCGCCGCCCGCCGGGCCAGCATCTCGGTGTTCCCGCCGGCGCGCGCCGCGCCGACCAGGAAGAGGAAGTTCCGGGTCATCGTCGATCCCCTCAGTTACTTGCATGTACATATAAATACTGCCCATGGACTATCCTGGCGTCAAGAGGAGGGCGGGAAATGACCGTCGACGAACAGTCCTGGGGACGCATGCTCGTGCTGCACGCCCGCGTCGAGCAGGAACTGGGGAAGGCGCTGCAACGGCGCCACGGGCTCGGCCTGTCCGAATACCGCGCGCTCGGCAAGCTGGTCGCAGGCCCGCGTGGCGGTCTGCGGATGCAGGAGCTCGCCGAGGCGATCGGGCTCAACCAGAGCTCGGTCAGCCGGATGTGCGCGCGCCTCGAGGACGCCGGGCTGACCATCCGCGACCTGTGCGAAGACGACCGCCGCGGCGTCTACTCGGTGATCACCGACGCCGGCCGCAAGCGCTACGCCGAAACCGAGCCGACGTACTGCGCGGTGCTGCGGACTTCGCTGGACAAGGCCGCGAGCGATCCGGAGCTCTCCGCGGCGGTCGCCGCCGTCCGCGGTGCTTGACCCGTATATGCCTCGGTGGTTATATACGGGCATGCCCGCGACACTGCTGACCGACGAGGACCGTCCCGCCCTCCGGCTGGAACGCCGGCTCAAGCACGCGCCCGAGCAGGTCTGGCGCGCCATCACGGACCCGGCCGAACTCGAGCACTGGTTCCCGGCGAAGGTGGACGTCGAACTGCGTGACGGCGGCGCCATCCGGTTCACCTTCCCCGGCGAGGACACCTCGACGACCGGCCGGGTCGTCACGGCCGACCCGCCGCGCGAGTTCACCTTCGTCTGGAACGACGACACCCTGCGCTGGCTCATCACCCCCGACGGCGACGGCAGCCTCCTGGAGTTCACGCACACCTTCGGCCGCGGCGAGCCGGCGATCGCGAAGCTGGCCGCGGGCCGCACCGCCGCCGGCTGGGACGTCTGCCTCGACGCCCTCGACGCGCGGCTGTCCGGCCGCGACGCCGAGCGGCCGACGAACTGGCACGCCCGGATGGCGTCCTATGTGGACGAATTCGGCCTCGGCCACGGCGAAGTCCTCGAAGACGGCACGATCCGCTTCCGCCGCGACCTCGTGTGGAAGCCGGTCGGCGAAGTCCGCGCGCTGCTCCCGGCCGAACCCGGCTGGCACGTGCTCCAGGATCCCCTCGACGGCACCCGCGTCGAGTTCACCGAAGCGCCGGAAGCCGACGTCCCCGCCCAGCTGGCGCGGCGGCACGAGCAGCTCGACAAGCTGTTCGCCGCGACGCACGGCGTCGACCTGCCGGACTGGACACCCGACCACGTCGAGGCCGTGAAGAAGCACTACGCGGAGCGTCCGACCCAGGGTTGACGCGCGGCGCCCGCGTGCGCATTACGTTCGGTTCATGCGAATTCGCGTGGCGCTGGACGCGCTCGCGGTCGTGGTGCTGGCGTTCGGGGCCGGCGGCAACCTCGCCGCCGGGGCGTGGGCGCTGCCGCCGTGGCTGCCCGGGTGGCTGGGCTGGACGATCATGCTGACGAGCGTCAGCCCGATCCTGCTGCGGCGCTGGTGGCCGCGGCCCGCGTACGTGCTCGCCCTCGTCCTGACCGCGGCGGCCGTCCCGATCGGCGGGCCCGTGCTCGCGGTCGCCGTCGTCGGGGCCGGGTGCGCGCTCTACACGTTCGTCGTGGCGCGGGGCAGCCGGGCGTCGCGGATCGGGTTCGCCGCCGGGCTGCTCGCGGTCGGCCTGCTCGGCGTCGCGGTGCCGAACCCGAGCGTCGCGACCACGGTGAACTTCGGGGCGTCGGCGCTGATCGTCGGGTTCGCGCTCGGCATCGCCGTCCACGGCCGCCGCGAATACGCCGCGGCCGAACGGGAAAACCATGCCAGGGAAGCGGTTTCCGCGGAACGGCTGCGGATCGCGCGCGAGATGCACGACGTCGTCGCGCACAGCATGAGCCTGATCGCGGTGAAGGCCGCGGTCGGCAACCACGTCGCACTGGAGCAGCCCGCCGAAGCGCGCGAAGCGTTGCGCGTCATCGAAGACACGAGCCGCGAGACGCTGGCCGAGCTGCGGCGGATGCTCGGCGTGCTGCGCGACGGCACCGGCGTCCCGGCGCTGGCCCCCGCCCCGACGCTCGACGACCTGCGCGCGCTCGCCGAACGCGCGGAGCAGGCGGGCCCGGCCGTCGACCTCGCGGTCGACGGCCTCGACGAGCTCCCCGGAGGGGTCGGCCAGTCGGTGTACCGGATCGTGCAGGAGGCGCTGACCAACGTGGTCAAGCACGCGGGCGCGGCGACGTGCCACATCCGCGTCACCGGGACCGACGGCGAGGTGACGATCGAGGTCCGCGACGACGGCCGCGGCGGGTCGGCGACGCCGGGACACGGGCTGATCGGCATGCGCGAACGCGTCGCGGTCTACGGCGGCGAGTTCTCCGCGGCGCCCGCCGACGTCGGCTTCCGCGTCTTCGCGCGGCTGCCCTACGAGACGGCGGTGGCCTGATGACCCGCGTCCTGATCGCCGACGACCAGGCGCTGCTGCGCGGGAGCTTCCGGGTGCTGGTCGACAGCGCACCGGGCCTGGAGGTGGTCGGCGAGGCGTCCGACGGCGTCGAGGCGGTCGCGCTGGCCCGCCGGTTCACCCCGGACGTCGTGCTGATGGACGTGCGGATGCCCTCGATGGACGGCATCGAGGCGACCCGGCGGATCTGCGCCGCGTCGGACGTCCGGGTCCTGATGCTGACGACGTTCGACCTGGACGAATACGTGTACGCGGCCCTGCGCGCGGGGGCGAGCGGGTTCCTGCTGAAGGACACGCGGCCGGCGGACCTGCTCGCGGCGATCTCGATCGTGGCGGCGGGCGACGCACTGCTCGCGCCCTCGGTGACGCGGCGACTGGTGGCGGAGTTCGCGCGGCTGCCGACGGGCCCGGTGGCGCGGCTGGAGGGGGTGACGGCGCGGGAGCAGGAGGTACTGGCCCTGATCGCGCGGGGGTTGTCGAACGACGAGATCGCGGCGCGGCTGCACCTGGGGATCGCGACGGTGAAGACCCACATCGGCAGGTTGCTGCACAAACTGGCGGCCCGGGACCGGGCGCAGCTGGTGATCGCGGCCTACGAGTCCGGCCTGGTGCGGCCCTCGGCGTGAGCTCGGACGTTGCCTACGCCACACGCGAAGTGACCGACAAGTAGTTAAGCTCCGGTGCCATGAGCAGTGCGACGGAGCCGCTCGGGACGCCGCCCGAGGACGAACCGGACATCCACACCACGGCCGGCAAGCTGGCCGACCTGTATCGCCGTTACGACGAGGCGGTGCACGCGGGCTCGGCCCGGGCGGTGGAGAAGCAGCACGCCAAGGGCAAGAAAACCGCCCGCGAACGCATCGAACTCCTCCTCGACGAGAACTCGTTCGTCGAGCTCGACGAGCTCGCCCGGCACCGCTCGACCAACTTCGGCCAGGAGAAGAACCGGCCCTACGGCGACGGCGTCGTCACCGGCTACGGCACCGTCGACGGCCGCCCGGTCTGCGTCTTCAGCCAGGACGTCACCGTCTTCGGCGGCAGCCTCGGCGAGGTCTACGGCGAGAAGATCGTCAAGGTCATGGACCTGGCGATCAAGACCGGCCGCCCGATCATCGGCATCAACGAAGGCGGCGGCGCGCGCATCCAGGAAGGCGTCGTCTCGCTCGGCCTCTACGGCGAGATCTTCAACCGCAACGTCAAGGCGTCCGGCGTCATCCCGCAGATCTCGCTGATCATGGGCGCCAACGCCGGCGGGCACGTCTACTCCCCCGCCCTCACCGACTTCATCGTGATGGTCGACGAGACCTCGCAGATGTTCATCACCGGCCCGGACGTCGTCAAGACGGTCACCGGCGAGGACGTCACCTTCGAGGAGCTCGGCGGCGGCCGCACGCACAACACGAAGTCCGGCGTCGCGCACTACCTCGGTTCCGACGACGAAGACGCCATCGCCTACGTCAAGGAACTGCTCTCCTACCTGCCGCAGAACAACCTTTCCGACGCGCCGGTGTTCGACCCGCCGGCCGAGCGACCCGGGTTCTTCGACGACGTGACCGACTCCGACCGCGAGCTCGACACGATCATCCCGGACTCGCCGAACACCCCGTACGACATGCACGAGGTCATCACCCGCGTCCTCGACGACGGCGAGTTCCTCGAGGTCCACGAGCTGTTCGCGCCGAACATCCTGGTCGGGTTCGGCCGGGTCGACGCGCAGAGCGTCGGCGTCGTCGCGAACCAGCCGACGCAGTTCGCCGGCTGCCTCGACATCGACGCCTCCGAGAAGGCCGCGCGGTTCGTGCGCACCTGCGACGCGTTCAACATCCCGGTGCTCACCTTCGTCGACGTCCCGGGCTTCCTCCCGGGCACCGACCAGGAGTGGAACGGCATCATCCGCCGCGGCGCGAAGCTGATCTACGCCTACGCCGAAGCCACGGTCCCGCTGGTCACGATCATCACGCGCAAGGCCTACGGCGGCGCGTACGACGTCATGGGCTCCAAGCACCTCGGCGCCGACATCAACCTCGCGTGGCCGACCGCGCAGGTCGCGGTGATGGGTGCCCAGGGCGCGGCCAACATCGTCCACCGCAAGACGCTGGCCAACGCGGCCAACGAGGGCAAGGACGTCGACGCGCTGCGCGCCGAGCTGATCCAGGAGTACGAGGACACGCTGCTCAACCCGTACGCGGCGGCCGAGCGCGGCTACGTCGACTCGGTGATCGTGCCGGCGCACACCCGCGGGCACGTCGCGCGGGCGCTGTCGCTGCTGCGCAACAAGCGCGAGTCGCTGCCGCCCAAGAAGCACGGGAACATCCCGCTGTGAGCGGCGACGAGAAGCCCCTGCTGCGGGTGGTCCGAGGCAACCCGAGCGACGCCGAGCTGGCGGCGCTGACGGCGGTCGTCGCCGCGGCGTCGGCCGCGAAGGCGCCGGAGAAGCCGAAGCCGCGTACGTCGTGGTGGGGCGATCACGCTGCTTCGCTGCGTCGACCGCTCCACCCCGGCGAAGGTGCTTGGCGCGCTTCGGGCTTCCCCAGCTAGCTCACGGCGACGGCGGTGTCGTCGACGACGAAGGACGTCTGCAGCTGTGAGCCTTCTACGCCGCTGAAGCTGAGCGTCACGGACTGCCCCGCGTACGCGGACAACGAGAAGCTTCGCTGCTGATACCCGGCGGCCGCGTTGAGGTTGCTGTACGTCGCCAACGTCGTGCTGCCCGCCTTCACGGTCAGCTTGTCGTACGCGGTCGTGCCCGTCTCGGCCGTGTCGATGTGCAGCCAGAACGAGAACGTGTACGCCGAACACCCGCTCGGCAGCGTCACGGTCTGGCTGACGGTGTCGGTGTGCGCGGAGCCGTAGCCGTCGAGCCAGGCGCTCCACGTCCCGGTGCGGGCCGGCTCGTCGGTGCCGTGCTGGCCGATCACGCCCGACGACGCCGTCCACGCGGTGGCGCCCGACTCGAAGCCGGGGTTCGCGAGGAGCTGCCCGGCGGTGCAGTTGCCGGGCGGCGTCGTGGTGCCGCTCCCCGCGAGCCACGCGGTCGCGTTGAGGCCGAGGGCCGCGTTGTCGGCCGTCGAGTCCGTCCAGCCGTTGTAGAGCGTGTTGCCGGACTGGCCGGTGCCGTCGTCGATCGTCGAGCTGTCGCCCCAGATCGCGACGCGGCCCGAGCCGAACGTGCTGGTCACGAAGAAGGCGTTGGAGTTCCCCGGCGACGACGTGCTCAGGTAGGCGAGCCCCTTGACCGAGGCGTTGTCCGCGGGCTTCAGGGTGAACGTGGTGCCGTTGGCGATCAGGCTGTGCCTCACCGTGCCGAAAGCGCCGTTCAGCACGGGGTTCGCCGAGTCGCTGATGGCCACCGGGTGGTCGCTGGAGATGTTCTTCAGGTCGACCGAGAAGCCGAACGGGTCGGTGTTGTCGACGCCGTTGTTCGTCACGAGGTCGTTGATGATCTCCGGGGAGTCCCAGCCGTCGTTGTTGCGGTCGCTGCCGGTGTGGTCGGAGATGAGGAACAGCCCGCCACCGTTCTGGACGAACCGCATGACGGCGGTCTTTTCGGACGCGCTCAGCACGACGTTCGGCTCGGGCAGCACGAACTCGTCGAAGTTCTGGAGGTCGAGCGCGCCGCCGGTGCCGTAGGTGATGGTGTTGCCGGCCGGCAGCGTCTTGATGCTGTACTGCCCGGTCTTCTGCAGCGCGACGCCCCACGCCGAGAGCGCGCCGGTCCAGTCGGTTTCCTTCTGCGGCAGGGAGTTCTGCGCCGTCGGGTCGGGCTGCGAGGTGCCGACGATCCAGTCGGCGTTGCCCGCCGTCTCGGCCTTCGTGTTGTCGAACAGGACACGGTGGACGGTCGCCGCGTGAGCGGGTGCGGCGAGCAGACCCGCGGCGAGCGCCGCGACGGCGAACGGGATGAGGCGCTTCATGGTGCTCCTCGGCGACAGGGAACCTGGGCGCTCCCACTGTCACCCGGCCGCGGCCCGACGAAAGTCGGGTTCAGATGACGTCGAGGAAAACAGTCGGGGCCTCGTTGTCGGCGACGATCCTCCCCAGCAGCGCCGCGAGGCGGTCGCGGTCCGGGGCGGGCAGGCCGGCCGCCAGCTCGTCGACGCGCCGGCACGTCGCCGCGTAGAACTCCTCCGCCAGTTCGCGGCCCTCCTCCGTCAGCACGACCTGCACCGCGCGGCGGTCGTCCGGGTCGGGCTCGCGGCGGACGAGCCCGCGCCGGACCGCCCGGTCGGCCAGGCCCGTCAGGCTGGACTTCTCGAGGCCGAGCGTCGCGCCGAGGTCGCCCATGCCGTACGGCCGGCCCATCAGCACGCACAGCAGCTGACCCTGCTGCACGGTCAGCCCGTACTCGCGGGCCGACTCGGCGTAGACGGCGTTCACCAGGAACGACGCCCGCACGAGCCCGGCCACCACGCCGAGGTCCTCCCCGTGTTTCCCCATCGCGCCAGCCTACTTCGCGACGGCTTCCCGCACGGCGGGCACGATCTCCCCGGCCCAGCGCGCGGCGGACACGGCGTCGGGCGTGCTGC
Source organism: Amycolatopsis sp. NPDC003865 (assembly GCF_053605345.1). Lineage (NCBI taxonomy): Bacteria > Bacillati > Actinomycetota > Actinomycetes > Pseudonocardiales > Pseudonocardiaceae > Amycolatopsis > Amycolatopsis sp. NPDC003865. The sequence continues at coordinate 30,868 of NZ_JBSGJA010000025.1, read as the reverse complement.
CGCCGGGGCCGAAGAGGACGAACCCGGCGGCGTGGTGTTCCAGCACCGCGCCGGTCAGCTCCTCGACCCACTGGTCCGGCGAGCCACCGATCCAGCGGCCGTCTTCGGTGCGGGTCTTCGGCAGCGGCGCGCCGGTGATGCGGCCGGGGAAGTTGTAGACGGTGGCGATGTCGGCGGGGTCGCGCCCGGCGTCGACGGCGGCCTTGTCGATCAGCGGGCGCGAGGTGCGGAAGCGCTCGCTGAGCCAGTCGGCGGCGTGGCCGGGCATCCACCCGTCGGCGACCCGCCCGGTGACGGCGAGGGACTTCGGCCCGACGGACCCGGTCCACACCGGCGGCATTTCTTCGGCGGCGGGCTCGAGGTTGGTGACCTGGTGGAACTCGCCGTCGAAGGTGACGGGATCGCCGCCGCCGCCGAGCATCTTGACCAGCCGGATGCCCTCTTCGAAGGCCCGGACGGCCTGGCCGGGGGTCAGCTTGGGGAACCCGAGCCGCGCGATGTCGTCCCAGAGCCCGCCCACGCCCATGCCGAGCACGATCCGGCCGCCGGTGAGCGCGGACAGGCTGGTGATGGTGCGCGCGAGCATCGGCGCCGGGCGCGTCGGCAGGTTGGTGACGCTGACCAGGCCGGAGATCCGTTCGGTGCGCCCGAGCAGGACACCGATCTCGGCGTACGCGTCGAGCCGGTCGGCGTGGTAGGGGTGATCGGAGACGGTGAGCAGGTCGAGGCCGGCGCGGTCGACCTGGACGGCGAGGTCCAGGGTGCCGGGCACCGCGGAGACGGCGGTGGACACGCCGATGCCGAAGTGAGTCATGATTCCTCCCAGTAGTAGTTCGTGCTACGAACTTACTATACATAGTTCTTGACACGAACTATTCACATTACTCCACGCGTGCGCACGATCACCGCATCAGGAGTGGACCCGCCGGTGCCCCGCGCCGTATAGTCCACGTGGAATAACCGACCTGGAGTCATCCGAAGGGACTAACGATCATGGCCTCGGCCAAGCTGACCCCGCTCGGCATCGCCGTGCTGGAGCTGCTCCACGAGAAGCCGATGCACCCGTACGAGATGGCCTCACTCATGCGCGAGCGGTACGTCAGCGCGCGCGTCAACGTGAAGGCCGGCTCGCTCTACCACACCGTGGAACGCTTGCAGCGCGGCGGTTTCGTCGAGGTCGTCGACACCCAGCGCGACGGCAAGCGCCCCGAGCGGACCGTCTACGGCATGACCCAGGCCGGCCTGGACGAGTTCAACCAGCGCGGTCGCGAGCTGCTCGGCGACCTCGTCGAGGAGTTCCCCGCGTACCTGTCCGGGCTCGCCGTGATCGACGAGCTCGGCAAGGAGACCTCACTGGTCGAGCTCGAACACCGGATCACGCGGCTGCGCGCCGCCGTCGCGGCCGACCAGGCCGTGCTCGAGCGCCTCGCCGAGGACCGCACACCGCCGATCTACTGGCTCGACTGGCGATACAAGTGCGACCAGCGGAAGTTCGAGCTCGAGTGGACCGAGCGCCTGCACGAAGACCTCCAGTCCGGCCGGATCGCGTTCCAGGACTGCGAACAACCCCAGCTCACGCTCATCACCAGGGAAGACGACGATGAACGCAAGACAAGCTAACCCGTGGGCGGCGCTCGGCGCGCTGTGCCTCGGCTTCTTCATGATCCTGCTCGACACGACGATCGTGTCGATCGCGATCCCGACCATGCTGCGCGAACTGAACGCCGGGCTGAACTCCGTCGTCTGGGTGATCAGCGTCTACCTGCTCACCTACGCCGTGCCGATGCTGTTCACCAGCCGGCTCGGCGACCGCTTCGGCCCGAAGCGGGTGTTCCTCGCCGGGCTGGTCGTGTTCACCGGCGCGTCGCTGTGGTGCGGCCTGTCCGGCAACGTCGAGATGCTGATCGCGGCGCGCGCGGTGCAGGGGCTCGGCGCCGCGCTGATGACGCCGCAGACGCTGGCGTTCATCACGCACCTGTTCCCGCCGGCCAAGCGCGGCCCGGCGATGGGCATGTGGGGCGGCGTCGCCGGCCTGGCGACGATCACCGGCCCGCTGCTGGGCGGCGTGCTCGTCGACCACTTCGGCTGGGAGTGGATCTTCTACGTCAACGTGCCGATCGGCGTGATCGCCATCGGGATGACGCTGGTGCTGGTGCCGGACTGGCAGCCGAAGCACTCGCACTCGTTCGACCTGCTCGGCATCTTCCTCTCCAGCGCGGCGCTGCTCTGCATCGTGTTCGGCGTCCAGAACGGCCAGCAGTACGACTGGGGCACGGTGTTCGGCGGGATCACGGTGTTCGAGATCATCGGCGCCGGCGTGCTGCTGCTGATCGCGTTCCTGGTGTGGCAGCGGTACAACAAGCGCGAGCCGCTGCTGCCGCTGCAGGTGTTCGCGAACCGCAACTTCTCGGCGGGCACGCTGACGGCGACGACGGTCGGCTTCGCGATGACCGGCATGTTCCTGCCGCTGGTGATCTACATCCAGTCGGTGCTCGGGCTCAGCCCGACGATGGCGGGTCTGCTGACCGCGCCGATGTCACTGCTGTCGGGGATCGTGGCGCCGTTCGTCGGGAACCTGTCGGACAAGGTGAACGGCAAGTACCTGGTGATGTTCGGCCTGGCGGCGCTGGCGGCCGGGCTGGGGATCATCGCGCTGCAGGCGTCGCCGGACAGCAGCCCGTGGAGCTTCGTCCCGGCGCTGCTGGTGTGCGGCTTGGGGATCGGCTGCATCTTCTCGCCGATGAGCAACATGACCATGGGCTCGGTGGAACCCCGGCTGGCCGGGACCGCGTCCGGCATCTTCAACACGTCCCGCCAGGTCGGCGGCGTGCTCGGCTCCGCGGCGATCGGCGTGCTGCTGCAGGCGCAGGTCAGTTCGTCGATCGCGGACGAGGCGGCGAAGGCGGCTTCGCAGCTTCCCGCGCAGTACCGGGCGCCGTTCGCCGAAGGGATCGCCCACGCGGCGGCGAGCACCGGCGAGTTCGGGTCGGCCGGCGGCCCGGCGCCGATCCCGGGTCTCCCGGCGGACATCGCCGCGCAAGCCGGGAAGCTGGCGGCCGAGGCGGTCCACAGTGGACTGACCGACGCCGCCCGCGTGACGATGCTGCTGCCGATGGCCGTGCTGCTGCTGGGCGTGCTTTCGGCGGCGATGCTGCGGAAGGTGAAGCCGCGCTGGCAGTCCCCGGCGCCGGCGCCCGAGGCCGCCGCGGCCTGAGGTTGGGTGGTGCGAGAGGACCGTTCGCGCTCTCGGTGGGCGCGAGCGGTCCTTTCGCTACGCCCGAGCGGGCCCTTCGCGGCCGGAAAACCGTGCGAGCCTCCGGTGGTCGGGACCGGAGGCTCGTACGGACCGCGGGAGCGGTGGCTCTAGCGCGCTGTCTTCGGCGTCGACGCCGCGCCCGCGCGGAGGGCCTCGCGGCCCTTCGGGGTCCGCAGCCTGGCCCACCACAGCGGCTGCGACCTGGTGGCTGACGTTCCCGTCACCCGTACCGTCATCGGTCACCTCCGAGCATCCAGTGCCATATGTTGCGCGCCACAACAAACTAACTCCGTTGCGAAGTGGCGCCGGTCACAATTCGGTCACGACGGGCGCCCGGGTACGTTCACCCCCGTGCAGTTCGTCCTCGCCTCCCAGTCCCCCGCCCGCCTCACGCTCCTGCGTTCCGCGGGCCTCGATCCGGCCGTGTTCGTCTCCGGCGTCGACGAGGACGCCGTCGCCGCGTCGCTGACCGACCCGTCGCCGTCGGAGCTCGTCGCGGCCCTCGCCGCGGCCAAGGCCGAAGCGGTCATCGACCAGGTCGCCGCGGTCCACCCGGACGCCGTCGTCGTCGCCTGCGACTCGATGCTGAACATCGGCGGGCGGATGGTCGGCAAACCGGCCGATCCGGACACCGCGCGGGAGCGCTGGGCCGCGATGGCCGGGTCATCCGGTGAACTCCTCACCGGGCACGCGGTCGTCCGGCTCGACGGCGGCACGCGCGCGAAGGAGACCAGCGGCTGGGAGTCGACCACCGTGCGGTTCGGCACGCCGAGCCCCGAGGAGATCGACGCCTACGTCGCCACCGGCGAGCCGCTGCGCGTGGCGGGCGGGTTCACGATCGACGGCCTGGGCGGCTGGTTCGTCGACGGGCTCGACGGCGGCCACACGAGCGTCATCGGCCTCAGCCTCCCGCTGACGCGCCGGCTGCTCGCCGAGGTCGGCGTGAGTGTCGTGGATCTCTGGCGACGTTCCGCATCCTGAGAAAGGCGCCACACGAACGGGCGATCCGGAAGAGTCCCGCCTTGCCTAACGTTCTCCTGACGAGGCAAGACAGGAAAATTTCGAGCACCGGAGTAGCCCCGTGTCTTTTGTACGGACATACACCAAGCCGCGGGTGTTCGCGGCCGCGGTCCTCGGGTCCCTCGTCGTCGGCGCCCTGCTGGGCGTCCTCGCGCGGCAGACCGAGGCCGGCTGGCTGACCGATCTCCTCGACCAGATCGGCACCATCTTCACCACGCTGCTGCAGATCGCGGTGATCCCGCTGGTCTTCACGGCGATCGTGGTCGGCATCAACAGCCTGCGGAAGCTCGGCGGCGGCCGCACCGCCGCCCGCCTCGGCGGCAAGACCGTCCTGTGGTTCGCGATCACGTCGTTCATCGCGTCGCTGATCGGCATCGCGGTCGGCCGGATCTTCAACCCCGGCTCCGGCGGCCTCGGCGGCGTCACGGCGACCGCCAAGAACGCCGACAAGGCCGCGGCCAGCGTCGACCACTGGGGTTCCTGGGACGCCTTCGTCAACGGGCTGCTGCCGGAGAACTTCCTGAAAGCGTTTACCGACGGCGAGACCCTCCAGGTGCTGTTCCTCGCGCTGGTGATCGGCGCGGCCGCGTACAGCCTGGGTGACAAGGCCAAGCCGTTCGTGGACTTCACGACGAGCGTGTTCGAGATCATCCAGCGCTACCTCGGCTGGATCGTCCGGCTGGCCCCGATCGGCATCATCGGCCTGATCGGCGCGGCCGTCTCCAACTACGGCGACGCGCTGTTCCGCCCGCTGTTCTCCACGACGCTGGCGGTGTACGTCGGCTGCCTGCTCGTGCTGTTCGTCGTCTACCCGATCCTGCTGCGCTTCGTGGCGAAGGTCAGCCCGCTGAAGTTCTTCGCCAAGGCCGGCACGGCGATCCAGTTCGCGTTCGCTTCGCAGTCTTCGGCCGCGACGCTGCCGCTGACCCGCCAGTCCGCGGTCAACCTCGGCGTCCAGCCGGCGTACGCGGCCTTCGCGACCCCGCTCGGCAGCGCGACGAAGATGGACGGCTGCGCGGCCGTGTTCCCGGCGATCGCGGCGATCTTCGTCGCCAACCTGGCCGGGGTGTCGCTGAACTTCTGGCAGTACGCGGGCATCGTGGTGGTCGCGGTGGTCGGCGCGCTGGCGACGGCGGGCACGACCGGCTGGCTGACGGCGTTCACGCTGACGACGTCGTTCATCGGCCTCGACGCCAAGCAGGTGGCGCTCGGCCTGGCGCTGATCTACTCGGTCAACCCGATCATGGACATGATGCGCACGGCGACGAACGTGGCCGGCCAGATCGTGGTCCCGACGATCGTGGCGCGCAGCGAGGGCCTGCTCGACGACGAGGTCCTCAACGCGGCGACGGACCGCCCGCAGACGACGGACGACGGCTCGGCGGCCCGCCACACGGAACCCGCCCCCGCCTGACCCGGTCAGGAGCTGGGGCAGGTGCGGAGGTCGGCGCGCGTCAGACGGATGTCCGGCCAGCCGCGCAGGTCCGACGGCGAGGTGTACCGGCGTGTGCAGCCGACCGGCTTGCCCGACACGTCGTACACCTGGCCCAGCACCGGGGCCGCGTCGCACTGGGCCGTGCCCGAATCCGCGCCGCGGCAGTCGTGGCGGACCACGATCACGTCGGGCCGGCCGTCGGCCGTGACGTCGTAGAGCGACAACGTCCCGGCGTCCGCGAAGTACGGCTTGCCCGGCGCGCGCCACACGCCGCCGCTCGCCACCAGCAGCTCGCCGTAGGCCGCCTTGCCCTCGTCGCCGACGTCGCCGCGGACCAGGCACGTCGGGGCAGCGCCGTCGATGCAGCGCAGCGAGTTCTGGTCCAGCCGGACGCCCAGCTGGGCGATCGACAGCTCGAACACCGTCCCCGGCTCGGTCCCGACGCGCACCCGCGCCGACCCGCCCGCCGCGTCGGCGAGCAGCACGACCGGCGTCCCGCCGACCGTCACCGCCGCGAGCTGGCGGCACGGGCCGCCGCCGCAGGTCGCGACCGCGGTCACCGGGGCGGCCGCGGGCTCGGCCGCGCCGGAGGGCGCCTCGGGCCGCGGACGCAGCAGGAACACCGTGCCGATCGCGCCGAGCGTCACCATCGCCGCCAGCACCGCGGTGAGCAGCGCCGACCGAGGCGTCCGCGCTGCCGAAGTCCGCATGAGACAGAGCGTAAGCCGCTTCGCGACTGTGTGTGGGCGGCGCCCCGGCGGGGTGTGGCCGAAATCCCCCGGCCGTGCACCCCACCAGGTCAACCCGGGTTAACGGACTGTGTCCGTCTATGTTGTCCCGGTGACCAACCCGAACCTTCCCCCCGCCCTGTACCTGCCGACCGGCCCGGCGAGCGCCGAGACCGAAGGCGCGTCGATCGAGCTGCGCCGCACGCCCGACGGCCGCACCGCGCTGGTCGCGTTCACCGCGCTGGACCGGCTGATCGACTGCTGCGGCGAGCACCAGCCGTGGGTGCTGGTGAACACCGAGCACCTGCCGAAGGTGCACGCGGCGAACCCGTACGACGTCATCGTGCTCGACTCGCCGCTGCCCCAGGAGCTGCGCCACCACGTCTGAGCGTGGTTCAGCTCTCACTCAAGGGACTCCCGACGCCATATCCGTAGACTTCCCCGTACCGCGAGAGCGGTCAGCAATGCAGCTGTCGGGACGCAGGAGGTGCGGGGTGGCCGAGCAGGTCGGCGAATCCACCGGTGGTCCGGTGACCAAGATCCTGGTCGCCAACCGGGGCGAGATCGCGGTACGCGTGATCAGAGCCGCCAAGGACGCTGGGCTGGCCAGCGTCGCGGTGTACGCCGATCCGGACCGCGACGCACCGCACGTGCGCCTGGCCGACGAGGCGTTCGCGCTCGGCGGCACGACAGCGGCTGAGAGCTACCTGAACATCGAGAAGCTCCTCGACGCCGCCAAGCGCTCGGGCGCCGACTCGGTGCACCCGGGCTACGGCTTCCTCTCCGAGAACGCGGACTTCGCCCAGGCCGTCCTCGACGCCGGGCTGACCTGGATCGGGCCGGGCCCGCAGGCCATCCGCGACCTCGGCGACAAGGTCACCGCCCGCCACATCGCGATGCGCGCGGGCGCGCCGCTGGTGCCGGGCACGAAGGAGCCGGTCAAGGACGCCGGGGAGATCGTCGCGTTCGCCGACGAGCACGGCCTGCCGGTGGCCATCAAGGCCGCGTTCGGCGGCGGTGGCCGCGGCCTGAAGGTCGCGCGTACCCGCGAAGAGATCCCCGAGCTGTTCGAGTCGGCCACCCGCGAGGCGGTCGCCGCGTTCGGCCGCGGCGAGTGCTTCGTCGAGCGCTACCTGGACAAGCCGCGGCACGTCGAGGCCCAGGTGCTGGCCGACATGCACGGCAACGCGATCGTCGTCGGCACCCGCGACTGCTCGCTGCAGCGCCGCCACCAGAAGCTCGTCGAAGAGGCGCCCGCGCCGTTCCTGAGCGACGAGCAGCGCAAGCGCATCCACGAGTCCGCGAAGGCGATCTGCAAGGAAGCCGGCTACTACGGCGCCGGCACGGTCGAGTACCTCGTCGCGACCGACGGCACGATCTCCTTCCTCGAGGTCAACACGCGGCTGCAGGTCGAGCACCCGGTTTCGGAGGAAACCACCGGTCTGGACCTGGTGCGCGAGATGTTCCGCATCGCGCGCGGTGAGAAGCTGCGCATCACCGAAGACCCCGAGCCGCGCGGCCACTCGATCGAGTTCCGCATCAACGGCGAGGACGCCGGCCGCGGTTTCCTGCCCGCCCCGGGCACGGTGACGAAGTTCGTCGCGCCGAGCGGGCCGGGCGTGCGCGTCGACTCCGGTGTCGAGTCCGGCAGCGTCATCGGCGGGCAGTTCGACTCGATGCTGGCGAAGCTGATCGTCACCGGCTCGGACCGGAACAACGCACTGGAGCGCAGCCGCCGGGCGCTCGACGAGATGGTCGTCGAGGGCATGGCCACCGTGCTGCCGTTCGACCGCGTGATCGTGAACGATCCCGCGTTCATCGGCGACGAGCACGGCTTCAGCGTGCACACGCGCTGGATCGAGACGGAGTTCGACAACAAGATCGAGCCGTTCGTGGCCCCGGACGTCGAGACGCCCGAAGAGTCGCCGCGGCAGAACGTCGTCGTCGAGGTCGGCGGCCGACGGCTCGAGGTGTCGCTGCCGGGCGGGTTCGCGCTCGAAGGCGGCGGCGGGGGCGGCACCGCCGTCAAGGCGAAGCCGCGCAAGCGCGCCGGCGGCGGCAAGGCCGCGGTGAGCGGCGACGCCGTCACCGCGCCGATGCAGGGCACCATCGTCAAGGTGGCCGTCGAAGAGGGCCAGACCGTCGAAGCCGGCGAGCTGATCGTCGTCCTCGAGGCGATGAAGATGGAGAACCCGGTCACCGCGCACAAAGCGGGCACGATCACCGGCCTTTCGGTCGAGGTCGGCGCCGCCGTGACGCAGGGCACACAGCTGCTCGAGATCAAGTAGCGCAGTTCGTTACGGATGTCGTGGTGGGCCGCCCCCGGGGCGGCCTACCATCGACTACGTGACCGAAGTCCCGTCTCCGCAGCTGCGGATCAGCGACCAGAACCGCGAGTCCGCGCTGGCCGCGCTCGGTGAGCACATGAGCGCGGGGCGGATCGACATCGACGAGTACGGCGAGCGCTCGGCGCGGATCACCGCGGCCAAGACGCGCGGCGAGCTCGTCGACATCTTCGCGGACCTGCCCGCGCCGCACCCCCAGTACGAAGACGCCCCCCAGGCCGTCGCGGCCCCGGAACCGGCCGCCGCGCCCGCGCCCACGGGGCCTCGGACGCCCGACCAGTGGTCGCCGCCGCAGCGGTTCCTCGCCGCGATCGTGCCGCTGGCCTTCATCGCCGCGATCGCGCTGATCGCCACGGGCACGCTGGCCTGGCCGATCATCTTCGTCCCGATCGGGCTGACCGTGTTCGGCAAGTCGATGTGGGGCCACGACTGGAACCACGACCAGAACCACCGCGACCGCCGCGACCGGCACCTGCGCGACCGGGAGCGCCGGCGCGAGCTGCGCGACTCGTTCCGCGACCACCGGCGTGGCCTGGACCGCTGAGCCCGCCGTGAGCGACATGCGGTTGAGCGACGCCGAACGCCAGGACGCCCTGGACGTCCTCGAAGAGCACGTCCGCAGCGGGCGGCTCGACATCGACGAGTACGGGACCCGGTCCGCGAAGGTCACGGCGGCCAAACGGGTCAGCGAGCTCGTGCCGCTGTTCGACGACCTGCCTTCGCCGCGCCCGAGCGCCCTGCTCAACGGCGCCACCGCGCCCCAGGTGCCGGTGATGTCCGGCGACAGCCCGCTGGTGACGTTCCTGCAGCGCGGCGCGGTCCCGATCGCGATCGTCCTGGCGATCGTGGTGCTCATCCTGTCCCGCGGCCGGCTGCTGATCGTCTCGGTCGCGCTGCCGCTGGTGATCGCGATGCTCGCCGGGGCCCGCCGCCGGCGCTGAGCCTGCGAGAATCGGCCCCGTGATGGGCGTGGTTCCGGGCGCGCTGGACGCCCGAGGCGAACGGCTGGCGGGCCCGGTCTTCACCGGGGTCGGCCTGGCCGCGCTCGCCGCGTGCGTGGTCTGGGGGCCCGGGATCCGCGGTGCGACGCTCGTGGTGGTCGTGGTGACGGCGCTGTGGGTGCCGCTGCTGATCCCGCTGTTCCGCCACCGGCGGACGCACCCGTGGCTCGCCGCGGGCTACTACGCCGGGGTGCTGGCGGCGGCGACGCTGCTGGTGACGCGCGAAGACACGTTCATGGGCTTCGCGTCCTTCGGCTATCCGCTCGCCTTCGTGCTCTTCCCGGCGCGGTGGGGGTTCTTCGCGGTGGCCGCGACGGCGACGCTGCCGCTGCTGGCCGCGAACTCGGACGCACCCGGCCCGACCTGGGTGCTGGTCCTGTCGATGGCCGGGCCGCTGCTGTACGCGGCGTGGTTCGTCGGGGTGGAGAGCGAGCAGCGGCGGAAGGCGAACGTCCGGCTGGAGGCCGCGCTGGCGGAGAACGCGAGCCTGCACGCGCAGCTGGTGGCGCGGGCGCGGGAAGCGGGCGTGCTCGACGAACGGCAGCGGCTGGCCCGCGAAATCCACGACACGCTCGCCCAGGGCCTGACCGGGATCGTCACGCAGCTGCAGGCCGCCGACGGCGCCGACCGCGACCGCCGCTTGGCGCGGGTGCGAGAGCTGGCCCGCGACAGCCTCGGCGAAGCGCGTCGCGCCGTCCAGGCGCTGCGGCCGGAACCGCTGGACGCGGCCCAGCTGCCGGAAGCGCTTTCCGAGCTGGGCCGCCGCGTCGCCGAGACGTCCGGTGTCGCGGTCCGCGTCGAGACGACCGGCGAGAGCAGGCCCCTGCTGCCCGAGCTGGAGGTGACGCTCTACCGCGTCGCCCAGGAAGCGCTGGCGAACGCGGAGAAGCACGCGAAGGCGTCGCGAATCGGGCTGACACTGTCCTATTCGGACGATCTGGTGCTGCTCGACGTCGTCGACGACGGCGTGGGCTTCCGCCCGGGCGACCGCGGCGACGGGACCGGCTTCGGCCTGGAGGCCATGCGCCGGCGCGTCCAGCGGGTCGCGGGGACGCTTTCGGTGGAGAGCACCCCGGGCGACGGCACGGCGGTGAGCGCGCAGGTGCCGGCGCTCCCGGGCTAAACCGCTCCCCGGTGTCACGCGTGCTGGTGGCATCGACCAGGGGAGGATCGGATGAAGTTGAGCACCGGAATGCCCGCCGCCATCGGTGCGGCGCTGCTCGTCACCACGCTCGCACAGCCCGCGCAGGCCGCCATCGGCCACTGGGACGCCGAGCTGCTGGCACTGCCGGCCGGCTTCGAGGACGCCGGCGGCTGGGTCCGCGGCACCGACAGCCACGGCGGGTACGCGGGGAACCTCTGGCTGGACGGCACGTCCCACGTCGTGACCTGGGCGAAGGGCCGGCCCACCGTCCACCCGGCCCCCGGGGACTACCCGGGCGGCGAAGTCGTGGACGAGAACTCCGCCGGCACGATCCTCGGCCAGGCCATCGACCAGTTCGGCACGCGGACGCAGCCCTTCCTGCTCGACCACGGCGAATACGAGATGCTGCTCGCGCCGGGCGACTGGGCGAGCCTGGGCGCGGTGGCGCTGAACGAACGCGGCGACGTGGTCGCCAACGCCCAGCCGAACGGCGGCGGCTCGGGGGCGGTGCTGCTCTGGCGCGCCGAGGACCGTGCGCACCCGGTCGTGATCACCGGACAGCCGTTCATGTACGCCGCGGACATCGACGACGACCGCGCGGTGCTGGTGAACTCGTTCCCGAAGTCGTTCGTCTGGCGGGACGGGGTGTTCGAGCAGCTCACGGCCCCGCCGGGTGCGGCGTACGTCAACGCGGCCGGCATCCGGAACGGCCAGGTCACCGGCAACTACGGGGCTTCCGACTGGCTCAGCGGCGAAGGCGTGCGGTGGCGCTCACCCGGGCAGCCGGAAGTCCTGCCGTCGTCGAGCACGACGTTCGGGATCAACCGACTCGGCCTGATCGTCGGCTACGGCACCCGGCCCGACCCGACCGGCCCGCTGGGGCCCCTGTCGGTGTGGCTGGCCGGGCGGGCGCTGGGCGCGCTGCCCCTCGCCGGGTTCGGCGCCGGCTACGCGAAGACGGTGGGTGACGACGGGACGATCGCGGGCGTGGTGTCCGACCGGGATCCGTCGACGTACGGCGGCCGCCCGGTCGTGTGGCGGTACTCGCTGCGCTGACGGCCTTGATCACCGGGCCGGGAGCGGCCTGCTCCCGGCCTGGCTAGGCTGGGCGGAGTGGAACCGGTGGAGATCAACGCGGGCACGTACTACCTGCGCCAGCTGCGCGCCGACCGGCACCTCGACGACCGCCCGCTGCTGATGGAGGCGTTCGCCGATCCGACGCACCGCAAGTACGTGCTGAACTACCGCCTGCGCACCCTCGACGAGGCGACCGAGTACGTGGCGCTGCGGGCGGCCCAGTGGGCCGGCGACGAGCGCTGCTCGTGGGCGATCGCGGAACCGACGTCGGGCCGGCTGGTCGGCGAGGTGGGGCTGCGCGAGCTGGACCTGTCCGCGGACTACGCCGAGGCGACGATCTGGGTCCACCCCGCCGAGCGCGGCAAGGGCATCGCGACCACGGCGTTGAGCGCGGCGCTGCGCTTCGGCTTCGGCGGGCTGGGGCTCACCGAGGTGTCGTACCGGTACGAGGAGAGCAACGCGGCGTCGGCGATCGTGGCGGAGCGCTGCGGGTTCACGCTGGTGGGCCCGGAGGCCGAGCGCGCCCCGACCGGCGAGCGGCTGATCCGCTGGCACCGGACGTCCTGAACCGGCCGCTCAGCTCACCGGCTCCACGATGCCCGCGCGGGCCTCCGGGGCCGCCGACCTCAGGGCGTCCGCCGCTTCGTCGTTCGGCTGGGACTGGGACTCCCGCTCCGCCTCCACCCGGGCGTTGTAGACCTCGATCTCGCGCTTCACCGTTTCGGGCGACCAGCCGAGGACGTCACCCACCAGCGTCGCCACCTGCTCGGCGCAGTCGACGCCGCGGTGGGCGTACTCGATCGAGATGCGCGTCCGGCGGGCCAGGACGTCCTCCAGGTGCAGCGCCCCCTCGTGCGAAGCCGCGTACACCACCTCGACGCCCAGGTAGTCCGGGGCGTGCTCGATCGGCTTCAGCAGCTCCGGGCGGCCGCTCGCCGTCGCCAGGACCTCGTTGACCAGGGAGCCGTAGCGGTCCAGCAGGTGCCGCACCCGGTACGGGTGCAGGCCGTGCTCGGCGGCCAGGTGGTCGGCCTGGTTGACCAGCGCGTGGTAGCCGTCCGCGCCCAGCAGGGGGACCTTGTCCGTGATCGACGGCTGCGACCGGCCCGGCAGGTCGACCGCCGCCGCGTCGACCGCGTCCGCCGCCATCACCCGGTACGTCGTGTACTTGCCGCCCGCGATCGCGACCAGGCCCGGCGCCACGCGCGCCACCGCGTGCTCGCGGGAAAGCTTCGACGTCTCTTCGCTCTCCCCCGCCAGCAACGGGCGAAGGCCCGCGTACACGCCTTCGATGTCGTCGTGCGTCAGCGGCGTCGCCAGGACGCTGTTGACGTGCTCCAGCAGGTAGTCGATGTCGTGCTTCGTCGCCGCCGGGTGCGCCAGGTCCAGGTTCCAGTCCGTGTCCGTCGTCCCGACGATCCAGTGGTTGCGCCACGGGATCACGAACAGCACCGACTTCTCGGTGCGCAGGATCATCCCCGACTCCGAGACGATCCGGTCGCGCGGCACGACGATGTGCACGCCCTTGCTCGCGCGCACGCGGAACCGCCCACGGCCGCCGGACAGGCGCTGCAGCTCGTCGGTCCAGACGCCGGTGCAGTTGATCACCGCGGCCGCCGAGATCTCGGTCTCGCGGCCGTCCTCGACGTCGCGCACGCGCACGCCGGACACCCGGTCGGCCTCCCGCAGGAAGCCGACGACCTGAGTCGAGGTCCGCACGACCGCGCCGTAGTGCGCCGCCGTGCGCGCGACCGTCATGGTGTGGCGGGCGTCGTCGGACTGCGCGTCGTAGTAGCGGATGCCGCCGATCAGCGCCGAGCGCTTGAGAGCGGGCACCATCCGCAGCGCGCCCGCGCGGGTGAGGTGCTTCTGGCCCGGGACGCTGCGGGCGCCGCCCATCGTGTCGTACATGAGCAGGCCGGCCGCGGTGTACGGCCGTTCCCACACGCGGTGCGTCAGCGGGTAGAGGAAGCTGACCGGCTTGACGAGGTGCGGCGCGATGGTCGTCAACATCAGCTCGCGCTCGCGGAGTGCTTCGCGGACCAGCCCGAACTCGAGCTGTTCCAGGTAGCGCAGACCCCCGTGGAAGAGCTTGCTCGACCGGCTCGAGGTCCCGGAAGCGAGATCCCGCGCTTCGACGAGCGCGACGCGCAGGCCCCGCGTCGCGGCGTCGAGCGCCGTGCCCGCGCCGACCACGCCGCCGCCGATGACGACGAGGTCGAAGGTCTCGTTGCCGAGCCGCTGCCAGGTCTCTTCCCGCTTGGCGGGGCCCAGTCGAGCCGGGTTCGTCTCCGCTGCGTGCTGCGCCACGTGACATTCCTCCTCGTGCAGGCGAGGCTTCCAGCATCGCACGACCCGGTGATCCTCCGCCCGTTCGCGGATGACACGTGTGGCGTAACTCCTGAGGATCTTGAAAAAGTTCGGCTACCCGGTGCCTGGAATGATCTTCGCCACCCCGGTAACGTCGCGCGGACGTGGGTCGGCAACGGGGCCGTGGCACGCCGTGATCGACCCTGCGCAGAGTGTCCAGTGTGGAGGTGCAGCGGTGAGTGCTGGGGCAATAATCGTCTGGGAAATACTGGGAACGGCCGCGCTGATCCTGCTCGGCAACGGTGTCGTCGCGAACCACGTCCTGCGGAAGAACAACGGTCACCAAGCGGGCTTCCTGTTCATCAACTTCGGCTGGGCGTTCGCCGTCTTCACCGGCGCCAGCATCGCCGCCCCGAGCGGGGCCCACCTGAACCCCGCCGTCACCCTCGGCCTCGCGATCGCGGACAAGACGCCGTGGGGCGACGTGCCGTTCTACTTCATCGGCCAGATGGTCGGCGCCATCCTCGGTGCCGTGCTCTGCTGGGCCGCCTACAAGCTCCAGTTCGACGACCACCCCGAGCCCGAGAACACGCTCGGCATCTTCTCCACCGCGCCGCAGATCCCCAACACCGCCTGGAACCTGGTCACCGAGATCATCGGCACCTTCGTGCTGGTCGCCTGGATCCTGCTCAGCCCGGTCTACGCGGCCGGCGACGGCGGCACCCCGAACTTCGGCAACTCCGCCCTCGGCTACGCGGGCATGTCGTTCGTGGTCCTCGTGATCGGTACCTCGCTCGGCGGGCCGACGGGCTACGCCATCAACCCGGCGCGCGACCTCGGTCCGCGCATCGCCTACGCGTTCCTGCTGCCGATCAAGAACAAGGCCAACGCCAACTGGGGCTACTCGTGGATCCCGGTCGTCGGCCCGCTGGCCGGTGGCGCCATCGCCGCGCTGCTCTACCTCCTCGTCCACAACCTGAAGTGATCGCCCGTCCGAGAGAATTCCTGGAGCACACATGACTTCGTACGTAGCCGCGATCGACCAGGGCACCACTTCGACCCGGTGCATGATCTTCAACCACGAAGGCCGCGTGGTCTCGGTCGACCAGCGCGAGCACGAGCAGATCTTCCCGAAGGCGGGCTGGGTCGAGCACAACGCCGAGGAGATCTGGGAGAACACGCGCCGGGTCGCGGCGGGCGCGCTCGCCAAGGCCGACCTGACCGCCAAGGACATCGCCGCCGTCGGCATCACCAACCAGCGCGAAACCGCGCTCGTCTGGGACAAGACGACCGGCAAGCCGGTGTACAACGCCATCGTCTGGCAGGACACCCGCACCGACCGGATCGTCACCGAGCTCGGCAACCTCGGCGGCGGCCAGGAGCGCTACCGCGACAAGGTGGGACTCCCGCTCGCGACGTACTTCTCGGGCCCGAAGGTCAAGTGGATCCTCGACAACGTCGAAGGCGCGCGGGAGAAGGCCGAAGCCGGTGACTTGATCTTCGGCAACATGGACACCTGGGTGCTGTGGAACATGACGGGCGGGCCCGACGGCGGCGTGCACGTCACGGACCCGACCAACGCGTCGCGCACGATGCTGATGGACCTCGACACCCTCCAGTGGGACTCCGGCATCGCCGGCGAGATGGGCATCCCGCTGTCGATGCTGCCGGAGATCCGGTCGTCGTCGGAGGAGTACGGCAAGGTCCGCGAGAAGGGCGCGCTGGCCGGCGTGCCGATCGCGGGCATCCTGGGCGACCAGCAGGCCGCGACGTTCGGCCAGGCCTGCCTTTCGCCCGGCGAGGCCAAGAACACCTACGGCACCGGCAACTTCATGCTGCTCAACACCGGCACCGAGAAGGTGATGTCGCAGAACGGCCTGCTCACGACGGTCTGCTACAAGATCGGCTCGAACGACACGGTGTACGCGCTGGAAGGTTCCATCGCGGTGACGGGGTCGCTGGTGCAGTGGCTGCGCGACAACCTGGGCATGATCTCGACCGCGGCCGAGATCGAGGAGCACGCCCGCACCGTCGAGGACAACGGCGGCGCGTACTTCGTCCCGGCGTTCTCGGGTCTGTTCGCGCCTTACTGGCGTTCCGACGCCCGCGGCGCGATCGTCGGGCTCACCCGGTTCGTCAACAAGGGACACCTGGCCCGCGCGGTGCTGGAGGCGACGGCGTTCCAGACCCGCGAGGTGCTCGACGCGATGAACGCCGACTCGGGTGTCGAGCTCAGCGCCCTCAAGGTCGACGGCGGCATGGTGGTGAACGAGCTGCTGATGCAGTTCCAGGCGGACATCCTCGGGGTGCCGGTGATCCGCCCGGTGGTCAACGAGACAACGGCGCTGGGCGCGGCGTACGCGGCCGGGCTGGCGGTCGGGTTCTGGAAGTCCGAGGACGACATCAGGACCAACTGGGCCCAGGACAAGCAGTGGGACCCGTCGATGGACGAGTCCCGCCGCGAGCGCGAGTACCGCAACTGGAAGAAGGCGGTGACGAAGACGTTCGACTGGGTGGAGGACGAGGACTGAGGACCGGCGGGTCGGGGGCGTCGAAACGCCTCCGGCCCGCTTCCCTCCCTCAGTCCTCCCAGCCCTCCGGCTTCCCCGACTGCTCGTTGGGCGCGATGACCAGGAACGGCACCCCCTGGTCGTCCATCACCCGCACCTGGCGTCCGTACGGCGAATCGAATGGCTGGTCCAGCACTCGCCCGCCGAGCGAAACCACGCGGGCCGCGCTCGCGTCCGCGTCCGCCACCGAGAAGTACGTCGACCAGTTCGACGGCACCTCCGCCGGCACCGAGTCCGGCAGTGCACCCAACCCTCCTACCGGGCGGCCGTCGACCAGCAGGACCGCGTACGTGAAGTCGTCGTTCGACAGGTCCTGGAAGCCGTAGCCGAACACCTGCTCGTAGAACGCCTTCGCCGCCGGGTAGTCGCGGCTCATGCACTCGTTCCACGCCAGCGTGCCCGGGGCCGCCGTGACCTGCGTGCCCAGGTGGTGGCCCGGCTCCCACAGCCCGAACACCGCGCCCGCCGGGTCGGCCGCCACCGCCATCCGGCCTTCCTTCATGACCTCCATCACCGGCATGACGATCTGCCCGCCCGCCTCGGTGATCGCCGCGGCCGTCTTGTCCACGTCGGACACCGAGAGGTACGTCGTCCACACCGGCGGCATGTCCTGGCCCGGCGGGATCTGGCCGATGCCGGCGACCGGCCGGCCGCGCAGCTCCGCCATGCCGTAGAAGCCGGTCTCCGCACCGCCCGTCTGCACGTCCCAGCCGAACAGTCCGCTGTAGAACGCCACCGCTTTCGCCTGATCGGGCACCATCAGGTCCACCCAGCTGGGTGTGCCGTCAGGCCACCGCTCGTCCCGGAACAACATCTGGTCTCCCAACCCTCGCCTGCGCCGCCTCGGGTGACGGCCGACACAGTCTGGCACCCGCCACCGACAAAACCAGGGCCGAAGGACTCTCAACCCCCGATGAGGCGGGCGTACACCACGATGTTGTCGACGTAGTTGTGCGCGCTCCGGTCGAAGACGCCGCCGCAGGTGATCAGCCGCAGCTCGGGGCCCGCGGTGTCGTCGTAGACGCCTTCGTGCTCGAACTCCTGCTTCGGCACCTGGTGCACCTTCGTCACCTCGAACAGCGCCGTGGTGCCGTCCTTCCGCGCGATCGAGACGCGGTCGCCCGCGGTCAGCTCCTTGAGCCGGTAGAAGATGCCCTTCTGGTGGTTGCCGTCGACGTGCCCGAGCACGACGGCCGGGCCGACCTCGCCCGGTGTCGGCGCGTACGTGTACCAGCCCGCCTGCAGCGGCGTGGTCACCGGCGGCACCTGGATCGTGTTGTCCGCGTTGACACCCAGCGGCACCAAAGACGAGTGCGCGCCGATCTTCGGGATGTCGATCGACACCGGGTCGGACTTCGGCAACGCGGCGACGGGCTCGGCGCCCGCGGGCTCCGGGTTCACCGCGACGGGCTGCGCGGGCGGTGGTTGCGCGGTCGACGGCCCGGGATCGCCGCCGAGCGTCAGCACCAGCACGACCAGCGCGGCCAGCAGCGCCACGATCAGCGCGATCAGGTACCCCCGTCTGCCGGTGGTCCTCGTGGTCATGTGCTCCCCCTCGTGTGTTCACACGTCCGGGCGACCCCGATCGGGGGTCGCCCGGACGCTACCCCCTCGCCGGGTCAGCGGCGCCGGGCCCGCCGGGCCAGCACGAGCCCGCCACCGCCGACCGCGAGCACGCCCATGGCCGCCGCGGCCGCCAGCGGGCCGGGGTTGCCGGCAGGCCCGTCGGTGCCGCCCGTCTGCGGCGCGCCCGCCGGCACCTTGGTGACCTGCTTGGCGGCCGAGGTGCCCAGCAAGGTGAACTTCGCGGTGATCTCCGCGCCGCCGCAGGAGAACGACACCGGGTAGACGCCCGGCTTGACCTGCTTCACGACCGCGGTCGCGACGGCGGCCGGCGCCACCGCCGGGTCGGTCTGCGGTCCGGTGCGGCGCAGCGCGCTGACGGTGAGCGCCGGCGAAGCCAGGCCGCTCGTGCTTTCGGCGGCGCAGCCGAGGCGGATCTCCACCTTCCCGCCCGGGCGGGCGACCTTCGGCTGCACGCTGAGGTACGCCTTCGGCACGCCCGCGTGCTCCGAGGACGGCTCCGGCGTGGCGGCCGGGGTCGTGCTCGCGAGCGCCGCGCCGGGCGCGAGGGCGAGGAAAGCCGCGGCGGCACCCGCGACGACGACAGTCTTCTTCATTCTTTTCTCCCCTGTGGAATGGTTCGGCACAGCGATTCCTCCGGCGCCGGTCGCAGTTCCCCCTGCCTCGGCGCCGTCCGCTTGCTTATACCCTCAAGACGCCGCTACCTGCGCAAGGTTGCGCCCGAAGAAAGAAAAAACCGCCCCGGAGCAGATCTCCGGGGCGGTTCGGGAAAAGAGAAGAATTACCCTGCCATGCTGCCGTCGCCGGCTTTCGCGGCACCGGAGGGCACCTTCGAAACCTGCGGCGCGGGCACGGTGAACTGCGTGCTGTAGGTCTGGTCGCCGCAGGTGACGGTCAGCGGGTACGTCCCGGCCGCGGTGCCCGGCTTGAGGACGGCGTCCGCGCTGATGTTCGCGTCGGTGCCCATGAACGGGCCCGGCGTGTAGTTGGAGAACGTCAGCGCCGGCGAGGAAAACGCCGGCGAAGCGCCGCTGCACTTCGCGAGCGCGACGTTCGGCGCGTCCCGGACGTACTTGTCCACGAGCGTCTGGTTGATCGCGGTGTTCACGTTGAGCTGGACGCTGCCCTTGGCCGGAGCGCCGCTCGGAGCCGGGACCGTGCTCTGCTGCGCCGACGCCGGACCCGCCAGCGTCGTCGCCCCGATCACCGCTGCCACAACGAAAACCACCGTCTTGCGCACCTTCGCACCCTTCGCGTCTTTCAGCCGTACACCCGACAAGACGCGACGGGGCGCGACGGGTTGCCTACCGGGCTAGTCCAGATCGTCGTGGCGCATGAGCTGCCGCCCGGCCTCGGTGATCGAGCCCGACAGCGACGGGTACACCGAGAACGTCAGTGCCAGGTGGTCCACGGTGAGCTGGTTCTGGACGGCGAGCGCGATGGGGAGGATGAGCTCGCTCGCCGACGGCGCCACGACGACGCCACCGACGACCACGCCGGTGGCGGGGCGGCAGAACAGCTTCACGAAGCCTCGGCGGAGGCCCTCCATCTTCGCGCGCGCGTTGGTGGCCAGGGGCAGCATGATGGTGCGCGCGGGCACCTCGCCGGAGTCGATCGCCTGCTGGCTGATGCCGACGGTGGCGATCTCCGGGTGGGTGAACACGTTGGCGGCGACGGTCTTGAGCTTGATCGGCGCGACGCCCTCGCCCAGCGCGTGCCACATCGCGATGCGGCCCTGCATGCTCGCCACCGAGGCCAGCATGAGCACGCCGGTGCAGTCGCCTGCGGCGTAGATCCCGGGAACGGAGGTGCGCGAAACGCGGTCGACGGTGATGAACCCGCCGGGGCCGGGCGAGATGCCGACCTTGTCGAGGCCGATGTCCTTGGTGTTGGGAACCGACCCGACGGTCATCAGCGCGTGGCTGGCTTCGATCACGCGGCCGTCGGCGAGGAAGATCTCGACGCCCTTTTCGGTGCGCTCGACGCGGTCGGCGCGCGCCTGCTTCGCGACGGTCGTGCCGCGCTGCGAGAAGACCTCCTCGAGCACCGCGGCGGCGTCGGCGTCCTCGTGCGGGAGGACGCGGTCGCGGCTGGAGACGACGGTGACCTTGACGCCCATCTCGGTGTAGGCGGACGCGAACTCGGCGCCGGTGACGCCCGAGCCGATCACGGCGAGGTGCTCGGGCAGCTCCTGGAGCTCGTAGAGCTGGCGCCAGTCGAGGATGCGCTCGCCGTCGGGCACCGCGCCGGGCAGGACGCGCGGGGTGGCCCCGGTGGCGATCAGGACGACGTCGGCGGGCAGCTTCTCGGTGCCCTCGGCCGTCGTCACGGCGACCTTGTGCGTGGCCAGGCCGGGCTCTTCGTCGCAGAAGCGGGCTTCGCCGGCGATGACGCGGACGCCTTCGCGCTGGACGCGGGCGCGGATGTCGGCGGACTGGGCGAGCGCGAGGCCCTTCACGCGGCCGTGCACGGTCGGGAGGTCGACGCTGGTGTCGGCCAGGTCGGTGTTGATGCCGAGCTCGCCGAGGTCGTGCATCTTCGCCAGCGCGCCGGAGCTGGCGATGAACGTCTTCGAGGGGACGCAGTCGTAGAGCACGCACGCGCCGCCCAGGCCGTCCCGCTCGACGATCGTGACGTCGGCTCCGTGCTGGGCCGCGACCAGCGCGGCTTCGTAGCCGGCCGGGCCCCCGCCCATGATCACGATCCTGGTCACCTGGGTCCTCCTCAAGGCAGTCCGTGCGGTGCTCTCACCGTACGCGGCGAAGGTGACCGGACACCGAAGTGGGCGAACACGGCGAGTGCGTCCACTCGGGTGAGCGAGGTGTCGCTACGCTGTCGGCGTGCCGTTGTATGCCGCGTACGGATCGAACATGGAGCCCGCCCAGATGCTGGAGCGCGCGCCGCACTCTCCGATGGCCGGCACCGGCTGGCTGGAGGGGTGGCGCCTGACCTTCGGCGGCGAGGACCTCGGCTGGGAAGGTGCCCTGGCGACGATCGTCGAGGACCCGGGCTCCCGGGTCTTCGTCGTGTTGTACGACGTGACGTCGCTGGACGAGACCGGGCTGGACCGCTGGGAAGGCGGCGAGCTCGGGATCCACAACAAGATCCGGCTGCGCGTCCAGACCATGGACGGCTCGGCGCTGGCCTGGCTGTACGTCCTGGACGCCTACGAGGGCGGTCTCCCGTCCGCGCGGTACCTGGGCGTGCTCGCCGACGCCGCGGAGGCGGCCGGAGCCCCGGCGGACTACGTCGACGACCTGCGCACCCGGCCCTGTTCCGGCATCGCGGGCTGACTCCACACCCTGTGGACAACTCGGCCGCCTGAGCACTACCACGGCCCCCTGCCGGATGGCACGGGCACCCCGGTGATCACGCGCGCCGGAGCTGGCGCGCCGGTTTCCGGCCGCTGTCACGCGAGCGCGATTCACGTTGCGCTACAAGGAAAACAGCAGGTAGACCGGGCTCTGGGAGCCAGGCCGCCGTCCAGTTTGCCGCCATGATCGCGGACACGCAAAACGGCCCTCCCCCGATCAGGGGAAGGGCCGGTTCACGGCCTGTGGACAACTGGGGAAAGCTGTGGACAACCCTGCTCAGGCGAGGGCGGTCAAAGCGGTGTGGACCAGGGTCCGGACCCCGCACAGCAGGGCTCGCTCGTCGAGGACGAAGGTCGGGCGGTGGATGTCGGACTGGGGGTCCGGCGCGCCGGGCCAGACACCCAGCCGGGCGAACGCGCCCTGGACGTGCTCCAGGTACCAGCCGAAGTCCTCGCCGCCGGAGGACTGCTCCGTCGGCGCGACCGCGCCCTCGCCCAGCGCGGCTTCGGCGCCCGCGCGCATCAGGGCCGTCGAGTCCGGGTCGGACACCACCGGCGGGACGCCGCGGCGGTAGTCCAGCGAGAAGCCGACGCCCGTGGGCGCCAGCAGCGACTCGACCGACGAGGCCACCAGCGGCTCCAGCGCCGTCCAGACCTCGTGGTCCGCGGTGCGCAGGGTCCCGCGCAGGACGCCGTCCTGGGGGACCGCGTTGGCCGCCTGGCCCGCGTGGACCGCGCCCCACACCAGGACCGTGCCCGAGCGCGGGTCGACCCGCCGCGAGAGCAGCGCCGGCAGCCCGGTGATCACCGTGCCCAGCGCGTGGACCAGGTCGGCCGTCAGGTGCGGCCGGGACGTGTGCCCGCCCGGCGAGGTCAGGCGCAGCTCGATCAGGTCCGCCGCCGACGTCAGCGCGCCGACGCGCATGCCGACCTTGCCGACCTCGAGCCGCGGGTCGACGTGCAGGCCGTAGATCCGCTCGACGCCGTCCAGCGCGCCCGCCGCGATCATGTCCAGCGCGCCGCCGGGCATGACCTCCTCGGCGTGCTGGAAGACCAGCCGGACGCGGCCGGGCAGCTCCGGCGCGCCGGCCAGCGCGCGGGCGGCGCCCAGCAGGATCGCCGTGTGGGCGTCGTGGCCGCACATGTGGGCCGCGCCGTCGACGGTCGAGGCGAACGGCAGCCCGGTCGCCTCGGTGAGCGGCAGCGCGTCCATGTCCGCGCGCAGCGCCACGCACCGCTCGCCGCTGCCGATGTCGCAGACGACACCGGTGCCGCCGGGCAGCACCCACGGCTTGAGCCCGACCGAGCGCAGCAGCGTGACGACCAGCTCGGTGGTCGCGAACTCGTGCCGCGACAGCTCCGGGTGGGCGTGGATGTGCCGGCGCCAGGCCAGCACGTCGGTCGCGTTGGCGCGCAGCCAGTCGTCGAGCCAGAACGGGCCGCGGCCCGCACCAAGGTCCTCCACGGGAGCCATGCTTACGCCGGCTTCGGAAATGAGCGCTTCGGACCCCTCCATGGGGTTGATGATGCGCCCATGGGGGTCGCCTGGAACGTCCGGTCGTGAATCCAGCACCGTCACGCCGCACCTCCTCCCGCAACACGGGTAACCCGGGCAGCGGCTGGGGTCACGCAACGTGCCGATCGATCTGTCGTACGCATTTGCAGACGATCGTGCACCATGCAGGCGGCAACGCGCGCCTCGAAAACGGCCGCCCTAGATGGCCGGTACCGGATCTGCGTTGAACGGCGTGCAGTAGTTCGGCAAAGCCGAACGCGTCAGGATCCCTTGGCCTTCTTCGAGCGGATCCGCCTGCCCCAGATCACGATGCCGAGCAGGGCGACCGCGACCACGCCCGCGATCAGCTTGTTCTTCGTCTTCTCGCTGTTCGCCTTGTCGGTCTGGGCCGGGTCGAGGACCGGGCCGGGCGGCTGGGTCTGCACCGGGACGAGCGCGGCGGGCGCGTGCGCCACCGAGACCGTCACGGACGCCGGACGCACCGGTCCGGCGGACGCCGGCGACGCGGTGAACAGCACCGCGCCCAGCACGCCGACCAGGACCAGACCCCGCAGTTTCGCCATGTCATCCCTTCGCCGACACCAGGCATTCTGCCCGCGGACCGCGCGCCCGTCAGCCACCAGCGGGTGGACTGAACGCGTCGAGGATCCGCTGAGCACCGAGGGTAGCCGTCAGCTCACCGTCCCGCACCGCCCGTTCGACGTCGGGAACGACCGTTCGCACGTCCGGATGCGCCGCCAGGCGACTCAGCAGTTGTTCGCGGACCATCGCCCACGTCCAGTCGACCTGCTGCTGCCGGCGGCGGGCGTCGAGCTCGCCGGACTCGGACAGCGTGTCGCGGTGCTTCTCGATCGCGCCCCAGACCTCGTCGAGACGCAGGTTGTGCAGGCCGCTGCAGGTCAGCACCGGCGGGGTCCACGACGCATCGGGCCCGTAGATCATCCGCAGGGCGCCCGAGAGCTCCCTGGCGGCCTTGCGAGCGTCCCGCTCGTGGTCGCCGTCGGCCTTGTTGACGGCGATGACGTCGGCGAGCTCCAGCACGCCCTTCTTGATGCCCTGGAGCTGGTCGCCGGTGCGGGCGAGGGTCAGGAACAGGAAGCAGTCGACCATGTTCGCGACGGTCACTTCGGACTGTCCCACCCCGACGGTCTCGACCAGGACGGTGTCGTAGCCCGCGGCTTCCATCAGCACGATCGTCTCGCGGGTCGCGCGCGCGACGCCGCCGAGCGTCCCGGACGTCGGCGACGGGCGGATGAACGCCCGTTCGTCGACCGCCAGGCGCGCCATGCGGGTCTTGTCGCCGAGGATCGAGCCGCCGGTGCGCGTCGACGACGGGTCGACCGCGAGCACGGCGACGCGGTGGCCGGCCGCGGTCAGGTCGGTGCCCAGCTGGTCGATGAATGTCGACTTGCCGACACCGGGGACGCCGGTGATCCCGATGCGGCGCGAGCCGCCGGCCGACGGCAGCAGCTCGACCAGCAGCTCCTGCGCCAGCGCCCGGTGGTCCGCCCGCTGCGACTCGACCAGCGTGATCGCCTTCGACAGCGTCCCGCGGTCGCCCGCCAGCACCCCCTTGGCGTAGGCTGTGACGTCGATCTTGCGCGGCAAGGGTCAGGACTCCTGCGCCGTCAGCTGGCCGAGCAGGTCGATGGCGGCGTCCGCGAGCACCGTGCCGGGCCCGAAGATCGCGGCCGCGCCCGCTTCGCGCAGTGCCGCGTAGTCGCCCGGCGGGATGACGCCGCCGACGACGACCATGATGTCCTCGCGGCCCAGCTCGGCGAGCTCGTGGCGCAGCGCGGGCACCAGCGAGAGGTGCCCGGCGGCCAGCGACGAGACGCCGACGACGTGCACGTCCGCCTCGATCGCCTGGCGGGCGACCTCGGCCGGGGTGGAGAACAGCGGGCCGACGTCGACGTCGAAGCCGATGTCGGCGAAGCCGGTGGCGATCACCTTCTGGCCGCGGTCGTGGCCGTCCTGGCCCATCTTCGCGACGAGGATGCGGGGACGGCGGCCCTCCTCCTCGGCGAACTTCTCGACCAGCTCACGGGCCTGCTCGACGTTCTGCGACTTACCCACCTCTTCGCGGTAGACGCCCGAAATCGTCCGGATCTGCCCGGAGTGGCGGCCCCAGATCTTCTCCAGCGCGTCGGAGATCTCACCGACCGTGGCCTTCGCCCGGGCCGCGTCGATCGCCAGCTCCAGGAGGTTGCCGCCGTTGCCGGCGCCTTCGGTGAGCCGCCGCAGGGCGTCCTCGGTCGCCCGCCCGTCGCGCTCTTCGCGCAGCCGCCGCAGCTTCTCCAGCTGCTGCGTGCGGACCCCGGCGTTGTCGACCTTGAGGACTTCGATGTCTTCGTCGCCGGTGACCTGGTACTTGTTCACGCCGATGACGGGCTGGCGGCCGGAGTCGATGCGCGCCTGCGTGCGGGCCGCGGCCTCCTCGATGCGCAGCTTCGGGATGCCCGCGTCGATCGCCTTGGCCATGCCGCCGGCCTGCTCGACCTCGCTGATGTGGCCCCACGCCTTGCGCGCGAGGTCGTAGGTCAGCTTCTCGACGAACGCGCTGCCACCCCACGGGTCGATCACGCGCGTGGTGCCGGATTCCTGCTGCAGCAGCAGCTGCGTGTTGCGGGCGATCCGCGCGGAGAAGTCCGTCGGCAGCGCGAGGGCTTCGTCGAGGGCGTTGGTGTGCAGCGACTGCGTGTGCCCCTGGGTCGCGGCCATCGCCTCGACGCAGGTGCGCACGACGTTGTTGTAGACGTCCTGCGCGGTCAGCGACCAGCCGGACGTCTGGGAGTGCGTGCGCAGCGAGAGCGACTTCTGCGACTTCGGGTCGAAGCCCTTCACCAGCTTCGCCCACAGCAGGCGCGCCGCGCGCAGCTTCGCGACCTCCATGAAGAAGTTCATGCCGATGGCCCAGAAGAACGACAGCCGCGGCGCGAACTTGTCCACGCTCAGCCCGGCGTCGACGCCCGAGCGGATGTACTCGACGCCGTCGGCGAGCGTGTATGCCAGCTCGAGGTCGGCGGTCGCCCCGGCTTCCTGCATGTGGTAGCCGGAGATGGAGATCGAGTTGTACTTCGGCATGTGCTGCGAAGTGAAGGAGAAGATGTCGGAGATGATCCGCATCGACGGCTGCGGCGGGTAGATGTAGGTGTTGCGGACCATGAACTCCTTGAGGATGTCGTTCTGGATGGTCCCTGCGAGCTGCTCCGGCTTCACCCCCTGCTCCTCGGCCGCGACGACGTAGAGCGCGAGCACCGGCAGCACGGCGCCGTTCATCGTCATCGACACCGACATCTTGTCGAGCGGGATGCCGTCGAAGAGCTGCCGCATGTCGTAGATGGAGTCGATCGCCACGCCCGCCATGCCGACGTCGCCGGAGACGCGCGGGTGGTCGGAGTCGTAGCCGCGGTGGGTCGCCAGGTCGAACGCGACCGACAGACCCTTCTGCCCGGCGGCGAGGTTGCGGCGGTAGAAGGCGTTGGACTCCTCGGCCGTGGAGAACCCGGCGTACTGGCGGATGGTCCAGGGCTGGTTGACGTACATGGTCGGGTACGGGCCGCGCAGGAACGGCGCGATGCCGGGGTACGTGCCCAGGAAGTCCACATCGGACAGGTCGGCGGCGGTGTAGACCGGCTTGACGCCGATGCCCTCGGGCGTCTCCCAGGCCAGGGCGTCGGGGCCCTTGCCGGTGGCTTCCTGGACGGCCTTGGCCCAGGCGTCGCGGTCACCCGGCGTCGGCGTGCCGAGGTCGAGACCGGCGAAGTTCGGGATGCTCATCGGGTGACTCCCAGCTTGGCGTGCAGGCCGTTGAGGACGTCGAGGGCGTCGCAGCCCGCGAAGACGTTGGCGTCCACTCCGTCGTAAGTACCCTTGCCCGCCAGCACCACGAACTCGGCGCCGAGGGACGCGGCGACCTCGGCCGCGTGCTCGGCGTAGGCGTCGTCGGTGCCGCAGAGACAGGCGATCTTCGCGCCGGACGCGCGGAACGCGCCGGGCAGGTCGTCGGTCGCGCCCGGGTTGACGGCCTCGATCCCGCCGGCCTGGAACAGGTTCGCGGCGAACCCGGCCCGCGCGGTGTGCGCGGCGACCGGGCCCAGCGTGGCCAGGAAGATCTTCGGCCGCTCGCCGTGCTCGGCGAGGTAGGCGTCCGACGCGTCACGAAGCGCCTCGAAGCCTTCGGCGTACCGGTGCCGCGGCAGCCCACCGTCCACAGGGGACTGGACCGGCGTCCGGACCACCGGTTTCTCCGTCAGGTTCGGGAACTCGCTGACGCCGGTGAGCGGGTCGCGGCGGGTGGCGATCCGCTTCGAGCGCTTCTCCCACGTGGCCGCCAGCCGCTCGGCGAGAGCACCCGAGGACAGCTCGGCGACCAGGCCACCGGCCCCCTCGACGGCGGTGAACTCGGCCCAGGCCGCGTGCGCGAGGTCGTCGGTGAGCTTCTCGACGTACCAGGAGCCGCCCGCCGGGTCGACCACGCCGGCCAGCTTGGACTCCTCCAGCAGCACCGCGTGGGTGTTGCGGGCGATCCGCGCGGAGAAGGCGTCGGGCTTGCCGATCGCGGCGTCGAACGGCAGCACGGTGACCGCGTCCGCGCCGCCGACGCCGGCGGCGAAGCAGGCGACGGTCGTGCGCAGCATGTTCACCCAGGGGTCGCGCCGGGTCAGCATCGCCGGCGACGTCACGGCGTGCTGGCGCATCGGCGAGGAGAAGCCGCAGACCTCGGCGACGCGCGCCCACAGGCGCCGGGCCGCGCGCAGCTTGGCGATCGTCGAGAACTGGTCGGCGGTCGCGGCGATCCGGAACTCCAGCTGACCGGCCGCGGCCTCGACGTCCAGCCCCGCGTCCGTCAACGCACGCAGGTAGGCGACGCCGGCGGCGACCAGCGCGCCCAGCTCCTGCGCGTCCGACCCGCCGGCCTCGTGGAACGGCAGGCCGTCGGCGACGATCGTGCGCACCTTCGGGTACTTCGCGGCGACACGCGCGGCGAGCGCGGCGGCCGGTCCGAGGTCGGCGGGCGAGCCGGTGCGCGCCGCGAGCCCGATCGGGTCGGCGCCCAGCACCGCGGTGGCCTCGCTCGCCGGGATCTCGCGCTCGTCGAACAGCGTCAGCAGTTCCGAAGCGGCTTCTTCGTACGCGGCGCCCGCGTCCAGGACGACCGGCGCCAGGTCGAGGTAGACCTCGTTGAGCGCGTCGGCGAGCGACGCGGGCGGCACCGAGAGCCAGATCGACGTCACACCGCCTTCGAGGTCGGCGAGGATCGCCTTGTTGACTTCGCGGGTGTCGTCGCCGGTGAACCGGGCCCGGACGTCCCAGCCGGTGCTGACCTGGCCTTCCGGCCGGGCGCCGCGCACGTAGGGCGGCAGCCCGGGGAAGCCGGCGTCGCCCGGCACGTCCTCGGCCGTGTACAGCGGCTGGATCTCGATCCCGTCGTAGGTCCGCGTGACGAGCTTGCTCTCCGGGGCACCCGTGAAGGCTGCGGGGTCTTCGGGGAGCCTGCCGCTTTTGCGCAGGACACCGGCGACGAGCTCCTGCCACTGCTCGTGCGTCGCCTGGGGGAACTCGGCCGCCAGGTCGAGTTCGGAGATCGGCACTGACTCCGGACCGGCCACTTCAGTCATACCCAGTGATGGTAGAGGCACGGGCCGCGTCCGACCTGTGACTCTAGTCGCGCCCCTAGGCAGTCAGGGGTGATTCGGGTACGACACAATCAGGGGGTGCCCCCCTCCAGCGAAGAGACACGAGTGGTCGCCGGTCGCTACCGGCTGCGTTCGGTGCTCGGCTCCGGGTCGATGGGCACCGTCTGGTCCGCCTACGACGAGTTCCTGCACCGGCAGGTGGCCGTCAAGGAGATGAAGGTGCCGCCGGGCATCCCGGCGTCCCAGGCGGACGAGCTGCGGGAGCGGACGCTGCGCGAGGCCCGCGCGATCGCCGTCCTCTCCCACCCGAACGTGATCATCCTGCACGACGTCGCCCGCGAGGACGACCAGCCGTTCGTGGTGATGGAGCTGCTGCCCTCGCGCAGCCTCGCGCACATCCTGCGCGACCACGGGCCGCTGACCGTCGAGCAGGCCGCCGCGGTCGGCATCGCCGTCGCCTCCGCGCTGGAGGCCGCGCACGCCGCCGGCATCACCCACCGCGACGTCAAGCCGGGCAACGTCCTGGTCGCCAGCGACGGCCGGATCAAGCTGACCGACTTCGGCATCGCCCGCAACGTCTCCGAGGCGACCATGACCCGCACCGGGATCATGCTCGGCTCCCCCGCCTACATCGCGCCCGAAGTCGCCTCCGGCGGCGCGGTCGTCCCGGCCGCCGACCTCTGGGGCCTCGGCGCGACGCTGTTCGCCGCGGTCGAGGGCGCCCCGCCGTACGACGCCGACGGCGACCCGCTGGAAACCGTCGGCAAGGTCGTCAACGGCAAGGTGCCGAGGCCGAAGGCCGGCCCGCTGGCCGACGTCATCACGGCGTTGATGAAGAAGGAGCCCGGCGACCGGATCACCCTGCGCGAGGTCCGGCACCGGCTGTACCCGCTGCAGTCGAAGACGGCACTCGACCTGTTCGGGCCCGAGCTGTTCCGCACCCCGGACGGGAAGAAGACGTCCGCGCAGCCGGACGCCACCGACACGCAGGTGATCAAGACCGTCCTGCCGGAGAAGAAGTCCGAGGAGTCGAGCAGCGAGCTCGCCACGGACCCCGGTCCGCTGCCGTTCCTGCGGCCGCCGGCGCCGCCGCCGTCCCCCGCGCCGTCGCCGTCGCCGTCGCGTTCGCCGGAGCCGGCCACGCTGTTCGTCGCGCCGCCGCGGGCCGGGCGGCGCACCGCGCGGGCGACGGCCGTGCTCGTCGCCGTGGCGATCCTGCTGTTCCTGCTGGCCGCGGGCGGCGGGTTCGCGCTGGCCAGGACGGTCGGCGGGCAGTCGCTGCTGCCCCCGGCCGCCGAGCCGGCGCCCCCGTCGAACGGGCCGACGCAGGTGCCGCCGCCGACCCTGGTCCACCAGACCGGCAACGGCAGCTACCTCACCAACGACGGCGGCCAGTACGCCCTCGACGTGCCGGAGGGCTGGCAGAAGTTCGTCGCCCCGCACAACACGAAGTTCGGGCTGAGCCTGGTCGTCCAGTACGTCTCCCCGGACGGGCGCCGGTCGCTGCGCCTGGAGCGGCTGGCGAAGTACTTCGACCAGACCGACGGCTACGACAGCTACACGAACTGGCTGCGGCAGGCCTACCCGGAGAACTCGTTCGAGCTGTACGGGCCGTGGCCCCAGCCGGACAAGAGCGTGCTGCTGACCTACCGCCTGGCCGAGGGCGGCGCGCTCCCCCAGAGCGACGGCAGCGGGGGCACGCGCGTGACGTTCGTGAAGATGGTGCAGGCCGGGTCGAGCCTGTGGATCCTGTCGGTCACCGTCCCGGCCGAGCAGGAGAGGTCGGGCCAGGAGGACGTCTTCGACCGCGTCGCGGGGACGCTGCAGGTCACCGACTAGGTGTATTGCCCTGTGAGGTTGGGGACGCGGCTGGCGGGTGGGTGGCCTGCGAGTGCGGTGTGTCCGCGGTGGTGATTGTAGGTGTGTAGCC
>NZ_JBSGJA010000024.1:0-151491 GCF_053605345.1 Amycolatopsis sp. NPDC003865 | reverse complement strand
GCTACACACCTACAATCACCACCGCGGACACACCGCACTCGCAGGCCACCCACCCGCCAGCCGCGTCCCCAACCTCACAGGGCAATACACCTAGGTCACCGTTCGAGCGGACTTCGGGTGTACACCGACTTGGCGGCTGCAGCGATTCTGTCGACGGTGAGGCCGAGTACTCCGAAGATGGCGGCAGCCGCCTGCGGAGAAGGACGGCTCTGGTCACGGCGAGCCGACAGCGGTGGGGGAGCTGCGGCCGGTACCGGTGTCGCGCCGGGCGGCTTGCCGTTTGGCGCGCGCCATCTTGACGAGGTAGGCCGGGGTCGGCGGGATCCAGCCGAGTTGCTTGGCGGTGCCGAGGTCGTCGCGGGTGGCCCAGTGTTCGGCGATGCGGTTGTCGCGGACGCGGAACCAGTGCGACTGGGCCATGGCGAACGGGCGGCCGGTCGGCGGGAAGACGGCGTCGAGCCTGCCGTCAGGGGTGTAGAAGGCGATCGGCAAGAGATGGGTGCCGCTCATCGTCGAGTTGACCGCTACGAGGTCGCCGTCGGCGATGACGTGGTGGATTTCGTAGCGCAAGTCGGCGAAGGCGGTGCGCAGCCACTGTGCGGTCGACCAGAAGCCGGCCGGGCCCGGTACGCGTGAGGATGGTGGCTGGACGACGTTCTCGCGGTCGATCGCATCCGGCGTGTAGAACTCGTCGAACTCGGCTCGCTCACCGGTGGCCATGGCGTGGATGCTGCGCACCGCGACGCCGTCCTGGGTGGGGGAGAATCGTGTCTCGGTCATGGTCAACCCCAAATTCAGTGCAACCCGATTAAACTGAAAGTGTTGATGCGAGGATGGCGGAAGTCAAGAGGCGCTACGACGGGTCGCGCCGGCGAGAGCAAGCCCGCGCTCGCCGGCTCGCGGTGGTGCTGGCAGCGCGCGACCTGTTCGAGCGCGACGGTTTCCGTGCGACGACCCTCGCCGCGATCGCCGGCCGCGCAGGCATCTCCGTCGAGGGCATCTACAAGATCTTCGGCAGCAAGGCCGCGCTCGCCAAAGCGGTGTTCGACGTCGTGGTCGCCGGGGACGACGAGCCGGTAGCCGTGGCGGAGCGGCCCGAAGCCGCCGCCGTGCTCGCCGAGCCCGACCTGCACACGAAGATCCGCCTTTTCGCCGAAGGTCTCGCTCAGCGGCAAGCTCGTTCGGCGAAGGTGCAGCTCCTCATCCGCGACGGCCGGCACGTCGATGCATCCCTCGAACCGGTCTGGGCCGAGCTCACCGAGGAGGGCTTGGCCGGCATGGCCGGGCTGGCACGGCACCTGGCCGGCCCACCCGGCATCCGTGGCGAACCCGACGTGGATCGGCTGCGGGACGTCCTGTGGAACTACCTGGCGATCGACCACTACGAACGGCTGGTCCTGCACCGGAACTGGACGCTCGAGGCCTACGCGCGGTGGCTCACTGCCGCGATCACCGATGCGATCACCTGAAGACCGACGCTGCTCACGCCGGTACCGGCGGGGTGAACACGCCGCTCCGGTCGTTGCGAGAAAATTTCCGGCGCGCGCTCAAGATCAGTCCCCCGGCGCCACCGCGTGCTCAGGACGGAGTCGGGTGGGCTGACGGATCCGCCAGGGGTACGCGTCGCGCCGCCGAGATGGACTTGTGCTTGCGGGGGCGACCTGTGTGGAGCGCACCAAAGCCATCGGGAACGACGGCTGGTTGCGATCCGCGGTGGGCTCTGGTTTGAACCGGGCCGCGGACCTGGGTCACCGGAACCCGGACCGAAGGCCCTCTGCCTGATGACTTGCCGACAGTCTGCTCTCTGGTTACCGACGAGGCCAGAGCCAATCGCCTCTATTCGAGGCCGTCACGCGTTCGGGTGGTGAGGTCGGTTGGACGACGGGGATCCGACATCACAAGCTGCGCACGATGGTGAATGCAGGGGGAGGACGGACTCGAGGCCTAGCAGGGCGAGTTTGCGGCGGGCGGGGGCCGAGGCAGTGATCCGTAGGGTGCGGCCTTCTGCCTGGCAACGGCGTGTCAAGGTCAACAGAGCGGCTGCGGCTTCGAGGCTGAGCTGTGTGACGCCGGAAAGGTCGGCGACGATCGCGGCGCCAGGTGGCGCGCTCGCCGCCGACGCGATGAGCTGCTGGGCGCTGTGGGCGTCGAGATGGCCTTCGGTGGCCACCAGCGTGATCGCCTCGGCGGTCGGGGTCGGCTCGGCCGGCCCGGACTGAGGGTTGCGGTCGTGTGACTCGGTGGTCGTGCTCATCTACCCGATTTCCCTCGAAAGTTCGTCCAGGTATCTGACTTCTGCTTCACGCGAACCATGACTGGTTTCGGTGCGCCGCAGGGTGTTCCCGTGGGTTTCCGCCCGGCTGGTGTATGCGGTCAGCTCGGGGTGTTGACGATGTCGGTGACGAACCGTTCGGCGACGTCGCGCAGTTTGAGGTTCCGTTGCTGGGACTGGGTGACCAGCAGGTCGAAGGCGTCGTCGGCGGAGATCCGGTGCAGGGCCATCAAGATGCCCTTGGCCTGGTCGATCACGGCGCGGGTGCTCAGCGCGGTGTGCAGCTGGCTGACGGTGGCTTGGGCGGACTGGTAGCGGCGGGCGCTGCGCAGCGAGGCTTCGGCAGCGGTGGTGTAGAGCTCCAGCAGGGCCGCGTCGAGGCTGCCGAAGCCTTCGTCTCCGGTGCCGTAGAGGTTGAGTGAGCCCTGGTACTGGCGGTCGATGAACAGGGGTGCGGACAGGTAGCTGCTTATCACGGCCTCGTCGGCGGCCGCGGTGAACTCGGGCCATTGCTTGACCGCCTCGTGCACCTTGACCCGCTGGACCTGGCCGGTGCGGGCGGCTTCCAGGCACGGACCGTTCCCGGCGTCGTACTGGGCCTGGTCGATGCGGCGGGCGTCGTCGCCGGTGGAGGTCGCGGTGTAGGGGGTGTCGTCGCGCAGGAGGGTGATGCTGGCCATGATGGTGTCCGGTACCGCGTGCACGACTTGGTGGCACACCCGCTGCAGGACCACGGTCAGCTCTTCGTCCTGCTCCAGGGCGCCGGTCAGCTGTTCCAGAGCGGTGGTGACATCGTCGACTCTCCGTGCGACGTCCCGTTCCGGCAGCAGCTTGTCGTCCATCCGCGTCCTTCCCGCACCCCGTTGTCCGCGCTGAACACTACCCAGCGCGGTCGTAAACGAGCCATGTCTGCGTCCTAAGTGGAGGGCGGGCCGGCTCGACGAACCGCGGACCCCGCTGACCAACTGCTCATCCACGTAGTTGATCTGTTCGGCGGGGCATCCCGCGGCGACGACGACGGCTGCGACGTCGTGCAATTTGACGTTGTTGTGCTGCGATACCTGCTGCAGCGTGGCGAACGCCTCGCTGGAGTCGCAGGCTCGGGCCGGCAGGTTCATGCCTTTGGCCTGTTCGATAACGGGCTGCGTGGCCAGCGCCTCTTTCAACTGCTCGTTTTCGGTGGCCGGATTCGCCGGCTCGTTCCACGACGTCACCAGCCGATCTTCAGCCGCCGTCTCATCGGTGTTCTCGGAACGACCCAGTGCCTGCGTCGTCTCGCTTGCGCGGCCGGCGCCGTCTGAAATGCTGTGCATCGCGCCATGTCGTCGCTGGTCTCGTCGTCGCGGGTGCTGCGTGTCCAGCGCATGGCGTCGTGCAGAGCGGCGATTTCCAGGTGGGTCAGCAGTATCCCGGCGTAGTCGATGGCGGTTGACCCAGAGCGTCTGGTTGACCGGTAATCAGTCGAGGTGTTCGAGGCGAAGAGGGGCACGCTGCGGTACTGCGTCCGCAGGGTGACCCGGCGCTGCGGCGTGGCCATGGGCAGTGGTGCTTCCGTGCTCGTGGTCAAGGCCAGGCGGGCGGCGCACGGGGCTGTGATCGAACGGTGACCGAGCAGCCTTGGCGCGGCTGGTCAGTCGCTGAGGTGGTCCGCGCGGCGGTGCAGATGATTGTCGATCTCGTGCGGCAGTCGCAGGATTCGTGTGTGCAGCTCGGTCAGTGCCTCACCGAGTTTCAACGGCTCGTTTGTCGTCACCGTCTCCGTTAGTTCCCCACGGACAATTGCATGACTCGGGAAGAACGTGCCCGGTGTCGCCGTCGGTGAAACGGTCGAGGTGTGGGGAAGGGGAGTTCGTGCGCAGGGAGGCAGCTGCACACGAACTCCTCAGGTCAACGTGAGTCAACGGGTGGGGTACTGAGGCCCGTCCTGCTCCGGCGGGCCCTGCTGGAACTGACCTTCGGACCGCAGGTACGTCGTCCCGCCGTCGAGGCCGCCGGCGCCGGACGCGGGGCCGGCGGCCGGGATCGGGCTGGTCGGTGGAGTGGCGCCGGTCTGGCCCTGGGCCGGGCCGGCGGGGGTGGCGGCGCGGGCGAACTCCCCTTGGGCCTGCTCGGCCGGCCGGCGTGCCTGACCGGACACCCCGCCGTGGGCCTCGGCGTGCTCGCGCATCCGCGGGATTTCGTGCTCGGCCTTGTTCAGCCAGTTCTCCCAGCGCGAGCGCATCGGCCCGATCAGGCCGCCGCCGACACCGACCACGGCGATGCCGCCGGCGGTGGCCAGGACAGTGATCAGGACGGGGGTGGTGACGGCGGTGGCAATCCCGACCTGGTTCAGCGCGGCGATGACCCCGAGGGCGAGGATGAACACCGAAGCGATCGTGCCTAGAACCCGGCCGTAGGACAGGCCGGACAGCGTAGCGCGGATCAGGTTCTTCACCGCGGCCGCGATCGCCGCGGCAACCACGACGATGACGATGGCGACGATCGCTCGCGGCAGCCAGGCCACGATGGCGGTCAGCAGGTCCGAGACCGGGTTGGGCCCCCAGACGCCGAAGGCGATCTGCAGGGCGATCAGGAGGATGGCGTAGTAGACGATCTTCGCGACGAGGTCGGAGGCGTCCATCGAGGAGCATTCGAGGGCGGACGCATTCGTCCAGGTACCAATGCCCACGAATGACGCCGGTAAACCGATTTGTCGTGATCGGTACAAAGGCCGAGGGCGACGAGGCGTTGAGCGTAGGATGATCCCTCAATGCGCGGTTCAACCCAGCAGCCGTAGTCCTCCGCCGCGGCGATGTTCGCGGCCGGTATTCGTGCTTTGTCTGTGGAGGTCGATCCTCATGCGCTGGCTGCCACTTTCGCCTTTGCTCGTCGCCCGACGGTGCGACGTCGGCTTCGGCGCTCGACTCCCGCACACCAGATCCGGAGTGGCCCATGCCCGGTGAGCGGGCGGTCGACGGTGAACGGACGTCGCCCCGGTTCACAGTGGACGTGCCCGGCGCCACGCCGTGGCGGAGGGACGATCCGGACCTGGTCGCCGGACGCTACGAGGTGGCCGGTCTGGTCGGCAGCGGTGCCACCGCGCGCGTCTACCAGGCCTTCGACCGGCGATTGGGCCGTGACGTCGCGATCAAGCTCTACGAGCGGGGCGCGGTACCGGTGGAGCAGCTGCGCCGGTACCGGGAGAAGACCATCCAGGCCGGCATCGATCACCCCCACGTGGTGGCACTTTTCGACAGCGGCACCTACGGCGACCGGCCTTACCTGGTGATGCAGTTCGTCGACGGGGAAAATCTCGCCCAGCGGCTGCTGGCCGGGCCGCTGCCCATCGAGCAGGTGCAGGACCTGGCGACACAGCTGGGTGAGGCGTTGGCCCACGTCCACGCTCAACGCGTGGTGCACCGTGATCTCAAGCCCGCGAACGTCCTGCTCGGCGCCGGCGGTCCACTGATCACCGACTTCGGGATCGCGCACGAGCTGGAAGCCACCCACGTCACCGGCACCGGTCTGGTCACCGGCACCGCCGCCTATCTGGCACCCGAGCAGGTCATGGGCGAACACGCCGGCCCCGCCGCCGACGTCTACGCCCTCGGTCTGATTCTGCTGGAATGCCTGACCGGCGAGCGGGAGTACCCCGGCACGCTCGCGGAGTCGGCCATGGCCCGGCTGAACCGGACGCCCCGCATTCCCGAGGGGGTGCCCGCCCCGCTGGCCCGCACCCTCGAGCGGATGACCTCCCGCGAGCCCGACCTGCGCCCCACCATGGAGGAGGTCCTTCGGCTGCTGCGGCTACCGGCCGCCGCGGAAGCGGTCACGGTGGCTGCGCCAGTCCAGCGGCGGGGCAGGCTCGTCGCCGTCGGCGGCCTCGCCACAACCGTCTTCGCCGGGGTGATAGCCATGCTGCTCTTGCGGCCCGATGCCGGCGTCTCCGACCCCAGCGATCGGCTTGCACCCGGATCGGCGGCCCCGACCAGTTCGGCGTCCCCGACGTCGACGCCGGCGGAGCCGCCCGCCTCGGCCGTCATGGCCGGGTCGCCCGGCAGCGGCGTGCGGCAAGCACCGCGACTCGCGGACGCGTCAGCACCGGACGTGGCCATTCCCGGCACCGTGCGCACCATCGACGCGCCCAGCGGCCCGGCCGACGGCAAGGCCAAAGGCAAGGACCAGGGAAAAGGCAAAGGCCGGCACGGTCCCTGACATCCACATTCGCTGCGCCGGTCCAGCCAGGGCGGTAACGATACGGAGACCGTCCGCGACTGTGCCGGTGCGCGGTTTGAACGGCAAGCCGTGCTCGCTCGAAGGTGGTTGCCGATGGGCTCGTCTTCGCTCGACCACGCCTTGCCCGCTCGCGCAGGGTCCCGTCCTTTCGCGGCGCCCGTGCTCCTGGCCGTGCTCGGCGCCGTGCTGATGGCGTGGTCGCAGTCGGCTGCCGCCGGAATCGTCGGCACCGCGGTGATCGCGCTGGCCGGACCCGCGGCCGCCGCGCTGCGCCGTGCCGAGCACCAGGTCGACGCGATCCTGCAGGACGAGCTGTGACTCGAATGAGTCGAGAACGCGGTGTCGCCGGGTTGCGCCGATGGCGGTCACTCGATCCGGTCGCGTAGCGGGGCGTTGCTCACGGCGGTGGTGATACTGGGTTGGTGGACGGGGACGCGGAGCTGGCTCGGATCGCCGCGCTTCGCGCTCTCGACCTGCTGGACACCCCGAGCGAGGAGCGGTTCGACCGCATCACCCGGCTGGCCCAGCACACCTTCGGCGTGCCGATCGCGCTGGTTTCGCTGGTGGAGCTGGACCGGCAGTGGTTCAAGTCCTGCGTCGGGCTCGACGATCGGGAGAGCCCGCGCAGCGCGTCGTTCTGCTCGCGGGCCATCGAGCGTGACGAGCTGATGGAGATCCCGGACGCCCACCTCGATCCGCGTTTCGCCGACAACCCCATGGTGACCGGGCCGCCGTACATCCGGTTCTACGCCGGACAGCCGGTGAGCACGCCGTCCGGGCACAAGGTCGGGACGCTGTGCGTGATCGACCGAAAGCCACGACGGCTGACGTCAGCCGAGCGTGATCGGCTGCGCGATCTGGCGCACTGGGTGGAGCTGGAGGTCGCCGTCGTGCAGGCCCAGCGGGAGGCGCGCACCGCCCGCGAAGTGCGTGAAGAGCTCGTTTCCCTGGTCAGCCATGAGCTGCGGACGCCGCTGACGTCCATCCA
Source organism: Amycolatopsis sp. NPDC003865 (assembly GCF_053605345.1). Lineage (NCBI taxonomy): Bacteria > Bacillati > Actinomycetota > Actinomycetes > Pseudonocardiales > Pseudonocardiaceae > Amycolatopsis > Amycolatopsis sp. NPDC003865. The sequence goes on along the minus strand of NZ_JBSGJA010000024.1, from coordinate 144,016 downwards.
CGGGTCACTGGAGCTGGTCGCTTCCGGGCGGTTCGGTGAGCTGGGCGAGCGCGCCGCCCGGCTGGTGGCGATCGCGGCGAAGAACACCGACCGGCTGATCCGGTTGTCGAACGACGTGCTCGACCTGACCCGGTTGCAGGGTGGCGGTCTGCGCCTCAAGTTGTCCGATGTGGACGTCGCGGAAGTACTGGAGAACGCGGTGGACAGCGTCGAGGGCGCGGCCGAGCGGATGGGTGTGCGGATCGAGCGGGCGGGCGGCGCGGGGGTGGTCCGCGGCGACGCCGACCGGCTGGTCCAGGTGTTCACGAACCTGCTCGCCAACGCGGCGGCGGTGGCGCCGGAGGGCACGGCTGTCACGGTCACTGCCCGCCACGACGACGCGTGGGTCGAGGTGTCGGTCCGCGACCGCGGGCCCGGTGTTCCGCCGGATGAGGAAGAACGCATCTTCGAGCCGTTCGCCCAGGTGGGTGTGCCCACCGGGGGAGCGGGCCTGGGCCTGGCGATCACCCGCGGGATCGTGCAGGCCCACGGCGGCACGGTCCGGGCCGGGGCGGCCGACGGCGGTGGCGCGGTGTTCACGGTGCGGCTGCCCGCGGCGGGCCCGGAGGTGGAACGCACCTGGTGGTGACCCCGGCGAAAGGGGCTGTGGCTCAGCCGTCCCAGTCCAGCAGCCGGGCCAGTGCGGGCCCGATGCCCAGCGGGTCGAACGGTTTCGCGAACACGGCACGCACCCCGAGGTCCAGCAGGCCGGTCGTGTCCGGTGCCGCGGTCAGGAAGACCACCGGCAGCGCCGCGTTCGCCGCCCTGAGCTCGCGGGCGGTGCGGCGGCCGTCGTAGCCCGGCATCTCCACGTCGAGCACGACCGCGTCGACCCCGCCGCTCCCGCACCGGCGCACCGCTTCCCGGCCACCCGCCGCCGTCTCGATCCGCCAGTCCGAAACCGCGCTCAGCGCCAGGCTCAGCACCTCCCGCACGTCCGGGTCGTCGTCCACGACCAGGACTGTGCGCATCATCGGACTCCTCGGTCGATCCGGTAGCCGATGCCGCGCACCGTCGCGATGAACCCCGGTGCGCCCGCCGCGGCCAGCTTGCGGCGCAGGTTGGACAGGTGCACGTCGACGGCGTGGTCGTCGGCCAGCCAGCTTTCACCCCACGCCCGGCGGCGCAGCGCGTCGCGGCTGCTGACCGCGCGGACGTTCTCGGTGAGCGCGTCGAGCAGGTCGAACTCGATCCGGGTCAGCTCGACGTGCCGGCCGCCCACCGTCACGTCGCGGGCTTCGACGTCGAGGCGCACCGGCCCGACCACGCGGCCAGGAGCCGGTTCCGGGGTGCCGAGGGACCGCGGCCGGCGCAGCATCGCCTGGATCCTGGCGACCAGCTCGCGCGGGGAGAACGGCTTGGTCAGGTAGTCGTCGGCGCCGCTGGCCAGCCCGACGAGCTTGTCGACCTCGTCGGACTTGGCGGTCAGCATGACGACGTAGGCCTGGGAGAAGCCGCGCAGCCGGCGGCACACCTCGAGGCCGTCCGGGCCGGGGATGTTCAGGTCGAGCACGACCACGTCCGGGTCCCACGCCCGCAGCTCGGCCAGCGCGCGCTCGCCGTCGGCCGCGGTGCGCACGTCGAAGCAGGCGTCGTCCAGCGCCAGCTCGACGACCTCCCGGATGCTGTCGGTGTCCTCCACCACCAGAACCTTCGCCATGATCGCGATTGTGACCGGCCGCGGCCGGGTCGGCAGCGTCACCGCCGGTCCCACAACGCCCGCTTCGCGGCGACGAGCAGGCACACCCCGGCGAACACGATCACCGCGACGCGCACCCCGCCGTACTGGCCGAGCAGCGCCACCCGCCCGATCCACGGCACGTGCCCGGCGACCACGGGCACCGTCGAGGAGGTGATGCGCAGGCGCTGCGGGTCAGCGGCGGCGTTGTTGTCGCCCTTCGTCCGCACAAGCGGCTCGGCCTGCGAGCGGTCGACTTCGACGACGCGGTGGGCGTAGCGCTCGCCCGGCGCGTCCGGCCGGGGCAGCACGACGACGTCGCCGACGTCCGCCGATTGAGTGTCCACCTGGCGGGTGACGAGCAGGTCGCCCGGCGCGAAGCCGGGTTCCATGCTCGGCGACAGCACGGGCGCGAACCCGATCCGCAGCACGAACACCGCGACCGCGCCCGCTACGGCGAGCGCGGCGACCACCCCGAGCAGCACACCGGGCAGCCGGCGCGGAGGGCGGCTCGTGCGGTGCCGTCCGCGGACGGGCGCGGTGGTGACCATGGCTGGCTCCTACGAGTTCGAGGTCGTGGCGGCGCGGATCTGCGCCCGGGAGACGGAAACGGAAACGGTCGCGGTGGTGAGCCCGAGCAGCCCGTTCTGGACGAGCCGCAGGCTGAGCTGCTCACCCGCCGCGAGCGAGCGGGTGACGGCGGTGGCACCCGCGGTCGAGTCGGTCAGCGCGACGACCGTCCCGGAACACCTGTCGGCCGCCCAGGTGCCGCCCACACAGGCGTCGAGCCGGACGCTCGTGGCGGCGCCGCTCTCGCTGACGGTGTAGGTCTGCCCGGTCAGCGCGACGGTGCCGTTGTTGCGCACCGACGCGTACCGCGGCGTCGAGTCGAGCAGTCCCCACGAGACCGTGAGGGGTTTGCCGGTCTGGATCGCGCCGGAGCTGTCGGCCAGCACCGCCGACCACGTCACGGTGGTCGCGCGGGCCGCGTCGGACGCGGTGGCGAGACCGGCCGCGGCGGCGGTGGCGGGCGCGGCGGCCAGCGCGGCGGCCGCCGTCAGCCCGGCGGTCCAGAACCGGCGGCGCACCTCAGGAGTTGGTGGTGACGGCCGAGCGCTGGGTCTCGGCGAAGGTGTAGGTCAGGTTCGCGGTCAGGCCCTGGATCGTCGCGGTGGGCAGGGTGCCGTTGACCGTGGTCTCGGTCTGGTCCGGCAGCTGCACGGAGACCTGCAGGTGCTGCACGCTCCCGGCGGCGACGGTCGAGAGCAGCTGCTGAGCGCTGCCCAGGCCGCTCAGTGCGGTCGCCGGGAGCACGGTCGCCGGGGTGCCGGAGCACGCGGCGGTGGTGTTGTTCCAGGTGCCGCCGACGCACTGCTTGACCGTGACCCGCAGGGCCTTGGTCGAAGCGCCGTCGGTGATGAGCGCGCTCGAGCCGGTGGCGGCGACCTGCATGGTCAGCGCCTGGGCGTCGAGGCTGCCGCCGCTGGTCAGGTCGACGTAGCGGTTGACGACGTCCCCGGGCGCGAGGTTGGCGATCGCCTGGTCGAACCCGGCACCGTTGGCCGCGAGGGTGAGCTTGAGGGTGCCGCTGCTGACGGTCTCGGGCGTGGCGTTGGAGGCGGTGGCCGAGAGAGTCGCCCAGACGCCGGCACCCATGGCGGCGAGCACCGCCCCGCCAACGAGGGCGAGGGCGACGGGGCGCCAGGCGGAGCGGCGGCGAGCGGGGAGCGAGTGGTTGGCCATGGAGGTCCTTGTCCGGTGGGCACCATCCGGTGTGGTGCGGTGAAACCCATGGTCGGGCCCGGACCTCCGGCCACCCTCCGCCGTTCCTCAAGACCGCCTCAAGAATCGTGCGCTGCTCAATGTCGCGGCTCGCGGCTGCTGCACTTCTACAACCATCATCGACCCCGACAGCTCAACCGGCAGCAAGCCGCCGGTCACCCGGCTGACCAACCTGCCTGGACAATGATTGAGGACCCGTCGTGGGTTCTTCGCCTGACACCGCGATCGACAGCGCGCGGCCGGGGAGTCACGGAAGCGTCTGCGTGCCGATGACCGACAACATCTGCAGCTTCTCGTAGCTCTCACTGCCGGGAACGGCGGTGTAGACCATCAGCGAGTGGGCCTGCCCCGGGTCGACGAGCCGTTGACACGTCAGTTCCAGCGCGCCGACCTCGGGGTGGACGAAGTGCTTGACCTCGTGCGGACGGATCCCGATCTCGTGGTCGTCCCACACGCGGCGGAACTCCTCGCTCGAGCCCAGGAGCAGCTCGGCCAGCCACGCCGCCCGCGAGCCCGGGCCGCGGAGCGTGACGAGCTCGCGCAGGCCCGCCGCGTACATGCGGGTCAGGAACGGGTGCTCGTCCGGTGCGTAGAGCCGCCGGGCGGCGGGGTCGGTGAACCACCGGTAACCCGAGCTGCGGGCGGGGCCGGTGTACCGCGTGGTGTCGCCGGTGAGCGCGACGCCCATCGGGGACTGCCGCAGGGTTTCCCCGAGCTCGGTGACGATCTCCGCCGGCGTGTCGTCCAACCGGTCGAGCACCCGGAGCAGGCCGGGGCTGATGTGGTCGCCGCCGCCCCTGGCCGGCGGGTTGTGGCCGGCGAGGCGGAACAGGTGGTCGCGTTCGTCGATCGACAGGTGCAGCCCCTGCGCGATCGACGCGAGCATCCGCTCGGACGGCTGCGGACCGCGTTCCCGCTCGAGCCGCGAGTAGTAGTCGGCGGACATGTGGCACAGGGCCGCGACCTCCTCGCGCCGCAGCCCCGCGGTCCGGCGGCGGGGCCCGCGGGGCAGGCCGACGTCTTCGGGTTGCAGTGCCTCACGGCGACGGCGGAGGAACTCCGCGAGCCCGGTGCGGTCGATCACGACGCCCCCTCTCCGAGTGTTGCCTCGTTTCTACCGCCCGCCGGAACCGCGAGCCACGACTCGTCGATCCCCCTCTCCGCACCCGGGAGGGTGATCTTGGCGAGCCGGTGATCGGGAGGTCCTGGATAGCCCCGCACCACCGGCCGAAGATCGAGGACACGACCACGCGAAGGAGCCCGGCCATGCCACGCAAGAAGATCGACGTCGACCTCCCCGACCTGACCGGGCAGCGAGCTGTCGTCACCGGCGCGAGCGACGGGATGGGACTGGGCATCGCGGCCAGGCTGGCCGCGGCCGGCGCCGAGGTGATCATGCCCGTCCGCAACCCGCGCAAGGGCGAGGCCGCCCTCGCGAAGATCAGGCAGGCCGTCCCGGCCGCCGACGTCTCGCTGCGCAGCCTCGACCTGTCCTCTTTGGAGTCGGTCGCCGCGCTGGGCGAAACCCTGCGCGGGGAAGGCCGTCCGATCCACCTGCTCGTCAACAACGCCGGCGTGATGACCCCACCGGACCGGCAGACCACCGCCGACGGGTTCGAGCTGCAGTTCGGCACCAACCACCTCGGCCACTTCGCGCTGGTCGCCGGGCTGCTCCCGGTGCTGCGCGCCGGCCGCGCCCGGGTGACGTCCCAGGTCAGCGTCGCCGCCGCGAGGGGCCGCATCAACTGGGCCGACCTGAACTGGGAACGCTCCTACGACGGCATGCGCGCCTACCGCCAGTCCAAGATCGCGTTCGGCCTCTTCGGGCTCGAGCTCGACCGGCGCAGCAAGGCCGCGGGCTGGGGCATCACCAGCACCTTGTCCCACCCCGGCGTCGCCCCCACCAGCCTCCTGGCCGCCCGCCCCGAGCTCGGCCGGGGCAAGGACACCCCGCAGGTCCGCCTGATCCGGGCACTCTCGGCCCGCGGCATTCTGGTGGGAACCGTCGAGACCGCGCAGCTGCCCGCACTGCTGGCCGCGACCGACCCCCGGCCCGGCACCCTCTACGGCCCCGGCGGTCCCGGCAACCTGGGCGGTCGGCCCGCTCCCCAGCGTCTCTACCCGCCATTGCGCGACGAGGAAGAAGCCCGGCGCGTCTGGCAGGCTTCCGAGCAGCTCACCGGAACCGCGTTCGTCGCCGCCTGATCGACGCGCCGTGCGGCGGTCCGGCGTGCTTCGTCGGATGGGGCAGCCGTTAACTGAATCGTGACAGCTCGGCGCGTGCGGCGTAAGAGCGGGCGCGGATGCTGGCCACATGACCGAAGCCGAGGCGCAGCCGAAGACCGACCGGCGAGCGAGGATCTCGATGAGCCGCGAGCTGATCGAGCTCGCGGCCCTGTTCATCGCCACCGGGGTCGCCGATCTGTTCGTCAGCACGTTGTCGCACAACCGCGTGGGCCCCGTCATGCTGTTCGGGCTGGGTGGGCTCCTGATCGCCACCGCCGCGTGGCGCCGGTGGTGGACGCACCGCCCGCGACCGAACCCCGCGCGCGGCGGCACGGGTGGACATCCGCCGCGGACCGGGGTGGCGTGGCGGGTGCGCGCCACGGTGCGCGACGTGCCGGGAAGCCTGGCGGGGGTGACGGCCGCGCTGGCGGCGCACCGCTACGACATCGTCTCGCTGCAGGTGCTGGCGGTCCCGGACGGCGCGGTGGACGAGTTCCTGGTCAGCGCGCCTGCCGACGCGACCGCGGCGGACATCGCCACGGTCACCGAACTCGGCGGCGGCCGGGACGTGCGGGTCGTACCCGCGGACGTGCACGAGTTCGTCGATCTGCCGACCCGGGTGCTGACGATGGCGGCCGGACGAGAAACGGATCCGGACCAGCTGCTGCTGGCGGTACTGGGCAGCTGCGACATCGCGCGGAAACCCTTGGGGCGCCGGGGGAAGAGGGCCGGTGAAGGCATCGACGGAACGGTGATGCGGCTGGCCGGAGCCGACAGCGGCCTGGTGGTGACGCGGTCGCTGCTGCCGTTCACCCCGGCGGAGTTCGCCAGGGCCAAGGCCGTCCTCGCCCTCTGGCGCCGCCTCGCCGGGGCTTCCGCTGCCCCTTCGGGCCAGGTCCCGGCGTCCGATGCGTAGGGGATGAGCGACTCACCCCGCTCGGCGGGATGCCGTGTCTCCCGGTTGTTCCACCTCCCGGGCCGAGGATGGGCACATGGTGCGCGCTGAGGTGTTCTCTGCCGACCGCTTCAACCCTCGGTGTGCGTCCGTACGCACAAGGTAACTACGCTGTTCGGAGTAGTCCGAGGAGGTTGGCTTGGTTACCGCCCGTCGCTGGCTGGTCGTGGCGGCCGTGAGCGCCGTCGTTCTGGTGGCCGTGTACCTCCTCGCGGTCTGGACCGTGCCCGGCCAGGCGTTGGAAAACGCCGCGCTGCGCGGAGCCGACGAGGCCGCCGCCCGCGACCAGGCCGTCGCCGATGACAGCCTGAGCCGGATCACCGTCTACTCCCTGGCCGTCGCGGTCGTCCTGGTCGGGCTCGTCGGGCTGCTGCGCCGGCGTGCCGATCTCGCCTTCGCGGCCGTGGGCGTGATCGTGGCCGGCCAGCTCGTGACGCAGGTGCTCAAGCGGTTCGTGCTGCCCCGGCCGGCACTGGTGCCGCTGACCGGGCACTACGCCGAGAACAGCCTGCCCAGCGGGCACACCGCGATCGCGATGACCGTGCTGTTCGCCGCCCTGCTCGTGGTGCCCTACCGCTGGCGCGGCGTCACGCTGTTCTTCCTCCTCTCGTGGGCCGTCGGCATCGGCGCCTACACCGTGACGGCGAAGTGGCACCGGCTGTCCGACACCCTGGCCGCGGACGCGATCGCGCTCGGCCTCGCCTGCCTGGCTTCGTGGTGGCTGGCGCGCCGCGGGATCGTGCGCCGCCACGATGGACCGCGCCGCGTCCCCCGCGTGCTCGTCGTGACGATCGCGGCGCTCGGCGGACTGGTCTTCTTCGCCCTGGGCTCCCTCCTGATCGGGGCGGCGCTGGCCGGCGAGGGCTACGCGGAAACCGTGCGCGGCAACGCCTGGGTCGTCTACCTCGCCGCGACCTCGTTCGCCTCCGCCGGCTCCATCGCCGCGGCGCTGGTGTTCCTGGCGACCTGGCGACGGCGGGAGATCGCGTGAACCCCGCCCTGCTGCCGCTCGCCGCGGCCGTCTTCTGCTTCGGCGTCTTCGTGGTCGGCTTCCTGCTCGAACGGCGCCGGCTGCGCAACGGCTTCTCCCTGTTCTTCGCGCTCGCCTTCCTCGGCTTGACGCTGATCGCGCTGCTGGCGTCGATCTCGCGGGAGGCCGCCGCGATCGTCGCGTTCGGCCTGCTCGCGCTGATCCCGCTGACCATCGTGGTGCTCGCGGTGGTCCTGATCGGCAACGGCGTGACGATGCTGCGCCGTGAAGGCCGCCGCCCGGCCAACCTGCTGTCCCTGGCGGCCGGGGTGGGCATCGTCGCGCTGATCGTCTTCGACTTCGTGGTCGGGCAGCTCGGCTGGGCGCCGCTGGAGGCGGTGCGCGACAGCGTCGACGGGATCGTCGCGTACCTGTCGTTCCTGTTCGTCTGCTTCCTGCTGTATTCGCTGGTCTACGGCCGGATCCGCAGCCGCCGCGCGCTCGACTTCGTGGTGGTGCTCGGGTCCGGCCTGCTCGGCGGGAAGAACGTGCCGCCACTGCTGGCTGGCCGGCTCGAACGCGGGCGGCGGGTGCTGGCCGCCGAGGACCGCAAAGGCCGGTCGCCGCTGCTGGTCACCTCCGGCGGGCAGGGGCCGGGGGAGGAGCTGCCCGAGTCGCACGCGATGGCGGACCACCTCGTCGAGCGCGGCGTGCCGCGCGAGCGGATCCTCCTCGAGGACCGGTCGCGGACGACGCGGGAAAACCTCGCCTTCAGCGCCGCCCTCATGCGCGAGCGGAACCCGCGCTACCGCTGCGTCGTCGTCACGAACAACTTCCACGTGCTGCGCGCGGCGTTGCTCGCCCGCAAGGTCGAAGTGAACGGCCAGGTGATCGGCGCGCCGACGGCCTGGTACTTCTGGCCGAGCGCCACGCTGCGGGAGTTCGCGGCCATCCTCGTCGACCACCGGATCCTGAACGGGATCGTCTGCGCGGTGATCATCGCCGCGAGCGTGCTGAAGGCCGTTTAGCCCGCGTGGCTTCTCCGGCGTCGTGAGGATCGCTGACGCCGCGGGGCGAATCCGCCGGTGCCGAGCCCCGCGACGCGGGTGATCCCGCGCGCAAGGTGGGCTCGGCCTGCACCTCTTCGACCGTTCTAGACGCCGAGCTGGCCGAGGGCGTCCTCTGCGACGCGCGCGACGAACGCGGCGTCGAGCGGCTCGCGGGAGAACCAGCGACGGTAGAACAGCGGGCCGGCGACGGCGGCGGTCACGTCGGCCGGCCCGCGATCCGCGGCGAGCTCACCGCGAGCTCGCGCGCGTTCGGTCACCACGCCGAACGGGGCCATCAACCGGGCGTGCAGATCCGCGTGGAGCCCGGCCAGCTCGGGCTCGCGCTCGGCGGCGTCCACGATGGAGGGCAAGACCGCCGCCCAGCGGGCGCTCCGCAGCTGCTCGGCCAACGCCTCGGCCAAGGCGGCGAGATCCCCGCCGAAGCTGCCCGTGTCGGGGACCGGGGGCGCCGATCCGATCGTCGAGCACGCCTCGATCAGCAGCGCGGCCCGCGACGGCCAATGGCGGTAGATCGTGGTTTTGGAGACGCCCGAGCGTCGCGAGACCTCGTCGATGCTGACACCGCCGATGCCGCCCGCCGAGAGCAACTCGTACGTCTGGGCGAGCACCGCCGTCCTGGATCGCTGGACTCGGGCGTCGACGAAGTCCCCGGATCGGGCCACGTGGTGATCTCCGTTCCTTTCCGACGGCGAAACAGTACGGTACTGTACCGTACTGTTTCGTGGAGCCGGACGGTCCGGCTCGCCGGGAGCAGCCAGGAGAACGCCGTGAAGCTCGCCTCAGTTCGCCTCGTCACCGATGACCTGCCCGCCCTGACCGCTTTCTACTCGACGCTCACGGACAGCGAGCCGGTGACCCCTTACGGGTCCGGCGACTACGCCGAACTGCACACCGAAGGCGGCATCATCGCGCTGGCCGACAGTGCGGCGGTCAAGCGTTTCAACAACAACGCCGCCGTGGCCGCCGCCAACCGGTCCGCCATCATCGAGTTCGAGGTCGACGACGTCGACGCCGAACGCGCCCGCCTGGGCGGCAGCGTCACCGCTTGGGTCCAGGAACCCACCAACCAGCCATGGGGAAACCGGTCGATGCTCTTGCGCGACCCCGACGGCAACCTCGTCAACATCTACTCCACCGGACACTGAACGGCTCCGGCAGCGGAAATCGGCGGCAGCACCGTCATCATCGCCCAGCCAAGTGAAAAGCCCCGCACCGTCCACAATGGACGAGTGAGGAACCTGGGTGCGCCGCACCCACGCTCCGGGACCCGGCCCGCATTACTGTCGTCGGTGTGGACAGTGAGAACAAGCTCGGTGACTATCTGCGAGCGCGACGGGCGCTGCTTCGGGCGCGGGACGTCGGTTTGCCCGACGACGGTCCGCGGCGGGTGCCGGGGCTCCGGCGCGACGAGGTGGCGCTGCTCGCCGGGGTGAGCACCGACTACTACATGCGGCTGGAGCAGGGCCGCGAGCGGCACCCGTCCGACCAGGTGCTCCAGTCGATCGCCCGCGCGCTGCGGCTGGACGACGCCGCCGCGGCGCATCTGTTCCGGCTCGCCCTGCCGGTGTTCGGGGCGACCGCGGCGACGTCGCTGACGGTCGCCCCGGAGCTGGTGCGGCTGATGGACGGCATGTCGGACGTGCCCGCCTTCCTGGTCGGTGCGGCGCAGGACGTCCTCGCCGCGAACGCGCTGGCCCGTGAGCTCTACCGCGGCTTCGCCCGGTACGACAACTTGCTGCGCATGATCTTCCTGGACCCGTACGCGAGGTCGTTCTACGGTGACTGGGACGCCGCGGCGCGGCTCGCGGTGAGCAACCTGCGGGCGTCGTCCTCACAGTTCCCCGCGGACGAGCACATCGAGCGGGTCGTCGGCGAACTGACCGTGCGCAGCCCGGCGTTCGCGAACCTTTGGGCCCGCTACGAAGTGCGTCCGCGAACCACCGAGGTCAAGCATTTCGTGCACCCGCGGGTGGGGGAACTGCGGCTGCACTTCGAGACGCTGGCCGTCGCCAGCGCACCCGGGCAGCACCTGTCCGTCTACAGCGCCGAGCCGGGCAGCGCCGGCCACGACGGCCTGGTCCTCCTGCGCCGTCTGGCCGAGCAGGCAGCCCGCTCCGGCGACGCCGACGAGGAGCTGGAAAGCGGGACCAAGCAATGACTTCGGCATCGAAGACGCCGGCCCGGACGTGGGTGGGCGTGGTCACGCTGCTGGCCGGCACGCTGCTGCCGCCCCTGGACTTCTTCATCGTCAACCTCGCCATCCCGTCGATCCAAGACGACCTCGGTGGCGGCGACCTCCTGGGCCAGCAGATCGTGGCGAGCTACGCCGCCACCTACGCCGTCACGCTCACCCTCGGCGGCCGGCTCGGCGATCTGTACGGCCGGCGGCGAGCCTTCCTCGCCGGCCTGGTCGGGTTCGCTTTCGCGTCGCTGCTGTGTGGTTCGGCGGGCGAGCCCTGGCTGCTGCTGGTCGGGCGCGTCCTGCAAGGTCTGACGGCCGCGCTGATGGCGCCGCAGTCGCTGGCCCTCATCCGCGCGAGCCTCGACGGCCGTGACCAGACGGTCGCCCTCGGGTTCCACGGTGCGACCCTCGGGCTCGCCGCGGTCATCGGCCAGTCCCTGGGCGGCCTCCTCGTCACCGCCGATGTCGGGGGACTGGGCTGGCGGGCGATCTTCCTCCTCAACCTGCCCGTCGCGGCCCTGGGCCTGCTCGGCAGCCTGTTCCTGCGCGACCCGCACACCCGAGGCGGGGAAAGGCTCGACTGGATCGGCGCCGCCCTGCTCTTCGCGGGCCTGGCCGGGATCGTCGTCCCGCTGGTCGAGGGGCGTGCCCTGGACTGGCCGTGGTGGTGCTTCCTCCTGGTCGTCGCCGCCGTCGTCGTGCTGCGCGCGTTCTGGCGCCACGAGTCGTCGCTCGGCGGCGGCCGGCGCGGTCGCGTCACGGCCCTGGTGCCGCCGGCGGCGATCACCGCGCCCGGGGTGCGGATCGCGCTCGTGGCGGTCGCCCTGTTCTACTCGATCGCCGCGTTCTTCCTCGTCTTCTCCGAACACGAGCAGGCGGTCGGCCGCACGCCGCTGCAGGCGAGCCTGGACATCCTGCCGCTGGGCATCGGGTTCCTGATCGGCCCGCTGACCGTGGCGTACCTCGCGCGGGTCATGGAGCGCCGGATCGCCGCGCTCGGCCTGGGCTTGGAGACCGCCGGCTTCCTCGCCTTCGCCGGGCTCGTCGCCGCGTTCGGCCACACGGCGTGGACCGCCGCGCCCCTGGCGCTCATCGGCTTCGGTCAAGGGCTCGCGCTGCCCTCGCTGATCCGCCTCACGGTCACCCACCTCCCGCGTGCGTTCGCCGGCCTGGCCAGCGGCCTGGTCAACGCGACCCTGCAGATCAGCGCCGCCCTGTCGGTCGCGATCATCGGCGGTCTCTTCTACGCCGTGGCCGGCGCGTACGGGCCGACCGCCGCCATCACCGCGGTCTCGCTCCTCATCGCCGCGCTGCTGTTCGGCTCCGCGCTCCTGTCGTTGCGGGCCGAACCGCGGCGACGCCCCGCTCCGGCCGACGTCGCGCGGACGGCCGCGCCGCTGAGCGGCTAGGTCCAGTCCGGTGCCGGACGGGGGAGGGGGCTGGCCCCCTCCGGCCGGAGGCCGTCGAAGATGATCGTGAGGTAGCGCAGCCACAGATCCGCAGGGGCGCCGGGCAGGTTCTCGACGACGTGCACCGGGGCGCAGATCAGCAGGAACACGTCGGTGCCCGTGACGTCGTGGCGGACAGCGCCGCCGGCGCGGGCCCGCTCGACCAGCGTGGTCACGTCCGCGTGCAGGCTGTTCCGGATTTCCGTGACCGTGGCGTCGCCGGCGCCTGCCGAGATGAGGAACGTCAGGTCGCGCTGACGGCGGCGGTCTCCCGCCACCGTCAGGAATTCCAGCAGCGCCGCGCCCGGGTCCGGGGCTTCCGCCAGCCGCCGCGCGACCTCCCTCAGCTCCGCCAGGTGGTTCGCCACGACCGCGACGATCAGCTCCTCCTTCGTCGCGAAATGACTGAACACGGTTCCCTTGGCGACCCCGGCGCGCCGGGCGATGTCCGAGACCGACGCCTCGATGCCCTGTTCGGCGAACTCGTCTTCGGCCGCGGCCAGAACGCGTTCACGGTTGCGCATCGCGTCGGAGCGCGGGCGACGGGCGGAAGACGGCATCGCCTCATCCTAGCAACTTGACCGTCCGGTCATTTTATGTGTAGCGTCGTTCGTAACTTGACCGATCGGTCATCTTATGGAGGTCACCATGAAGCTGCACGGCGCGACCGCGCTCGTCACCGGCGCGAACCGCGGACTCGGCCACCACCTCGCGAAGGAACTGCTGCGGCGGGGGGCGAAGGTCTACGCCACCGCGCGCCGGCCCGAGCTGGTCGACCTCCCGGGCGCCGAGGTGCTGCGCCTCGACATCACCGATCAGGCGGATGTGGACGCGGCGGCGTCGGCCGCCCCGGATGTGGACGTCCTGATCAACAACGCGGCCTTCACGACCGGGGGCAACCTCACGACCGGCGATCTCGGGGCGATCCGGCAGGTGATGGACTCGAACTTCTACGGCACTCTGGCCATGATCCGGGCGTTCGCCCCGATCCTCGCCCGCAACGGCGGCGGCGCCATCCTCAACGTCCTCTCCGCGGTGGCGTGGACGACGGTCGACGGCAACACGTCCTATGCCGCCGCGAAATCCGCCCAGTGGGGGCTCACCAACGGTGTCCGCGTGGAGCTCCAGCCGCAGGGCACCCTGGTGGCCGCGCTGGTTCCCGGCCTGATCGCGACCGAGACGCTGCGCGACTACGTGCGGGCGGCCGGGCTCGAGCTTCCCGAAGAGGTCATGATCGACCCGGCCGACCTCGCCCGCACGGCGCTCGACGGGCTCGAAGCCGGCGACATCGAGATCCTGGACCACATCGGCGCCGAGGCGAAAGCGACCCTCACCGGCGCACCGCGGACGTTCGATCTCGCCGCACTCGCCCGGTGACCCGGACCGAACCGCCGGCTACGGGACGACCACCCGGACGCCGGGCAGCACGATGCGGACCTCGACGTCCGGAGCGAGGCGGGCGACGGCGTCGGCGTAGTGACGCGGGTCCTGATCGCCCTTGGTGATCAGGCGGTCGCCGAGGTAGCCGCTGTGGAACGCGTAGTGGTGGGGAATCGCGAGCGCCGGCCGCAGCACGGCGGTCAGCTCGGCCGCTTGTTCGGCGTTCATCACCACTTGGGCCAGGTTCGCCGGTCGGATGCAGAGGCCGTTGGTGGGCAGGATTGTCAGGTCGACCGGCCCGAGGCGATCGGGAATCCGGTCCAGTTCGGGCACCCGCAGCGAGTCGCCGCCGAAGAACACGGTTCGCCCGCCCGCCTGGAGCACGAACGTGACCTCGTGGACGCCGTGCTCGCCGGGGGTGGCGGTGACCGTGAGGTCGCCGATCCGGGCCGACTCCCACGCCTCGACGGTGTGCAGGCTGGTGAATCCCTTGTCCTTCGCGATGGCGGTGACGGTACCCGGCCCGATGATCGGGGTGTCCAGGTCGAGACCGCCGGCGACGAGGGCGTCGAGGTCGCAGTGGTCGTAGTGCTCGTGGCTGATCACGACCGCGTCGAGCCGGCCGAGTGCGGACACGGGCGCCGCGACCCGTTCGCCTTGGTGGTACGTGGCCTTCTCGGTGAACCACGGGTCGGTGAGGACCCGCAGGTCGCCGAGTTCGATCAGCTGGCACGCGTGGGCGATCCGGGTGACCGCGAGGGAGGTGCTCATGTCGGGGGTTCCTTTCCGGGAATGATCAGAGGTCGGTGATGGCGCCGAGGAGTTCTTCGGGCGTCTCGACCTGCGGCAGGTGGCCGGACCGGGGCAGCACGGTGAACTTCGCCATCGGGATGGCCGCGGCGTAGGCCTTGCCGTATTCGGTGCCGACGATCCCGTCGCTCTCGCCCCAGATGACGTGGACGGGCAGCTCGAGCGCGCGGAGCCGGTCCAGCAGGGTCGGGTCGGACATGGCCGGCCCCGTGTACGAGATCAGCGCCTGGATGTCCGGGCTCGGCCCGGTGCCGCCCGCCGCGGGCGGTGCCGGTGCCTTGCTCGGGTCGTGGAAGGACAGTTTGCCCAGGTCGGCGGGGGTGAGGCCGGCGACGCTGGTCACCGGGTGCCCCTCGACCTCGATCCCGATGCCGTCGACGATCACCGCGCCGCTGACCCGGGGGCTGCCCAGGAGCGCGATCTCGGCGGCCAGCCAGCCGCCGAACGAATTGCCGATCACCGTGACGTCGTCGAGGCCGAGCTCGTCGAGCAGACCGACGTAGGCCGCCGCGAGCGCGCGGGTCGAGTCCAGGCCCGGCACTCGCGGGGTACCCGCGAAACCGGGGTGGGTCGGAGTCAGCACGCGGGCGTGCGTGCGCTGGGCGAGCAGGTCGGCGAAGCCGGCCACCGTCGCCGGGCCACCTCCGCCGTGCAGGAGGAGGAAGGGCCGGGTGTGGTCGCGGTCTTCGACGGTGATCACACCGCCGGCGGACGGCGCGCCGAGGGTGCGGGTGGGCCGGAGGCTCCCGGCGGGGACGGAGTTGCTCATGCGATCTCTCCTTCTGGGCTAAGCTATATAAGCAACCTTATATAAATATGCTTAGTTTGACAAGTGGGAGGGTCCCTGGTGGTGGGTTACGCTGCGTCGGTGTCGCCGTCGCTTCAGGAAATCGGGCTCGCTGTGAAGCGGCTGCAGTGGAGTCACCACCGCGGAGCCAACCGCAGGCTGGCCGAACACGGGCTTTCCCTGGTGCAGTGGGACGTGCTCCGGCACCTGCACCAGCAGCCGGACGCCACGCTGCACACCCTGGCGGAGCTGACCTTCCAGACCGACCAGTCGATGGGCGCCCTCGCCAAGCGCATGATCGAGCGGGGCTTGCTGAAGCGGGTGGACGGGCCCGGCCGGGCCACCCGCCACCACCTGACCGGCGACGGCGAGCGCGCCTTCGAGGCCGGATCCTCCGTCGTGGACTCCGTCATGGCCGAGACCCTCGGCACACTGACCGAGGCCGAGCGAGCCGTCCTGTACGAACTGCTGATCAAGGCCGCCAAGCCGCGGTGAGGCGTGCCGGGCCCGCGTCGCCGCGGGCCCGGCACGCCTCACGTGGTGCGGGCGCGCACCCCGGCCGCGAGCCGGGCGGTGAGCCGTTCGAGCCCGGCCCGGCCGGTGGCCTCGTCGTTCGCGCCGAGGAGCGTTCCGACCAGGGCCGACCCGACGATCACCCCGTCGGCGAACCCGGCGACCTCGGCGGCCTGGCCCGCGTCCGAGATCCCCATCCCGACGCACACCGGCAGCTCCGTGACCGCGCGGAGCCGGCCGGCCACCACCGCCGCTCCCGCGTCCACAGAGGACCGTGGGCCGGTGACGCCCATCAGGGCGGACGCGTAGACGAACCCCGTCCCGGCCGCGGCGGTCTCGGCCAGCTGCTCGTCCGTGCTGCTCGGCGCGACCACGAAAACGGTGGCCAGGTCGTGCGCCGCGGCGTGCCGGCGCCACTGCGCGGACTCGGCCACCGGCAGGTCCGGCAGTACGCAGCCCGCGCCGCCCGCCGCGGCCAGCTCGCGCGCGAACCGCTCGACGCCGTAGCGGGACACCGGGTTCCAGTAGGACATCACCAGCACCGGCTTGCCCGTGGCCCCGTGGACTTCGCGGACCGTACGCAGGACGTCGGCGATCCGGACCCCGCCGCGCAGCGCGAGGTCGTCCGCCGTCTGGATGACCGGGCCGTCCAGCACCGGGTCGCTGTGCGGCAGGCCGACCTCGACGATGTCCGCGCCGGCGTCGAGGGTGGCCCGCAGCGCGGCGATCCCGCCGTCGACCGTGGGGAACCCGGCGGGCAGGTAGGTGATGAGCGCGGCCCGGCCGGCCGCCTTCGTCCCGGCGAGGGTCTCGGTGAGCAGCCGCAGGCTCATCGCGCGCCCTCCAGTCCGAAGTGGACGGCGGCGGTGTCCATGTCCTTGTCGCCGCGCCCGGACAGGTTCACCAGCAGGAGGGCGTCCGGCCCGAGTTCGGTGCCGACCCGCAGTGCCCCGGCCAGTGCGTGCGCGCTTTCGATCGCGGGGACGATCCCCTCGGTCGTGGCGAGCAGGCGGAACGCGGCCATGGCTTCGTCGTCGCCGACCGGGCGGTAGGCGGCGCGGCCGGAGTCGTGCAGGTGCGCGTGTTCCGGGCCGACGCCGGGGTAGTCGAGCCCGGCCGAGATCGACCAGGCTTCGCGGATCTGCCCCTCGTCGTCCTGCAGGACGTACGAGCGGGAGCCGTGCAGGACGCCCGGTTCGCCCGCCGACAGCGACGCCGCGTGCTCTCCGCTGTCCACCCCGCGTCCGGCGGCTTCGCAGCCGATCAGGCGCACGCCGGGGTCGTCCAGGAACGCGTGGAACAGGCCGATCGCGTTGGATCCGCCGCCGACACAAGCGATTGCGGCGTCGGGAAGGCGCCCGGTCCGCTCGAGGAGCTGGCGGCGGGCTTCGACGCCGATGACGCGCTGGAAGTCGCGGATCATGGCGGGGAACGGGTGCGGCCCGGCGACCGTGCCGAACAGGTAATGCGTGTCCTCGACGTGGGCCACCCAGTCGCGGAACGTCTCGTTGATGGCGTCCTTGAGGGTGCGCGACCCCGACGTCACCGGCACGACCCGGGCGCCGAGCAGTTCCATCCGCGTCACGTTGACCCCCTGGCGGCGCATGTCCGTCTCTCCCATGTAGACGGTGCAGGCGAGGCCGGTCAGCGCGCACGCGGTGGCGGTCGCGACGCCGTGCGAGCCCGCGCCGGTCTCGGCGATGACGCGGGTCTTGCCCATCCGCTCGGCGAGCAGCGCCTGGCCGAGCGCGTTGTTCACCTTGTGCGAGCCGGTGTGGTTGAGGTCTTCGCGTTTGAGGAAGACCCGCGCGCCCCCGGCGTGCGTGGCGAAGCGCGGCACCTCGGTGAGGGCGCTCGGGCGCCCGACGTAGTGGGCGAGCAGGTCCTCGAACCGGGCGGCGAAGGCGGGATCCGCCTTCGCCCGTTCGTATTCGGCCGCGACCTGGTCGACGGCGGAGACGAGCGCCTGCGGGACGAACTGGCCGCCGAAGGCGCCGAAATAGCCCTTGGCGTCGGGAAAGTGCCCCGGCGCGGCCGGGAAGAAGAAAGCCATGGTGGATGTGCTCCTGACCCGGGACGTCCCGGGTGGGTTCGTGGCTGGTCGGGGATCACCGGAGCGCACGAACGCGCGGGATCACGAAGTCCTCAGCGATCCCTCGCGACGCGCGGCACGCGGAGCCATCGCATCCCGTCGACCTGGCCCGCCTCGGAGCCGATCGCGTACCGCACCCGGCGTCCGCGCACGCGCCGCGCGGGCGCCTGGCAGCCACGAGGCCGGCGGCCACGGGCGAAACGGACGGTGAGGGGCACGAGCGCAGCTTAGCCCGCCGAAGCCCGCTTCCGGCAAGCACTTTCGCGTGGGCCCGGTCACGACTCGATGATCGCCACCGGTGCCGCCGTGACCGGAGCCGGGTCGACGTCACCGCGGACGGCGAGCTGCTGGGTGTAGCCGTGGCACAGGGCCACGAACGCTTCGGCGCCTCTCCCCTCGCCGAGCTCGTGCACCGGCAGCTCGACGACCTGCGCGCCGAGGTCGCCGCGCTCCTGCCCGACCGCGAGCGGTCAACGCGCCCAGCTTCCCGATGCCGCGGGCCACCGCGCTGTAGGGAGCAATCGCCACAACACGATAGAGATAGAACGTTCGGTATTGACGGGGCGCGACCAGAGGCTCATAGTGGAACGCGATAGAACGTTCGGTATCGCGGGAGTGCTCGCGATCGAGAAAGGACCCCCGGCATGACCAAGCCTCTGTACCTCGGCATCGCCACCTCGACCGGCGACGGCCGTGCGGGCGGGCAGGCGCGGACCGACGACGGCCTGCTCGACATCTCCCTGGCGATCCCGAAGGAGATGGGCGGCCCCGGCGGTGCGACCAACCCGGAGCAGCTGTTCGCGGCGGGCTGGGCCTCGTGCTTCCACTCGGCGCTGAAGGCCGTCGCGGCGCAGCGGAAAGTCGAGATCACCGACTCCGCCGTCGTCGCGGAGGTGCAGGTGCACTCGACGGACGAGGGCGGCTTCACCCTCAGCGCGGCGCTGCACGCCGAACTGTCCGGTGTGGACCAGACGACGGCCGACCGGCTCGTCGAAGGCGCCCACGCGATCTGCCCGTACTCCAATGCGACGCGGGGCAACATCCCCGTGACCGTCGACGCGACCGTCGCCTGAGCCGGGTGGCCGGGCCGGCCGGAGACCGCCGGCCCGGCGCTCCCGGTGGGGGAGCGGGGCCGCCGCGGACCTATCATGGCCGCATGGCGAGGGATTCCAGGTCCGCATCGACGGCCGCCGGGTTGAGCAGCCGAGAGGTCATCCTCAACGCGGCTCGCGCCCTCGTCGGGGAAAAGGGCTACGACGGCATGGCCATTTCGGACTTGAGCGCACAGTCCGGACTGCCGCCCAGCTCGATCTACTACCACTTCGGCAACAAGCTCGGCGTCCTGGCGGCGCTGCTGGAGCGGACTTTCGACGAGCTGCACGCGTTGTTCCCGAACCCGTCGTCGTTCGACGAACTGGCGCCGCTCGACCGCCTCGAGGCCTGGTTCTCCGCGGCCTGCGATTCCCTCGACCGCCGCCCGGACTACCTGCAGCTGCTGGTCGCCATCAGTGTCGGCCCGCAGAAGGACGCCGAGGCGGTGCAGGCGACCGTGCGCCGCATCCGCGACTACGCCCACGCTTCCTGGGTCGCCGCGCTCACCCCGATCTTCGCCCCCAACGGCGGCAAGAACAACGAAGCACTCGTTCAGCAGCTGGCCGTCCTCGGACGTGCCGTGACGGACGGGCTTTCCGTGACCAACAGCTTCGACGGCATGAGCTACCGCTCGCAGGTCGCACCCTTCGTCGCCCTGATCCGCGGCCTGGCGGACCAGCGCGCGGCGAAGCGCAAGCGCTGACCGCGGGGGTACTCGTCACCTGATCGACCTTGATAACGCCGCCGCCCGTTGTATAGTGAGCGCTACATACAACGAAGGGTGGCACGGTGACGAGCACTCTGGACGTCGGTGACGCGCGGCTGGTCTACACCGAGGCCGGTTCGGGCACCCCGGTCGTGTGGCTGCACGGCTCGGGTCCCGGTGCCACCGGGATGAGCAACTTCGGCGGCAACCTGGCCGCCTTCGCCGACCACCGCAACATCGTGGTCGACCTGCCGGGCTGGGGCGAGTCCCCGCGGCCCGAGACGGACGAGCCGCTGATCTTCCACGCCGCCGATCGCGTGTGCCGGGCGATGGCGGCGCTCGGGATCGAGCGGGCCCACCTGGTCGGCAACTCCTACGGCGGCGCCGTGGCCATGCGGATCGCGATGCGCCACCCCGACCGCGTGGACCGGCTGGTGCTCATGGCGCCGGGCGGGGTCCTGCCGACGGACGCGCCGCCCTGGCCCGTCGGCCTCGAACGCCTCTTCGGTTACATGGCAGCGGAAAAGCCGTCGCGCGAGGCCATGGCCGAGTTCGTGCGCCTGATGGTGTACGACGAGTCGCTGGCGACCGAGGCGCTCATCGACGAGCGCTACGAATCGAGCCTGCGCGCACACCCCGAGCTGCCGATTCCCCCGAACTTCGGCGACCTGACGCCCGACCTGGGCCGCATCGCCGCCCCGACGCTGCTCGTGTGGGGCCGGGAGGACCAGACCGTGCCCCTGACCTGGGCGCCCAGGATCCTCGACGGGATCCCGAACGCGGAGCTGCGGGTGCTGCCGCACTGCCGGCACTGGGTCCAGTACGAGCGCGCGCCCGAGTTCAACCACATCGTCCGCGAGTTCCTGCAGGGTGGCGCGGCCGCCGCGGCGGAGGGGTGACACCGTGGGAATCAGGAAGCTGGGCTACGTCGGTCTCGACGTCACCGATGCCGACGCGTGGACCGACCTGCTCGGGCGCACGCTGGGCGTCGGGGTCACCCACGCCAAGTCCGGCACGGACGAGATCGTCCTCGCCGAGCTCGACGAGTTCAAGTACCGCCTGGCGCTGCGTCCGTCCACTGAGGACCGTCCGCGCGAGCTGGGCTGGATCGTCGACTCGCCCGGCGAGCTCGATCGGCTGAGTGAAAAGTTGGCCCACGCCGGGTTCACCGTCGCGGACGGCTCCGGCGAAGAGAAGGACTTGCGCGGCGCCACGCACCTGCGCTGGTTCACCGACCCGGTCGGTTACCGCGTGGAACTCGCGGTCGGGGAAGCGAAAGTGCGTCGGGGCGTCGAGCGTCCGGCCGGCGGGCCCGGGATCACGGGTCTGGGTCACTTCGTGCTCGCCAGCCCCAACCTCGTCGAACTGCGTGAGCTGTACGAGTCGGTGCTCGAGTTCAAGCTGACGGACTACCGCGCTCCGGGGCTGTTCTTCTTCCGCTGCAACCGGACGCACCACAGCATCGCGCTCGCCACCGCGGAAACCGCGTCGATCCACCACCTCGAGCTGGAACACGGCTCGATCGACGACGTCGGGCGCGCCTACGACCGGGCCAAAGCCCACGCCGTGCCGATCTCGATCAGCCTCGGCCGGCACATGAACGACAAGGCGATCTCCTTCTACGTGCGCAATCCCAGCGGGTTCCACCTGGAGATCGGCTGCGGCGGCATCGAAGTGGGCGACGACTGGGTCCCGCACGACTTCGGGCGCTCGGACGAGTGGGGACACCACCACGCGGACGCCAACCCGTTCGCCGCGCCGAAGCCGCTGCCGTGACCGGGACCCGGCCCGGTGGGGTCAGGTCATCGGCAACGGCGTCGCGGCGAAGACGCCGCCGGGGTCGACGGCGGCCTTGATGCGCCGCAGACGCCGCAGGTTGCCTTCGTGGACGTGGGGGATCTGGTCGGTCGCGTCCGGGCCGAGCAGGGTGGCGTACCCGCCGGGGAAAGCGTGTTCGGCCAGCGCCACGGAGGCCGCGTCGGCCCAGCCGCCGACGTGCTCGCCGGTGTCCTGAGCCGGTCCGATGCCGAGGATCTCGGCCATGAGGTGCGGCCGGCGGAGACCGAACGCGGTGTCGGCGGCGCCGACCCTCGCCGCGGCGCCGTGGAAGTGGTGCAGGCTGATCCCGGACAGCGGAGTCGGCAGCCGGCCGCCGAACCGCTCGACGACGTCGATGACGTCCTCGTCGAGCCCGGGCACCGAACGGGTCCGGACGGTGACGTGCCTGCCGTCGGGGAACATCGCGTCCCGCCCGGCGATCGCGGTCGCGTGGGGCACGGTGTCCAGCTGGGCGAGCAGCGGGTCGCCGAGGCGGGTCAGCGCCGTCACCGGCCCCGACGGGTCCTCGCCGGTGGCGACGGCACCGGACCAGGTCGGCAGCACCAGCAACGCGGGCGAACCATCGGGTGCGGCGATCGCGCCGGTCTGGATCGTCAGGTCGTCGGGCGCCTCGTGCTGCGCCTCGCGGACCCGCTCGAGCACCTGCCCGGCCTGGTGCCACGGGTAGAGCACCAGGCCGGTCACCACCGCCGGGACGGCGTGCAGCCGCACGGTCATCGACGTGACGGCCCCGAAGTTGCCGCCGCCGCCGCGCAGCGCCCACAGCAGGTCGGGGTCGTGGCGGTCGTCGGTGGTCACCACCGTTCCCTCGGCCGTGACCACTTCGGCGGCCAGCAGGTTGTCCGCGGCGAGGCCGATCCGCCCGGCCAGCGGCCCGTAGCCGCCGCCCAGGGTGAGTCCGGCGACGCCGACCGTGCCGATGGTGCCGGTCGCGGCGACCAGACCGTGCTCGCCCGCCGCGGCCAGCAGGTGGTTCGCGGACGCGCCGCCCCCGACCTCGGCGGTCCCGGCCACGGGGTCGACCCGGACCTCGCTCAGCGGCCGCAGGTCCAGGGTCAACCCTCCGTCGGCCAGCGCGCGGCCCGCCCAGTCGTGCCCCCGCGAGCGGACCGACAGCGACAGGCCGAACTCGCGCGCGGTGCGCACACCGAGCACCACGTCGGCGGTGGTGGCGCAGGTCAGCACCATGGCGGGGCGGTGCTTCACGGCTCCGTTCCACAGCGCGATGCCGTGGGCGTAGCCGGGGCCGGCCAGGTGCACCTGCCGGGCGGGCACGGAAGTGCGCAGAGCGCGGTGGGCGTCGGCGAGGGACCGGGCGTCGCCGGGCGTGTGGGGCATGGGTCTCCTTCGGTGAGACAGGGAGTACCGAACGTTCTCCTCTCTGAATGTAGCGTTCACTCCAGAGTGGTGCCACACCGCGGTGATGTGACTTGGCGTAGTGATACCGACCGTTCTATCTGCTACACTTCCGAGATGGTGCGCAACGCTCGAGGTCAGGTCTCCGAGGCGCGGTCGAGGCTGCTCGCGACGGCCACGCGGATCTTCTACGCCGAGGGTCTGCACTCCGTGGGGATCGACCGGATCGTCGCGGAGGCGAAGGTCACCCGCGCCACGCTGTACCGGCACTTCCCCAGCAAGGACGACCTCGTCGTCGCGTACCTCCAGGGCGTCCACGAGATGGAGCGCGAAGGGATCGAGAAGGTCGTCGCGAGTGACTTGCCGGCGGCCGACGGGGTGCGGGCGATCGCCGGGTCGATCGCCGACGGCATCGGGTCGGCCCACTTCCGGGGCTGCGCTTTCCTCAACGCGGTGGCGGAATACCCGGATCCCGCGCATCCGGTGCACCAGGCCGTGCTCGCTCATCGCGAGTGGTTCCGCCGTACGGTCACGGACCTGCTCGCGCAGGTGGGCGCGACCCCGCCCGAGCCTGCGGGGCGGCACTTCGTGATGTTGCGCGACGGCGCGATGGCGGCGGGCTGCCTGGCGGATCCCGCCGAGGTCGGCGACACGTTCCTCCAGGGTGTCGACGGGATCCTGCGGCACCGCATCGACTCCGCGGGGAAGTGACCCCGCTGCCGGGGTAGAACGTTCGGTCTTGACGACGGTGAGACTGCTCGCTACGGTGGGTTGTGTACTGATCGCTCCATACAACGAGTGACCGCGGGTGCCGCGCCGGCGATGGGCCGGTTGGCGACCTCGTACTCGTGTGGCGCCTCCCGGCCGAGACCGAATCAGGAGTTCGACAGTGACATTTCTGGTGACCGGGACGTCCAGCGGGATCGGGCGGGCGACCGCCGTGCGGCTCGCGGAGCGCGGACACGACGTCGTGGCCGGGGTGCGGAAGATCGCCGACGCGCCGAAGCATCCCCGCATCCGGGCCGCGGTGCTCGACGTGACCGATGCGGCCCGGCTTTCCGCGGTGGCGAAGGACATCGGCCCGTTGCGCGGACTGGTCAACAACGCCGGAGTCACGTTCGCCGCTCCGGTGGAGCACATCCCCCTCGATCGCCTGCGCGCGCAGCTCGAAGTCAACGTCGTGGGGGTCGTGGCCGTGTGCCAGGCTTTTCTGCCGGCGGTCCGCGTGGGGCGAGGGCGTGTCGTGATGATCAGCTCTTCCAGTGGCCGTGTTGCGACGGGAATTGCGGCCGTGGAACGTGCCCGTGGTGGTCGTCGAGCCCGGCAGCTTCCAGTCGCGGAACCGGGCGAGCACCGCGATCGCGCACTCACCGCGAAACGACCGCGGCCGCGCTACCAGGTCGGTGCCGACGCGCATCTGCTGGTGGCGCTGAGCCGGGTGCTGCCGGCGCGGGCCATGGACACCTTGCTCGCCAGGAGCCTCGACCTGCCGCGCCGCCCCGCGAACTGATCTCGTCCGGTCCTCGCCGGTAGCCAACGGGTCATCCGAGTTGTAGAGTGAGCGCTACATACAGAGCTTCCCGGGGGGACGTAACCGGCCGCCGCAACGAAGCGAGGTTTCCCTTGAACGTCCTTGAACAGGTGAAGAACTCACCGATGAGCCGGGCCCAGGTGAGAGCGGTCGCGCTGTGTTTGGTCATCAACCTGATCGACGGCTTCGACCTGCTGGTCACGTCGTTCGCCGGCCCGGCGATCACCCGGCAGTGGGGCCTGTCCCCGTCGGCGGTGGGCGTGCTGCTGAGCGGGGGGCTCGCCGGCATGGCCGTCGGCGGGCTCTTCCTCGCCCCGCTGGCCGACCGCGTCGGCCGCCGCCGGCTCACGCTCGGCTGTCTCGCCCTGGCGTCGCTGGGTATGCTCGCCGCCGCCGCGGCGCAGGACTTCGGCCAGCTGCTCGCGTGCCGGGTGGTGACGGGGGCGGCCGTGGGCGCGATGGCGGCCAGCTTGCCGGTGCTCACCTCCGAGTACGCCAACCACCGGCGCCGGGGACTGGTGGTCGCGCTGATCACGACCGGCTACGGCCTGGGTTCCGTGATCGCCGGAATCGCGTCAAGCGTGCTGCTGGGCTCGTTCGGCTGGCGCTCGGTCTTCGTGTTCGGTGCCGTCGTCACGGCGCTTCTCTTCGCGGTGGCGCTGCGGTTCCTGCCGGAGTCGATGGACTTCCTCGTCGCCCGCCGTCCCCGCCAGGCACTGGACAAGCTCAACCGGATCCTGGTCTCGATGGGCCGCACGCCGGTCGAGGAGCTGCCCGCGGCGCCGTCGGCGGCGACGCGCCAGGTGGTCCTCGACTCGTTGTTCCGCGGGAGCAACGCGCTGCGGACGGTGCTGGTCTGGGTGGCTTTCGTTTCGGCGCAGCTGATGTTCTACTTCGCCAGTTCGTGGACGCCCAGCCTGCTACTGAAGGCCGGCATGTCCACCCGGCAGGGCATCAGTGGCGGTGTGCTCCTCAGCCTCGGCGGTGTGACGGGCGCAGTCCTGCTGGGACTGCTGGTGGCCAAGTTCGGCCCGCGGCGGCTGACGGCGGCCTACTTCGGCATCGGCGCCCTCGCGCTCATCCTGTTCTCGTTCTCGCTCGGCACGCTGGGGATCGCCCTGGTCGTGGCGGTGCTGGTCGGGTTGTTCCTCAACGGGACGGTCACCGGGATCAACGTCATCGTGCCGACTCTGTACCCGGCCGAAGCCCGCGCGACCGCCCTCGGCATGGCCGTCGCGGTGAGCAGGCTCGGTGCCGTCCTGGCGCCGCTGCTCGCCGGCTTCCTGCTGCAGGCGGGCTGGGCGCCGGCCTCGATGTTCCGCTTCTTCGCGATCCCCGGCGTCATCGGTGCCGTCGCGACGCTCCTGCTCGCCCGGTTCGGCCGGGTGCGCGAGAACGAAGCCACCCGAGTCGTCGCGCGGCTGCCGTGACCGGCGAGCCGACGTACGATCCACAACGGAGGTCGGACGTGCCTGCCCTGGTGTTGCTGCACGGCGGCGGCCCCGGAGTCGACGCCGCGAGCAACTGGGCGAGCGTGCGGGCCGGGTTCGACGGCGAGTTCCGCTGCCTGGCCCCCGACCTGCTCGGGTTCGGCACGCAGATCGCCGGGACGGGCGGGCTGAAGGGACCGCGGGCGTGGGCACTCGCCCGCGCCCGGCAGGTCCTCGATCTCCTCGACCGGCACGGCCTGGACCGCGTGCACCTGATCGGCAACTCCGCCGCCGGCGGCGCCGCGGCGCTGGCCCTGCTGTCCGTGGCGCCGGATCGGGTCGGCCGCGCGGTCGTCATGGGCGGCGCGGGCACGGGGCCGCTCCCGGCGACGGTTCCCTTCTACGACAACCCGACCGAGAGGTCCATGCGGGCCACCCTCGGCCGGCTGGTCGCCGACGAGAGTGTCCACGAAGGACTCCTGGACGAACTGGCCGAGCTTCGGCTGAAGCAGGCACTCCGCCCCGGCGCCGAGGCGGCGTTCCGGTCGATGTTCGCCGACGTCGTGGGCGGCCCGCCGCCGGTCGACCTCACCAGGATCACCACGCCGGTGCTCGCGCTGCACGGCGAGCGCGACCGGGTCCAGCCGGTCGCGGTCTCCGAGCGCTTGGCCGACGCGGTTCCCGGCGCGCGCCTGCACGTCGTGGCCGGCGCCGGGCACTGGATCCACGTCGACCGGCCGGACGAGTTCACCAAGCTGGCAGGGGAGTTCCTGAGCGCATGACCGAAATCCTGATCGTCGGCGCCGGCCCGGCCGGCCTGACCCTCGCCATCGACCTGGCCCAGCGCGGCGTCGCCTGCCGTGTCGTCGAGGCGACCGACGAGCGGCCGGTCAACCCGCGGTGCAACACGACGTCCGCGCGGTCGATGGAGATCTTCCGGCGGCTCGGGCTGGCCGACGAGATCCGCCGCGCCGGGCTGCCCGGGGACTACCCGACGTCGATCCAGTACCGCACGACGCTGACCGGCGAGGAAATCTTCCGGATCGACCTGCCGTCCGCGGACGCCGTCCTGGCGGGCGAAGGCCGGGACGACTGGCCCACTCCGGAGCCGCAGCACCGGATCTCGCAGCTGTACCTCGAACCCATCCTGGAGCGGCACGCGCGCAAGCTGCCCGGGCTGACCTTCGACCGCGGTACCCGGCTGGTCGGGCTGCGGCAGCACGACGACCACGTCGAGGCCGTCGTCGAGACCGCGGGGGAGCAGCGGACCCTGCGGTGCGCGTACGTGGTCGGCTGCGACGGCGCCCACAGCACCGTCCGGCGGCAGCTGGGCATCCGCTACGAGGGCGTCGACGCGATCCAGCGGTTCGTCTCCACCTTCGTCCGCTCGCCCGAGCTGGGCCGGCTGGCCGCGAAAGACCGCGCCTGGACCTACTGGACGTACGGCCGCCGGATCGCGTCACTGATCGCCATCGACGGCGAGGAGCTGTGGCTCAACCACGTCGCCTTCGCGCCGAACCACGACACCGAGGGCGAGGACCCGGAACAGCTGCTGCGGGAGTCGGTGGGCCGGCGGGTCGAACACGAGGTGCTCGGCGTGGTGCGCTGGACCGGACGGCGGCTGGTCGCCCAGCACTACCGCGCGGGCCGGGTGTTCCTGGCCGGCGACGCCGCCCACATCTGGATCCCGGTCGGCGGGTTCGGCATGAACGCCGGCATCCAGGACGCGGCGACGCTGGCGTGGATGCTCGCGGCGGTCCACCACGGCTGGGCGCCCCCGGAGCTGCTCGACGCCTACGAACTCGAGCGCAAGCCGGTCGGTGAGCAGTTCGCGACCGCGGTCGGCGCCCAGGCCCGCACGTCGTTCGCCGACGTCTCGCCCGGCATCCACCTGGACGGCCCCGAAGGCAAGCAGGCCCGCGCCGAGTTCGCGAAGCGGCTCGCGGTCACCGAGCCACGCCGCTACTCACCCGACGGGTTCAGCTTCGGTTACCACTACGCCGGTTCACCGCTGGTGGTCGGCGGTGAAGACCAGGCCGGGATCACGATGGGGGACTACCGGGGGCGGGCGCAGCCGGGCTTCCGGCTGCCGCACGTCTGGCTCGACGACGGCCGGTCGGCGCTCGACGTCCTCGGCCCCGGCTTCACCCTGGTGCGGACGGACCCGGGTGTCGCCGTGACGCCCTGGACCCTCTCCGCTCGTGACCTCGGGATCCCGCTCACCGTCGTCGACCTGCCCGGCCGGTACCCGGCCGCGCTGGTGCTCGTGCGACCGGAC
Source organism: Amycolatopsis sp. NPDC003865 (assembly GCF_053605345.1). NCBI lineage: Bacteria > Bacillati > Actinomycetota > Actinomycetes > Pseudonocardiales > Pseudonocardiaceae > Amycolatopsis > Amycolatopsis sp. NPDC003865. Next base: position 115,852 of record NZ_JBSGJA010000024.1, on the reverse strand, counting down.
CAGCACGTCGCCTGGATGGGCGGCGCCGACGCCCGTCCGGCCGACCTGCTCACCACAGTGACCGCCCGCCGGCGCTGAGAACCAGGAGAACCGCAATGCCCTACGCACTCGGCATCGACGTCGGTGGCACGTTCACCGACGCGGTCGCCTCCGACGGCGCCGGCCGGATCGTGTCGGCCAAGACGCCGACGACCCCGCCGAACCGCGAGGTCGGGGTCATGCGCGCGATCGAAGACCTCGCCGGAGAGCTCGGCATCGGCGTCGGCGAGCTGCTCTCGCGGACCGACTACATCGCCCACGGCACGACCGCGTCGATCAACGCCCTCGTGCAGGGCCAGGTCGCCGACGTCGGGCTGATCGCCACGAAGGGCCACCGGGACGCGATCTACATCATGAACGCCGAAGGCCGCACCCTCGGCCGCTCGGCGCACGAAATCCAGGACACGTTGCGGCAGCGCAAGCCCGCGCCGCTGATCCCGAAGTACCGGGCCCTGGAAGTCACCGAGCGGATCGACCACGCCGGGAAGGTCCTGGTACCCCTGGACGAAGCAGAGGTGCGCCGCGTCGCACAGTCCCTTGTGGACCAAGGGGTCGAGGCGATCGCCGTCTGCCTGCTGTGGTCGTTCAAGAACGGCGTCCACGAGCAGCGCGTCCGAGAGCTGATCCACGAGATCGCGCCGGACATGTACGTCACGCTTTCCTCGGAGGTCAGTCCCCGCATCCGCGAGTTCGCCCGGACCTCGACGACGATCATGAACGCCCAGGTCGGCCCGCGGCTGCGCACCTACCTGCTGCCGCTGCAGAAGCAGCTCGAGGAGGGCGGGCTCAAGGGACCACTGCTGGTCATGCAGAGCGAAGGCGGCACGATCACCGCCGACCGCGCCCCCGAGCACGCGATCACCACGGTCGGCTCGGTGCTGTCCGGCGGGGTGATCGGCGGGATGCGCCTGGCCGGGCAGCTGGGCCACCGCAACGTCATCACCACCGACGTCGGCGGCACGACGTTCCTCGCGGGGTTGATCGTCGACGGCGAGCCGGTGATGGCCCCGGGCTCCATCGTCAACCAGTTCCCGATCAACGCGGCGACGATCCGCGTGCACACCATCGGGTCCGGCGGCGGCGCGCTCGCCTCCGTGGACGAGGGCGGCAACCTGCGGCTCGGCCCGCAGAGTGCCGAAGCCGTCCCCGGCCCGGCCTGCTACGGGAACGGCGGCACGCGGCCCACGAACACCGACGCCAACCTGGTGCTCGGCATCCTGAGCGAGCGCGGGCTGCTCGGCGGCCGCAAGCCGTTGCGGCTGGATCTGGCGCGGGAAGCGATCCGCGTCCACGTGGCCGAGCCGCTGGGGCTGACGGTCGAGGAGGCCGCCATCGCGATCCACGAGGTGCAGAACGCGCAGGCGGGCGACCTCCTGCGCCGGGCCGTCGTGCAGGCCGGTTACGACCCGCGTGACTTCGTCGCCTACGCCTTCGGGGGAGCGGGACCCGCGCACTGCGCCGGGTACTGCCAGGACCTCGGGGTGAGCGAGGTCGTCGTGCCGCTCGGGCCGGTGGCGTCCGCTTTCTCGGCCTACGGGCTCGCGGCCTCGGACGTCGCGCTGAGCGCGGAACTGTCCGATCCGTCGTCGTTCCCGGTCGACCACAGCGTCCTCGAGTCCCACTTCGCGCGGCTGGAAGCCGATCTGCAGCGTGCGCTGGACCGGCAGAAGGTGAAGTTCCACGACGTCTCGCTGCACCGCGAGATCGACCTGCGGTACTCGATGCAGGTCACCGAACTCGCCACGGCCGTCCCGGACGCGAAGTTCACCGAACGCACCGGAGACGAGATCCTCGAACGCTTCGAGCAGCAGTACGAGCGCATCAACGGCAGCGGTGCCGGCTACCGCGAAGCCGGCGTGCAGGCGATCACCTACCGCATGCGCGCCAAGGCCGGTCTCGGCTTCCCGATCGCGCTGCCCGCTATCCCCGGGGCCGACGGGCCGGACCCGCGGGAGGCCCTGCTCGGCGAACGGTCGGTCTGCCTCGACTCGCAGACCGGTTACGTGCTGACTCCCGTTTACGACTACGCCCGGCTGCGAGCGGGCCACGAACTCGTCGGCCCGGCGATCGTGGACGTCCCGACCACGGTGGTCGTGGTCCCCGCCGGGGTCACCGGCCGCGTCGACCACCTCGGCAACCTCGTGCTGCGCTACCAGTGAGGAACTCATGACTTCTCGAATCCCCGGTGCGGACGAGTTCACCAGCCGCCCGATGCCGCGCGAAGAACTGCTGCGGCAGATCTCGCCTTCGTTGCCCCTGCACCAGGTCGGCGACATCGAGGTCGACGCCCTGACCTACGAGGTCGTCCGGCACCGGCTGTGGGCGATCACCCAGGAGATGGGGGAGACGCTGCGGCGGATGTCGGGCTCGCACGTCGTCACCGAGTCCAACGACTTCAACTTCTCCATCTGCGACGAGCTCGGCGAGCAGGTCCAGGTCGGCACCTACAACATCGGCCTGATCGGCTCGATGGACCTGGCCATCACCTGGACGTTGCGCCACCGCGGCGACAACCCCGGCATCGCCGAGGGCGACATGTTCCTGTGCAACGACCCGTGGATCGGCGGCGGGCTGCACCAGAACGACGCCGCGGTCCTCGCGCCGATCTTCCACGACGGCAAGCTGTTCGGCTGGACGACGGCGATCGCCCACCAGGTCGACCTCGGCGGCCCGCGGCCGGGCTCGTTCAGCCCGTCCGCGCAGGACGTCTTCGGCGAGGCCGTCCCGACGCCGCCGATGAAGGTCGTCCGCGGTGGCGTCCTGCAGCGCGACGTCGCCGACGCCTGGGTCCGCCGCTCGCGGCTCCCGCACCTGGTCGGCCTCGACCTGCGCGCGAAGATCGCCGCCAACAAGAACGCCGCCGAACAGATCCTGCGGCTCATCACCAAGTACGGCGCGGACACGGTCAAGTCCGTGATGCGCCGGATGATGGACGACGCCGAACGCCGGCTGCGCGCCAAGCTCGAAACGCTGCCCGACGGGACGTGGAGCGCGGTCGGCTACCAGGAGCAGTCGCGGACCGGCGACCGCGGCCTGCACGCGATCAAGGTCGCGATGACCAAGCAGGCCGACAAGCTCGTCTTCGACTTCCGCGGCACCGCCGGGCAGACCGGCATCATCAACTGCCCCTACCCCGGGCTGCGCGCGGGCATCGTGTTCACGATGCTTCCCCTGCTGGCCGGGGACATCCCGTGGGCCGCGGGCGGACTGATGCGCTGCTTCGAGATCATCACCGACGAGGACACCATCACCAACGCGTCCTTCCCGGCCGCCGTGGGCAAGGGACCGTTCGGCCCGGCCTGGGGTTCGGGCAACCTGGTCGCCGAGGTGCTGGCCAAGATGCTGGACGCCGAACCGGACCACCGCGCCGATGTGCAGTCGATCTGCAACGGCACCACGGACCTCTGCGTGGTGTCCGGTGTGGACACTCGCGGTGGGGGCAGTAAGGGCTTCGTGTCGCCGGTCTTCGACGTCATGGCGGGCGGCTACGGCGCCCAGGTGCACCACGACGGCGTCGACACCGGCGGCCGGTTGATCATCCCGTCCGCCCGGGCACCGGACGTCGAAATGACCGAGTACCTCTACCCGCTCGTCGCGCTGTGGCGCCGGGAACAGACCGACTCCGGCGGCCCGGGCCGGCAGCGGGGCGGGATGAGCGGCTCGGTCTGCTACGTGCAGCACCCGGACCAGAACGGGACGATGTCGCTGGTCGTGTCCGGTACCGGCAAGGTGGCCAACCAGAACGTCGGCCTGGCCGGCGGCTACCCCGGCAACTCCCAGCTCGACCTGGTCGTGCGCGGAGTCCACGAACCCCAGCTCGCCCAGGCGGTCACCATCCCCGGCCACCTGGGCGAGCTGGGCGGGGAGATCGAGGTGCTGCCCTGCGAAGGCGAGTCGCAGCTGGGCCCACGTGACGCGCTCTACCTGCACTGGCAGGCCGGCGGCGGGTACGGCGACCCGCTGTTGCGCGCACCCGGAAGCGTGCGCGAGGACGTGCAGCAGGTCCGGGTGACGGCGGACGCGGCCGAGGACGTCTACGGAGTCGTGCTCCGCGGGGGCGAAGTGGACGTGACCGCGACCGAAGAGCGGCGCGCGAAGCTGCGGCGCCGCCGGGCGTCCGGCGCCGGCATCGCCGGGCTCACGCCCATCGGCACGCCGGATCTGAACGCGGTGCGCCGGCTCGACGACAACCTCGCCGTCCTCGCCGACGGGGTGGTCGCGTGTGTCCACTGTGGAACCGGCATCGGGCCGCTCGAAGGGGGCGCGTTCGTCGCCGGGCTCGCCCGCTGGGACGCGCCGCCGACCGAAGCGGGCCCGCACATCTGGCACGACCCCGTGGAGTACGTCGACGCGGAGATCGTCTTCCGTCAGTTGTTGTGCCCGGGGTGCCTGACCGCGGTCCACTCCCGCGTGGTGCCCGTTGATCACCCGCTGCCCGTCGACGAATACCGGGGCTGGGCCTCGACGTAAGACTTCGGATAGAACGTTCGGTCTTGACATTGCGCGGGGCGGCGGTCATGCTGGGATGAGATAGAACGTTCGGTCTTGTGAAAGGGATCATGGTGACTACTGTCGACTCGCCCGCCGTAGGTGGGTTCGCTCCGGCGCTGCGCCGGTTGTACTTGGTGCGGTTCGCGTTCGCCATCGTGTGGGCGGTCCTGGTCTTCCTGACGACGAAGTCGGGACTGGGGGCGGCCGGCATCGCGTTGGTCGTCGTGTACCCGCTGTTCGACGTGGGCGCGGCCATTGTGGACGCTCGGTCGGCGAAGGGCGCCGGCTCGGTCACCGGGTTGTACGTGAACATGGCGATCAGCCTGCTCGCCACCATCGGCATCGGGGTCGCCGCCGCTTCGGGCATCCCGGCGGTGCTGCGGGTGTGGGGCGCCTGGGCGATCGTGGCCGGGCTGGTCCAGCTGGTCGTCGGCATTTCCCGCCGCAAGATGGGCGGCCAGTGGTCGATGATGCTCAGCGGCGGCATCTCCGTGCTGGCCGGCGCCAACTTCGTCATCGGCGCCTCCGCGGCGAACCCGGCGCTGTCCGGCGTGGCCGGTTACGCCGTTCTCGGCGGCATCTTCTTCCTCGTCTCGGCGATCCGCCTCGGCCGCGCCGCGAAAGGCAACTGACGTGAGCGACTACGACGTCATCGTCATCGGGGCCGGCCCGGTCGGGGAGAACGTGGCCGACCGGGTGGTGCAGGGCGGCCTGACCGCCGCGATCGTCGAGCGGGAACTGGTCGGCGGCGAGTGCTCCTACTGGGCCTGCATGCCGACCAAGGCGCTGCTGCGCAGCGGCGCGGCGCTTCGTGCGGCCCGGCAGGTGCCCGGCGCCCGGGAAGCGGTGACCGGCGAGCTGGACGTGGCCGCCGTCCTCCGCCGTCGCGACGCCTTCGCCTCGCACTGGAACGACGAGGGCCAGGTGTCCTGGCTCGACTCGGCCGGTATCGCCTTGCACCGCGGGCACGGCCGGATCGCCGGCGACCGGGTCGTCGAGGTGACCGCCGCCGACGGCACCACCACCACGCTGACCGCGCGGCACGCGGTCGTCGTCGCCACCGGCAGCGGCGCGCTGGTCCCGGACATCGAGGGCCTGCGTGAGGCGAAGCCGTGGACGAGCCGCGAAACCGTGGCGGCGAAGGAGGTCCCGGCCCGGCTCGCCGTCATCGGCGGCGGCGTGGTGGCCTCGGAGATGGCGACCGCGTTCAGCCAGCTGGGGTCGTCGGTGACGATGCTGGCCCGCGACGGTGTCCTGCACATGCAAGAGCCGTTCGTCGGTGAGCAGGTGGCAGCCTCATTGCAGGACAAGGGAGTCTCGGTGCGCATCGGTGCCGAAGCCGGGTCCGTCAAGCGCAACGACGACGGCACGGTGTCGATCACGCTCACCGACGGCGAGCAGGTCGAAGCCGACGAGCTGCTCGTCGCGATCGGCCGGACGCCCAACACGCAGGATCTCGGGCTGGAGAACATCGGTCTGAAGCCGGGGTCCTGGCTGACCGTCGACGACACGATGCGGGTCAACGACTGGCTGTACGCGGCCGGTGATGTGAACCGCCGCGTGCTGCTCACGCACCAGGGCAAGTACCAGGCCCGCGCGGTCGGCGACGTCATCGTGGCCCGCGCCAAGGGCGAGCCGGTCGACGACGCGCCCTGGGGCCGCCACGCGGCGACCGCCGACGAGCGCGCGGTGCCCCAGGTGGTCTTCACCGACCCGGAGATCGCGTCGGTCGGCCTGACCGCGGCCAAGGCCGAGGCGGCCGGGCTGCGTACCCGCGTCGTCGACTACGACCTGGCCGCCACCGCGGGATCCGCCGTGCACGCCGAGGGCTACCGCGGGCACGCCCGGATGGTCGTCGACGAGGACCGCAAGGTGATCGTCGGCTTCACCCTCGTCGGCCCGGACGTCGCGGAGATGATCCACGCGGCGACCATCGCGGTCGCCGGCGAGGTGCCGATCGACCGGCTCTGGCACGCGGTTCCGGCGTTCCCGACCGTCAGCGAGGTGTGGCTGCGGCTGCTCGAAGCCTACGGCCGCTGATCCACCCGGTCGGTGCCCCGGCCCCGCCGCGATCCGGCGGGGCGGGGACGCCTTCTTTCCCGCAAGGGGTTTCGTCATCCACCGCGGCGGACGTACCCAGTGCGGCTAGTCCGCGGTGAGCGCCGCCCGGATGGCGCGCTCGACGATGTCCTCGAGGCTCGCCGGGATCGGTCGATCCGCGCCGAGGTACCGGCGTACGGCCGCGTAAGGCAAGTCGACGACGATCAGCAGGACCTCCGCCGTTCCGCGCCCGGTCGCCGCCTTGAGGTCGGTCACCAGGCGGCGGATGTGCTGGTCCCAGCGGGACTGGTCGGCCTCGCGCGCGTCCCGGCTCTCCGCGGGCCAGGCCGCGGGCTCGAAGGAGCCGAGGCCGGCCAGCAACACCCGGGCGTCGGCCGGGTTGGCGCGGCACCAGGACACGGTCCGGCGCCCGAGGGCGACCGCCGCGGCCACCGGTTCGCCGTCGAAGAGCGGGTACAGCTCGCCGTGGAAGCTCCGCACGGCCCGGTTCCAGACCGCGGCCAGCAGGGCCGCGCGATTGGGGAACCGGTGGTAGACGGAGCCGCTGGACACCGCGGCTTCCCTGATCACGCCGGCGATGGTGATCGCGTCGGCGCTCCCCGCGGCCAGCAGCCGGGCCGCCGCATCGAGGATCGTCGACGTGTCGTGCACGAGGCGTGGCATGGGTTGACGATACCGAACACGGCTCTCTAGAGTCCTCTCTCTAGAGAGCCTCGTCCAAGGAGCGCCATGCAGAGCCTCGTCGTCACCGGTCCGCGCGCGCTGCAGTGGCAGGACCGCCCGGCGCCCGTCCTCTCCGCGCCCGGCGACGCGCTGGTGCGGCCGATCGCCTCCTCCGCCTGCGATCTCGACCGCCGGCTCGTGGTGTCGCCCGCGCCGTTCGAAACCCCGTTCGCGCTCGGTCACGAGGCCGTCGGCGAGATCGTCGACCTCGCCGGCGACGACTCCCCGCTGCGGGTCGGCCGGCGGGTGGTCATCCCGTGGCACATCAGCTGCGGCACGTGCGAGAACTGCCGGCGCGACCTGCCGGGTGCCTGCGTTTCGGTGCCGCGCCTGGCGTCCTACGGCACGAGCGCCGGCGGACTCTGGGGCGGGTTGTTCGACGAGCTGGTCCGGGTCCCGTGGGCCTCGTACAACCTCACTCCGCTTCCGCGGGGCGTCGATCCGGTCGTGGCCGCCCCGGCCTCCGACAACCTCACCGACGCCTTCCAGGCCGTCCGGCCGACCCTCGAGGCCCAGCCCGGCGCCGACGTGCTCGTGGTCGGCGGGACGGCCAGCCTCGGGCTGCTGATCGTCCTGAGCGCCGTCGCGCTGGGCGCGGGCAGCGTCACCTACCTCGACGTCGACGAAGCCCGGTGCGCCACGGCCGCCGCGGCGGGCGCGACCGTCACCGCGGTCGACGCCTATCCCGACCGCCTCGACGGCACCTTCGACCTCGTCGTGGATGCCTCGGCCGCGAGCGCCGGCTTCCGATGCGCTTTGCTGTCCACGCGCCCGGGCGGCACGTGCGTGATCCGGTCCGTCTACTTCGGAGAGCCGCGGCTGCCGTACTTCTCGTTGTACGGCACCGGGATCACCCTCGTCGTCGGGCCACCGCACGCGACTCCCCACGTGCCCGGCGTGCTCGAGCTCGTCGCGGGCGGAACTCTCGATCCGTCACCGGTCCTGGCCGGCCCGTTCGGTTACGAGGACGCGGTCGAGGTGCTGCTGGACCCGCCGCCGGGCAAGCCGGTCTTCGTCCGCCCGTGAGCATCGCTATCGCCGCTGTCCGACCGGGCCGGGAGTGGGATACTCGAACCCATGCGACCGCCAGAACCCGACCCGCACCGCGTCGTCGCGCTGGTGCTGCCCGGGGTGATCACCTTCGACCTCGCCATCGCCGCGCAGACCTTCGGGCACCAGGAGCAGTCGCACCTCTACCGCTTCGACGTCTGCACCCCGCACCCGGGACGCGTGGCGACCCAGTCGCCGTTCGCGATCGATGTCGCAAGTGGACTGGAGGCGCTGGAGCGGGCCGACACGATCGTCGTGCCGGGCTTCCGGCCGCTCGTCGACCCGCCGCGGGACGTGCTGGACGCGCTGCGGGCCGCCTACGCCCGCGGCGCCCGGATCGCCTCGGTGTGTATCGGGGCTTTCGCTTTGGCCGCAACAGGTTTGCTCGACGGCCACGTCGCGACGACGCACTGGCGGGAGGCGGCCGAGTTCCGGCGCCGGTTCCCCGCGGTCCGCCTCAACCCCGGCGTTCTCTACGTCGACAACGGCCGGGTGCTGACCAGCGCCGGCCTGTCCGCCGGGATCGACCTGTGCCTGCACATGATCCGGCAGGACCACGGCGCGGCGGCCGCCGCCCGGGTCGCCCGCTACCTGGTCGTCGCGGCGCACCGGCCCGGCGGGCAAGCGCAGTTCGCGAGCCAGGTCAGCGAAGACGACGGCCTGTCCGCGACGTTCGGGTGGATGGTCGGGGAGATGCACCGGCCGCTGACCGTCGCCCAGATGGCCCGGCACGCGGGGATGCCGGAACGCAGCTTCGCGCGCAAGTTCCGCGCCCGTACGGACATGACCCCGATGCGCTGGCTGGCAGTCCAGCGGTTGCTGGAAGCGCAGCGGCTGCTCGAGTCGACCCCGCTGCCGGTCGAGGACATCGCGCAGCGCACCGGGCTGGGCACCGCGGCCAACTTGCGCCTGCACATGGCCCGCCAGCTCGGGACGACGCCGACCGCCTACCGGAAGTCGCGCGCGTCGTAGTGGCCGAAGCCTTTCGCCAACTGGCTGTCCTGCCCCTGGCCGGAGCCCCGCCGCGCCAGCAGTCTTGAGGCATGAGCAACTTCGAGGAACTACTGGACAACAACGCCCGTTTCGCCGAAACCGACGCCAAGGACAAGGTTCCGGACATCCCGTTCATCCCGAACAAGCAGGTCTACGTCCTCACCTGCATCGACCCCCGGGTGGACCCGGCGGCCACGATGGGCCTCGAGCTGGGGGACGCGATCGTCGCCCGCACGGTCGGCGGCCGGGCGAACCAGTCCTTTCTGGACGACCTGGCGTGGATCAGCTACCTGCACGAGACCAAGACCCCGGACGCGGAGTGGTTCGAGATCGCGGTCGTCCACCACACGGACTGCGGTTCGGCGCTGATGGCCGACCCGGAGCTGCGCAAGGGGTTCGTCGAACTCGGCTTCGACGACGAAGAGCTCCGGCGGACCGCGGTAGTCGAGCCGGCGGACACGGTCCCGGTCGACGTGCGGGCGATCCTCGACGCGCCGGCCGTGTCGGGCCGCGTCAAGGTGTCCGGCTACCGCTACGACCTGAAGACCGGCCGCATCGAGCAGCTCGTCGCGCCGCGGTCCCGCGACGGCCGGCAGGCGCCATGACCGGCCACCGTCCACTGAGGATCGGTGCCCTGCGTAGACTGTCGGACTCGACGTTCACCACGTACGGCGGGGGCGGCCGGGGCCATCGCCGACACGAGCGGCCTGGCCCTGTGGGTCGAAGCGGCCGGCACCGATCTCGACGTCCGCGAAACCGCGGCGCTCTTCCACCGCGACCCCGGCGACGCCGTGCGCGACTATCGGAACCGGTACCCGCACGCGGGCGCGGCCGAGCTGCGCACCCGGGTGCTCGGTGACGGTCTCTTCCGCAGTGGCACGCACGCGCTGGCCGGCGCACACACCTCCGGCACGACCTACCGCTACGAGTTCGGCTGGCGGTCGAACGCGGTCGACGGGCAGCTGGGCGCCAGTCACGTGATGGAGCTGCCGTTCGTCTTCGACAACCTCACACTGCCCGCACTGCGCGGGCCGCGGAAGCTGCTCGGCACCGGTGAACCGCCCGCCGCGCTCGCCACCCGGATGCACCACTCGTGGGTCGCGTTCGCCGAGTCGGGCGATCCCGGCTGGGCGGCGTACTCGCCCGGCGGGCACGTCGAAGAGCTGGCGTAGCCGCGCTCAGTCCTCGTCCCGCGCCGCCAGCCGGGCGTTCACCTTGGCGCTGATGGTGGTCAGCGCGTCGAGTTCCGCCGGCGTCAGGTGGTCGATGACCACCTCACGGATGTCCGAGACGTGCTGGGGGGCCGCCGCTTCGATCAGCTTCCTGCCCTCGGCGGTGATGGCGATCACCGAGCCGCGTTGATCGGTGTCGCAGGGTTCCCGGCGCACCAGGCCGCGTTTCTCCATCCGCGTCAGGTGCTGGGACAGGCGGCTCTTCTCCCAGCGCAGCAACCGGCCGAGCTCGTACGACCGCAGCGGGTCCGCCGCCTCCGAGAGGTGGGCCAGCACCTGGTAGTCCGCATTGGACAGACCGCAGCGGTGCCGCAGCTGCCGGTCGACGAACTCCGTCAGGCCCTCCTGCATCGCCATCAGGCTCCGCCAGGCCCGTTGTTCCCGTTCGTCCAGCCACCGCACCTGCGCCATGCTCGCGAGCCTACCCAAGTGGTTGACACGTTAACAAGTTGCGGCGTAGCTTTTGGTTAACACGTTAACCAAGAGGGATCAGTGGTTCGACGACCGGAGGCGTACTGACGTGAAGTTCGGGATGATCGGGGCCGGGACGCTGTCCCAGGCCATCGCCGGCCACCCGCTGAAGGCGGGGCACGAAGTGGTCTTCAGCAACAGCCGCGGACCGGAAACCCTGACCGAGCTGGTCTCCCGGCTCGGCCCGGGAGCCTCCGCCGGCACCATCGCCGAAGCGGGCGAAGCCGACTTCGTCGTCCTGGCCGTGACTTGGCGCCGCGTGCGCGAAGCGGTGAAAGCGCTTCCCGCACGGCCGGGCCGGATCCTCGTCGACGCGACCAACCAGTGGGCGGACCCGCCGCCCGCGGCCGTCCTCGACGTCCTGGACGTCGGCGGCAGCGAGTTCGTCGCCTCGCTCCTGCCGGACGCCCACGTGATCAAGGCGTTCGACAACCTCTACGGGCCGGTCATCGCGGCCGACCCGGTCACCCCGGCGGGCCGCCGCATCCTCTTCCACGCCGGGGACGACGCGGACGCCAAAGCCCGGTTCCGCGCCGTGGTCGAGGAGTTCGGCTACGCGCCGGTCGACCTCGGGCCGCTGACCATGGGCCGGCTCATGCAGGTCGACGGCCCCCTGACCGGGCTGCACGCCATCCGGGAAGACCTCGCGCACCCGGTCGGCCTGTCCGGACAACTCCTGTCACGGAAGGAAACACGATGAACGCCGCCCGGAGGCGGTTGGCTCCCGACGCCACGCACGTGCTGTTCACCGGCGCCCGGACCGCGAACAGCTTCGCGGACACCCCCGTGAGCGACGAAGAGCTTTCGGAGATCTGGGAACTCGCCAAGTGGGCGCCCACCGCGGCCAACACCCAGCCGCTGCGCGTGGTGTTCGTCCGCCCGGGCGAGGGGCGTGATCGGCTGGTCAAGCACCTGGACGAAGGCAATCAGGCCAAGACGCGGTCCGCGCCGGCGGTGGCGATCCTCGCCGTGGACACGCGGTTCCACGAGCACATCCCGGCGCTGTTGCCCCACAAGCCGGAGCTGAAGGAGGTCTTCGCGGCGAACCACGAGATGCGGGAAGACACCGCGACCTTCAACGCCACCCTGCAGGCCGGGTACTTCATCCTCGCCGTCCGCGCGGTCGGGCTGGCGGCCGGCCCGATGGCGGGCTTCGACGCGGCCGCCGTCGACGCCGAGTTCTTCCCGGAGGGGCGGTTCCGCTCGATCCTGGTGGTCAACATCGGGCACCCCGGGGAAAACCCGTGGTTCCCCCGGCTGCCGCGGCTGGCCCACGCCGACGCGCTGCAGTGGGTCTGACGTGGCGGGCAGCTCGCCGGGGGCTAACGCCACCAAGGACGATGGCGTTGGGCCGCCACGACGTTCGCCGGCTCGACGAGTTCGGCGAGCCGTGCCGCGATGTGCTTGATGTGTTCGTGCACCCAGAGGGCGCACGCGAGGTCGCGTACCGAAGCGCCCGGCTGCTGGAGGAGATCCGGGAAGGCGGGCGGCGCGAGGATGGGTACGTCGCCGTGGTCGGTGCGGTCGAGGCGGGAGGCGAGGTGGTCGTACCAGGCGGCGAGCTGGCCCGCCTGGTCGCCGAGGAGCCGGCGGAACGGGTCCGGCTCGACGTGCGGGTTCGGGAGACCGGCCAGTGACTGCGCGGTCAGCCGCGAGCGGACGGTGCCCATGACCAGCCGCCACAGGTCGGGTTTGGGGACGTGCTTGGTGCCCTGTTCGCTGAGGAACCCGCGGAGCGCGTCGTCGAGGCGGGTACCGGCCGCGGTCGCCGCCGCCGGGGCGGGCGGGTCGTGGCGGAGGCCGAGTGCCCAGTTCGCGGCCGCGACCAGGTACGCGCCGCCCGTGCGGAACGCGTCGGCGAGGTCGTCGGCGACGACGGCCCGGGCGCCGCGGGGCCAGAACAGCGCGCCCGCCACCAGGCACACCGCGCAGCCGATGGCGACGTCTTCGATCCGCACGACACCGATCCGCCAGCCGGCCGGTGCGAGCAGGTTGAACAGCACGGACACCGTCACGGTGAAGGCGGCCTGGCCGACGGTGAAGGGCAGGGCGCCGGGCGCGTAGGCGGCGACCAGCACCGCGATCGGGAGGGCGATCCACAACGCGGGCGCGCTGGTGCCGATGACCAGCAGCAACAGCGCGCCGACGACGACGCCGAGCGCGGTGCCGAGCAACGCCCGGAGCGCGGTCGACCCGGTCGCCGCCGCGTTGCCGCGCAGGACCGACAGCGTGCCGAGGACGACCCAGAACCCGTGCTCGACCCCGCTGACGCCGGCGACCACGACCGCGGCGGCCAGGGCCACGGCGCCGCGGAGACTGTTGACGAACCACACCGAGCGCAGGCTCGTGTGGGGGGACGCGACCCGCGTCAGCGACGCCAGCGAGAGCCCGCGCGGACGCCGGCTGCCCGGTGCCGCGGCACTCGCTTCGACGGCCGCGGCCCGGACGGCGAACGCGGCGGTGCGGGCGTGGAAGGACAGGTGCACGGCGTCGGCGTAACCCGGGTCGCCCGAAGCCAGGTCGCGCAGCCACGCCACGCTCGCCTCGATCCGGCGGTCCAGTTCGGCCGCGTCGAAGGAAGCAGTCCCACCGGACATCAGCCGGGTGATGGTGCGCAGGCAGGCGGCGGTTTCGGCGAGGAGCTGCCGTTCGACTTCCGGTGCCCCGCTGAGGTCCGGGTATTCGCCGAGGGTGTCGGCGATGACCGAACCGCACCACTCGAGCAGGCCCACCAGGTTGTCGAGGGCCTGGTCTTCGGCGGCCAGCCCGGTCTGGCGGTACGGCGTCGCGGTGAACTCGTCGATCAGGTGGTGCTTGGCCTCGATCGCCGCCTCGTGGGCGGTGGCGACGTCCGGAGCGCCGCGCAGGGCCGCGTCCAGGTAGCCGGCCATCGCGCCGGCCGCCCGGGACGCCGCGTCGCGCAGGGTCGTGGCGGGCGAGCGGGGGGACAGCAGCAGCACGGCCGCGGTGCCGACCACCGACGCGAGCCACCAGCCGCCGAGGCGGGCGGGCACCATGCTCATGGCGCCGGGGGAGGCGGCGGGCAGGACGTAGGCGAGCAGGGCGGCGGTGCCCCCGGCCGCCGCGTTCGGCCCCGCGACCCCGCCGAACAACACCAGGAAGGCCACGATCAGCGTGACGACCGCGGCCAGGGGCAGCGACACGCTGGCGGCGGTGCCGACGACCAGCAGGACACTGCCGACGACGGCGAGACCGAAGTGGGCCCGCAGCTTGTCCCGCCGGTCGCCGCCGAACGAGGCCAGGACGAGCGTGGCGAACCCGCCGAACGCCGCGAAGGTCGCCACCTGCAGGTCGCCGATCACCGTGATGCTGAACGCGAACAGAGCGGGCACCACCAGCGTGGCGCGGACCGCGCGCAGGGCCGCCGTCGTCGACCACTGGGGAGCCCACGCACGAAGTGTCACCCGGTGCGTCCGCCGGACGGGGGAGTCGATCGCCACCGGGCGAGCATAGACGGCAGGGGCGCCGCGAACGGCCCGCCGGACCACGTCGGCCGCCGCCCGCGCCGACGACGGTGACCTGGCCCACAAAGCAGCGCACGAAATAGGCAACCACGTCATGCTTCTTTCATGGCTTGGCTCGCGACCGCGCGTTACGACCTCTCTCCGGCCCCGGCCGGCCTGGGGCTCGTCCAGGACCTGCTCAACACCCGGTCCGCCGGCCGCCCCCGGCAGCCCGACCTGCTCGCCGACGTGGCATCGGCGCGGAGCTGGGTCGACGGGGCCCTGGCGGCCTGGAGTGAAGAGACCGGACGGGACGTGCCCGCCGTGAGTCTCGGCGAAGCCGACCTCGACCCGCTTCGCGACCTCCGCGTCGATCTGCACGCCCACGCGGCCGGCGTGGCCGGACCGCCGGAACACCAGGCCGGGGTGGTGCTCCGCCTCGGTCCCGACGGCCGGGTCCGGGCGGACCCGCGCGGCACCGGCTGGCGGGCCGTGGCTTCGCTCGCCCTGATCGCCATCGCGGACGCCCAGGCGGCCGGCACGTGGCGCCGGCTCAAGGTCTGCCGCAACCACCGGTGCGAAGCCGCGTTCTTCGACCGGTCGCGCAACAACAGCGGCACCTGGCACGACGTGCGCGTCTGCGGTAACCCCGTCAATCTGCGCGCCTACCGCGAGCGGCAGCGCGTGGAAAGAAGCAACTGACAATAATCTCTTTCCAAGAAGGACCACCATGCGCGCGATCCAGTACGACGAGTTCGGCGGCTACGACGTCCTCCGGGCCGTCGACGTCCCGGTCCCGGTCCCGGCCGACGGCCAGGCGCTCGTCCGGCTCACCCTGGCGGGCGTGAACCCGCTGGACGACACCGTCCGCCGCGGCAAGCTGCCCGCCGCCGCCGTCAAACCGCTGCCGATCCGGCCGGGCGGGTTCGGCGTCGGCGTCCTCACCGAGCCCGGCGCGAGCGGGCTGGCGGCGGGCACCCGCGTCATCCTCAGCGGCGGCCGGTACGGCGTGGGCGCCGACGGCGCGTGGGCCGAGTACGTCGCTGTCGACCCGCGGCACGTCGTGGCCGTCCCGGACGCCGTCGACGACACCGCCGCGGCCGCGCTCACCGCCGCGACCGGCCACCTCACGGCGTACCTGGCGCTGACCGAGCTCGCCGGGTTCCGGCCCGGGCAGTCCGTGCTCGCGCCCGGTGCCGGCGGCGGCGTCGGGCAGGGCGGCGTGGACGTCGCCAGGGTGCTCGGCGCCGGCGCGGCCATCACCACGGCCACCACCACCGCGAAGGCCGAGCGCGGCCGCGCGCTGGGGTTCGAGGTGATCGACCTGTCGACCGAGTCCCTCCGCGCCGGGGTGCACCGCCTGACCGGCGGCAAGGGCGTCGACGTCGTCCTCGACGGCGTCGGCGGCTCCGTCACCGGTGAGTCGCTGAGCGCTCTCGCCGTGGACGGCACCCTGGTCAGCGTCGGGTACGCGGCGAGTACCCGCACCGAAATCGACGTCACCGACCTCATCTGGAAGAACGCCCACATCCACGGCTTCCGGTTCGCGCTGTTCACCACCGAGCAGATCAACGCCGCGAACACGCGCCTGCTCGACCTGGTCGCCCGCAAGGAGATCACGCCGCTGGTCGACAGCGTGTTCCCGCTGGAGCAGGCCGCGCAGGCACAGCGGCACCTCGCCGAGGGCGGCCCGTTCGGCCGCGTCCTGCTGGCGATCTGATCCCGGCTCGGAGTGCGTCTCCCGCGCTGCCGCTGCGGCGTCGAGCGGCTGTCGGCGACCGGTCCGGTGTTAGCTTGGCAGCATGCTGCTGGGGGCGCACGAAGTCGCGGTGTTCGAGGGGGCCAGGGCGCGGCTGGAGGCGATCGCCTACCGCCTGCTCGGGTCGGCGACCGATGCCGAGGACGCCGTGCAGGACACGTTCCTGCGCTGGCAGTCCGCCGATCGGGCCCTCATCGAGACGCCCGAGGCCTGGCTGACCAAGGTGCTCACCAACCTGTGCCTCAACCGGCTCACCTCCGCGCGCGCCAAGCGGGAGACCTACGTGGGCCAGTGGCTGCCCGAGCCCGTCTTCGCCGGGGATCGGATGCTGGGTCCGTCGGACACCGCCGAGCAGCGCGAGTCGGTCTCGATCGCGATGCTCACGCTGATGGAACGGCTCTCGGCCAAGGAACGCGTCGTGTACGTGCTGCGCGAGGCCTTCGGCTACTCGCACCGCGAGATCGCCGAGGTGCTCGACCTGACCGAGGCGAACTGCCAGCAGATCCACCGGCGCGCCAAGCAGCACCTGGCCACCGACCGGCGCCGGGTGGCGGTCGACGCGGCCGCGGCTCGCAGGATCGTCGAGGAGTTCCTCGCCGCGGCGCTCAGCGGCCGGACCGACTCGCTGGTGAAGCTGCTGACCGACGACGCGACCAGCGTCGGCGACGGCGGTGGCGTGCTCTTCTCGCTGCCGCGGCCGGTCACCGGCGCGGTGCGGGTGGCGCGGTTCCTGCGTGGGCTGTTCGAGCCCAGCCCGGCCAAGTGGGAGCTCATCGGCGGCGAGCCCGTCCTGTTCGCCGAGGTCACCAACGGCGTGCCCGCCCTGGTACTGGTGGTCGGTGACCGGGTCGCCGGCGTCGTCTCGCTGGACGTCACCGCCGATGGCATCGCGGCCGTCCACGCCCAGGTGAACCCGGCCAAACTCGACCGCGCGGCGCGCCAGTGGGCCGCCGGCGGCCACGGGGAGCCGCTCGCCGCCTGGTGACCCGGATCACACCTCACCGCTGTCAGGTTTCCCGCCGCCGCCCGGTTCAGGGAGCGACACACCAGCCGGACAGGAATGAGGGAAGCCATGAAGCACCGCATCGTCGTCCTCGGGGCCGGGTACGCCGGGGCCAACGCGGCCGGGCGCCTGGCCAAGCGGCTGCACCCCGCCGACACCGAGATCACGCTCGTCAACGCCGATCCCGAGTTCGTCGAGCGCGTCCGCCTGCACCAGCTCGCGACCGGCCAGGACCTGCGGCCGCGCGCCCTGACCGACCTCTTCGCGGGCACGGGCGTGCGGGTGCGGATCGCGCGGGTCACCGCTGTCGACGCCGACCGCAAGACCGTCGCCCTCGACAACGGCGAACTCGCTTACGACACGCTCGTCTACGCCCTCGGCAGCACGGCCGCCGACGCCGGCGTCGCCGGGCACGCCCAGTTCCTCGCGGGCAAGCAGCAGGCGCTGCGGCTGCGGACGCGGCTGGCCGGCCTCGCCGCGGGCGAAACGGTGCTCGTGGTCGGTGGTGGCCTCACGGGTATCGAAGCCGTCACCGAGATCGCCGAAGCGCGCCCGGACCTCGAAGTCGGCCTCGCCGCCCGCGGCGGGCTCGGCGACTGGCTGAGCGAGAAGGCCCAGCGTCACCTGCGCGTGACGTTCGACCGGCTCGGCATCACCGCGCACGAGCACACCGACATCACGGCCGTGGAGCCGGACAGCGCGGTGACCCGCGACGGCCGCGTGCTCCCGGCGCGGGTGACGGTGTGGACGGCCGGGTTCGCCGTGCACCCCCTCGCCGCGGCGACGACGCTGGCCGTTTCCGAGACAGGGCGGATCGTGGTCGACGAAACGATGCGGTCGGTCTCGCACGCGGACGTCTACGCGGTCGGGGACGCCGCACTCGCCCCGGGCGCGAACGGCGCCCCGCTGCGGATGTCGTGCGCGTCGGGCGTCCCGACGGCTTACCAGGCGGCGGACGCGATCGCCGCCCGCCTGACCGGCCGCGCGCTGCCGGAGAACAAGATCGGCTACACCGCGCAGTGCATCAGCCTCGGCCGCCGCGACGCGATCGTGCAGTGGGTGACGCCGGACGACCGGCCCAAGCCGTCCGCGCTGACCGGCCGGACGGCCGCGCGGCTCAAGGAAGTGATCTGCGCGGCCGCGGCCTGGAGCGTCTCCCATCCGACGTCGCTGCTCCCGGCGCGCCGGCGGCACCCGGCCGGGGAACCGGTCCCGGCGAATCGCTGAAGCCGGCTCTCCCCACGATTTCGACGAACCCGTGGTCGGCGTCGAGGCGGAGGTGGTCGCCGGTGCGGATCACCGCCACCGGGTCCTGGTCGAGGTCGCTCAGCGCCGGGACCCGGGTCACCACCGCGCCCAGCGCCGCCTTCGTCGTCACCACCGTGAAGATCATGCCCAGCGGTGCCGTGCCGAGCAGGCGCGTCGACTGGAAGAACCCCGACCAGCCCGAGGATCCCTTCGCGCCGGGGAAGACGAGGATCTTCCCGGTGAAGCACACCCCGTGCAGCTCGTGGCGGCGTTCGACGATGGTCCCGGTGGCCGGGTCGATGCCGCCCCAGCCCGAGATCGTCTCGCGGGAGACCAGTGCTTCGCCCTCGACGATCCCGGGGACGATCGTCCGCCCGCGCAGGACCGTCATCGCAGGTCACCTCGCCAGCGCCCGGTGACCGCGGCGCCGACGCAGTCTTCCAGGGAGCCGAACCACGCTTCGATCCCGAGGATCGCGGGCAGGTAGTGCGCCTGCTTCGCCGAGTCGGTGGCGAACACGCGGGTGCCCGGCGGTGCGACGCGGGACATCGCCGGGCACGAGTCGGCGAGCAGCCGCCCGCCCGCGGCCTCGATCACGGCCGTGTAGCCGCTGCGGTCGGCCACCGCCTTGAGCGCCCGGGGCGTCATGATCCACAGCTGCGTCCCGGAGTGCAGCCGCTTGCCGTCCAGCGCGCGGGCGGCGGCGCGGAGCTGGTCGATCGACGCGTGCGGGCAGCCCAGCAGCACGAAGTCGACGTCGGTCGAGCGGCCCTGGTCGTTCAGCGTCTCGTAGACCGCACGCCGCTCCCGGAGTCCATAGTGGACAGCGGAAGGCGGGCGGCCGCGGAAGGCCGCTTCGACCGTCGGTGCCTCCGGCGTGATCCCCGGCAGGTGGTACAGCTCGACGCCGCCGGAAGACGCGGCGGCCGCGCCGAAGTGCTTGAGGTCGACGAGATCGGGACGCGGGAACGCTCCCGTGACGACCGGCCGTTCGTCCTGGACCAGCCCGCCCGCGAAGTAGCCGAGCATGCCCCAGTCCAGGAAGTCGCGCACGCCCGCGTCCACCTCGATCAGGTGCGTGCCGAACCGGTTCTCGGCCAGGTGGTTGCCCCAGCACGGGATCTTGCCGGTCAGCGACGCCGCGCCGGTCGACGTCCCGCCTTCGCAGTTGGTCCGGGCGCCGAGCACGGAGTTGGCGTAGACGACCGCCGACGACTCCATCCACGCGCAGTGCTCGCCGCGGACCGGGAGGTTGCCGACCTGGTACGGCGTGCACGTGGCGAGGATGTTCACCCCGCGTCGTCCGTAGAACGCTTCGGCGTCGCTCTGCAGCTCGACGAACTCCTTCGGGTAGGGCACCACGCCGACCGAGTCCGGGCCGAAACCCTGTTGCAGCTGGCAGGTCGGCACCCGCATGCCGGGGATCTCCACGACGTCGTCGCAGTCGAGGTTGAGCACCGCGAACGCCTTGTTCCAGCCGCCTTCGGCCACGAGCTTCGCCTTCACCGGCGACGGCTGGGTGCTCGTGCCGGCGACGTTGCGGGTGTCGCACAGCTTTTCCGCGTCCAGCGCTTCGCCGTAGCGGATGAGCAGGTCCATGGCCGCCGCGACCGCGGGCCCGTCGGCGCCGTCCCGCATGGCCTTCTCGCCGTCGGTCAGGATCACCGCGCGACCTCCGGTTCGGAGACCGCCGGGACCGGGTCGGTGACGCCGTTGGTCTCCGGACCCCGGCGCACGGCCTCGAACATCAGCAGGCCGCCGAAGACGATCAACGCGATCGGGGTGAACTCGTACGGCATGATCGAGCTGAGCGCCAGCAGCCAGAAGGTGTACAGCCCGGGCAGGATCAGCCCGAACATGTAGCCGATGCCGTACCCGCTGGCCCGCACGGACGCCGGGAAGCGCTCGTTGAGGTACACCAGGATCACGCCCAGCGGCGCGGACGGCAGGACCTTCGCGACCACCGCGATCAGCCCGATCAGCCACGCGGGCGCCCCGGCCCGGGCGGCCACCGCGAGCACCGCGAACGCGCCGCCCACGACGACCGTGAGCACGAGGGCCCAGCGCATCAGCAGCGCCCGCCTGCCGATCCGCTGGCCGATCCCGGCGAGCACCAGGATCAGCGCGATCGTGGTCACCGAGCTGATGATCTCGACCGTGGAGGACAGCCGTGGGCTCTGGTCCAGCACCTGCACCAGCAGGGTCGGCAGGAACGACACCGACATCTGGGTGGCGAACCAGTACCCGCAGGTGAACAGGAACACGCTGACGAGCAGCTTCCGGTGCGTGGTGAACAGCTCCGCCACCGGCTGGCGTCCCGTACGGCGGCGGGCGAACACGGAGTCGTCCTCCTTCACGCCGCGGTAGTGCCACAGGTACACCAGGCCGAGCACGAACCCGAGGAAGAACGGGATCCGCCAGCCCCAGGCCAGGAAACCGCCGTGGGGCAGCACGTCGAGCAGCCCGAGCAGGAGCAGGTTGATCACCAGGAACGAGCCGGGCGCGCCCACGCCGATGAGCCCGCCGACCCGGCCGCGCCGCGCCGGGTTCGCCTGTTCCAGCGCCAGGGGGATCGGCGCGGCGTACCCGCCGGCGAGGAAGATCCCGCCGATCAGCCGCAGCAGCGCGAACACGGCGATCGCGCCGTAGTCCCACGTCGCGTAGCCGGGCAGCAGCCCGATCAGGAGGGTGACGATCGTGAAGCCCCAGCCGCTGATCATGGTGACCGGCTTGCGGCCGATCCGGTCGGACAGGTTGCCGAAGATGACGCTGCCGATCGGGCGCGCGACGAGCCCGATGGTGAACAGCAGCGTGGTGAACGTCGCCCGGATCGCCGGCGACAGGTTCGCGGGCATGAAGTACGCCATGGCGGCCGGGAGCACGAGCGCCGGGAGGTAGACGTCGAAGCTGTCGACGAACATCGAGAACGCGCCGCCGCGCGCGGAGCGCCGTTCGTCGGCCTCGGTGATGACGGTGGACGGGGGGACTTCGGGCAGCGCCATTGCGGCCTCCTGGTCGTGGGGGAGCGCTAGGGACGGAGCACGGCGCCGTGGCCGAGGGGGCGCACGGTGCGCCGGTAGACCGACAGCCAGCCGGTTTCGTGGTGGTCTTCGGCGGGCACCGGCCGCCTCGCGGCGAGCTCGGCCGCGTCGACGCGCAGGTCGCACACCCGCGCGGGCAGGTCGATGTGGACGGTGTCGCCGTCGCGGACGAGGGACAGGGGACCACCGTCGGCGGCTTCGGGGCGGACCTCGCCGACCACGATGCCGCGGTTGACGAGCCCGGACAGCTGGCCGTCGGTGACGACCGCGACCTCGCCGGTGAGCCCGGCGCGGTCGAGCGCGAAGACGATCTGCGACGCCATCCCCATGCCGGGCCGGCCCCGCGGCCCGAGCCCGCGGACGACCACGACGTCGCCCGCGGTGATCTTTTCGGCGGCCAGGGCGGCGACCGCGGCTTCCTGGCTTTCGAAGCAACGGGCCGGGCCGGTGAACGCGGCCGGGCGCTCGTCGCCGACGGCGAGCTTGACGATGCCGCCGTCCGGGGTCAGCGACCCGCGCAGGACCACGATCAACGGCTCGGTGGCGAACGGCCGATCGGCCGGGCGGATGACTTCGGGGTCCGCGACTTCGGCCGAGGACAGGTTGCCGCCCACGGTGGTGCCGCTGACGGTCATCGGTGCTGGGTCGATCAGGCCGCCGAGCTGTTTCAGCACCGCCCGCGCGCCGCCCGCGGCCTCGAACTGCTCGATGAGGTGCGGCCCGTTCGGCCGGACCGCCGACACGACCGGGGTGTCCCGGCCGAGGTCGGCGTAGCGGCCGAGGACGTCGACGTCCACTTCGGACTCTTCGGCCACCGCCTGGAGGTGCTTCACGGTGTTGATCGACGCGCCCACCGCCAGCGCGACGCGGACGGCGTTGCCGAACGCGGCGGCCGTCATGATCCGGCGCGGGCGCAGGTCCTCTTCCACCATCCGCACGATGCGCGCCGCGGCGGCGTCGGCCGCGGCCCACATCGACGGCGAATTCGCCGCGACGGGCGTGGTGCCGGGCAAGGCCATCCCGAGCGCTTCGGCGACGACGTGCATGGAGTTGGCCGTGCCCATGCCCGGGCACACGCCGGGGCCGCCGACGGCGCCGTCGCTCATCTCGGCGAGATCGTCCACTGTGGACGACCCGCAGGCGTGGAGGAAGACGTCCTCGATGTCGCAGTGGCCGCCCCGGAAGCACCCGCTGGGCTGGTAGCCGCAGGCGACGAGCAGCGTCGGGAGGTTCAGCCGCCCGGCCGCCATCAGCTGGGCGGGCGCGGTCTTGTCGCAGCTGGCCAGGCACACCATCCCGTCCAGCTGCGCGCCTTCGACGCCGACCTCGATGTCGTTCACGATGAGGTCGCGCGCCGAGAGGATGTACCCGCCGCCGTGCCCGGCCGAGTGGATGAAGTCGCTCGGTGCGGTCGTGCGCACCTCGAACGCCAGCCCGCCGGCGGCGGCGATGCCCTGCTTGACGCGCGCCGCGATCGGGTCGAGGTGGCTGAAGCAGATCGCCAGGTCCGACGAGGAGTTGACGACGGCGATCTTGGGCTTGGCCAGGTCTTCGTCGGTGAGCCCGAGCGCGCGCCACTGGGCGCGCCGGGTGGCCCAGCGGACGGTGCCGGGCGGGAAGTCGCTGCGGACCATCGCTTTCCTCCGTTCAGGACTCGAGGTTGCGGGCCAGGCGGCCGGCCAGCTCGCCGTGGTCGACGTCGTGGACGCTGTCCTTCCCGGCGATGTCCAGCGCGTGCGCCGCCGCCATGCCCATCGCCCCGCACGGGCCCATCACGCGCACGCTCGACAACGCGGCCGCGTCGCCGTCGACGCACCGGCCGGCGACCAGGACGTTGTGGACGTCCGGGGGAGTCATCGAGCGCAGCGGGACGTAGTGCACGTGGTCCGGCCCGAACGTCTCCCACACGTAGCCTTCGGGGCTGTCGTGCAGTTCCACGGGCCACGCGGTCCGCGCGACCGCGTCGGGGAAGCGGGTGCCGGCCCGCACCTCGTCGATGGTCAGCTGGTGCACCCCCTGCGCCCACCGGGTCTGCCGCCGTCCGGGCAGCCCGTACGCCCGGACCCGGATGCGCCCGAACGCTTCGGGGAACTCGGCCCGCAGGAACGCCACCACGCGGTCGGCCTGGGCCTTGCCTTCGAGCTGGGCCCGGGCCGCGGCGATCGGCTCCAGGGGTGCCTCGATGTGCGTCATGTTGAGCACCGCGGTGCCGCGGCCGGGAAAGTGGAAGGCGAGCCCGTCGTG
Organism: Amycolatopsis sp. NPDC003865; assembly: GCF_053605345.1. NCBI lineage: Bacteria > Bacillati > Actinomycetota > Actinomycetes > Pseudonocardiales > Pseudonocardiaceae > Amycolatopsis > Amycolatopsis sp. NPDC003865. The sequence continues at coordinate 92,033 of NZ_JBSGJA010000024.1, read as the reverse complement.
GCGGCGCAGGCCGTACTCCCGGGCTTTCGCGCCGACGCGTTCGGCCAGCTCGCCCGGTTCGGGCGCGGCCTCTTCGGCGACGTGCTCGACGACGAGCTGCTGCGAGCCGTAGATCTCCCGCTCCGGCAGGCGGCAGGGCAGGCCTGCCTCCCAGATCAGCGAAGCGTCCCCGCTCGCGTCCACGAACCCGGTGGCGTCGACGTCCACGGCGCCGTAGCGGGTGGCGAAGGTGACCGACTCGACGCGGTCGCCGCTCCGGACGACGCCGGTGATCGCCGCGCCGGTGATCACCCGGATGCCGTGCTCCCGCACGGTGTCCTCGACCCACCGGCCGAGCACCACTTCGTCGTAGCCGACGGTGAGCGTGTGCCGCCGCTGCCGGAACAGGTCGCCCGTGGCACCCAGGTCGCGGAAGATGTCGTCGAAGATGCCGTGCGTCAGCTGGCGGTAGTCCGGGGCGTTGCCGAAGACCCCGCAGAACAACCCGATCAGCGAGTTGACCATCTGGCCGCCGAGCACCGGCAGCGCGTCGACGAGCACGACGTCGCGGCCGAGCCGGGCGGATTCGATCGCCGCGGACAGCCCGGCGATGCCGGCGCCGACGACGCAGACGTCCGCCGAGACCTGGTGGGCGGCGGAACCGGCGGGCTTGCGGACGGTGCGGACCTTCAGCTCGGTGAGGGGGTGCGGCATGGCTCACACGCTAGGTCGGGCGTCCGCGCCCCCGGAAATAGACAATCGGGCTGCGGAACCATCAGTGTGGCTTATACCCGGAGGTCGCGGGCGAGGTCGGTCAGCACGGTCCGGAGCCAGCGGTGGGCCGGGTCGCCGTCGTGGCCGGCGTGCCACCAGAACCGTTCGACGATCGGCTCCGGATCACCGGGACACGGCAGGACCCGCAGGCCGAGCCGGTCGGCGACGCGCGTCGCGAGGCGTTCCTGCAGCAGGGCGACGCGGTCGGTGCCCGCGACGAAGTGGGGCACGGCCTGGTAGCTCTCGACGCGGACCCGGATGCGCGGCTGAATGCCGAAGAGCGCGAGCTGGCGGCCCATCGGCGCGGCGGGCGGGAACCCCCGGTCCGGGTGGAACGGCGCGACCCACGGCATCGCGGCGAGCTGCTCGAGGCCGAGCTCGTCGCCCCGCACGGACGGGTTCGCCGCATCGACGACGCAGACCCAGCGGTCGGTGAACAACGCGACCGACCGCACGTCGGGCAGCTCGAACCGGCTGACCGGGGGCGCCACCATCCCGTCGATCAGCCGGATCGTGTCGGCGATGTCGCTGGCGAACGCCTCCCGGACCAGCCGGACGTGCAGCCGGACGTCCGGCGCCTGCGCGGCGAGCAGCGCCGACAGCCGTGAACCCAGTACCTCGATCGTGTAGTCCGCCATGACCAGCGTGAACTCGCGGGCGGACGAGCCGGGGTCGAAGTCGTGGCCGGTGCCGAAGAGCCGCTCCGCGCCGGTGCACACCGCTTCGACCTGGTCGGCCAGCTGCGCGGCCAGTGCGGACAGCACGTAGCCGTTCCCCGACCGCACCAGCAGTTCGTCACCGAAGTGCCGCCGCAGCCGGGCGAGCGCGGCACTCGCCGCGGGCTGCGTCACCCCGAGCCGGGCCGCCGCGCGGGTGACGTTCCGCTCGCCGAGGAGCTCGCGCAGGACCACCAGCAGGTTGAGGTCCAGGTTCGCCAGGTGCACCGCGGAGTGCCTCGCCACGGTGGGACTATAAATCAGGCTGACACCCGTTGCGGGCCCGTGGCGGGTTAAGGTGAGCGCCCGACGAGAGGGGAGTGCCTTGGCCGTGTTCAGCCGGGGGTTCCAAGGGCGGCGCGAGCGCGACGCCGGCCTGCCGCCGGGCCAGTACCTCACCGACGACTTCCCCGTCCTCTCGGCGGGACCGACCCCGCCGGTGACCGTCGACGACTGGTCGTTCACGGTCACCACGGAAGCGGGCGAGCGGACTTCGTGGAACTGGGCCGAGCTGACGGCGCTGCCCGCCGAGGAGCCGACCGTCGACATCCACTGCGTGACCCGCTGGTCGAAGCTCGGCACGACCTGGCGTGGCGTGTCGCTCGACGTGCTGCTGGCCGACGTCGAGACCGCCGCCGACTACGCGATGGTGCACAGTTCCGGCGGCTACACCACGAACCTCCCCCTGGAAGACCTGCTCGACGGCAAGGCGTGGATCGCCTACGAGTTCGAGGGCGAGCCCCTCGAACCGGTGCACGGCGGGCCCGCGCGGCTGCTCGTGCCGCACCTGTACTTCTGGAAGTCCGCCAAGTGGGTCAGCGGCCTGGAGCTGCTGCCCGACGACGAGCCCGGGTTCTGGGAAGAGCTCGGCTACCACAACTACGGAGACCCGTGGCGGGAACAACGCTACGACGGCGACTAGGCCGCCGCCGCCTCACCGCCCGGCTCGTCGAAACCCGCGACGAGACGGCCACCGCGCGCACCCTCCGCTTCGCCGTGCCGGACTGGCCGGGGCACCTCGCCGGGCAGCACGTCGACATCCGGCTCACCGCCGAGGACGGCTACACCGCGCAGCGCAGCTACTCGCTGTCCGCGCCCGCCGACGGCGAGTTCGTCGAGGTGACCGTCCAGCTGGTGCCCGGCGGGGAAGTCTCGCCCTACCTGGTGCGCGACCTCGAGGTCGGCGACGACGTCGAGGTGCTCGGCCCGCTGGGCGGCTGGTTCGTGTGGCGGCCGGAGCAGCCGGAGCCGGTCCTGCTGATCGGCGGCGGCTCGGGTGTCGCCCCGCTGATGGCGATGGTGCGCGCCCGCCCGGCGACCGCGCCACCGTTCCGGCTGCTCTACTCGGCCCGGACCCCGGCCGACGTGTACTTCGCCGACGAACTGGACGGACCGGAGCGGGTCGTGCTGTACACGCGGGAAGCGCCGGACGGCGTCGGCCGTGTGCCCCACCGGATCGACGCCGCCGACCTGACGGCGCACGGGATCCCGGCTTCCGAGGAGCCGACGTGCTACGTGTGCGGGCCGACGCCGTTCGTCGAGACGGTCACCGGGTTGCTGGTCGGCGCCGGGCACGACCCCGGCCGCGTGCGCGCGGAGCGGTTCGGAGCGAGCGGAGGGTGAGATGACGGACGCACACATCGACGGGAACGTCCTGGCGGGCCCGCTGAGCAGCGTGTTCACCGCCGACGTCACGAGCGCGACGGCGGTCTGCGCCGGGTGCGGCCGGACCGATCGCCTCGCCGCGGCGGCGGTGTACGGCGCCCCGATGGGGTACATCGCGCGGTGCCCCGGCTGCGACCAGGTGCTGCTGCGATACGCCGAAGGCCCCGCCGGCGCCACGCTCGACATGCGCGGGATCGCCACGCTCCGGCTGACGACGGGCTGACCTCCGCTTTCCCGGCGGGCGGAAGTCACCGCCCGCCAAGGGATTTCGTCAGTGGTGACTGTCCTGGCGGGACACTTCCGGTCGCTGCCTGCCCGCGAACGTGGGGTCGTACGTCGAACGCCGTGCCGGGAAGGGCGATTTCGTGACCGGGCGGGCTTTTCAGCCAGTGAAAAGCGGGATGGCCGCCGCGACGGCCGGGTGGGAGCTTCGGGTGGCGACCCCCGACCGAAGGAGCTCTGAGGCGTGATGGCAGCGTTCGCCCGAAACCAGTGGTACGTCGCCGCTTACGGCCGCGAGGTGGGGCGTGAGCTGTTCGCCCGCACGGTGCTCGGCGAGCCGATCGTGTTCTACCGCACCGAATCCGGCGAAGTCACCGCGCTCGCCGACCGCTGCGTGCACCGCCGCTACCCGCTGTCGGAGAGCCGCCTCGACGGCGACCGGATCATCTGCGGCTACCACGGCTTCACCTACGACCGCGCCGGTTCGTGCGTGGCCGTTCCGGGACAGAAACGGATTCCCCGCACCGCACGGGTTCCGGCCTACCCCGTGGTCGAGCAGGACTCGTTCGTCTGGGTCTGGATCGGCGACCGCGACCTGGCCGACCCGGCCGCGATCCCGCGCGCGCCGTGGCTCGCCGACCCGGCCTACACCACCGTGAGCGGGATGGAACCGCTCGCCGCGCGCTACGAACTGCTCGTGGACAACCTGCTCGACCTGTCCCACGAGACCTACCTGCACGGCGGCTACATCGGGACGCCGGAGGTCGCCGAAACGCCCATCACCACCGAGGTCGACGAAGACCGCGGCATCATCTACGTCAGCAGGCACATGGCCGACGCCGAGTGCCCGTCGTTCTACGCGAAGTCGACCGGCATCGAAGGCCGGATCACGCGCTGGCAGGACATCGAGTACCACCCGCCGTGCCTGTACCTGCTGCACAGCCGGATCGCGCCCGTCGGCGTGCTGCCCGACGACGACGGGACCGATCCCGACGGGTTCCACGTCGAGGTCGTCTACGCCATCACCCCGGAGACCGAGCACAGCACGCACGACTTCTGGGCCGTGGCCCGGGACTTCGCCCTCGAGGACCAGGGCGTGTCGGACTTCCTGGCCGAGAACAACCGCACGGTCGTGCTGCAGGACGTGCGCGCCCTCGACGTCCTCGAACGCGTCATCGCCACCGAACCCGAGGGCTACCAGGAGCTTTCGGTCAACATCGACACCGGGGGACTGGCCGCGCGGCGCATCCTCGCGAAGCTGGCGGCCTCGTGAGCGCGCGCGTGGCGATGCTGTCCGGGGACGCGGTGGTCCGCATCCACTGGAAGCTCGGCACCGACGTGCTCGTCGGGGTGTGCCACTGCGGCGCCGAGCACGAGTCGGAGGACCCCGTCCGGCTGTGGGACTGGCTGCTGGCCCACCCCGTCGGCCACGAGGCGGGGGACCGATGAGCGGTTCGCCCGACCCGGAGCTGGACGTGGTGCTGGCGGCCAAGGAGCGCCTCGCCGACGACGTCGTGCGGCTGACCCTGCGCGCCCCGGACGGCGCGGCGCTGCCCGCGTGGGAGCCGGGGGCGCACCTGGACCTGGTGCTGGGCCCCGGGCTCGTGCGGCAGTACTCGCTGTGCGGAGACCCGGCCGACCGGTCCGCGCTGCAGGTGGCCGTGCTGCGGGAACCGGAGGGCCGGGGCGGGTCGGCCCACGTCCACGAGCGGCTGGCGGACGGCGAGACGCTGCGCGTGCGCGGCCCGCGCAACCACTTCGCGCTCGAACCGGCGGCGCACTACCTGTTCGTCGCGGGCGGGATCGGCATCACGCCGCTGGTGCCGATGGTCGCCGCGGCCGAGGCGGCGGGTGCGCGGTGGCGGCTGCTGTACGGCGGCCGCACGCGGGCGTCGATGGCGTTCGCGGCCGAGCTGCGGGACCGCTACGGCGACCGCGTCGAGCTGGTGCCGCAGGACGAGCGCGGTCTGCTCGACCTGGACGCGGCACTGGCCGCCGAGCCGGGCGCGGCCGTGTACTGCTGCGGGCCGGAGCCGCTGCTGGCGGCGGTGGAAGAGCGGTGCGCACCCGGCACGCTGCACGTGGAGCGGTTCACGGCCAAACCGGACAGCGGGGCGCAAGCCGCGTTCGAGATCGAGCTCGCGCAGTCGGGACGGACCCTCGCGGTGCCCGCGGACCGGTCGGTGCTCGAGGTGGTGGAGGAGGCCGGCGTGCCGGTCCTGTCGTCGTGCCGGGAAGGCACGTGCGGGACGTGCGAGACCGGCGTCCTGGCGGGCGTGCCCGACCACCGCGACGCCGTGCTCACCGCGGCCGAGCAGGAGGCCGGCGACGTGATGATGATCTGCGTGTCGCGCTGCGCCGGCCCGCGGCTGGTACTGGACCTGTGACGCGCCGGGTAGCGTGAGGCGATGACCCGGCGAGCCGAGCACGGCGCCGGCACCTCGGTGACGAGCAAGGTGCTGGCGCTGCTCGAGGCGTTCACGCCGGAGGCCACCGAGCTCAGCCTGAGCGAGCTGGCCCGCCGCTCGGGCGTCTCGCTCGCCACCGCGCACCGCCGCGCGGCCGAGCTGGTGGAATGGGGCGCGCTGGAGCGCGACGCCGCGGGCCGCTACCGCGTCGGGCTGCGGCTGTGGGAGGTGGCGTCGCTCGCGCCGCGCGGGCTGGGCCTGCGTGACGCGGCCATGCCGTTCCTCGAAGACCTGTACGAGGTGACCCACGAAAACGTCCAGCTGGCGGTGCGCGAAGGCCTCGAGGTGGTGTTCGTCGAGCGCATCGCCGGGCGCGACGCGGTCCCGGTCTGGACCCGCGTCGGCGGCCGGTTCGCCCTGCACGCCACCGGGGTCGGGCTCGTCCTGCTGGCCCACGCGCCCGCGGCCGTGCAGGAGGAGGTGCTCGGCGGGACCCTGCGGACCTTCACCGGGAAGACCGTCTCCGACCTCGCCCGGCTGCGCCGCATGCTCGCCGACGTCCGCAAGCTCGGCTACTCGGTGAGCGACGGCCAGGTGACCGTCGACGCCCTTTCCGTCGGCGCGCCCGTTTTCGCCGCCGACGGAACCCTCGCGGCGGCGGTCTCGCTCGTCGTGCGGACCGGCAGCGCGGCGCCGGGCGCGCTGGCGCCGTTGGTGATGGCGGCGGCCAGGGGGATCGGCCGGGCGCTGGCGGGCGGATCGCCGCGGGTGTTCCCCGCCGGGCGGCCGAGGTGATCGCCGCGACCAGGCACGAGTGACACTTTTGCGTGAATTGCCCCGAAGGGTGACCGAACGACACCTGGAGCGTGCCCGGGTACGCCGAAGTGGACGTGCTCGGCAGCGGCGGCTTCGGGCGGGTCGTGCTGGCCAAGCACGAGGCCTCCGGGACGCTGGCGGCGATCAAGTACCTGCGTGCGGAGTTCCTCGCCGACGCGCGGATCGCCGACGGGTTCCGGCGGGAGGCGTGGCTGCTCTCCGGTGTGCGGAGCCCGCACGTCGTCCGGCTCTTCGACTTCGTCTAGACACCCCAGGGCGCCGCCCTGGTCATGGAAGCGGTGCCCGGCGTGTCGCTGCGCGCACTGCCGGTGACGGAGAACGTCCTGGCGCCCGAGGCGGCGCTGGCGATCCTGAAGGGTTCACTGCTCGGCCTCGCCGACGCGCACGCGGCCGGCGTCGTCCACCGGGACTACAAGCCGGGCAACGTGCTCGTGTCGCGGGAGGGCGAGTCGAAGCTGGTCGACTTCGGACTGGCCACTTTGGACGGACACAACGGACTGACCGCGGGCTCCCCGTCCTACCTGGCGCCGGAGCAGTGGGCGGGGCAGCCGGGCGTGCCCGCCACCGACGTGTACGCGGCCACGTGCGTGTTCTACCAGTGCGTCACCGGACAGCGGCCGTTCGAGGCGGACACGAGCGAGCAGCTGCGCGCCCTGCACGGGGGCGCGCCGGTGCCGGTGGCCGCGGTGCCCGAGGCCCTGCTCCAGTACCCGCAGGTGTCCGGCGGCGCCGACGCCGCGGTCCGGCAGCGGATCAACGACGCCCTGCGGGCGCCGGTCGACGAGCGGCTGAAGTCCCTCCACCGATGCTGGGCAAGACGGCGCCGGCCGCGCCGTCGACGACCGCGCCGCCGGCTACGGAGCGGCCCGCCGACGGGAGCACGTACACGAACACCCGGTTCGGGTTCAGCACGCCGGTGCCGCCGGGCTACACGGCGTCGTCGTGGGTCCCCGAGAACGGCGAAGGGCGGCGGTTCACCGACGCCGCGCTCGGCGCGACGCTGACGGTCTGGGGAACCAACGCGGCGGGTGTGCGGCCGGGTGACGTTCCGCTCCGCCGACCGGACCGGCTACACAGTGTCCGGCTTCCAGCGGGACGGAAGGATCTTCTACGAGCACGAGGCCATCGGCCCCAGGGCGGCGGCCGGGCTGCGCTGGGTCTACCCGGCCGCTCGCAAGGCGGAGCTCGACAAGCCCGTCACGGACACGGTGAAAGGCATCGCGCCCGGGGATCTCTCCCAGCCGCACTGAGCGGCTCCCGCGCCGGGACAACGCCTTCACGCGCTTCTTCCGGTCGAGAGCCGCTCCCGTTAAGGTGAAATCCGCGTGCCAGGGGGTGGTCGACGGTGGGCCAGGTCGGGTGACCGCGGCAATCGGCTCCGCCGATCGGGCCGGGGACATCGTCGCGCTGAGCCGGCTGGCCACGGAGCCCGGCGCCGTGGGGGCGATGCTCGACTGGCTCGCGACGCGCACCGGTGGCACCGCCGCGCTGATCGACGTCGGCGGCAGAACCCTTGCGGCGCCGGCGAACCGCGCCGCCCCGCCCCCGCCGGTCCTGGCCGGGGCCGCCGCCGCGGCCGCCGGAATGCACCGGCGCGGGACGCCCTCGGCGGTGCTGTGCGCGGACCCGGACACCATCGACGTCGTCCGCCTCGGCACCGGCGACGAGCCCTACCTGGTCGTCGCCCACCGGGCGGAACGACGGCACAGTGCCCTGCTCGCCGACGCCGCCCGCATCCTCGGCCTGTGCTGGCGGGTGGCGGAAGCCGACCGGACCCGCCTCCGGGTCACGGCGGCGATGACGCGCAGCCGCGAAGCCGTGCTCCACCTGCTCATGGCCGGCAGCTTGGCCGCCGCGCGGCGGGTGGCCGCGGCCCTGGGGCCCCGGCTGCCGAACGTGGCCCGCGTGTTCGTCGTCGAGTGTCCGCCCGGCCGACGGCTCGAGGTCGCCGACCGGATCGAACGGTTCGCGCGGGGGCGGGCGTGGATCGTCCCCTGTCCCGTCCGTCCCCACCACCTCATCGCGCTCGTGCCCCTGGAGCGGGCGCACCGCGGCCGGCCGCTGGACCTGCTGATCGCCGAACGCGCCCCGGAGGCGCGGATCGGCGCGAGCCAGGAGCTGCCGCTGCGCGAGACGGCGCTCGGGTACGAACAGGCGTTCCACGCGCTGGCGGTGGCCCGCGGCGTGCCCGGCCGGTACGCGCGGTTCGACCGGCGCACCGACCTCACGCCGTTCCTCGGCGGCCGCGGCCCCGCCTGGGCGGCGGGGTTCCTGGCGCCGTGCCTGAGCCACGTCCCGGCGCGGCGGGCCGACCCCGGCGCCGAGGAGCTCCTGGCCACGGTGAACTCCTGGCTCACCTTCGAAGGCGGCGCCTGTCACCACCTGAAGATCCACCGCAACACGCTGTCCGCGCGCTTGCACCTGCTCGAGAACCTGCTCGGCCTCGACTTCACCCGGGTCGCCGACCAGTCGGCCGCCTGGCTCGCCCTGCGCCTGCACGCAGCCGGCCGGACGACCACCGCGCCACCGGAAGCCGGCACGCTGGAGAGCCTGCTGGCCACCCCGGGCGCGGTCGTCTGGGCGCGGTCCCAGCTGCTCGCCCTCGACCCGGCCGGCGTCGAGACGGTCCGGACCTGGCTGCGCGCCGACGCCCGGCTGCCCGCCACCGCCGCGGCCCTCGGTATTTCGGCGCCGGCGGCGCGCAAGCGGCTGGCCAGGATCGAGCGGGTGCTGGGGCGTTCGCTTCTGCACGCGCCGAGCGCGAAGCCCGAGCTGTGGCTGGCGATGCGGGCTCTCGGGGAGCTCTGACGCGGGCTCACTGGTCACCGGGAAACCAGGGCGGCCACTCACTGTGCAGTCCGTGACTCGTCAGGCCGGGCGGCGGCGGGCAAGGTTTGCCACGGCGGTCGGAGGGACGGCAGGACCAGGACCAGGACCAGCGAGGGGGAAGAGCATGCCGAACAGCAGGACGCGCGCGTCGATCGGCGCGGCGCTGACGACGGGGGTCGTGGGCGCGGCAGGCTGAACTCACCGGCGCGCATGTTCGTGACGGCTCCCGGCTGGGTAGTACCTCCAGCGACGATCAGCTGCCGTGACGAAAGGCGACCGCCGATGACGACGCACCAGCTTCCCCGGGCGGACGAGCAGCTGCGCGTCGTCGCGCTCGAGGTCGCCGACGACCTCGGCGACGTCGCCGAGGTCCGTGCCTGGGCCGAGCGCCTCCTGGCCGACCTGCCCGACGATCGGCGGCGCGTCGCCGTCTGGGTCGTCGAAGAGCTCGCCACGAACGCTCTGCTCCACGGCGAGCCGCCGCGGCAGGTCCGGCTGCTGCGGCGGCCCGGGTGGCTGTGCGTCGAGGTCGACGACGGCTGCCTGGACACCGCCTGCGTGCGCCGGTCCGGGGGCGGGGGACTGCGGGCGGTCGCCGCGGTGAGCGTCACCTGGGGCCAGTGGCAGCGCAGCACCGGGAAGACCGTCTGGGCCGAGATCGCGCTTCCCTGAGGTCAGGCGGCGCGGGCCCGCTCCTCGCCGCGGTAGGGGCCGGGCTTCGGGCGGGGCTCGCCGCCCGGGAACGCCAGGCGCAGGATCGTGCGGTGCACCGTGCCGAGCTGGCGGGACAGCGGTCCGGTGTTGTACGGCAGGCCGTAGCGCCGGCAGATGTCCTTGACCCGCGGGGCGATCTCGGCGTAGCGGCTGCTGGGCATGTCCGGGAACAGGTGGTGTTCGACCTGGTAGCCGAGGTTGCCGCTCATGAGGTGGAACAGCGGCGAGCCGGTGATGTTGGCCGCGCCGACGAGCTGCCGGACGTACCAGCCGCCGCGGGTCTCGTCGCGGACCTCCTCCTGGCTGAAGGTGTAGGTCTGGTCGGGGAAGTGGCCGCAGAAGATGATCGAGTGCGCCCACACGTTGCGGATGATGTTGGCGGTGAAGTCCGCCCAGAACGTCGCCGCGAACGTGCCGCCGCCCTCCTCGCGGGCGGCCGCGAGCTGGGCGCGGACCGCTCCCTTGAACCGCTTGCCGCGGACGCGGTCGGCCAGGACCCGGCGCCGCGACCGGGGTTCCGGGCGCACGAGCCGTCCCACGGCGGTCGCGGCGAGGGCGCTCACCAGCGGCCAGCCGACGTAGTCCTTCAGGATCTGGTCGCGGGCCTTGCCCGAGATGCCCTTGATGTCGTGCCACACGTCCTTCAGCGGCTTCTCGCCCGCGCGGATGGCTTCGACGTCGAGGTCGTGGACCGCGACCCCCCATTCGAAGAAGGCCATCAGCAGCAGGTTGTAGAACGGCTGGGCCAGGTACGCGGGGTGCCACTTCTGGTGCGGGTCGATGCGCATGATCTCGTAACCGAGATCCTTGTCCTTACCGCGGATGTTCGTGTACGTGTGGTGGATGTAGTTGTGCGAATGCTTCCACGCCGTCGCGGTCGAGGCGGTGTCCCAGTCCCAAGTGGACGAATGGATCGACGGGTCGTTCATCCAGTCCCACTGGCCGTGCAGGACGTTGTGCCCGATCTCCATGTTCTCCAGGATCTTCGCGACCGCCAGGCAGCCGGTGCCCGCCGCCCAGGCCGCCTTGGACCGGGAACCCAGCAGGAGGGCCCGGCCGGCCACCGCGATCTGCCGGTGCAGCCGGATGACGCCCTTGATGTATCGGCGGTCGCGCTCGCCGAGGTCGGCGCGGACGTCGTCGTGGATGGCGTCGAATTCGCGGGCGAGTTCGGCGAGGCGGTCCGCGCTCAGGTGGGCGAACGGGTGCGTTGGTGTCATGGTTTCCTTTCTGGCGCTTCAGAGCTCGACCGTGACCCGGCCTTCGGCGCCGTGCACGCAGGTGCGCACGATCTCGTTGTGCTTCTCGCTGACGACGTTCGTGCGCAGGTCGCGGATCCGGCCTTCCCGGATCGGCAGGACGCACGTGTGGCACACCCCGACCCGGCAGCCGAAGGGCATGTCGATGCCCGCTTCCTCGCCGGCGGCGAGGATCGGCGTGCCGGGCGGGCAGTCCGCGTCGAGGTTGTGGTGGGCGAAGTGCACCGTGCCGCCGGACCCGTCGGCGCCTTCGCCGCCGACGATGGGCTGGAACCGCTCGTGGTGCAGCCGTTCGACGGCACCGTGGCGCTTCCAGTGCGCCTGCAGCGCGTCGAGCAGTTCGCCCGGGCCGCAGGCGTAGGTCTCCCGCTCGGGCCAGTCCGGGCACAGGGTGTCCAGCTCGGCCGGGGTGAACCGGCCGTCCCGGCCGGTGATGCGCAGCTCGAGCCGGAAGCCGTCGTGGCGCTGCTCGAGCTCGGCCAGCTCGTCACCGAAGATGACGCCGTCGGCCTCCCGCGCCGAATGGACGTGCACGACGTCGCGCAGCCCCGGACCCGGCGCCAGGTGCCGCAGCATGCTCATGACCGGGGTGATGCCGCTGCCCGCCGTGACGAACAGCAGGCCGCGCTCGAGCCGCTCCGGCAGGGTGAACGAGCCTTCGACCTCGCCCAGCCGGACGAGCTCGCCGGGCCGCGCCCGCTCGACCAGGTACGGCGAGACGACCCCGCCGTCGACCCGCTTCGGCGTGACCGAGATCAGCCCGTCCGCGCGGTCCGGGCTCGACGTCAGCGAGTACGCGCGCCAGTGGTGCACGCCGTCGATGACGACGCCCAGCCGCACGTACTGCCCGGGCCGGTGCCCGACCCAGTCGTAGCCGGGGCGGATCAGCACCGTGGCCGCGCCGCCGCGCTCGGGTTCGACCCGCTCGACGCGTCCGCGCAGCTCACGGGTCGACCAGAGCGGGTTGATCAGGTCGAGGTAGTCGTCCGGCCGCAGGGGGGTGAACAGCCAGCGCAGCGCGCGCAGGGCCCGGCGCCGCAGCGGCGACACCGGCGGGCGCATCCCCACTTCGGCCATCACGCACCACCCCGCACGGGACGGGCGGTGCCGGCTTCGAAGGTGACCATGCCCATTGAGTGTACGGGCGTGCACTCAACTTGCAGGATGAAGCCGGCGGCTACGTGCCGGCGCCGGCGAGGACGACGTCGCGCAGCTGGCGGCGGGAGCTGATGCCCAGCTTCGGGAAGATCTTGCGCAGGTGCCATTCGACCGTGCGCGGGCTGAGGAAGAGCCGGGTGCCGATTTCGGGGTTCGAATAGCCTTCCCCGGCGAGCCGGGCGATCTGGAACTCCTGCGCGGTGAGCTCGCCCGTGGTCTCCACCGTGCGCTTCCGCGTGGTCTCCCCGGTCGCCTGCAGCTCGCGCCGCGCCCGGTCGGCGAACGCCTCCAGCCCCATGGCGGAGAACTGCTCGTCGGCCGTGTGCAGGTGCGTCCGGGCGGCCACGCGGTGGCCTTCCCGGCGCAGCCACTCGCCGTAGAGCAGGTGGCTGCGGGCGAGGTCGGCGCGCAGCGGGGTCCCGTCGAGGTGCTCGATCGACTCGCGGTAGCAGCGGTCGGCGTCCGGACCGGTGCCGCACAACGCACGCACGCGGGCGTCGAGTCCCCGCGCTTCCGCGGTCCGGGCCGCCGAAGCGCGCTCGGCCGACCGGGCGGCCGCGGCCCGGAGCTGCTCCTCGTCCCCGGTCCGGGACGCCGCCTCGGCCAGCTCGGTGGTGACCAGGCCCTGGAACCCCACCACGTCCTGGTCGAACACCCGGCGGGCGGCGGCCAGTGCGGCGTCGTGGCGGCCGAGGCCGTTGTACAGCACCGCCCGGCCGTAGTCGGCGAAGGTCACCAGCCGGAGCTGCCCGCGGGCCGACGCTTCCCGCGTGGTGTCCTCGAACAGCTCCGCCGCCGGGGTCTCGCGCCCGCGGAACGCGGCGACCAGCATCGCGGCGTAGCCGACCGGCGCGTTGCCGGTCGCTTCGGCGATCACCCGGTCCTCCTCGGCCGAGGCCGCCGCCGCGGTCAGCTCGCCCGCGAGCAGCTCGTTGACGGCCAGGAAGTTGAGGGCGAACTGCAGCTGCACGAGCGCGCCGGCGTCCCGGGCCAGCTGGACCTGACGCGTGGCGAACGCCCGTGCCGCCGCGAAGTCCGCCGCTTCGGTGGCGACCATGCCGCCCGCCCGGTTGCCCAGCAGCCAGAGCACCCGCCCGGTGTCCTCGGTGCCGACGTCCAGCGCGTGGACTGCCGCCACCGCCCGGGCGAGCAGCGGTGCCGCGGCCTGGTGACCGTCGGTGAGCCGGGTGGCCAGCGCGTCCAGGACGAGGTCGACCGCGCGCGGCGGCACCGGCGCCGGGGGCGCGGCCCGGGTGGCCTCGGCCGCCGCCACGAGACCGGCCCGGTCCGAACCGGCCCACAGCGCCGCCGCCAGTGCCTCCAGGTACGTCTCGCGGGCCCGGTTCGCGTCGAGCGGGGAGAGCCGTTCGGCCGCGCGGAGCAGGAGCCGGGCCGCGTCGCCACCGCGTCGCCGGTCGAACGCGATCTGCCCGCGCAGGTGCTCGGCTTCGGCGGCGCGCCCGGCGTCCGGCGGCCCGGCCGCCACCGAGTCGAGGAGGCCGAGTGCCGCGTCGAGCGCGCCGGCGTCGCGCTTGACCGCGGCCGCCGCCAGTTCGCGCTGCGCGCGCCGGGCGGGTTCGGGTGTCAGGACGGCCGCCTGCTCGAGGAACGCGGCCGCCGCGACCAGGCCGCCGCGGGCCCGGGCGCGGCCCGCCGAGCGTTCGAGACCGGCCGCCACGTCTTCGTCCGGGGAGACGGTCGCCTGCCCGCGGTGCCAGGCCCGGCGGTCGGGGTCGCGGCCCGGGTCGGTCACGTCCGCCAGTGCCCGGTGCACGTCCTGGCGGTCCTGCGGCGGCGCCGACCGGTAGACCGCCGACCGCACCAGCGGGTGGCGGAACCGGATCCGGCGGCCGAACTCGATCAGCCCGGTCGCTTCCGCCGCGGCCGCGGGGTCGGCGCCGAGCCCGAGCTTGCCGGCCGCGGCCCACAGCAGGGTGGCGTCGCCGAGCGGCTCGGCGGCGGCGATGAGCAGGAGCCGCCGCGTGTCGGCGGGCAGCGGCTCGAGCTGCTTGACGAAGCACTCTTCGATGCGGCCGGCCAGCGGCATCGCCTCGTGCCGGGCGAACCCGTCGGCCGGCCCGTCCGCCGTCCAGGTGCGGGGCAGCTCCAGCAGCGCGAGCGGGTTGCCGTGGGTTTCGGCGACGATCCGGGCGCGGACGCGGCTGTCCACCGGTCCCTTGAGCACCGAGGCCAGCAGCGCCTCGGAGTCGGCTTCGCCCAGCCCGCCGATCGGCAGTTCCGGCAGCCCGGCCAGGTCGGGCTCGCGGCCGGGCTCCCGCACCGCGAAGACCACCGCGATCCGTTCGGCGAGGAGCCGGCGGGCGGCGAAGGCGAGGACCAGCGCCGACATCCGGTCGAGCCACTGCGCGTCGTCGACCAGGCAGAGCAGCGGCTGCTCCTCGGCCACGTCGGCGAGCAGCGTGAGCACCGCCAGCCCGACCAGGAACCGGGTCGGGCGGGCGCCGGCACTCAGCCCGAAGGCCGTGGCGAGCGCGTCGCGCTGCGGTTCGGGCAGCCGGTCGAGCCGGTCGAAGAACGGCGCGCACAGCTGGTGCAGCCCGGCGTAGGCGAGCACCTGCTCGGCTTCGACACCGGCGGCGCGCGCGACCCGGAACCCCGGGGCCTGCGCGTGCGCGTACTCCAGCAGCGCGGTCTTGCCGATCCCGGCCTCGCCGCGCAGGACCAGCACCTGACCCTGTCCCGAGCGCGCACCGGCGAGGAGGCGGTCGAGAGCGGCGCGTTCGCCGTGCCGGCCGATCAGCGCCGGCTCACGCCCCGGCATGCGAACCTCCCACGACCGCCCGGCGACGGCCGTGCCGGGTCACCGAACCCTAGCGCAGCCGGCCGGCGCCTCACGCGTCGTCGCGGGCGCCCGCGTACCGCGCTTCGACGGCCTTGGCGGTCTTCGCCAGTTCCCCGCCGAGCACCCGCTTGCCCAGCACGCCGAGCAGGGCGCCGAGCAGCCGGCCCTTGAGGTTCTTGCCTTCCCGCACCACCACGGCGTCGACCTCGGTGGTGCCGTCCGGCAGCCGGGTGAAGGTGTAGGTGTGGCCCGAGGCGCCGCCCCAGGTGTTGGAGTCGGTCGTCCGCATCACGACCCGGGCCGGATCGGACCAGTCGTAGTCCAGCCGCTCCCAGATGCCGCCGGATCCTTCGGTGACGTCGGCGTGGCCGGGGCTCCGGTCGTGCACCTTCAGGTAGTCGTTCGCGCTGCGGCCGAAGAGCTTCGCGCGCTCGGGGCCGAAATCGGTCAGTGCGGCCAGGAACTGCTCCGGGGTGGCGGTGGTCGCCTGGCGCAGGTGGATCGTGGACATCTTTCCGGTCTCCTCGGTGGTGATGGGGGGTTCAGGCGTCCTGGTGCTCGGCCATGTACCGGGCGTACCACTCCGGCCAGTTCTCGTCGTACTCGCCGGTCTCCTTCTCGTGCTCGCCGTGCGCGGCCGCGGCCTCGCGCAGCGCCGCCTCGAGCTGCTGCGTGGAGCCGTAGCTCACCCCGTCGACGCGGCCCGGGAAGCGGGTGGTGATCTCCTGCAGCAGCCAGGTGTTGCCGTCGGGGTCGTGGAAGGAGGCGAACGACGAGTAGGTGCCGCGGTCGGGGTGCGCGCCCGGGGCGAACGCGCCCGTCGCGTCGCGGTGGAACACCTCGCTGACGTCGACGCCGTGGCCGGCGAGCTCGGCGCGGGCGGCCTCGATGTCGTCGACGACGAGGTAGGTGCCGCGGACCGACCCGGGGGCGGCGTCGGTGAGGCCGGTGCCGAAGTGGACCGAGGCCGCCGAGCCCGGCGGGGTGAGCTGCACGACGCGGGACGCGCCGAAGTCGATGTCGGCGTCTTCGCGCCAGCCGAGGGTCTTGTAGAAGTGCTTGGTCCGGTCGACGTCGGTGACGGGCAGGACCACGACCTCGAGCTTCATGTCCATGATCGGGACTCCTGGATGGGGGTGGCGGCGGGGTTCGCCGCGCTGTGCCTTCACTGTGCTCCGGTCCGGCCCCCGTGGCCCCAGGGAGACACCCTGGCCGACCCCCGGGCCCGGGCCCGGGATCCCGCTACGATCCGGGGGGTCGACGAGGACCGGTGAACAGGGGGGACGCGATGAGTGGTGTCAAGGTGCTGGTGGCCGGAGCGAGCATCGCGGGGCCGGCGATCGCGCACTGGCTGCGGCGGCGGGGGGCCGAGGTGACCGTCGTGGAACGGGCGCCCGCGCTGCGTCCCGGCGGGCAGGCCGTGGACGCGCGCGGGGTCACCAGGGAAGTCATCCGGCGGATGGGGCTGGACGCGGCCGTGCGCGCGGCCCGCACCGAGACCGCCGGCGCGCACACCGTGGCGGCGGACGGGACCGTGCTGGAGACCTTCCGCGCGGAGGACGACGGCGGCGACGGCTACATCTCGGAGATCGAGATCCTGCGCGGCGACCTTTCCCGGGTGCTCTACGACGACACCCGCGACGGTGTCGAGTACGTCTTCGGCGACCGGATCGCCGAACTGACCCAGGACGGCGACGGCGTCGACGTGGTCTTCGCGGGCGGCGACCGGCGGCGTTACGACTTCGTGGTCGGGGCGGACGGGCTGCACTCGGCGGTGCGGGCGATGGTGTTCGGGCCGCCCGAGGAGTGCGTCCGCCACCTCGGGCACGTGCTGGCCTTCTACAGCGTGCCCAACGAGTTCGGGCTCGACACGTATGTGCTCGAGCACCAGGAGCCCGGGCGCTCGGCGATGCTGCGGCCGATCGGGGACGCCACCCGCGCGATGGCCATGTTCTCTTTCGTGTCGCCCGATTTCGACGTCGACTACCGGGACGTCGAGGCCCAGAAGCGCCTGCTGCGCGAGCGGGTGGCGGGCCTGGGCTGGCTGACCCCGCGGCTGCTCGAGCACCTGGACGACACGCCCGACTTCTACCTCGACCAGGTCGCCCAGGTGGTGCTGGACCGCTGGTCGAGCGGCCGGGTGGTGCTGCTCGGGGACGCGGCGTTCAGCTCGTCGCCGCTGTCGGGGCAGGGCACCGGCCTGGCCCTGGTCGGCGCCTACCTGCTGGCCGGCGAGCTGGCGGCCACGGGGTGGGACCCGGCGGCCGCGTTCGCGGGGTACGAACGGCGGATGCGGCCGTTCGTCGAGGCCAACCAGGAGATCGGCCGGCTGCACGCCGAGATGCGCGGCCTCCCGGACCCGGACGCCGGACCGAGCCCGGAGCCCGACATGGAGGCGCTCGGCGCCTTGGTCGAGCGCGCGCTCAACGGGGTCGAGCTGCCGGACTACGCCGGGGTGCCGGACTCGGGAGCGTCGGTCGCCTCGTAGGCCTCCGGTCGCGCCGCGCTCGCCCGGGCGGCGAGATTGGTCGCGACTCGGTCGAGGTGCTCGGTTGTTGCGGCGCGGTGCCGGACTCCGGAGCCTCGGTCACCTCGTAGGCTCCCGGTCGCGCGCTCGTCCGGGCGGCGAGATTGGTTCGGTGGTGGAGTTCGGGATCGTCGGTGTCGGTGTGGTGGCGCATCGGCGGAAGCCGGTGCGCGGCTCGGTCGAGCTGCCGGACTACGCCGGGGTGCCGGACTCGGGAGCGTCGGTCGCCTCGTAGGCCTCCGGTCGCGCCGCGCTCGCCCGGGCGGCCAGAATGATCCGGTGGCGGAATCCGAGATCACCCGCGTCGGCGTCGTCGCGCATCCGCGGAAGCCGGTGCGCGACTCGGTCGACGTCCTCGTCTCCCACGCCGCGCGGCACGGGGTCGAACTGCTGGTGCGGGAAACCGATGCCGCGCAGGTCGGGGCCGGCGCGGCGGTCGTGTCCGACGCCGATTTCGCGGCCGGCGTGGACGCCATCGTCAGTCTCGGCGGGGACGGGACGATGCTGGGCGCGCTGCGGCTGGCCGTGGACCGGCCGGTGCCGGTGCTCGGGGTCAACTACGGCAACGTCGGGTTCCTCGTGGAAATCGCGCCGCCGGAGCTCGCCGGGGCACTGGAACGGCTGCACGCCGGGGACTTCGAGGTCGAGCCGCACAGCTGCGTCGCGCTCGAGGAGGGCGGTGCGGCGGTGGTCGCGTTCAACGACGTGGTCGTCGGCGGGGCCGAGCCCGGGGCGACGGTCGAGGTCGACCTGCTGGTCGACGGGACTCAGTTCGGGTACTACCGCTGTGACGCGCTGATCCTGAGCACGCCGACCGGTTCGACGGCCTACAACTACGCCGCCGGCGGCCCGGTGATCTCCCCGGCGGCGGAGGTGCTGGCGGTGACGCCGGTCGCGTCGATGTCGGGCGTCAGCCGCTCGATCGTGCTGCCGGCCCGCGACGTCGTCACGCTGCGCGGAGTCGCCGGCAGCGCGCCGCCGATGCTGCGCGTCGACGGCAACGCCTGGCGGCCGCTGGAGCCGGCCACCCCGCTGACGGCGGCCCTGCGCCCGGACGCCGCCCAGGTCGTGCGGCTCGATCCCGGCCGGCACGCCCAGCGCAGCCGCGTCAAGCTCAGCCTCCTCGACCTGCCGTTGCGGCCCGAGCAGATGGCCGAACTCCTCCCGGCGGAGATGCGGGAAGACCTGGCCCGGCTGCGGAAACGCCGTCAGCTGCCGGAGCGCTAGCCGCCCAGGCGGACGGCGCTGTCCTCCGCCGGTGCCCGCCGCGGCGACGATCGCCTGCTGGATCGCGCCGTGGGTCTCGGTCAGCCGCCGCCACGACGGCGGGCCCACGAACGCCTTGCCGCCGCGCCGGCGCGACACACCGTGTCCACCTCGAGCACCCGGGCGAGCTGCCGGCCACGGTGCGCGAGGTCGTCGCCCGCTGAACGCGCGTCAGCGACCCCGCGTGCGGTGCCGGTACAGCAGCCACACGAAGTACGGCGCGCCGAGGAGCGCCGTCATCAGGCCGGCCGGGAGCTGGGCCGGTGCGATGACCGTGCGGCCCACCGTGTCCGCCGCGCAGACCAGGATCGCGCCCAGCAGCGCCGCGGCCGGCAGCAGACGCGAGTGCCTGCTGCCCACGACCGCGCGGGCCGCGTGCGGCGCGACCAGGCCGACGAAGCTCAGCACGCCGATCCCCGCGACCGCCGCGCCGGTCAGCAGGACGGCGCACGACAACAGCAGCAACCGCGACCGCGCGACCGGCACGCCCAGCACCCGGGGCGTTTCGTCGTCGAGGGACAGCAGGTCGAGCTCGCGGCGCATCCGGACCAGCACCGGCGCCACCAGCAGCACCGCCAGCGCCATCGGCACCAGGTGGGTGAAGGCGCGGCCGTAGGTCGAGCCGCCCAGCCAGGTCAGCGCCTTGGTCTCGTTCCACGGGTCGGACAGCGTGATCAGCAGCGTCACCAGCGCCTGCGACGCCGCGTGCACGCCGAAGCCGATCAGCACCAGGCGTTCGCTGGTGAAACCGCCGCGCGCCGCCACGGCGAAGACCACCGCCATCGCCAAGGCGGCACCCAGGCCGGCGGACCCGGTGAGGGTCCAGAACCCGACGCCGGAAACCAGCGTGATCACGGCGACCGCGCCGAGGCCCGCCCCGCCGACCACCCCGATCATCCCCGGCTCGGCCAGCGGGTTGCGGGCGACCGCCTGGGTGAGCGCGCCGCCCAGGGCCAGCGCCGCGCCCGCCAGCAACGCGGCCGCCACGCGGGGGACGCGGGTGTCCAGCACGCCGGTGACGATCGGGCCCGCGTGGCCGGTGACCCAGTTGACGACGTCGCCCAGCAGCAGCTTCGCGTCCCCGAGCAGGACCGCTCCCACGGCGACGCCGATCGTCACGAGCGCCAGCACACCGAGGAGCACGCCGTACCGGAGCGCGCTCACCCCGCCGCGCGCGCCGGCCGCCGGGGGTTCGGCGGTCGCGGACGTGATCCGGGCGCCGCGGGCCAGGACCACGAGGAACAGCGCGCCGAGGATGGTCGTCACGACGCCGGTCGGCACCGCCAAGGCCCGCTGGGGGCCGGCGATCGCGCGGAGCAGCACGTCGGCGCCCAGCAGGAGCGTCGCGCCCAGGGCCGCGGCGAACGGGAGCAGCGCGGCGTGGCGGTGCAGACCCGGTACCGCGGACGCGAGCAGCCGGGCCAGCGCGGGCGCGGCGAGGCCGACGAACCCGATGGGGCCCGCCAGGGTCACCGCGGCCGCGGCCGGCAGCACGGCCAGCGCGATCGCCGCGACGCGAGTCCGTCCGATGTGGACACCCAGCGTCCTGGCGTGGTCGTCGCCGACGTGGATCAGGTCGAGCCGCCGCGCCATCGCGAGCAGCAGGGCCACCGCCACGCCGACGACGGGACCGAGCGTGCGGACCCCGCCGAGCCCGTTCTGCTCCAGCGCCCCCTCGCCCCACGCGAACAGGCCGCGGGTTTCCTGCGCGTACAACAGGAGCAGCACCTGGGTCACCGAAATCAGGGCGAGCGAGATCGCGGTGCCCGCCAGCACCAGCCGCACGATCCCGGTGCCCGCGGTGCCCGACAGCGCGAGCACGACCACGGCCGCGGCGAGCCCGCCCGCGAACGCGACACCGGTCGCGCCGAGCAGGGGCAGCGAGACGCCGAATGCGGCGACGGCGACCACGGCGAGGTGCGCGCCGGCGTTGACGGCGAGGGTGTCCGGCGACGCCAACGTGTTGCGGGACACCGATTGCAGCACCGCACCGGCCACGCCGAGCGCGCCCCCGACGACCAGCGCCGCGAGCAGGCGCGGCAGCCGTGACTCGACGACCACGGCGGTCGTGTCGCCGGCCGCGCCGCCGAACACGAGCCGCAGCACGTCGAGCGGGTCGAGGTTCGCGGTGCCCTGGGTCAGGTGCACCGCCGAGCCCAGCAGGAGCAGGACGGCGAGCCCGCCGCCCAGCAGCGCGAGCCGCCCGTGCCGCCGGACGGCGACCACGGGCGGCCCGGTCAGGGTGGCCACTACCCCTTCAGCGCGGCGACGGCCGCGTCGACGAACTGCGCCATGGACTTCGGGCCACCGAACATCCACAGGGAGTCGGGGAAGCGGTGCACCTTGCCGCTCTTGACGAACGGCAGGTTCTGCCAGATCGCGTTGCCGGCGAGCTGTTGCTGGTAGGGGTCGCCGTCGGCGTCGTTGGCCAGGTACCAGAAGCGCACGTCGGGCAGCTGCGTCAGGCCTTCGACGTCGGCCTGCCCGAGCCCGTAGGCGGGGTCGCCCGCCATCGTCCACGCGGTTTCGAGGCCGAGCCGCGCGAACACCGCCGACACCAGCGCGCCCTTGGTGTAGGGCCGGATGCTGACCGAGCCGGACGTGACGTAGGCGTCGGAGAAGGCGACCTTCTGCCCGGCGGCGCCGAGTTTCTCGACCTCGGCCTTGCCCGCGGTGAGCTTCTGCTCGAACCCGGACTTCAGCTGCACGGCCCTGGTTTCGGTGCCGGTGGCTTTCGCGATGACGTCCAGGCCGGCGTACATCCCGGCGACCGGGTCCTGGGCGTTGCCGCCGGTGATGACGATGACCGGCACCTTCGCCTCGATCTGCTCGAGCGCGCCCTCGGTCACGCTGTCGGTGACGACGACGAGGTCCAGCCCCAGCGAGCCGAGCGTGTCGAGGCTCGGCTCCCCGCGGGTGCCGATGTCCTTCGGGGTGCCGTCGAGCGGAGCGGCGCTCACCCACTGGCCGTAGCCCTTGATGTCGGCCACGCCGACCGGCATGACGCCGAGCGACACCAGGTGCTCCACGGCGTTCCACTCGGTCGCCGCGACGCGCTTGGCCGGGTGGGGCAGCTTGACCTCCTTGCCCCGGGAGTCGACGACCATGACCGGGCCGGCGGCGTTGGTGGTGGCCGCGGTGCTGGTGGGCTCCTCGGTGGTGCCGCAGGCGGCCACGAAGAACGTGGCGGCCGCGGACAGGCCGAGGAGCATCCGGGTGATCCGCATGTTTCTCCTGTTTTCGATGGGTCAGACCGGCGCGGTGTCGTTGAAGCGGCCGACCGCGCGGGTGTGGATCCGGCCGTCGGCGGGGTCGAGCACGACGTCCACGCGGATGCCGTAGGCCCGGCTGAGGTTCGCCGAGGTCAGCACGTCGGCGGGGGAGCCGTCGGCGGTGACGCGGCCGTCCTCGAGCAGCAGCACCCGGTCGGCGACGGCGGCGGCCTGGTCGAGGTCGTGCAGCACGACGCCGACACCGACGTCGTGCCGGTCGGCGAGGTCGCGGACGACGTCGAGGATCTCCACCTGGTAGCGCAGGTCGAGGAAGGTCGTGGGCTCGTCGAGCAGCAGCAGCGCGGTGTCCTGGGCCAGGCAGCTCGCGAGCCACACCCGCTGCGCCTGCCCGCCGGAAAGGGCCTGCACCGGCCGGTCGGCGAGCGCGGTCAGGCCGGTCAGCGCGAGCGCCCGCTCGACGGCGGCGGGGCCCTCGGGGTCGCGGCCGCCCCACCGGGACCGGTGCGGGTGCCTGCCGAACTCGACCAGCTCCCGCACGCTCACCCCACCGGGCGCGGTCCGTTGCTGCGACAGCAGGGTGATCCGCCTGGCAACGTCCTTTCCGGACAGTGCACGCAGGTCGGCGCCATCGCCGAAGGTGACCACCCCGGCGACGGGCGGGTGCAGCCGCGCGAGCGCCCGCAGCAAGGTCGACTTCCCGCTGCCGTTCGGCCCGATCAGCGCGGTGACGGTACCGGCGCGAAGGGAGACGGACGCGCCACGCACGACGACATCGCTCCCGTAGGCGACGTCGAGCTCGCGGGCGTGGACACCGGTATCGGCGCGGCGGGGGACGACGGACACGGGAGAACGATAAGGTCAGGCTTACCTAACCAACAAGGTGGCGGGCAGCACACCGGAGGGTGTTCCGGGTCATCGGCGACGGCGTCGAGCTGGAGGCCGCCGGCGACCTGTGCCACGCGACGCCGCGCAGCACCTGGTCGTGCCGGTGACGGGCGTGCAGGTCGTGGCGCTCGCGGTGGACGGCGCGAGCGACGGCTCGGCCGGTGACCGGGGCGACTGGCTGTCGCCCTGCATCAGCTGCTGACGTTCCCGGCCGGGCCCGCGGGCACGTGCCAGACTGGTGCCCGTCCGGCCCGGCTGTGGGAAAGGGGACCCCGTGACCGTGCCTCTGCGCGGCATCAGCACGCGCGACGCCCTCGTCGGGGAGATCCGGCGGCACATCCTCAGCGGCGACCTCAAGCCGGGGGAGCCGCTCACCGAGGTCGGCCTGGCGAGCATGTTCGGCGTCGCGCGCCCGACCGTGCGCTCGGCCCTGCAGGAGCTCCTGGCCCGCAACCTCGCCGAGCGGTCGGCGGGACGTTCGCTGCGCGTCCCGGTGTTCACCGCCGACGACGTCCGGGACCTGTTCTTCGTCCGCACGCCGCTCGAGCTCGAGGCGGTCCGGCGCATCGTCGCCGGGCGGCGTCCGGTCGACGCCGCCGAAGCGGGTCTCGCCGCGATGGAAGCCCTGGCACCCGGGGCGAGCTGGGGCGAGCGGGTCGACGCGCACACGAAGTTCCACGTCGCGCTGATCGGCTGCGCCGGCAGCCCGCGGCTCGACCGGATCTACCCGGCGATGCAGGAGGAGATGCAGCTCTGCCTGGCCCGGCTCAGCGATTCCTACCCGCGGGCGGGCGACCTGGCGGCGGAGCACCGGGCGCTGCTGGACGCCGTGCGCTCCGGGGACGAAGGCCGCGCGGTCGCGGCGATGCGCGAGCACCTGGAGCACGCGCTGGACGGGCTGGTCGGCTGACGGCCATTGTTATACTGTCATACACATGGTGGACTTGACGGGCTTCAAGGCGCTCAGCTTCGACTGCTACGGCACCCTGATCGACTGGGAGGCGGGCATCGCCGCCGTCCTGGCGCCGTGGGCCGCCGAGCGGGGCCTCGGCCTCTCCGACGAGGAACTGCTGGTCGCCTACGCCGAGCACGAGGCCGCCGTCGAACGGGAAGCGCCGGCCACGCGGTACCCGGAGGTCTTGGCGGAGGCGTTCCGCCGCACGGGGGCCGGCCTCGGCGCCGGCGTGAGCGCCGAGTGGGCCCGCCGGCTGGGCGAGTCCGTGCCGGACTGGCCCGCGTTCCCGGACTCGGCCGGCGCGCTCGCGCGGCTCGCCGGGCACTACCGGCTGATCATCCTGTCGAACGTGCACCGCGACGGGTTCGCGGGCAGCAACAAGCACCTGCGGGGCACCTTCGCCGCGATCATCACGGCCGAGGACGTCGGCGCCTACAAACCGGCCGCGAACCACTTCCGCGCGCTCGAGGAGACGTTGCCGTCCTTGGGCGTGGCCCGCGCGGAACTGCTGCACGTGGCGCAAAGCCTGTTCCACGACCACGTTCCCGCGAAACGCGAAGGGCTGCCGTCGGTGTGGATCGACCGCCGCCACGACCGGCCGGGCTGGGGCGCCACGCCCGATCCGGGCGGGGACTGGTCGTACGACCTGGAGTTCCCGTCGATGGGCGCCTTCGCGGACGCCGTCGACAAGGCTTTCGCCTGACCGCTCAGACCACAGTGGACAGAGCGGTGTAGGCGATGTCCGGCCCCGTGCGCTCCCACACCACGCCGGGGCAGTCCGCGCCCTCCGCCGAGAGCTGCCGCTTGACGACCTTGAACGTCGATGTCCGGGGCAGGTCCCGGACCGTGCGCACGTACCTGGGCACCTGTTTGGGCCCGAGATCCGGCTGGCCGGCGAGGAAACGGCCGAACTCGGCGGGGTCCAGGGGAGTGCCGCCGGTGACGATGGCGGCCATCACCTGGTCCCCGGTCACCGGGTCGGGTACCGCGTAGACGGCGGCGTCGGTGATCGCCGGGTGCCGCAGCAGGATCCGCTCGATCGGTGCGGTGCCGAGGTTCTCCCCGTCGACGCGGAGCCAGTCGCCGAGCCGGCCGGCGAAGTAGCAGAAGCCGTCGGCGTCGGCGTAGGCGAGATCGCCGGTGTGGAACCGGCCGCCGCGCAGGCGTTCCGCGTCCGCCGCGGGATCCCGGTACCAGCCGGCGCCCGCGGTGTTGACCAGTTCGCCGACCGCTTCTCCGGCGTTCACGAGCCGGCCGTCGGCGGCGAACTCGGCCGGTGGGCAGGGCAGGCCCGTGTGCGGGTGCAGGATGGCCACGTCGGGCGTCGGGCGGCCGAGTGAGCCCGGCGGGGTGTCATCGGTGCGCGCGAACCCGATGCCGCCTTCGGTGGAGCCGAACGCGTCGACCACCTTGCAGCCGAAGCGCTTCTCGAACGCGGCCAGGTCGGCGGCGGCTCCTTCGTTGCCGTAGACGAGGCGCAGCGAGTTGTCCGCGTCGTCGGGACGCGGTGGCGTGGCGACGACGTAGGACAGGGGCTTGCCCACATAGTTGGCGTAGGTGACGCCGAACTTCCGCACGTCGGGCAGGAAGCCGGACGCGGAGAACCGGCGGCGCAGGGCGATCGCCGCGCCCGCCGCGAGCCCGACCGCCCAGCCGGCCATGACGGCGTTGGAGTGGAACATCGGCATCGCGACGTACACGGTGTCCGACGCGGACAACCGGAAGCGTTCGGCGAGCATCGCGCCGGGGAAGGCGATCTTGCCGTGGGTGCAGCGGACGGCCTTCGGGTCGCCGCTGGTGCCGGAGGTGAAGATCAGCATGAGCAGGTCGTCGGGGGCGGCGGGGACGGGGTCGGCCGGGTCGGCGGCCGGTGGCCACGACCCGAGGTCCCGCACGGGGATCCCGCCGAGGTCCAGCCCGGCCAGGAGGGGCTCGTACTTCGGCTCGGCGAGGACGACCTGGCAGTCGGCGAGCCGGACGTCCCGCGCGAGCGCCGCACCGCGCCGGGTGGGGTTGAGCCCGACGAGCACCGCCCCGGCGAACGCGCAGGCGCCGAGCAGAACCGAGAACGCCGGCACGTTGTCGGCGAGTACGCCCACGTGCGGCGGTTTGTCCCAGTCCAGCGCGTCCCGGAGGCCTGCCGCGCACCGCGCGGAAGCCCGGACGTGCTCGGCCCACGTCAGGGTCTCGTCTTCGAACCGCAGGCCGGGGCGTTCGTCCCCGGCGCGGGCCAGGAGGAGCTCGGTCACGGTCGGAACGCTCATCCGCGCACCTCCAGGCGGTCAGAAGTGAAACACGTTCTACTTCTAGCACGGTGTCCGCCGTCAGGTCCACCGGTCGCCGAGGAGGGCGGAGCGGTCGGGGACGCCGGCGGCGACGCGCAGCCGGGCGAATTCGCGCGCCAGGGCCTCGGGTGGGTAGTGCGCGTTGAGGCCGCTGGGGTTGGGCACGATCCACACGCGGGCACCGCCGATCGTTTCGGCCTGCTCACCGAGTCGGGCCCGGGGTGCCCCGAATGCCGCCCGGTAGCCGGTCACGCCCAGCATCGCCAGCCAGTCCGGCCCGATCGCGGCGATCCGCGCGGCCAGGTCCCGGCCGCCGGTCACGAGCTCTTCGCGCGTCAGCTGCGCGGCGCGGGCCGTGGGGCGGCGCACGATGCTGGTGATGCCCAGCCCCCAGCCCGGCAGGAGCCCTTCCTCCTCGGCGCTCAGCCGCCGGGGTGTGAACCCGGCGCGGTGCAGCGCGGGCCAGAACCGGTTGCCCGGCGTGGAAAAGCTGTGCCCGGCCGCCGCCGACGAGAGGCCGGGGTTGATGCCGACGAACACGACCCGCAACCCCTCGGCGAGCACGTCCGGCAGGACGGCGTTCGGTGGGGGCTCACCCGGTTTACGCACGCCCCCATCGAACACCAGGTCCGTGGCCGGCGAACCGCTCCTGGCAGGAGGCAAACTATGAGTCAATCCGTCTCAGAGGAGGCGGCCGCTCGTATGCTGTGCCGGTGAGGTACTCGACGGACCCGCGCGCGGCGCGTTCCCGGGAGGCGATCCTGGTCGCCGCCCGGGGGTTGCTGGCGAGCGAGGGGCCGGGCGCGGTCACCCACCAGCGCGTCTCCCAGGAGGCCGGCGTGGGGCGGGCGACCGTCTACCGGCACTGGCCCCGGTCCGAGCAGCTGCTGCTCGACGTCATGGAGGGCGCCGACCTGCCGCTGTTCAAGGACCCCGAGACGCCGGTCCGGCCCTGGCTGCGGCGGCAGCTGCGGCAGCTGGCCGACGAGGTGCTGCCGCCGGCGGTCGCCGGCCTGTCGCTCGCCATGATGCAGTCGGCGCTCTGGGACCCGCAGCTCGCGCGCCGCCGCGACGAGTCGAACGAAACCATTCGGGCGCGGCTCCACGCGGCGATCTCCTCGGCCGTCGCCGGGCACGAGCTCGAGACCGACGTCGACCCGGCGGACCTGGTGTCGCTGCTGGTCGGGCCGATCGTCTACCGCACGGCGATGCTGCGGGACGAGGTCCCGGACAGCCTCATCGAGCGGCTCCTCGACAGCGTCGGGACCTGGCGCCGCTGACGCGCCCGTCCGTCCATTGTGGAGCGTCCGAAAGTCGGGCGAAACTCTTTGCCGGGGTGCGGAGGGCCGTGCTGTGCTGCTCCTGAACCGGAAGGAGATCACGGGATGGCGAAGAGTTCTTCGGATCCGCGCGGCGGGTGGTGGCGGTCCTCGGCCTGCCGGCTGCTGGCGGGGGTGACCACCATCGCGGCGACGGCGGCCGTGCTGGTGACGGCGCCCGGAGCCGACGCCGCGGCCAGTACCCTGGGCGCCGCGGCCGCGCAGTCCGGCCGCTACTTCGGTACGGCGATCGCCGCCGGCAGGCTCGGCGATTCGGCCTACACCACGATCGCGGCGCGCGAGTTCAACATGGTCACGCCCGAGAACGAGATGAAGCCCGACGCGACCGAGCCGAACCAGAACCAGTTCAACTTCTCCTCCGGCGACCAGGTCTACAACTGGGCGGTCAGCCACGGCGCCAAGGTGCGGGGCCACACCCTCGCCTGGCACGCCCAGCAGCCGGGCTGGATGCAGAACATGGGCGGCAGCAACCTCCGCAACGCCATGATCAACCACATCCAGAAGGTGATGGCCCACTACCAAGGCAAGCTCGCCTACTGGGACGTCGTCAACGAAGCCTTCAACGAAGACGGCAGCCGCCGCTCGTCGAACCTGCAGAGCACCGGCAACGACTGGATCGAGGTCGCGTTCAAGACCGCGCGGGCGGCCGACTCCTCGACCAAGCTCTGCTACAACGACTACAACATCGACAACTGGAACTACGGCAAGACCCAGGGCGTGTACAACATGGTGCGGGACTTCAAGTCCCGTGGCGTGCCGATCGACTGCGTCGGCCTGCAGGCCCACTTCACCGGCGGCAGCTCGGTCCCGAGCAGCCTGCAGACGACGATCTCCAGCTTCGCGGCGCTCGGCGTCGACGTCGCGCTGACCGAGGTCGACGTCACCAACGCGTCCACGTCGCAGTACTCGGCGCTGACGCAGGCGTGCCTGAACGTCGCGAGGTGCGTCGGCATCACCGTGTGGGGCGTGCGGGACAGTGACTCCTGGCGCTCCAGCGAGAGCCCGCTGCTGTTCGACGGCGGCGGGAACAAGAAGGCCGCCTACAACTCGGTGCTCAACGTCCTCAACAGCGGCGGTACCACCACGACACCCACGACCACGCCGACCGGCCCGACGACGACTCCGACCACCCCCACCACGCCGACCACGCCCGGCGGAGGCAGTTGCACCGCTTCGCTGTCGGCCGGGCAGTCCTGGAGCGACCGGTACAACCTCAACGTCTCGGTCAGTGGTTCCAGTTCGTGGACGGTCACGATGAACGTGCCCAGCCCCGCGCGGATCATCGCCACCTGGAACGTCAGCCCGACGTGGCCGAGCAGCCAGGTGCTCGTCGCGAAACCCAACGGCAACGGCAACAACTGGGGCGTCACCATCCAGCACAACGGGAACTGGAACTGGCCCAGCGTCAGCTGCAGCACTTCCTGAGGGGGGAGGCGCTCAGCCGTCGGCCTGCTCGTCGGTGATCGAGTCGAGCAGGTCGGCGGCGATGGCGCGGGCGGCGGGCCGCAGCTCGGCGCTCAAGGCGTAGAACAGCTCCTGGGCGGGTTCGGCGGGCCAGTCCGCCGGCAGGTGTTCCCGCGGCAGCCGCGGATCGGTCCGGATGGTCTGCAGCCAGTCGGACTCCAGCAGCAGGTCGCGGGCGAGGCGGTCCGGCGCCTGGGCGGCCGGGTCCCGCCAGCGGTCCAGGAACGCGCGGTAGTGCCCGGCCAGGCGGTCGATGTCCCAGGCTTCCCGGACGATCCCGGCGACCTCGGTGGGTGGCAGCGCGCGGGCCTGGAAGACCTTGACGTGGCCGTCGGCGCCGAGGCCGTCGAGCAGCGGGACCGGGTCGACCTCGCCCGGCGCGATCCAGAGGCCGCCCTGCAGGCTGCCGAAGCCGGCCCACAGCAGCCGCGAGCGCAGGGCGTGCCGCTGGCGCTGCCACGACTCGGGCATCGAGAACCCGAGCAGCGTCCAGGTGCCGTCCCACTGCCGGTTGACCGCCCCGGCCCGCCAGATGCGCCGCTCGCCGTCGTGCAGGATCGCCCGCGACCGGCCGGTGAGGCCGACGTAGACGTGCCGCCCGCGGCGCACCCGGTGGAGCAGGCCGCGCCGCGCCATGCGGCTCAGCGTGGACCGGGTGGCGTGCTCGGAGACGCCGACGCGGTCCAGCACGTCGAGCACGCTCGCGGTGGCGACGTGGATCCCGCGGTCGAGGACGTGACCACCGAAGAACGTGAGCAGCAGCGTCTGCGGACGCGGGGTGTCGGCGCCGATGCCCTCGGCGGCGGGGACGGCCAGATCGCTCACGGCGCGAGCATAAGCCCCGCTCAATGTTGGGCAATGTCTTGACGGTGGTCACCGAACTGCTTAACGTTCGTCGCGCGTGACGCGGGTCACGCGCGGTCGGCGACGAGGCAGGACGCGATGGCAGACAACCTCCGCTCGCGGGCGCAGCTGCGCCGCGCGGTGCTCTCCAGCTACTTCGGCAGCGTGATCGAGTACTACGACTTCCTGCTCTACGCCACGGCCTCGGCGGTGGTGTTCAACAAGGTCTTCTTCTCCAACCTCGACCCGGTGCTCGGCACGATCGCCAGCCTCGGCACGTTCACCACGGGCTACCTGGCCCGGCCGATCGGCGGGATCGTCTTCGGGCACTTCGGCGACAAGCTGGGGCGCAAGCGGATGCTCGTCATCACGATGTCGATGATGGGCGTCGCGAGCACGCTGATCGGCGCCCTCCCGACCTACGCGCAGATCGGGGTGTGGGCACCGGTCCTGCTGATCGTGCTGCGGGTGCTGCAGGGCATCGCGGTCGGCGGCGAGTGGGGTGGCGCGGTGCTGATGTCGGCCGAACACGCGACCAGCCGCCGCGGGCTGTGGGCGAGCTTCACCAACGCCGGGGCGCCCAGCGGGATGGTGGTCTCCACCCTGCTGCTGACGCTGATGGGCGCGGTGACCACCGACGCGCAGTTCCTCGCGTGGGGCTGGCGCGTGCCGTTCCTGCTCAGCGTCGTGCTGCTGGGGATCGGCCTGTTCATCCGGCTGAAGGTCGACGAGACGCCGGTCTTCGCCGCGGCCGGAGAGCGCGCCGGCGCGCCGCTGCTGGAGGTCCTGCGCCACCACCCGAAGAACCTGCTGCTGGCGATCGGCGTGGGGTTCGGGGCGTTCGTCGCGCAGGGCACGCTGACGACGTACATCCTTTCCTACGCCGTGCACGCGGGGTTCTCGCGCCAGACCGTGCTCAACGCGATCACGGTGTCCTCGGTCGGCGCGGTGATCGGCATCATCGGCTACTCGGCGCTGTCCGACCGGGTCGGGCGCCGCCCGGTCGTCATCGCGGGCGCGCTGGCCACCGGCGTGGTGGGGTTCCTGCTGTTCCCGCTGATCGACAGCGGGAACGCCGCGCTGCTGACGCTGGCGGTGGTGCTGGGCCAGTCGGTGGCGCACCCGGCGATGTACGGTCCGCTGGCGGCGCTGTACACGGAGCTGTTCTCGACGCGCACCCGCTACACGGGAGCGTCGCTCGGCTACCAGATCGCGGGCCTCGGCGCGGGCCTCGGCCCGGTGGTGTTCGCGGCGCTCGCCGGCGCGGGGACGGGCGTGATCTCGGCGGTGATCGCGGCGTGCTGCCTGGTGACGGTGGGGTGTGTGCTGGTGTTGCGGGAGAGCCACCGCGCCGACCTCGAGGAGCCGGCCGGGTTGCCGGCGGTGAAGGTGGAGGGCTGAGGCCCCTCCGCGGGGCGGCGCCGCGGACGGCTACCGACCCGGCCAGCCGGCGCACGAGCCGATGCCGAAGCCCCGGCTCGGGAAGACCCGGTCCATGAAGAACGCGTGGACGGCGGGATCCTCGTCGGCGCACCCGTCGGCGAGGAGGGTGACGCGGTAGCCGCGGTCGGCGGCGTCATAGGCCGTCGCCGCGACCATCGCGCTCGTCGCCACCCCCGTGATGGTCACCGTGTCCACGCCGCGGGACCGGAGCACGAGGTCCAGGTCGGTGCCCGCGAAGGCGCTCGCCCGGCGCTTGCGCACGACGACGTCCTCGGGGAGCACCGGCAGGGCGGGCTCGATGCCCGGCGAGCCCTCGTGGAAGACGTCACCCGCCTCGTAGAAGGACTCGAACAGCGCGTCGCCCGGCGGCAGGTCCGCGCGGTTGACGCGGAACGCGGTCTGGACGTGCACCACCAACGTCCCGGCGGCGCGCGCCCGGGGCAGTACTGCCGTCACCGGTGCCACCACCCGGCGCGTGAACGCGAACCGCTCGGTGATGCCCCGCTGGAGGTCGCCGACGACCAGTGCCGTGCTCATGCGGTCAGCTTCCCAGAGCACGCAACAACCCCGTCCCCGGGTGGCAGCCCAGGTACTCGGACCGCGTCTGGTCCCGTGCGGCCACCGTGACCTCGTGGTGGAGGCGCGGCCGGGCCCGTCGTCTACAGGTACTTCAGCGCCGCGCGGAAGATCGCCACGTGCGTCTGTCGCGCAGGAAGTCCATGCCCGCGCGCGGCACCGGCGCGATCTGCACCTACCGGCCCTGACCGCCGCCGACGGCCGAGGGCTGTTGTCAGTGCGCCTCCGGCCGCTTTTCGAGATGTGCTTCGGTAACACCGCCGCCGGGATCGCGGCGGTCATCGCGCTTGCCCTTCGGTCTCCGAATCCGTTGCTCGCGAAGGCGAATGGCCTCTTCTCGCGTGTTCGGCCCCGCCTGGAGCCGTGAGCTCAATAGCCGCCCGGTATTCCGGGTGCCGGGGTCGTCCGCTCGGCTTGTGAAACGACTTGACGCCGCTGCGGGCGTGCCCGAGTTGCCCGCCGTGACCGGCTCCGTAAGGGCCGAAAGTCGGGAAAAAGCGCGGCGGGATTTCGTTACACGTCAATCGTGTGATCGTGAAAATGGCATTTCTCGCATTCTGGAACCCTGTGACACGGATGCCGGCAAGTGTTCAATGCACGCGAGAATGCACGTGCGTCTCACGTGCTGGTCCGGTTTGACCGGCTGATCTCCGGCGGCATTTCCGCAGTTCCGCACCCTGTTCGAGAATGTGGTGATGATCCTTTTCCGACTGGGCTCCGGTTGGTCTGCACCAGGCTGCGATTCGCGCGTTTGAGACCGCATTGCGGTGGGAAGCCTGCATCGGCGGCAGAGCGGCCGCCGGTGCGGGGAAGGCGCGGAGCTCGCGGCCGGAGTGGACGGAGGGAGACGGGGCGAAAGGACAGTCCGGCTGGTCGGAGCGCCGATTGTCGCGGCGCGGTTTTGTGCTGCCCGATTGCGGTATTCGATCCGGTTGCCGTTCGTTCACGTTCTGGAATAGTGCAGGCAATGTTGCGACGGGGAGTGTTCGTGAATGCGGATCGGGCGCCGATCGAATCCCACTATTGGCGGTACTGACGATCACGGTGCGCTTGGCAGCGTAAGTGTTCCAGCCGGGCGCGAAGTCGCAGGCTGACGGGGGCCGGAACGGTGGGGTGCGCGCAATTCCCGAGCACGCCGACACGAAGCTCGAAAGGTTCGTTCATATGCAGTCCGACAGAGATGTCCTCGACCGGCGGGCGGGCACCCGCCCGGTGCCGGCGGCCCGGCTGGACGCGCTCCTCGCGGGGCTCGTCCGCCGCCACCGGGTGCCGGGGGCGCAGCTCGCGGTGTGGCAGGGTGACGAAGCCGCCGTCGTGCAGGCCGGGGTCCGGCGCCACGGCGGAACCGGGGCGATGCTCCCCGCCTCCGCGGTCCCGGTCGGCTCGATCACCAAGCTGGTCACCGCCACGCTCGCGATGGTGCTCGTCGCGGACGACGACCTCGACCTGGACGAACCCGTCGGCGACGTCCTCGGTTTCCCGGGACTGCCCGCCGGGCTGACCACCCGCCGGCTGCTGAGCCACACCGCCGGTCTCCCGTCCGACCCGGCCGGCCTCGCCGGCTCGGCGCCGAGGGAGGTGCGCGACGCCGCGCCCGTCTGTCCACCCGGGACGGCTTTCTCGTACTCGAACCTCGGCTACGCGCTGGTCGGCTCGGTGATCGAGGCGGTGACCGGGATGGGCTGGCGCGAAGCCGTCGAGGCGATCGTCCTGCGCCCGCTGGGCATCGAGCCCCTGTTCGTCGACGACCCCGGCGTCGTGCCCGGCCACGCCGGCGACCGCCCGGTCGAGCAGATCCTGCCGCCGGTGCTCGACCCCGCCGGCGCGCTCGCGATGAGCGCCGCCGACCTCGTGACCCTGGGCCGGGTCCACCTCGGGAAGCCGGCCCTGCTCGACGTCGTCACCGCCGCCGACATGCACCGGCGGGTCGCGGCCGCCGAGCCGTTCGGCCTCGCCGACGGCTGGGGACTGGGCATCGCGCACTTCGGCGACCCCGACACCGGCTGGCTCGGCCACGACGGCACGGCCGACGGCACCTCCTGCCACCTGCGGATCGACCAGGCCGGCGCCTGCGTGGTCGCCCTGACCACGAACGGCACCACCGGCGCGGACCTGTGGCACGCGCTGGCCGCCGAGCTCGCGGACCTCGGCATCGACGTCCCGTCCCGCGCGGCCCGAGCGACGGAAGCGACGCGCGTGGTGCCGGTCCCGCCCGGCGACTTCGGCACGTACCGCAACGGATCCATCGAGTACGTGATCACGGCCGACCGCCTCGTCGTCGACGGTGAGGTGTTCCCCGAACTGGTGCTCCACGACGACCGGACGTTCACCGTCCGCGATCCGGCGACCGGCCGGGTCACCCCCTGTGGCCGGTTCCGCGGCGAGCCCGGTGCCTCGGCCGCGGTCGAAATCGGCGGCCGCCTGGCCGGGCGCCGCTGACGCAAGCCCCTGTCCTGCCCCGCCGGTAGCGGCGGGTTCCCCGTCGTGCCCGGAAGGTAGCGAAGACGATGACCGTGCAAGACACGCCGGCCGAACCGGACGGCACCGCGCCGAGAACCGCCGGCCTGGCGGAACTGTTCGCCGCACGGGCGCTTTCGGCGCCGGACGCCGTCGCCGTGGAAGGTGACGGCCTCCGGCTGACCTACGGTGAGCTGCACGCCCGGGCCGGGCGGCTGGCCGCCCACCTCGTCCGGCTCGGCGTGCGGCCGGAGGACCGGGCCGGGCTCCTGCTCGGCCGGTCGGCGGAGCTGGTCGTCGCCGAGCTGGCCGTCGTGATGGCCGGGGGCGCGTACGTGCCGCTCGACGGCCGCGCGCCGGACACCCGGCTGCGCACCCTTCTGGCCGACGCCGGGGTGTCGGTCCTGGTGACCGACGACCCGAGCCGGGCCGCCGCGATCCACAGTGGACCCGCCGTGTCCGCGGTGGAACCGTTGCCGGAGGGGGATTTCGTGCC
The DNA here is from genome assembly GCF_053605345.1 of Amycolatopsis sp. NPDC003865. Taxonomy (NCBI): domain Bacteria; kingdom Bacillati; phylum Actinomycetota; class Actinomycetes; order Pseudonocardiales; family Pseudonocardiaceae; genus Amycolatopsis; species Amycolatopsis sp. NPDC003865. Next base: position 56,899 of record NZ_JBSGJA010000024.1, on the reverse strand, counting down.
GCCGCGGGCGGACCCGGACCGGTTGGCGTACCTGATGCACACTTCGGGCTCGACCGGGACGCCCAAGGCGGTCGCCGTCCGGCACCGCGACGTCGTGGCGCTGGCCGCGGACCGCCGCTTCGCCGGGGGCGCGCACGAGCGGGTGCTGCTGCACTCGCCGGTCGCGTTCGACGCGTCGACCTACGAACTGTGGGTGCCGCTGCTGGGCGGCGGCACCGTGGTGGTCGCCCCGCCCGGCGACCTCGACGTCGAGACGCTGCGAACCGTCCTTTCGCGACACCGTGTGACGGCGCTCTGGTTGACGGCCGGCCTGTTCCGCGTCGTCGCCCAGGAGGCGCCGGACTGCTTCCGCGGCGTGCGCGAGGTCTGGACCGGCGGGGACGTCGTCCCGGCCGGGTCCGTGCGGCGCGTGCTGCGGGCGTGCCCGGGCCTGACCGTGGTCGACGGCTACGGCCCGACCGAGACGACCACGTTCGCCACGGCCCACCGGCTGCCGTCGGCGGAGGCGGTACCGGCGGCCGTGCCGATCGGCCGCCCGCTCGACGACGTGCGCGCCTACGTCCTGGACGGCGCTCTCACCCCGGTCGCCGACGGCGAACCGGGCGAGCTCCACCTGGCCGGGGCCGGGCTGGCCCGCGGCTACTGGGCCCGGCCCGGTGCGACGGCGGAGAAGTTCGTCGCCGACCCGGCCGGCGCGCCCGGTGACCGCATGTACCGCACCGGCGATCTGGTGCGCCGCACCGAAGACGGCGAGCTGGAGTTCCTCGGCCGGGCCGACGACCAGGTCAAGGTCCGCGGCTTCCGGGTCGAGCTGGGCGAGATCGAGACCGTGCTCGCCGCGGCCCCCGGCGTCGCCGAGGTCGTGGTGGTGGCCCGCGAAGACCGGCCGGGCGTCAAACGCCTGGTGGCCTACGTGGTGGGGGAGCCGGGTGACCTCGAAGCGGTCGCCGCGGCGGCGCTGCCCGGCTACATGGTGCCCTCGGCGTTCGTGGTGCTCGACGAGCTTCCGTTGAGCGGCAACGGAAAGGTGGACCGCCGGGCGCTGCCCGCACCGCCCGCGGAAACCTCGGAAAGCGCCGGGCCCCGGACGGACACCGAGCGTGCCGTCGCCGGTGTCCTGGCGGAGGTGCTGGGTGTCGAGCGCCTCGGCGTCGACGAGGACTTCTTCGCACTCGGCGGCGACTCCATCCTCGCGGTGCAAGCGCTTTCGCGGCTGCGCCGGGAATTCGGCGCCGGGCTGTCGGCGCGGGCACTGTTCGACGCGCCCACCGTGGCGGCGTTGGCGAGCCTCCTCGAGGACGCTCCGCGCGCCGACGCCGCGATCCCGGTCGCGCCGCCGTCGGACGTGCTCCCGCTGTCCCCGGCCCAGCGGCGGCTGTGGTTCCTCGACGAACTGACCGGCGGCAGCGCCGAGTACAACACCGGCGCCGGGCTCCGGCTGGCCGGCCCGCTCGACGTCGACGCGCTGCGCGGGGCGCTCGCGTCGCTCTGCGCGCGGCACGAATCACTGCGGACGACGTTCGGGGACGGCGTCCAGCGGATCGCACCCACCGGCGAGATCCCGTTGCGCGTCGAAGAAGAACCGCCGGCCGACGACGTGCTGGCGGCCGAGCTGAGCGAGCCGTTCGACCTGCGGGCCGGCCCGCTGACCCGCGTGACCCTGTTCCCCCTCGGCCCCGGCGAGCACCTGCTCCTGCTGTGCCAGCACCACATCGTCACCGACGGCCGCTCGATCGGCGTGCTCACGAAGGAACTCCTCGACCTCTACGCCGGCGTGACCCCGCCGCCGCTGACCCTGGGCTACCGCGACTACACGCACTGGCGCCTGGAGTCCACTTCGGACGACCAGCTCGGCTACTGGCGCGATGCCCTGGACGGCCTCGAACCGCTCGCCCTGCCGACGGACCGGCCCCGCCCGCCGCAGCGCTCGACCGACGGCGCGGTGCACCGCCACGACCTCCCGGCCGGCCTGGTCCGGCGGATCGCCGACGCCGGCCGCCCGCACGGCGCCACGCTCTTCATGACGCTCACCGCCGCGGTGCAGGTGCTCCTGGCGGCCTACAGCGGGCAGCGGGACATCGCCGTCGGCACGGCGGTCGCCGGCCGCGACCGGGCCGAGCTCGAGCCGCTGACCGGGTTCTTCGTCAACACCCTCGTCCTGCGGTCCACAGTGGATGGTGATCGGCCGTTCGGCGACTTCCTCGGCGAGTTCCGTGAGACCGTGCTGACGGCGTTCGCGCACGGTGACGTCCCCTTCGACCGCGTCGTCGACGAGGTGCAGCCGGACCGCGACCCGTCGCGGACGCCGCTGGTGCAGGCCGTCGTCGTCCTGCAGACGCCGCTCGTGGAGCCGCGCGAGGTCGGCGGCCTGCGGGTGACCGAGTACGAGCTGCCGCGCCCGTCGGCCCGGTTCGACCTGGTCGTCGAGTTCTGGCCGCACGAGGACGGCTTGCGCGTCACCGTCGAGTACGCCACCGCGCTCTTCGACGCGGCCACGGTCGAACGCCTCACGCACAGCCTGGAGACGCTGCTGACCGGGATCGCCGCCGACCCGGCGCGCCCGGTGGGCGACCTCCCGCTGCTCACCGGCGCCGACCGCGAATTCCTGCTCCCGGCGAGCACGGAAAGCGCGGAAGGAACGGTCCCGGACCTCTTCGACCGCCGCGCCGACCGCCACCCGGACGCGACGGCGGTGGCCGGCGCGGTCGAGCTGACCTACCGCGAACTGAAGGACCGCGCCGACCGGCTCGCCCGGCGGCTGATCCGCCTCGGCGTCCGCACGGAGGACCGGGTCGGCGTGCTGATGGACCGCTCGGCCGACCAGGTCGTCGCCGTGCTCGCGATCCTCAAGGCCGGTGCCGCCTACCTGCCGCTGGACCTGCGGGCCCCGGCCGGCCGGATGCGGCTGGTCCTCGACGGCACCCCGCTGCTGCTCACCGACGAGCGGTGGCAGGACACGGCGGCCGAGGTCCACCCGGATCCGTTCGTGGTCACCGACGTCGACGAGCCGGCGGCCACTCCGGACATCCCGCTGGATCCGCGCAACCTGGCCTACGTCGAGTACACCTCCGGCTCCACCGGCGTCCCGAAGGGCGTGGCCGTGCGGCACGCCGACGTCGCCGCGCTCGCCGCCGACCCGCGGTTCGCCGGCGGCGCCCACGACCGGGTGCTGCTGCACTCGCCGCTCGCCTTCGACGCCTCGACCTACGAGCTGTGGGTCCCGCTGCTGAACGGCGGCACCGTCGTCGTCGCGCCGCCCGGCGACCTGGACGCCGACGCTCTTCGCGGACTCACGGCCGAGCACAAGATCACCGCGCTGTGGCTGACCGCCGGGCTCTTCCGGCTCTTCGCCGAGGACGACCCGGAGTGCTTCGCCGGCCTGCGCGAGGTCTGGACCGGCGGTGACGTCGTCCCGCCTGCCGCGGCGCGCCGGGTGCTCGACGGCTGCCCGGGGCTGACCGTCGTCGACGGCTACGGCCCGACCGAGACCACGACGTTCGCCTCGTCGTTCCCGATGCCGGTGGCGGCCGCGGTCCCCGAGACCGTCCCGATCGGCACGCCGCTGGCCGGCATGCGCGTGTACCTCGTGGACGACCGGCTCCGGCTGGTGCCGCGCGGCGCGTTCGGCGAGGTCTGCATCGCCGGTGCCGGTCTCGCCCGCGGGTACTTCGACCGGCCGGGCGCGACCGCCGAGCGGTTCGTCGCCGATCCGTTCGGCGCGCCGGGCGACCGGATGTACCGGACCGGCGACCGCGGCCGGTGGCGCACCGACGGCACCCTCGAATTCGCCGGCCGGGCCGACGACCAGGTCAAGATCCGCGGCTTCCGCGTCGAGCCGGCCGAGGTCGAACGCGTGCTGGCGGCCCAGCCGGGCATCGCCCAAGCCGTCGTGGCGGTGCGCGTGACCGGGACGCGCAAGCAACTGGCCGGATACGTCGTCCCGGTCGACAAATCCACTGTGGACACCGAGGCGCTCCGGCGTGCGGTCGGCCGCACGGTGCCGGACTACATGATGCCGTCCGCGATCGTCGTCCTGGACGCGTTGCCGCTCAACGCCAACGGCAAGGTCGACCGGCGCGCCCTGCCCGAGCCGCGCTTCGAGTCCACCGGGGACCGGACACCGCGCACCGAGCGGGAAGCCGTCCTCGCCGGCATCTGGGCCGACGTGCTCGGCGTCGAACGCGTCGGCGTGGAGGACAATTTCTTCGCCCTCGGCGGCGATTCGATCCTCAGCATCCAGGTCAGCGCCCGGGCCCGGCGCGCGGGCCTCGCCGTGACGACGGCCGACCTGTTCCGGCACCAGACGATCGCGGCGCTCGCCCCGGTGCTCGGGGACGCCGCGGCGGGCCCCGACCGCGGGCCGGTGACCGGCGAGGTCGCGCTCACGCCGATCCAGCGCTGGTTCTTCGCAACCGCGGCGGTGCCGTACCGGTTCGACCAGACGATCGCGGTCGAGCTCGCGCCGAACGCCGGCGAGGTCGCGCTCGCCGCGGCGCTGGCCGCGCTGGCCGAGCACCACGACGCCCTGCGGATGCGGTTCGAACCCGACGGCGACGGCTGGCGACAGCACAACGCCCCCGTCGGCGAAGGACACTCGATGCTGCGGTGGGCGCTGTCCGGCGAACCCGGCCGGCGCGTGCTGCACCTGGCCGCGCACCACCTGGTCGTCGACGGCGTCTCGTGGCGGCTGCTGCTCGAAGACCTCGACCGCGCCTACCACCAGGTCATCCGCGGCGAAGCGGTCGACCTCGGCCCGCGGACGACGTCGTTCCGCGACTGGGCTGCCAAGCTCGCCGAGCACGCCGAAGCGGGCGGCTTCGACGACGAACTGGACCACTGGCGGAGCCTGCCCGAGGCGGCCCCGATCCCCGTCGACGGCCACGGCGCGAACACGGTCGGCCGGGCCCGCGCGGTCACCGTCCGGCTCACCGCGGAGGAGACGCGGGCGCTGCTGCGGCAGGTGCCCGAGGTGTACCGGACGCAGGTCAACGACGTCCTGTTGACCGCGCTCGGCCGCGTGCTGGGGGAGTGGACCGGGCACGTTCCGGTGATCGACCTCGAAGGGCACGGCCGCGAAGAACTGTTCGACGCCGACCTCTCGCGGACGGTCGGCTGGTTCACCAGCATGTTCCCGGTGGCGCTGGACGTCCCGGACGACTGGGGCACCGCGCTGAAGTCGGTCAAGGAGCAGCTGCGGGCGGTTCCGCGGCGCGGCATCGGGTACGGCGCCCTGCGGTACCTGACCGGGACCGCGCCGGTGATCACCCCGCCCGTCAGCTTCAACTACCTCGGCCGGTTCGACCTGCCCGGCGACCTCTACACCGGCCTGCACCGCGAGCTGTCCCTCGACGCCGACCCCAGCGACAGCCGCCCGCACCTCCTCGAAGTCGTCGGCCGGGTCGACGGCGACACCCTCGAATTCGGCTGGCACTACGCCGAAGGCGTGCACGACGAAGCCACCGTCAAACGGCTGGCGGAGGGGATGCTCGACGCGCTGCGGGCGATCGCCGCGCACTGCGCGGACCCGGCGGCGGGCGGCCGCACACCCTCCGACTTCCCCCTCGCGCACCTCGATCAGTCCACTCTGGACGCACTGGTCGGCGACGGCCGCGAAGTCGAGGACGTCTACCCGCTGACGCCGATGCAGGCCGGCATGGTCTTCCACGACCTGGCCCAGCCCGGCGAACGCGTCTACTTCGAACAGATCTCCTTCACCCTCGAGGACGTCCCCGACCCGCGGCGGCTCGGGGAGGCGTTCCAGCGGATCGTCGACCGGACCCCGGTGCTGCGCAGCCGGATCGTCTGGGACGGCGTACCCGAACCGCTCCAGATCGTCCAGCGCACCGCCGAACTCCCGGTGTCCTGCCCCGAGGACGAAGCGGAGTACCTCGCGGCGGATCTGGCCGAAGGGCTCGACCTGGCGACGGCGCCCCTGGCCCGGCTGGCCATCGTGCGGCTGTCCGGCACGGCCGTGCGGGTGATCTGGACGTTCCACCACGTCCTGCTCGACGGCTGGAGCGTCTTCGGGATCCTCAACGACGTCGTCGCGCTGCTGCGCGGCGAAGAACCGCCGCCACGACGGCCGTTCCGTGACTACGCGGCCTGGCTGGCCGGCCAGGACGAGACCCTCGCCGAGACGTACTGGCGCGCCGAACTCGACGGCGTGACGCCCACGCCGCTGCCCGGCGACCGCGCTTCCGGGCGCGCCCACTCGGCGAGTTCCGGCGCCCGCGTCCCGCTCGAACTCGACGACGCCGGAACGGCGGCGGTCCACGCCTTCGCCCGCCGCCACCGGCTGACCGTGAACACCCTCGTCCAAGGTGCCTGGGCGGCGCTGCTTTCCCGCTACAGCGGCGAGCCCGAAGTCTGCTTCGGCGCGACGGTGTCCGGCCGCCCGGCCGAACTGCCCGGCGCGGACGACATCCCCGGCCTGTTCATCAACACGCTCCCGGTCCGCGTGCGCCTCGACCGGGACCGGGGCGTCGCCGCCTGGCTGCGCGACCTCCAGGCCGCGCAGGCGGAATCCCGGCGCTTCGGGCACGTCGGGCTGCCCCGGCTGCAGGCGTGGAGCGGCAGCGGCGGGAGTCTGTTCGACAGCATCGTGGTGTTCGAGAACTACCCGGTCGACGAGGTCTCCGGGCTGCGGGACGTCGTCGCGGCCGAGCGCACCAACTACCCGCTCGGGCTGGTCGCCTACCCGGGACGGCGGCTGTCGCTGGTGCTGACCCACGACCCGGCGGTGATCGCCCCGGCGGTCGCCACCCGGCTCGCCGCCCACCTCGAAGCTCTGCTCCGGGGCATGGTCGCCGCCCCGGACGCACCGGTGACGCGGGTGCCGATGCTGTCGGCGGCCGACGTCCGGCAGCTGCTCACCGAACGGAACGACACCGCGCACCCGGTGCCGGCGGGGACCGTGCCCGAGCTGTTCGCGGCCCGGGTGCGCAGTCACCCGGACGCGGTCGCGCTGGTGACGGACGACGAGTCCGTCACCTACAGCGAACTCGACGTCCGCGCGAACCGGCTGGCCCACCGGCTGCTCGGCCTCGGCGTCCGGCCGGAGGACCGGGTCGCCGTCCTGATGGACCGCTCGCCCGCGCTCGTCGTCGCCGAACTGGCGATCCTCAAGGCGGGCGGCGCGTACCTGCCGCTGGACCTGCGCGCTCCCGCCGACCGGCTGCGCCTGCTGCTGGCCGAAGCCGAGGCCGACGTGCTGGTCGCCGACGACACCTGGCTGGCTACCGCCGAAGAAGTCCACAGTGGACCAATTGTGACCGGTGCGGGCGACCGGCCGGAAACGCCGCCTGTGCTGGCGATCGATGCCGACCAGCTCGCCTACGTCATCTACACGTCCGGGTCGACCGGCAAGCCCAAGGGCGTGGCCGCCCGGCACCGCGACGTCGTCGCGCTGGCTGCGGACCGGCGGTTCGCCGCGCATGACCGGGTGCTGCTGCACTCGCCGCAGGCCTTCGACGCCTCGACCTACGAGCTGTGGGTCCCGCTGCTGAACGGCGGCACGGTCGTGCTCGCCCCGCCCGGCGACCTCGACGTCCACACCCTCGGCCGCGCGCTCACCACGCACGGGGTCACCGGCGCGTTCCTCACCACCGGGTTGTTCCGCCTGGTCGCCCAGGAAGCCCCCGAGGTGTTCGCCGGGCTGCGCGAGGTCTGGACCGGCGGCGACGCCGTGCCCGCGGCCGCCCTGCGCCGCGTGCAGGCCGCCTGCCCCGGCGTCCTCGTCGCCGACGTCTACGGCCCCACCGAAACCACGACGTTCGCGACCGTGCACCCGCTGCCCGGCGAGATCCCCGACGTCGTCCCGATCGGCGCGCCACTGGACAACACGCGCGTCTACGTCCTCGACGGCGACCTGCACCTGACCCCGCCGGGCGCGCCCGGCGAGCTGCACATCGCCGGCGCCGGGCTCGCGCGCGGCTACCTCGGCCGGCCCGGCCTGACCGCCGACCGGTTCGTCGCCGACCCGTTCGGGCCGCCGGGGGAGCGGATGTACCGCACCGGCGACCTGGTGCGCTGGACCGGCGACGGCGCGCTCGAGTTCGTCGGCCGCGTCGACGAGCAGGTGAAGGTGCGCGGGTTCCGCGTCGAGCCGAGCGAGATCGAAGCGGCGCTCGGCGAGCACCCGGACGTCGAGCAGGCCGCGGTGCTGGCGCGCGCGGACGGCGGGGTGAAGCGGCTGGTCGCCTACGTCGTCGGCGAGACCGCGGGGCTGGCGGAGTTCCTCGGCAAGACGCTGCCGGACTACATGGTGCCCGCCGCGTTCGTCCGGCTGGACCGGTTCCCGGTGAACGTCAACGGCAAACTGGACCGGACCGCGTTGCCCGCGCCCGACTTCGGCGGCCGGGAGCACGTGGCCCCGCGCACCGACCGCGAACGCCTCGTCACCGAGATCTGGGCCGAGGTGCTGGGCGTCGAGCGCGTCGGCGCGACCGACGACTTCTTCGAGCTCGGCGGCGACTCGATCCTCAGCATCCAGGTGGTGTCCCGGGCCCGCCGGGCCGGGCTGGAGCTGCTGCCCGGCGACCTGTTCGCCCACCGCACACCGGCCGCGCTCGCCGCAGCGGCGCGCACCACCACCGAGACGGCCGAGCGCGGCCCGGTCAGCGGAGCCGTGCCACTGACCCCGATCCAGCGCTGGTTCTTCGCGACGCAGACCGCCGCGCCGGACCACTTCCACCAGTTCGTCCACTGGGGACCCGGCACCGTGGACGTCGGCGCGGCCCGGCGAGCCGTCGACGCGCTGCTGGCGCACCACGACGCCCTCCGGATGCGGTTCAGCCACGACGAAGCCGGCTGGCACCAGGAGAACGGCCCGGTCGGCGCCGAGACCCCGCTCGTGCGCCTCGCCGTCTCCACGCACGACGTCAAGCTCACCGTGCACCACCTCGTGGTCGACGGCGTGTCCTGGCGGGTGCTCGTCGAAGACTTCGAGCACGCCTACGGCCAAGCGCTGCGGGGCGAGCCGATCGACCTCGGCTCGCGGACGACGTCGTTCCGCGAATGGGCCGGCCGCCTGACCGAGCACGCCAGGAACGGCGGCTTCGACGACGAGCTGGACCACTGGCGCGGCCTGCCCGCGGTGACGCCGATCCCGGTCGACGGCGAAGGCGACACGACGGCTGCCGGGCTGCGCTCGGTCACCGTCCGGCTGCCCGAGCCGGAGACGACCGCCCTGCTGCGTGAAGTCCCGCCGGTCTACCGGACGCAGGTCAACGACGTGCTGCTGACCGCGCTCGGCCGGGTGCTGCGGGACTGGACCGGCGGCACGCCCGTCGTCGACCTCGAAGGCCACGGCCGCGAAGACCTGTTCGCCGGTGTCGACTTGTCGAGGACGGTCGGCTGGTTCACCAGTGTGTTCCCGGTGGCGCTGGACGTCCCGGACGGCTGGGGCACCGCGCTCAAGGCGGTCAAGGAGCAGCTGCGCGCGGTTCCGCGCCGCGGCATCGGGTACGGCGCCCTGCGGTACCTGGCCGGCACCGCCCCGGAGATCGATCCGCAGATCAGCTTCAACTACCTCGGGCAGTTCGGCTCCGGCCGCCTCGAATCCGACGAGAGCCCCCGCTCGGCGCGGGCGCACCTGCTCGACGTCGTCGGCCGCGTCGAAGCCGGCGAACTCGAACTGACGTGGTACTACGCCGAAGGTGTCCACCATGAGTCCACTGTGGACACGCTGGCCACGGCGATGCGCGAAGCGCTGCGGGAGATCGTCCGGCACTGCGCGGACCCGGGCGCGGGCGGCCGGACGCCGTCCGACTTCCCCCTGGCCGCCCTCGACCAGTCCACCCTGGACGAACTGGTCGGCGACGGGCGCGCGGTCGAGGACGTCTGCCCGCTGACGCCGATGCAGTCCGGCATGGTCTTCCACGCCCTGTCCCAGCGCGAGGAACGCGTCTACTTCCAGCAGGTCGCCTTCGTGCTCGACGGGGTCGGTGACCCGGCCGCCCTCGAACGCGCGTGGCGGCACGTCGTCGACCGGACCCCGGTGTTGCGGACGCGGATCGTATGGGAGGACGTGCCCGAGCCCGTCCAGGTCGTGCAGCGCCACGTCGACGTCCCGGTCACCCACCACGACTGGCGCGGCCGCACCCCGGCCGAGCGGGACCGGGCCTGGCGGGACCTCCTCGACGCCGACCGCGCCCGCGGGCTCGACCTGACCGGGACGCCGTTGCTGCGGCTGGTGCTGGCGCGCCTGTCCGACACCGAAGTCCGCGTGCTGTGGACGTTCCACCACGTCCTGCTCGACGGCTGGAGCGTCTTCGGCGTGCTGTCCGACGTCTTCGCCGCGTACGCCGGCGACGAGCTGCCCGAGCGGCCGCCGTTCCGCGACTACGTGACCTGGCTGGCCCGCCAGGACGACGCCGCGGCCGAACGGCACTGGCGAGCGGAGCTCGGCGACCTCGCCGCCCCGGCCCGGTTGCCCTTCGACCGCGTGCCCGCGCAGGCCCACACCACCCGTTCTTCGCAGTGGCTGCGCATCCCGCTCGAGAACTCCGGGCGGTTGCGGGACGCGGCCCGCCGCGCCGGGCTCACCGTGAACACCGTCCTGCAGGGCGCGTGGGCGCTGCTGCTGGCGCGCCTCGGCGGCGAGCCGGACGTCTGCTTCGGCACCACGGTGTCCGGCCGCCCGGTCGAGCTGCCCGGCGCCGACGACATCACCGGCATCTTCATCAACACCCTCCCCGTGCGGGTCACTGTCGCGGGCGGGCCGGTGGCGGACTGGCTCGCCGCGCTGCAGGACCGTCAGGTCGAGTCCCGCCGGTACGGGCACTTGCCGCTGACGAAGCTGCAGGCGTGGAGCGGCACCACGGGAAGTCTCTTCGACAGCATCGTCGTCTTCGAGAACTACCCGGCCGACACCGCGGCGGCGCACGGGCTGCGCCTGCGGGACGTCGACGCGGCCGAGACGACCAGCTACCCGCTCAGCGTCGTCGCCTCGCCGGGCGAGCGGATCACCCTCGACGTCGGCTACGACCCGGACCTGTTCGACACCGCGACGGCCGAGCGGATCGTCCGGCAGCTGACCGGCGTCCTCGACGCCTTCGCCGCGGACCTGCACCGGCCCCTGTCCGACGTCGACCTGCTCACCGACGCCGAACGCCACCGGGTGCTGGTCGAGTGGAACGCCACCGGACACCCGCTGCCGGAAGGCGATCCGGCCGCGCTGTTCGCGGCCCAAGCCGGGCGCACCCCGGACGCCGTCGCGCTGACCGGGGACGGCTTCCAGCTGACGTACGCCGAACTGGACGAGGCCGCCGACCGGCTCGCGCGGTACCTGGTCTCGCTCGGCGCCGGGCCCGAACGCCTGGTCGGCGTGCTCATGGACCGCTCGCCCGGCCTCCTCGTCACCGAACTGGCGATCATCAAGGCGGGCGCGGCCTACCTGCCATTGGACACCCGTGCGCCGGCACCGCGGCTCAAGACCCTCCTCGCCGGCGTCACCATCCTCGTCGCCGACCAGAGCTGGGCCTGGACCGCCCGCGCGATCCACCAGGGACTCGTCGTCGTACCGGACGGCCGGACGGCGGAGGTACCGCTGCCGGTCGCGGACCCGGACAACCTCGCGTACGTGATGTACACGTCCGGTTCGACGGGGACGCCGAAGGGCGTGGCCGTGCGCCGGCGCGACGTCGTGGCGCTGGCCGCCGACCGGCGGTTCGCCCCGCACGACCGGGTGCTGCTGCACTCGCCGCACTCCTTCGACGCCTCGACGTACGAGCTGTGGGTACCGCTGCTCACCGGCGGCACGGTCGTCGTGGCGCCCCCGGGCGACCTCGACGTCGACACCCTCGGCCGGCTGCTCACCACGCACCACGTCACCGGCGCGTTCCTCACCACCGGCCTCTTCCGGCTGGTCGCGCAGGAAGCCCCGGCGGCCTTCGCGGGGCTGCGGGAGGTGTGGACCGGCGGCGACGCGGTCCCGGCCGCCGCGCTGCGCCGGGTCCGCGAAGCCTGCCCGGACACCGTGGTCGCCGACGTCTACGGCCCCACCGAGACCACGACTTTCGCGACCGTGTACCCGATGCCCGGTGCGGTTCCGGACGTCGTCCCGATCGGCAGGCCCCTCGACAACATGCGTGCCTACGTCCTCGGCCCGGACCTGCGGCCGGTGCCGCCCGGCGCGCCCGGCGAGCTGTACCTCGCCGGGGAAGGCCTGGCGCGCGGGTACCTCGGCCGGCCCGGGCTGACGGCCGAACGGTTCGTCGCCGACCCGTTCGGGCCGGCGGGGGAGCGGATGTACCGCACCGGCGACCTGGTGCGCTGGACCGGCGAGGGTGCGCTCGAGTTCGTCGGCCGCGCCGACGAGCAGGTCAAGGTCCGCGGGTTCCGGATCGAGCCCGGCGAGATCGAGGCCGCGCTGGCCGCGCACCCCGGCGTTGCCCAGGCGGCGGTGCTGGCCCGCGAAGACCACGGTGTCAAACGCCTGGTCGCCTACTTCACCGGTGCCGCGGACGACCTGGCCGGGTTCCTCGGGCAGACGCTGCCGGACTACATGGTCCCGGCCGCGTTCGTCCGGCTCGAGCGCTTCCCGTTGAACGTCAACGGAAAGCTCGACCGGACCGCGTTGCCCGCCCCGGACTTCGCGGCGGCCGGCACCCACCGGGCGCCGTCGACCGAGGCCGAGCGGGCGCTGGCCGCGATCTGGGCGGACGTGCTCGGCGTCGAGGACGTCGGAGCCGAGACCAACTTCTTCGAACTGGGCGGTGACTCGATCCTCAGCATCCAGGTCGTCTCCCGCGCCCGCCGCGCCGGCCTGACCCTGTTGCCGCACGACGTCTTCCGGCACCCGACCCTGGCCGCGCTCGCCGCACACGCGGGCACGGACCACAGTCCGCGCGCCGAGCAGGGCCCGGTCACCGGGGAGGCACCGCTCACCCCGATCCAGCGCTGGTACTTCGAGACCCAGCCCGCGCGGTTCGACCAGCGCGTGGTCGTCGAGTTCGCCGAGGACGTCGACGAGCACGCTCTCCGCCGGGCGCTGGAGGCGGTGTGGGCCCACCACGACGCCCTGCGCCTGCGGTTCGACCACGGCAACCAGCGCGGCGAACCGGTGTGGCCCGCCGAACTGCGCACCGGCGAGGTGTCCTTCGACCTCGGCCGCGGGCCGCTGCTGAACGCCGTCCTCGACGGGCGGCGGCTGCTGCTGGCCGCGCACCACCTCGTCGTCGACGGCGTCTCCTGGCGGATCCTCCTGGAGGACTTCCACGCCGCCTACCGCGGTGAGGACCTGGCGCCGAAGACGACATCGTTCCTCGCCTGGGCGCGACGGCTGGCCGACCACGCCGAAGCCGGCGGCTTTGACGACGAACTCGACCACTGGCGTGGCCTGCCGCCGGTGCGGCCGCTGCCCGCCGACGGCGACGGCCCGGCCACCGTCGCCGAGAGCCGCGAAGTTACCGTCCGGCTCACCGCCGAAGAGACGCGGGCGCTACTGCACGACGTCCCCGAGGTGTACCGGACGCAGGTCAACGACGTGCTGCTGACCGCGCTGGGCCGCGTGCTGCGGGACTGGACCGGGCACACCCCGGTGATCGACCTCGAGGGGCACGGCCGCGAGGAGCTGTTCGACGACGTCGACCTGTCCCGGACGGTTGGCTGGTTCACGACGGTGTTCCCGGTCGCCCTCGACGTTCCGGACGACTGGGGTACCGCGCTGAAGTCGGTCAAGGAGCAGCTGCGGGCGGTTCCCCGGCGGGGCATCGGCTACGGCGCCCTGCGCTACCTGACCGGCACGGCCCCCGCGATCGACCCCCCGATCGGCTTCAACTACCTGGGCCGGTTCGACGACGCCGCCGGTGGCCTCGACGCCGACGTCGACCCGGACGCGCCCCGCACGCACACCCTCGACGTCGTCGGCCGGGTCGTCGGCGGCGAGCTGGAGCTGGCCTGGTCGCACGTCGCCGGCGTGCACCACCGGGGCACCGTCGAACGCCTCGCCGAGCGGATGCTCGCCGCGTTGCGGGAGATCGTCGCGCACTGCGCCGAACCGGGCGCGGGCGGGCGGACCCCGTCGGACTTCCCCCTGGTCCCGCTCGCTCAATCCACAGTGGACGATTTGGTCGCCCGCGGCGCCGAGGACGTCTACCCCGTGACGCCGATGCAGGGCGGCATGGTGTTCCACGGCCTTTCCCAGGCCGGGCAGGGCTTGTACTTCGAGCAGGCGACGTTCGTGCTCGACGGCGTCACCGACGTCGAGCGGCTCGCCGAAGCCTGGCAACGGGTCGTCGACCGCGCTCCGATCCTGCGCACCGCGTTCGTCTGGGCCGGGGTCGCCGAACCGGTCCAGGTCGTGCACCGCGAGGTCACGCTGCCGGTCCGCCGGCTCGACTGGACCGGGCGCGATCGTGACGAGGAGCTGCGGAAGCTCCTCGCCGAGGACCGCGCGGAGGGACTCGACCTCGGTACGGCGCCGCTCACCCGGGTCGCGCTGGCCCGGCTCTCGGCCACCGAAGTCCAGGTGCTGTGGACGTTCCACCACGTCCTGCTCGACGGCTGGAGCGTCTTCCAGGTGCTCTCGGACGTGTGCACCGCCTACGCCGGGCAGCCGCTGCCCGCGCGGCCGCCGTTCCGCGACTACCTCGCCTGGCTGGGCCGCCAGGACCAGGTGGACGCCGAACACTTCTGGCGCACCGCGCTCGACGGCGTCGAAGGCCCGACGCCGGTGCCCACCGACCGGACGCCGGCCCCGGGCCACGCGCCCGTTTCGGCCGAGTGGCTGCCGGTCAAGCTCGACGAGCCCGCCACGGCCCGGCTCGACGCGTTCGTCAAGCGGCACGGCTTGACCCACAACGTCGTGCTGCAAGGGGCCTGGGCGCTGCTGCTGTCGGTCTACAGTGGACGCGACGACGTCGTCTTCGGTGCCACCGCCTCCGGCCGGCCCGCCGAGGTGCCCGGCGTGGACGACATCACCGGCATCTTCATCAACACCCTGCCGGTCCGGGCCGGCGTCGACCGCCGCGCCCGCGTGGCCGACTGGCTCGCCGGGCTGCAGGCCGCGCAGGCGGAGGCCCGCGGGCACGGCCACGTGCCCCTCGCGCGGGTGCAAGGCTGGGCGGGCCTGCCCGGCGGGGCCGACCTGTGCGCGAGCCTGGTGGTGTTCGAGAACTACCCGATCACCGGCGCGGCCGCCGGCCACGGCCTGACCGTGCGCGGCCTGTCGGCCCGCGAGACGACCAGCTTCCCCCTGACCGTGGTCGCCTCGCCGGGGGCCGAGCTGTCGGTCGACGTCGGCTACGACCCGGCCCTGTTCGACGCCGCGACGGTGTCCCGGCTGGCCGGGCACCTGCTGACGGTCCTCGGCGAGCTGGCCGCGGACGGCGACCGCGCCCTCGGCGCGGTCACGATGACCACCCCGGCCGAAGCCCGGCTGCTGGCGCGGTGGACGACGACCGGCGACGAGCCACCGGCCCGGTCCCTGCCCGAGCTGTTCGCCGAGCGGGTCCGCGCCCGGCCGGACGCGGTCGCGGCCGTCCTCGACGGCGAGGCGGTCACCTACGCCGAGCTGAACCGGCGGGCCAACCGGCTCGCGAACCGCCTGGTGGGCCTGGGGTTGCGGCCGGAAGAACCGGTCGGGCTCGCCGTGAGCCGCGCGGACGCCGTGGTCGCCGAACTGGCCGTGGTCAAGGCAGGCGGCGCGTACCTGCCGATCGACACCCGCGCCCCGGCCGAGCGGCGGAAGCTGCTGCTCGACGGCGTCCGGTTCGTCATCGCCGCGGAGGAGCACCCGCTCGGGCAGACGGTGTTGCTGTCCTCAGTGGACGAGGAATCCGGCGCGGACCCCGAAGTCGCCGTCGATCCGGACCAAGCCGCCTACGTGATGTACACGTCCGGCTCCACCGGAGTGCCGAAGGGGGTCGTGGTGCGCCACCGCGATGTCGCCGCGCTGGCCGCCGACCGGCGGTTCCGCGGTGGGGCGCACGAACGCGTCCTGCTGCATTCGCCGCTGGCCTTCGACGCCACGACGTACGAGCTGTGGGTGCCGCTGCTGACCGGCGGCCGGGTGGTCGTCGCCCCCGGCGAAGGCGTCGACGCGCCGGCGCTGCGGGACCTCGTGCGCGAGCACGGCCTGACCGCGATGTGGATCACCGCCGGGCTCTTCCGCGTCCTCGCCCAGGAAACCCCGGACTGTTTCGCCGGGTTGCGCGAAGTCTGGACCGGTGGCGACGTCGTCCCGGCCACCTCGGTGCGGCGCGTCCTCGCCGCGTGTCCCGGGTTGCGGGTCGTCGACGGCTACGGCCCGACCGAGACCACGACGTTCGCGACCGCGCACCCGATGGCCGGTGTCGTCCCGGACCGCATCCCGATCGGCCGGCCCCTCGACGGCGTGCGGGCCCGCGTCGTGGACGCGGACCTGCGCCCGGTGCCGCCGGGCGTGCCGGGCGAACTGTGCCTGGCCGGGGCGGGCCTGGCCCGCGGCTACCGGGACCGGCCCGGCCTCACCGCCGACTGGTTCGTGGCCGACCCGCTCGGCGCGCCGGGGGAGCGGATGTACCGCACCGGCGACCTCGTCCGCTGGACCGCCGAAGGCACCCTCGAGTTCCTCGGCCGCCGCGACGACCAGGTCAAGCTGCGCGGGTTCCGCGTCGAACCGGGCGAGGTCGAAGCCGTGCTGGCCCGGCACCCGGACGTGGCGCAGGCCGCGGTCGTCGTGCGGGAAGACCAGCCGGGCGCCAGGCAATTGGTGGCCTACGTCGTGTCCGATGTGGACGATTTCGTGCTCCGGGAGTTCCTGGCCCGCACGGTGCCGGACTACCTCGTGCCGACCGCCTTCGTCACGCTCGACCGGCTGCCGGTCAGCGCCAACGGCAAGGTCGACCGCCGCGCGCTGCCCGCACCGGCCGCGCCGGAAACCCGGCACGTCGAACCGGAAACCGAGACCGAACGCGCGCTCGCCGGGATCTGGGCCGAAGTGCTCGGCGTCGACCGGGTCGGTGCCGAAGACAGCTTCTTCGCCCTCGGCGGCGACTCCCTGCGCAGCCTGCAGATCGCCGCACAGGCCAGTGCGCTGTTCGACGTCCGGCTCACCCCGGCCGACGTCCTGGCCGCGCGCACGGTCGCCGGGCTGGCCGGAACCGTCGAGGAACTCATCCTGGGCGAGCTGGAAAGCCTCGCCTTCGACCAGGAAGCGTGAGGACTGCTCCATGACCACGTCCCGACAGGACCGCATCGCGGCGCTGCCCGCCCACCTGCAGGAAGCGCTGCGCCGGCGGATGGCGGGAGCGGGCGCGCGCACGCCGGAGATCCCGGCCGCCGCCGACCGCTCCCGTCCGATCCCGCTGTCGTCCGCCCAGCGCCGGCTCTGGTTCCTCAGCCGCCTGCGGCCCGGCGACCCCGAGTACAACAGCGCGTTCGCCCTGCGCCTCACCGGCGAACTCGACGTCGCCGCCCTGGGCACCGCGCTGCGGCTGCTCGTCGCCCGGCACGAGCCGCTGCGCACCACGTTCACCGAGGTCGACGGCGAAGGCGTGCAGGTGGTGCAGCCGCCGTACGAGGTGCCGCTGCCCGTCGTCGACGTCGCGCAGGCCGACCTCGACGCCGTGCTGCGCGAGGAGTACGTGCGGCCGTTCGACCTCGAACGCGGCCCGCTGCTGCGCGCGGTGCTGGCCCGGGTCGGCCCGGCCGAGCACGTGCTGCTCGTGTGCGTGCACCACATCGCCACCGACGGCGCTTCGATGGGCGTGCTCACCGAGGAACTCGGGCTGCTCTACCGCGACGGCTCGGCCGCCGAGTTGCCGCCGCAACCCCTGCAGTACGCGGACTTCGCGCTGTGGCAGCACGACCGCCCGACCCGCCCGGCCGGGCTCGAGCACTGGAAAGAGCGGCTGGCCGGGATCACGCCGCTGGACCTGCCGGCCGACCACCCGCGCCCCGCCACCCGGGGGACGGCGGGCGCGGTCCGCGAGTTCACCGTGCCCGACGCCGTCGCCCGGCGGCTGGCCGAGCTGGCCCGCACGGCCGAAACCACGGTGTTCACGGTGCTCGTCGCCGCTTGCCAGGCGCTCTTCGCGCGCTACACCGGGCAGGACGACATCGCGCTCGGCACCGTCGTGCAGGGCCGTGACCGGCCGGAACTGGAGCGGGTCGTCGGGTTCTTCGCCAACACCGTCGTCCTTCGCTCCACAGTGGACACCGCAGTACCGTTCGCCGACCACTTGAGCACCGCCCGCCAGACGGTCCTGGACGCCTTCGCCCACGACGACGTCCCCTTCGAGGAACTCGTCGACGCCGTGCACGCCGGCCGGGACCCGGGCCGCCACCCGCTGTTCGACGTCATGGTGCTGCTGCACAGCGCCGGCGGTGCGCTTTCCTTCCCCGGCCTCACCGCCGAACCGGCCGAGGTGGCGCGGGACTCGGCGAACTTCGACCTCTCGATCGAGTTCGAGGAGTCCGGCGGACGGCTGGCCGGGCTCGTCGAGTACAGCACCGAGCTGTTCGAAGCCGCGACCATCGACCGCCTGCTCACGCACCTGCTGCGGCTCCTCGGCGGGATCGCCGCGGACCCGGCGCGCCGGATCGCCGACCTGCCGCTGACGACCGAGGCCGAAGAAGCCACGTTGCTGGAGTGGGGGAGCAGCGCGCTCGACGTCCCTCGGACGACCGTCGTCGACCTCCTCGACCACCAGGCGCGGACCCGGCCGGACGCGACCGCGCTGGTCTGCGGCGACGTCCGGCTCACCTTCGCCGAACTCGCCGCCCGCACCGACGCGCTCGCCGCGGACCTCGCGGCGAGGGGCGCCGGGCCGGACCGCGTGGTCGCCGTGCTGCTGCCGCGCTCGGCCGAAGCGATCGTCGCGCTGTTCGCCGTGCTCAAAGCCGGTGCCGTGCACCTGTCCATCGACCCCGGGCAGCCGGAAGAACGCATCCGCGTCCTGCTGGACGACACGCGGCCGGTGGTCGTGCTGGACGGCAGCGTGGTGCCCACCGGCGGGCCGAGACCGGCCGGGCCCCATCCCGCCGATGCCGCGTACGTCATCCACACCTCCGGCTCGACCGGCACGCCCAAGGGGGTCGTCGTCGAGCACGCGGCCCTGGTCAACCTCCTCGCCAACCACCGGAGGGTGTTCGGGCGCGAGCCGATGCGGGTGGCGCTCACCGCGACGCTGTCGTTCGACACCTCCTGGGAAGGCCCGCTGCTGCTGGCCGACGGCCACGAACTGCACCTGATCACCGACGAGACCCGCCTCGACCCGGCCGCGCTCACCCGGTACGTCCGCGACGCGTGCGTCGACTTCCTCGACGTCACCCCGTCCTACCTGCGGCAGCTGCTGCCCGCGGGGCTCCTGACCGGCGCGCACCGTCCGCGGTTCCTCATGGTCGGCGGGGAGGCCGTGGACCTCGACCTGTGGCAGGAGCTGGCCGCCTCGGACACCGCCGCGTACGACTACTACGGGCCCACCGAGTCCACTGTGGACGCCACCTGCGCGCCGATGACGGGGGACCGGCCGTTGATCGGCCGCCCGCTCGGCAACGTCGGCGCGTACGTCCTCGACGAGCACCTGCGGCTCGTCCCGCCCGGCGTGCCCGGCGAACTCTGCCTCGCCGGGGCGCAGCTCGCCCGCGGCTACCTCGGCCGGCCGGGCCTGACCGCCGACCGCTTCGTGGCGAACCCCTTCGGGGAACCGGGAACGCGGCTGTACCGCACCGGTGACCGCGTCCGCTGGATCGACGGGCGGCTGGAACACCTGGGCCGCATCGACGACCAGGTCAAGGTGCGCGGGTTCCGGATCGAGCCGGGCGAGGTCGAGGCGGCGCTGCGGCCGCACGTGACCGACGCCGCGGTGGACGTGCGCGGCGGCCGCCTCGTCGCCTACGTCGTCGGCGACGCGGAGTTCGCCGGCTTGAAGGCCGAGCTGTCGCGGACGCTGCCGGCCCACCTCGTGCCGTCGGCCTTCGTGCGTTTGGATCGGCTGCCGCTGACCCGCCACGGGAAGCTGGACCGCCGGGCCCTGCCGGCACCGGACCTGGCCGCGGCCACGGAGTACGTCGCCCCGCGGGACGACCGCGAGCGGCTGGTGACCCGGGTCTGGGCCGACGTGCTCGGCGTCGAGCGCGTCGGCGTCGACGACGACTTCTTCGACCTCGGCGGCGACTCGCTGCTCGGCATCCGGGTCGTCTCCCGGCTGAGGGACGAACTCGGCGCCGACGTCCCCGCCCGGCTCGTCTTCACCGCACCGACCCCGGCGCGGCTGGCCGCGCAGCTGCCCGACGCGGCCGCGCCGCGGGCGGCGATCCCACTCCTGCCGCGCGACGGCGGGCCGCTCGAAGCACCGCTTTCCTTCGCCCAGCAACGGCTGTGGTTCCTCGACGAGTTCGAGCCGGGCAGCACCGAGTACGTCTCACCGACGGTCCTGCGGCTGCGCGGCGAGCTGGACACCGCGGCGCTGAACCAGGCGCTCACCGCGCTGGTCGCCCGGCACGAGTCGCTGCGCACGACGTTCGCGACCGTCGACGGCCGCGGCGTCCAGATCATCCACCCGCCGTACGCGGTCGACGTCCCGGTGACCGGCGGCGACCTCGCCACCGCGCTGGACACCGCCACCGGCCCGGTCGACCTGCGCACCGGCCCGCTGCTGCGCACGGCGTTGACGCGGCTCGCCCCCGGCGACCACGTGCTCGCGCTGGTGCTGCACCACATCGTCACCGACGGCTGGTCCTCGGGCGTGCTCCTGAGCGAACTCGCCGCGCTCTACACCGCGTTCACCCGCGGCGAAGACCCGGCGCTGCCGCCGTTGCCCCTGCAGTACGCCGACTACGCGGTCTGGCAACGGGACCGCACGGACTTCGACGACCAGCTCGGCTACTGGCGGCACCGCCTCGACGGCGTCCCGGTGCTGGACCTGCCCACCGACCGGCCGCGCCCGGCCGTCCGCACCAAGAACGGCGCCCTGCACGAGTTCAGCGTCCCGGCCGGGACGACCGCCCGGCTCAAGGAACTGTCCCGCCACCACGGCGGCACGCTGTTCATGACGCTGCTCGCCGCCTGCCAGTTGCTGTTCGCCCGCTGGTCGGGGCAGGACGACGTCGCCGTCGGCACCGTCGTCACCGGCCGCGAGCGCACCGAGCTGGAAGGGCTCATCGGCTTCTTCGTCAACACCCTCGTCCTGCGGTCCACTGTGGACCTCGGCCGCGGGTTCGACGCGTTCCTCGGCGACGTGCGCGACACCGTGCTGGACGCCTTCGCCCACCAGGACGTCCCGTTCGACCGCGTCGTCGACGACCTGCAGCCCGAGCGCGACACCAGCCGCACGCCGCTGTGCCAGGTGCTGGTCGTGCTGCACAACACCCCGGACGCCCGGCCCGCCCTGCCCGGCCTCGACGTCGAAGAGCTGGTCCCGCCGATCGTCACCGCCGGCTTCGACCTGATGGTCCACTTCCAGGAAACGGCCGGGCGGCTCGACGCGGTCGTCAACTACAACACCGATCTGTTCGACCGGGCCACGATCGAGCGGTTCACCGGCTGGCTGCACACGCTCCTGGACGCCGTCGCGGCCACGCCGTCGCAGGCCCTCGGCGCGTTGCCGTGGATGACCGGCGCCGAGCGCGAACTGGTGCTGCGCGACTGGAACCCGGCCGGCGAGCCGGAGTCGCGGCCGACGCTGCCCGAGCTGTTCGCGGCGCAGGCCGCGCGCACGCCGGACGCCGTCGCCGTGACGCACGAGGGCACCGAGCTGACCTACCGCGAACTGGACCGGCGGGCGAACCGGCTGGCCCACCGGCTGATCGCCGCGGGCGCCGGACCGGAGCGCCTGGTCGCGCTGCGGCTGCCGCGCTCGGCCGATCTCGTCGTCGGAATCCTCGGCGTGCTCAAGTCCGGCGCCGGGTACCTGCCGATCGACCCGGACTACCCGGCCGCGCGCGTCGAGGCGATGCTCGCCGACGCCCGGCCGGTCTGCATCGTCGACGACGTCACCGCGGACGACCGGCCGGACACCGACCCGCGGGCGCGCGTCGATCCGCACAACACCGCGTACGTCATCTACACCTCCGGCTCGACCGGCGTGCCGAAGGGCGTGCTGGTCCCGCACGCGAACGTCACCCGGCTGTTCTCCTCGACCGCGCACTGGTTCGGCTTCGACGAGGAGGACGTCTGGACGCTCTTCCACTCCTACGCCTTCGACTTCTCGGTGTGGGAGCTGTGGGGCGCGCTGCTGCACGGCGGGCGGCTCGTCGTCGTCCCGGCCGATGTCGTCCGCGCGCCCGAGGACTTCCTGACGCTGCTGGCCGAGCAGCGCGTGACCGTGCTGAACCAGACGCCGTCGGCGTTCTACCGGCTCGGCACCCTGCCGTCGCCGCCGCTGAGCCTGCGGTACGTGATCTTCGGCGGCGAGGCACTGGATCCGGTGCGGCTGGCGGACTGGCGCCGCCGGCACCCGGACGGCCCGCGGCTGGTCGACATGTACGGCATCACCGAGACCACCGTGCACGTCACCTACCGCGTCCTCGACGACGACCGCGCCACGGTCGGCGTGCCGATCCCGGACCTGCGCGCCTACGTCCTGGACGCGGACCTCGCGCCGGTCCCGCCCGGCGTCACCGGCGAGCTGTACGTGGCGGGCGCCGGGCTCGCCCGCGGTTACCTCGACCGGCCCGGGCTGACCGCGTCGAGGTTCGTCGCGGACCCGTTCGGCGCGCCGGGAACCCGGATGTACCGCACCGGCGACCTGCTGTGCTGGACCGCCGGCGGCGAACTGGCCTACCGGGGCCGCGCCGACCACCAGGTCAAGATCCGCGGCTTCCGCATCGAGCTGGGTGAGGTCGAGGCCGCCCTGACCGCGCACCCCGACGTGACCGGAGCCGCCGTCGTCGCCCACGGCACCGGCGACACCCGCCGGCTCGTCGCCTACCTGACCGGGACCGTGCCCGGAACCACCGCGCTGCGCGAGTTCCTCGGCCGCTCGCTGCCCGCGCACATGGTGCCCGCGGTGTTCGTCGGCCTGGCCGAACTGCCGCTCAACGCCAACGGCAAACTCGACCACAAGGCGCTGCCCGAACCCGGCGCCCGCACCGAAACCCGTTATGTGGGGCCGCGTACGCCCGAAGAGACCGTGCTGGCCGACATCTGGTCGGCGGTACTGGGCGTCGAGCGGGTCGGCGTCGAGGACAACTTCTTCGGTCTCGGCGGCGACTCGATCCTCAGCATCCAGGTCGTCGCCCGCGCCCGGCAGGCCGGGCTGGGGATCTCGTCGAAGGACCTGTTCCAGCACCAGACCGTCGCCGAGCTGGCCAGGGTCGCCACGCCGAATGCGGCCCCCGTGGTCGTCGAAGAAACCGGCCCCGCGCCGCTGGGCCCGATCCAGTCGTGGCTGTTCGAGCACCTCGACCAGCCGTGGCGGCTGACCATGTCCGTCCACGTCGTCCTGTCCGCTGTGGACAGAGTGCGGCTCGTTCGCGCGGTCGCCGCGGTGACCGAACGCCATGACGCCCTGCGCATGCGGTTCTCCCGGGCGGACGGCGAGTGGCGGCAGGAACCCGCCGCCGCGGAGACCGCCGACGTCCTCCGGCACGTCGAACTGTCCGAAGTGGATGATGTCGTCGCCGCGATGCACGCCGAAGCCATCCGCGCGCAGACGTCCTTGGACATCGCGAACGGCCCGGTCTGGCGGGTGGTGCTCTTCACCTTCGCCGACCGCGCGCCCCAGCTGTTCCTGACCGCCCACCACCTCGTCATGGACGGTGTCTCCTGGCGCGTCCTGCTCGGTGACCTCGACCGCGCCTACCACGGCGAAGCGCTGGAACCGGTGGGCAGCTCGTTCACCCACTGGGCCCGGTCGCTGACCGAGCACGTGAAAATGGGACGCCTCGACAAGCACACCGCGTATTGGGAAACTGCCCTCCGCGGTGCGCGGACGGACCTCCCGGTCGACCACCCCGGCCGCAACCGCGCGAAGTCGGCGCGCGCGGTCTCGGTGTCACTTGGCCGGGCCGAGACCGCCGCGCTCCTGCGCGACGTGCCGGCGGCGTACCGCACCGAGGTCAACGACGTGCTGCTCAGCGCCCTCGGCCGGGTGCTCGCCCGCTGGACGGGCCGGTCCCGCGTCGTCGTCGCGGTGGAAGGCCACGGCCGCGAGGAAATCGCGGCGCCGCTGGACCTGTCCCGGACGATCGGCTGGTTCACCGCCCAGTACCCGCTGGTCCTCACGGTGCCCGACGGGGACTGGGGTGACGTCCTCAAGGCGGTCAAGGAGCAGCTGCGCGCCGTGCCGGACAAGGGTGCCGGCTACGAAGCCCTGCGGTACCTGAGCCCGCCGGACGCGCCCGGTGCCGCGCTGCGCGACGACCCCGCCCCGAAGATCTCCTTCAACTACCACGGCCGCTGGGACGTCGACGGCGACGGCTGGTACTCCGGCCGCGGCGAGCCCCTCGGGCACGACAGCGACCCCGACGGCCCCCGGCCGTACCTGCTCGACGTCGTCGGCGTCGTCGAAGCCGGCGAGCTGCACTTCACCTGGGAGTACTCCGCCGAAGTGCACGACGAGACCACCGTCCGCGCACTTGCTTCGCAGCTGGTCGAAGCCCTGGCCGAGGTGGTGGACCACTGCGCCGGCGCCGGTGGCCGCACTCCGTCCGACTTCCCGCTGGCCCGGCTCGACCAGGGCACCGTCGACCGGCTGGCCGGCGACGGCCGCGACGTCGAGGACCTCTATCCGCTCACGCCGCTGCAGGCCGGGATGGTGTTCCACAGCCTGGTCGACCGCGATTCGAGCGCGTACTTCGACCAGTTCCGCCTGCGGCTGGCCGGCGTCCGCGACCCGCGCGCGCTCGCCGAAGCGTGGCAACGCGTGGTGGACCGGACGCCGATCCTGCGCAGCAGCATGGTCTGGGACGGCGTCGACGAGCCGCTCCAGCGCGTCCACCGGCACGTCCGCGTCCCGGTCGGGCAGCACGACTGGCGCGACCGCACCCCGGCCGGCCAGGAGACCGCGCTCGAAGAGCTGCTCCGAGCCGACCAGGTCGCCGGCATGGACCTGACGGCGCCGCCGTTGATGCGCCTGGAAATCGCCCGCGTCGCCGACGACGAGGTCCAGCTGGTCTGGACGTCGCACCACGTCCTGCTCGACGGCTGGAGCACGGCCCAGGTCTTCGGCGAGGTGGCCGAGCAGTACGCGGCGATCGCCGGCGGCCGGACCGCCGAACTGGCCCCGCGCCGGCCGTTCCGCGACTACCTCGCCTGGCTGGCGGCGCAGGACCACGCCGAAGCCGAACGGCACTGGCAGACGGCGCTCGGCGGCTTCGCGGCCCCCACGCCGTTGCCGTACGACCGCCGTCCCCAGGAGGCCCACCGCGCCGAGTCGGCCGCCGAGGTCCGCGTCGAGCTGTCCGCTTCGGAGTCGGCCCGGTTGCGGGAAGTGGCGAAGGCGGCCGCGCTGACCGTGAACTCGGTCGTCCAGGGCGCGTGGGCGCTGCTGCTGGCCCGCCACAGCGGCGAATCCGACGTCCTGTTCGGCATTACGGTCTCCGGGCGGCCGGCCGAGCTGCCCGGGGTCGAGGCCATGATCGGCATGTTCATCAACACCATGCCGACCCGCGTGGAAATCCACAACGGACTGTCGATCGCCGGATGGCTGCGCGCGATCCAGGCCCGGCAGGCCGAAGCCCGGCGCTACGACTTCCTCGCGCTCTCGCGGCTGCAGGCGTTCACCGCGGTCCCGGCGGGCACGGCGCTGTTCGACAGCGTGGTGGTCTTCGAGAACTACCCGATCGAAGAGAGCGGAGCGGACGGCGTGCGGGTGCTGGACGTCAGCTCGCTCGACACCACCAGCTACCCGCTGAACCTGACCGCCTTCCTGCACGACCGGCTCGGCCTCGAGCTGTCCTACGACCCGCGGCTGTTCGACGAGCCGACGGTCCGGCGGCTGGCCGGGCAGCTCGCCCACCTCGTGCGGTCCATGGCCGCCGGTCCGGACCGCCGGGTGGGGGAGCTGTCCCTGTCGGCGCCAGAAGAGCGGCCGGAGCTGATCGAAGCCGGGGTGGGTGCCGCGCTCGACGTCCCGGCGGGCACGGTCTTGGACGCTTTCGAGGCGACGGTCGCGCGGAGCCCGCACGAGACCGCGCTCGTCTTCCGCGACACGCGGCTGAGCTTCGCCGAACTCGACGCACGGGCCGCCGAGCTGGCCCGCCGGTTGACGGCCGCGGGGGCCGGACCCGAGCGGGTGGTGGCGATCCGGCTGCCGCGCTCGGCGGAGGCGGTCATCGCGATCCTGGCGGCGTTCAAGGCGGGGGCGGCGTACCTGCCGGTCGATCCCGGGCTGCCGGACGACCGGGTGCGGATGCTGCTCGAGGACGCGCGCCCGGTGGTGGTGCTGGACGGAGCGGAGCCGCCGCCCGCATCGGACGCGGTCGCCGCGACCCGGCCCGGGCCCGCGAACACCGCCTACGTCCTCTACACCTCCGGCTCCACCGGCCGGCCGAAAGGCGTGCTCGTCGAGCACCGCGGGCTGATGAACCTGCTCGCGAACCACCGCGGCGTCTTCCTCGGCGGGCCCCGGACCCGGGCCGCGCTCACCGCGTCGTTCTCCTTCGACACCTCCTGGGAACCCCTGCTCGCCCTGGTCGAGGGCCACGAGCTGCACGTCATGGACGACGACACCCGGCTCGACCCGCACGCCGCCGTCCGGTACGTCCGCGACCACCGGATCGACCTGCTCGACCTCACCCCGACCTACCTGCACCAGCTCCTGGCCGCGGGGCTCCTGCAAGGAGACCACCGGCCCGCCACCGTGCTCGTCGGCGGCGAGGCGACCGGCGAGGCGCTCTGGCGGGAGCTGGCCGGTTCCGGTGTCACCGCCCACAACTACTACGGCCCGACCGAGGTGACCGTCGACGCGACGCACGCCCCCGTCACCGGCGACCGGCCGTCGATCGGGCGGCCCCTGGCCAACCTCTCGGCCCACGTGCTGGACGCGGCGGGCCACCCGGTCCCCGCCGGCGTGGCGGGGGAGCTGTTCCTCGCCGGTCCCCAGCTGGCCCGCGGCTACCTGAACCGGCCGGGCCTGACCGCCGAGCGGTTCGTCGCCGACCCCTTCGGACCGCCGGGATCCCGGATGTACCGGACCGGCGACCGCGTGCGCCGGGGCACCGACGGGCGGCTGGACTACCTCGGCCGCGTCGACGACCAGGTCAAGATCCGCGGCTTCCGCGTCGAACCGGGCGAGATCGAGGCGGCGCTGCGGCAGCACCCGGCGGTCACCGACACGACGGTCGTGGCCCGCGACGGCCGGCTCGTCGCCTACGTCGTCGGCGAAACCCGCGACCTGCGGACCTGGCTGCGCGGCCGCCTGCCGGAGCACCTCGTGCCGTCGGCGTTCGTGGCCCTGACCGCGATCCCGTTGAACCGCAACGGGAAGATCGACCGGACCGCGCTGCCCGCACCCGACCGGGACGCCGAAGCCGAGTACGTCGCCCCCGAAACGCCCGCCGAACTCCGGCTCGCCGCGATCTGGGCCGACGTGCTGCGCGTCGGGCGCGTCGGGCGCACCGACAGCTTCTTCGAGCTCGGCGGCGACTCGATCAGCAGCATGCGGATCACCTCCCGCGTCCGCGCGGAGTTCGGCATGGAGGTCTCGCCGCGCGCCTTGTTCACCGCGCCCACGCTCGAACGGTTCGCCGCCGCGCTGCCCGTCGCGCTGCCCGCCGCGCGGGCCACCGCCCGGCCGATCCCGGCCGTGCCGCGAGACGGCGCCCTGCCGCTTTCCTTCGCCCAGCAACGGCTCTGGTTCCTCGACGAGTTCGAACCGGGCAGCACCGAGTACGTGTCGCCGACGGCGCTGCTGCTGCGCGGCGACCTCGACGTGACCGCGCTGCGCCGGGCACTGACCGCCGTCGTCGCCCGGCACGAGTCGTTGCGGACGACGTTCGCGACCGTCGACGGCCACGGCGTCCAGCTCGTCCACGAGCCGTACGACGTCGAGCTGCCGGTCGGGAACTTCAGCGAAGAGGCCCTCGAAAGCGAGCTGCGGAAGCCGTTCGACCTGCGCACCGGGCCGCTGCTGCGGGCCCGCCTGTTCCGCCGGGCGGCCGGCGAGCACGTCCTGCTCCTGGCGCTGCACCACATCGTCACCGACGGCTGGTCCTCCGGCGTGCTGACTTCCGAGCTGGACGCCTGCTACACCGCGTTCACCCGGGGCGGCGAACCGGACCTGCCCGGACTGCCCGTGCAGTACGCCGATTTCGCCGTGTGGCAACGGGAATCCCTCGACGGCCCGGTGCTCGCCGAGCAGCTCGGCCACTGGCGCGAGCGCCTCGACGGCGTGGCGCCGCTCGAGCTGCCGACCGACCGCCCGCGCCCGCCCGTGCGCACCACCGAGGGCGACTGGGTCGAGTTCACCGTGCCCGCCGAGGTCACCGCGCGGCTCAAGGAGCTGGCGGGCGAGGGCGACGGCACGCTGTTCATGACGCTGGTCGCCGCCTGCCAGGTGCTGCTCGCCCGGTGGGCGGGCCAGGAGGACGTCGCGGTCGGCACGGTCACCGCCGGCCGGGAGCGGCCCGAACTGGAGCGCCTCGTCGGGTTCTTCGTCAACACCCTCGTCTTGCGGTCCACTGTGGACGCGAAACGGCCGTTCCGCGAGTTCCTCGGTGAGGTGCGGGCCACCGTGCTGGACGCCTTCGCCCACCAGGACGTCCCGTTCGAGCGCGTGGTGGACGCGGTGCAGCCGGTCCGCGACTCGAGCCGGACCCCGCTGTTCCAGGTGATGGTGGCGCTGCAGAACACCGGCGACGAGCCGGACGGCGGCACCCTCGCCGCCGAGGAGCTCGCGCTGCCGATGACGACCGCGACCTTCGACCTGCTCGTGCAGTTCGAGGAACACGGGGGCGCGCTGCGCGGTGCGATCAACTACAGCACCGGCCTGTTCGACGCGGCCACGATCGAGCGGGTGGCCGCGCGGCTGCGGGTCCTGCTGACCGAAGCCGCGGCGGACCCGGACCGGCCCGTCGGCGACCTCTCGCTGTTCCTGCCCGGCGAACGCGAAGCCGTGCTGGCCGCGGCCCCGCGGGAGCCGCGGCCGGACGTCACCCTGCCCGCGCTGCTGCGTCACGACTCCGACGCCGTCGCCGTGTCCGACGACCGGGTCTCGCTCAGCCACCGCGAACTGGACGTGCGCGCGAACCGGCTCGCGCACCGGCTGATCGCCGCCGGAGCCGGCCCGGAGACGCGGGTCGGGGTGCTGCTGCCGCGGTCGGCGGACCTGCTGGTCGCGGTGCTGGCGGTGCTCAAGACCGGGGCGGCCTACGTCCCGATCGACCCCGGCTACCCGGCCGACCGGATCGCCTACCTGCTCGAAGACGCCCGCCCCGTCTGCGTGCTCGACGACGTCGACGCGCCCGGTTTCCCGGACCACGCACCGGAAGCGGCCATCGACCCGGAGCACCCGGCGTACGTCGTCTACACCTCCGGCTCGACCGGCCGGCCCAAGGGCGTGGTCGTGAGCCACCGCGCGGTGGCGAACTACCTGCGCTGGGCCGTCGACGCCTACCCGGGCCTGGGCGGCGCCGGTGTGCTGCACTCCTCGGTGTCGTTCGACCTCACCGTCACGACGTTGTTCGGCCCGCTCCTGGCCGGTGGCCACATCCGGGTCGCCGACGTCCTGGAGGCCGAGCCGGTGCCGTGCACGTTCCTCAAGGCGACGCCCAGTCACCTGCCCGTCCTGGCGGGCGACCCGCGGGACCTCGTCGTCGGCGGCGAGCAGCTGCTCGGCGACGTGCTGGACCGGTGGCGCCGGGCGCACCCGGGCGCGACCGTGGTCAACGAGTACGGGCCGACCGAGACGACGGTCGGCTGCATGGAGTACCGCGTCGAACCCGGGGACGCGGTCCCCGCCGGGCCGGTCCCGATCGGGCACCCGATCCGCAACACCCGGCTCTACGTGCTCGACGCCGGGCTGAACCCGGTGCCGCCGGGCATCCCCGGCGAGCTGTACATCGCCGGCGACGGGCTCGCCCGCGGCTACCTCGACCGGCCCGGGCTGACGGCGTCGCGGTTCGTCGCCTGCCCGTTCGGGCCGCCGGGGGAGCGGATGTACCGCTCCGGCGACCGGGTGACCCGGCGACCGGACGGCGAGCTCGTGTACCACGGCCGGGCCGACGAGCAGGTCAAGATCCGCGGCCACCGCGTCGAACCCGGCGAGATCGAGGCCGCGCTGCGGGCGCACCCCGCCGTCACCGACGCGGCCGTGCTCGCCCGGGACGGGCGGCTGATCGCCTACGTCGTACCGGACGCCGAACCGGACCTGCGCGAGTTCCTCGGCCGGTCGCTGCCCGACTACATGGTGCCGTCGGCGATCGTCGCGCTGGACGCCCTTCCGGTGACCCGCAACGGAAAACTGGACCGGGCCGCGCTGCCGGACGCCGACGCCGAAGAACACCGGTACGTCGAGCCGGCCGGGCCGGTCGAGACGGCGCTGGCCGCCGTCTGGGCCGAGGTGCTGGGCCGCGAACGCGTCGGTGCGCGCGACAACTTCTTCGAGCTGGGCGGGGATTCGATCCTCAGCATCCAGGTCGTGCACCGCGCCCGGCTGGCGGGACTGCGGATGCGCTCGAAGGACCTGTTCGCCCACCAGACCGTGGCGTCGCTGGCGACCGTGGTCACCGCGGCCGGCGAAGACCGGGCACAGCACGAAGCCGTGGTCGGCGAGGTGCCGCTCACGCCGATCCAGCGGTGGTTCCTCGACGCCGAGCCGGCGAACCCGGCCCACTTCACCCAATCCGTGCTGCTCGAACTGGCCGGGCCCCCGAACGAAGAGGCGCTGCAGCAGGCGCTCGACGCGGTCGTCGCCCACCACGACGCCCTGCGCCTGCGGTTCACCCGGGACGGCGGGCAGTGGCGGCAGCACAATGACGCGCCGGAAGCGGCCGTCCCGCTGCGGATACTGTCCACTTCGGACCCCGAGGCCGTCGCCGACGAGGTGCACGCGAGCTTCGACCTCGCCCGGCCGCCGCAACTGCGGGCGGTGCTGTTCGAGCCGGACCGGCTCTTCCTGGCGGCGCACCACCTGGTCGTCGACGCGGTGTCGTGGAGCATCCTCGTGGAGGACCTCGAGCGGGCCTACGGGCAGATCCAGGCGGGGGAGAAGGCGGACCTCGGCCCGAAGACGACGTCCTTCCGCGACTGGGCCCGGCGGCTGCGGGAGTTCGCCGAAGGCGGCGGCCTGGACGACCAGCGCGAGTTCTGGGCGCGGGAACTGCCCGGCCGCGCGCTTCCGCTCGACCACACCGGTGACGGGACGGCCGCGGTCGAGTCGGTACCGGTCGAGGTCGGCGAGCGCGACACCGACGCCCTGCTGCACCTGGCGCCCGGCGCGTACCGGACGCGGATCAACGACGTGCTGCTCAGCGCGCTCGCCTGGGCGGTCGGCCGCTGGACCGGGCACGACGCGGTCGCGATCGACCTGGAAGGGCACGGGCGCGAGGAGGTCTTCGACGGCGTGGACCTGTCCCGGACGGTCGGCTGGTTCACCACGCTGTTCCCGGTCGGGCTGACGATCGACCCGGACGCGGGCTGGCGCGCGCTGGTCAAGTCCGTGCGGCGGCAGCTGCGGGCGGTGCCGGGCAACGGGTTCGGCCACGGCGTGCTGCGCTCCTACCGGTTCCCGGAGCTGGGCGCGAACGCCCCGCAGCTGGCGTTCAACTACCTCGGCCAGGGCGACGGCACGGGCGGCGGCGACGGGCTCTTCCGCGCGTCGCACCCGCCGATCGGCCGCGAGCAGGACCCGGCGAACGTGCCGGCGCACCTGCTGGAAGTCGTCGGCGGCGTGCGGGACGGCCGGCTGGAGTTCACCTGGTTCTTCCGGCCGGACCGGCACGACCGCGCGACGGTCGAGGCCGTCGCCGCCGGCTTCGCCGAAGCACTGCGGAGCATCGCCGCCGACTGCCGCGGGGAGGAGGCGTGAGCGCGCCGGCCAAGGAGAAGCTGTCCCGCAACCGGGACTACCGCCTGCTGTGGAGCGGCCAAGTCGTGTCCGAGGCCGGGTTCAGCACGACGACGATCGCGTTCCCGTTGCTGGTGCTGGCGATCACGGGCTCGGCCGCGCAGTCCGGGCTGGTGCTGGGCGCGGTCGCGATCGCCCAGCTGGTCGCCGGGCTGCCGGCCGGTGCGCTGGTGGACCGCTGGCCGCGCAAGCGGATCATGCTCGGCTGCGAGGCGGTGCAGGCGCTCGGGGCGGCGAGCCTGGTGCTCGCGGTGTGGTGGGGCGTGGCCGGCGTGGCGCAGCTCGTCGTCGTCGCCGTCCTGATGGGACTGTGCCGGGCGTTGTTCGAGCCCGCCGAGGAAGCCAGCCTGCCGCGGCTGGTGAGCACCGAGCAGGTCCCGTCGGCGGTGGCGCTGAACGCGGCGCGCACCAGCGCCGGCCAGCTGTCGGGCACCGCGCTCGGCGGGTTCCTGTTCGCGCTGGGCCGGTTCGTGCCGTTCGTCTTCGACGTCGTCGCGCACGTGGTCGCGTTCGTGTCGCTGGTGTTCGTCCGCCTGCCCGCGCGGCCCGGACCGGCGGCGGACCGCCCGCCCGCGCACCTGGGCCGCGAGATCGTCGAAGGACTGCGCTGGGTCTGGCAGCAGCCGCGCGTGCGCGTCACGGCGGTGTGCGCGATCGTCCTGAACCTGTTCTTCGCGGCGTACTACCTGGTGATCATCGTGCTGGCGAACGAACGCGGCGTGCCGCCCGGCGAGATCGGCGTGATGGCCGCGATGCTCGGCGCCGGCGGCATCGCGGGGGCGCTGGCCGCGCCGTACCTGCACCGCCGGCTGGGCCCGTACCCGCTGATCATCGGCGTGTTCTGGGGGCTGACGCTGCTCACGCCGCTGGCGGTGTTCGTGCACGACGGCTACCTGATGGGCCTGCTGTTCGCGGCGATGGCGTTCCTGGCGCCGGCGGCGAACACGACCATCAACACCTACCAGCTGCTCTACACACCCGACGAGCTGCGCGGCCGCCTCGGCGGCGTGATGGGCGTGACGGGCGGGCTGGCCGCGGCGCTCGGCCCGGCGCTGGGCGGCTGGCTCGTCGACCTCCTCCCCGACGCCGCCGCCGTGCTCGGCTGCGCCGGGGCGATCGCCGTGGTCACCGTGCTGACCACGTTCAGCCGCACCCTGCGCGGCTTCCCCGCTGTGTCCGATGCCGAAACCGTCAACACCGAGGAGTCCTGATGGACGAGAACACCACCTACCAGGTCCTGCTCAACGACGAGGGCCAGTACTCCCTCTGGCCGGCGGACAAGGAGGTACCCGCCGGCTGGCACCCCGACGGCACGCGGGGGACCCGCCAGGAGTGCATGGACCACGTGGACGAGGTGTGGACCGACATGCGGCCCCGCAGCCTGCGGGAACGGATGTCGGCCGGCTGACCCGGCGGGGATCCCGGGCTCCGGCCCGGGATCCCCGCGCGGCTCACTGAGCCCGGCGCGTGGCCTTCGGCGGGGTGGCCTGGCGCAGCAGGGACAGCGCTTGCTTGGCGGCCAGCGTGAACAGCCCCATCGTGATGTCCGGCTCGCCGAACACGACGAGCAGGAGCGACGACTCGACGGGGAAGACGCAGACGTAACCGGAGCTGCCTTCGAACATCGCGGACCGGGACTCGCCGATCTTGGCCTGGGCGGCGAACTGCGTGGCGAGCCCGACGGCCGCGGCCGACATGGCGGCGACGCTGTCCGGCTCGATGCCGTCGTTGTCGTTGGCCAGGACCAGTCCGTCGTAGGTGGCCACGAGCAGCCCGGCAACCTGGTCGACCTGGCCGCGGATCCGGCGCAGCGCCTCCAGCGTCTGGCTCCGGTCGGGCGGCGGGCTCGCCACCGCCGGGTCGGGCGGCGGGCCGGCCTCCGCGGACGGCCGGCGGATCGGCAGCGGGCCGCCGGGGTACTGACCGTAGGTGTCGGCAGCCTTCATACGGAGAGACTGGACTCGATGCGCTTGAGGCTGTGCCGGGCGAGCGCGAGGTTCGCGCGTTCGCGGTCCAGCGCCAGGTACAGGAACAACGTCGAGTTCCCGCGCGCGGTCAGGGGCCGGATCAGGTGGTACTGGCGGTGCAGCGTGATGAGGATGTCCTCGATGGCGTCGTCGAGCCCGAGCGAAGCCATCACCCGCAGCTTCGCGCGGACGACCTCGGTGTTGCCGGCGGCGGCGACGTCCAGGTCGAGCCACTCGCCACCACCCGCCGAGCCGAGCGACATTCCGCTGTCGTAGTCGACGAGCGTCGCGCCGAGGGCGCCGGGAATGGACATCGCTTCTTTCAACGCCAGTTCGATCGTCATGGAAAAGGGGCCCTTTCGCTTGCGAAGGCATGTGACGTTATGTGTTCGCGAGGGCTTCCCGTACGACTGTTCGGAGCAACTTGAACACGGTTCGCGGCGGTAATTCTGCCGGGTCGCCGTGGATTCTTCTCACACAAGGTGAGCGGGCCGGCGATTCCTTTTCCGCACGGAATCGGCTGTCGCGGATCTGCAATTTGCAGGTCGCAAATCGCGTGACCGGTCAGCCGGTCGCGTTGTCCGCGTAGGTCACCGTGATGTTCTTGAACCCGAGCGACTGCAGCAGGCCGACCAGCATCGTCTTCGTGTTCCGCTCCGCGTCGGCCACCAGCGTGCTCTTGCCCGCCGCCTCCTGGATCTTTTTCTGGGCCAGTTCGTAGACTGCCTGCTGCGAATTCGGGTTGCCGTTCAGGAAGTCGCTGATCCGCGTGAAGAGACCCTGCTGCTGGGCGTACACATAGGACTCCTTGACGTCCAGGGTCGCCGGTTCCAGCTGGGCGTGGCCCAGCGTGATCGTCGCCGACAGGCGGTCGTCGGAGACCTTGACCGCGTCGCCCTTCAGCCGCGAGAAGTCCACATACGCGTTGTCCGTGCCGACGCCGACGAACATCGTGTCGCTGCCCGCGAGGAAGCTCGGCAGGATCGAGCTCGTCGTGATGTCGACGATCACCTGGAACGACCCGCTCGCCGCCTCGTAGCGGGACAGCTCGACGATCGACTGCAGCAGCACCGGACCCGAGCGCTCCTCGGTCTTCTCGGCGAACGGGTTGCGCAACTGGGGTAACAGGTGCACCGCCGACGCGACCAGCACCGCCACCGCCAAAAGCACCACTGCCACCCCGGCCGCGACCAGCCGCTTGCCCCAAGCACCCATGCCGGAAGGTTACCCAGGCCGGCGCGCGGTCAAGCGGGTGCGGCGGTACCGTGTCCGGTGTGCGCAAGTCCGTGTGGCTGTGGATCCTGGTGATCGTCGTCGTCATCGTGGTGCTGGGGCTGATCTTCGGCGGGTACCGCAAGGGCGAGAAGCTCGGCGCGCCCGGCCCGGTGGTGACTTCGAGCCTGAGCCGGGCGGCCTGAGCCCCTCGCGGAAATGGTGGATCAGCGGGCCGCGCAGGTTGCCGTGACGCCCTCGGCGCTGCCGGTGCCCTGGAAGCCGAACTCGGTGGACTGACCGGCCGCGACGCTGCCGTTGTAGCTCACGTTGGTCCAGGTCACCGCACCGCTGGTGCCACTGTTGGTGGCGCTCCAGCCGTTGGTGACGGCCGCGCCCGCCGGCAGGTTCGTCGTCACCGACCAGCCGCTGAGGGCACTCGACCCGGCCGTAACCCGCACGGTGGCCACGAATCCGCCGTTCCACGAGTTGAGCGACACCGAACTGCTGCAGCCGCTCGGCACCGGGGTCGTGGGTGTCGTCGGCGTGGTCGGGGTCGTCGGGGTCGTCGGGGTGGTGGGTGTCGTCGGCGTGGTGGTGGTGCCGCCGGCGTTCAGCGCGTCGAGGACGCTGGTGTACGCGGCCTTCTTGTTCCCGTTGCCGTCGAACAACAAGGGGTTCTCACCGGTGCGCCACGAGTCGGTGTCGCGGATGCCCCACACCGTGATCCCGGCGCAGCGGGAAACGGCCAGGCAGGCCCGGGTGACCGTGCCGTAGACCGCGGCCTGGTTCGACCCGGAGATGTCCAGCTCGGTGATCTGGACCTCGACGCCGAGGCTCGCGAACCGCTGCAGGTTGGCCTGGTAGTCGCCCGGCGCCGAGTTGCTGAGGTGCGACTGGAAGCCGACGCAGTCGATCGGCACACCGCGGGCCTTGAAGTCCTGCACCATGGTGTAGACGCCGGTGCTCTTCGCGTTGACGCCGTCGGTGTTGTAGTCGTTGTAGCAGAGCTTCGCGCCGGGGTCGGCCGCCCGCGCCGCGCGGAACGCGGCTTCGATCCAGTCGTTGCCGGTGCGCTGCAGGTTCGAGTCCCGCCGTCCGCCGCTCCCGCCGTCGGCGAAGGCTTCGTTCACGACGTCCCAGGCGTAGATCTTGCCCTTGTAGTGGGTGGCGACCTGGGTGACGTGGTTGATCGCGGCCTGGCGCAGCGCGGACCCGCTGAGCCCCTGGGCCCAGCCCGGTTGCTGCTGGTGCCACAACAGAGCGTGGCCGCGGACCCGTTTGCCGGTGCTGACCGCCTGGTTCAGGATGCGGTCGCCGCCGGAGTAGGAGAACTGGCCCTGGTTGGGCTCGGTCGCGTCCCACTTCATCTCGTTTTCCGGCGTGACCATCGAGAATTCACGGTCGAGGATGCCGACGTAGGTGGAGTCCCCGAGCTTCCCGGCCGAGACGGCGGTGCCGAAGTACCGGCCGGTCTGGGCGGCCGAGGCGCCGAGCGTCGAGGCCGCCCCGGCCGAGGTGGCGAGCACCAGCGAAATCCCGAGCGACACGGCCAGGAACGACGATGCGAGCGCTGCGCGCGATGCGGTTTTCATGATCCCACCTCAACCGATGGAAGCCGAGAAGGAGTTGACCGCGAGGCCGACGCCGCCGCTCCACGGCTCGAACCCGGCCTGGATGCTGGTCAGGTACCAGGACCGGTCGACCCGGGTGCGGTTGTCGACGTCGTTCACGAAGTCCATGACGTTGAACGACCAGCCCGAAATGGCGGACTGGGCCACGTAGGACACCACGTCGTTGCCGCCGTTGTTGCCCTGCCACACTTCCCAGCCCCGGCCGCCGATGGTCGTCGTGCCGACCCGGCCGCCGACCGGCTGCACGCCGCCGACCCGGTTGAACCAGATCATCAGCTCCATCTGGTTGACCCCGTTCGTCTTCGCGGTCGGGTCCATCCAGATGTCGTAGGAGGCGTCGAAGGTCGAGCCGCCGACGTAGGTGTAGGAGATCGAGGAGGGCGCGCTGCCGATCCGGCTCAGCTGCCGCGGCAGGGGGGAGCCGGGGGAGCAGTTGCCGTAGTGGCAGCCCAGGTAGACCGCCGGGTACGACAGCGGGGCTCCGCCGCTGGTCGAGCCCTGCTGGGTCTGGATCCGGAACCCGCTGCCCGTGACGTTGATGCACTGCTGGGCGCTGCTGCCCCACCGGTTGTTCATGACCACGTACCGGCCGCCGATCGTGGTCGAGCCGTACTGGTCGCAGATCAGGGTGTCCGCGTGGGCGGCAGGCGCCGTGCCGACGACCGGGGCCAGCAGGCCGGCCGTGAACAGTGCTACCGCGGACAGGGCGTGCTTCAGTTTCACGTGCCGCCTCCACCTCGTCGTGGGGAACGCTTCTGGGAGCGCTCTCAGCTCGTACCGGTTCCGATGAAACCACACGGGAACCGACGAGCAAAGACCCGAGCGGTGATCAATTCACGGGCACCCCGCGAAAGTTTCGCCGCGATTGCCAATCGCGCGGGGCAGCGGTTACCGTCGGCTGGGAGCGCTCTCAGTCCGGATCACCATCAGTACGCCGACGAAGACGAGGAGATGGCGAATGCGGGCAAGAAAGCTGCGGGCCGGACCGGCCCTGCTGGTCGCGGTGGCGCTCGGGCTGGCGGGAGGTACCGCGCCCGCGTCCGCCGCGGACTACGAGCGCCTGCTCAACGGTACGTTCTCCAGTGGCACACTCGACCCGTGGTGGGCCGGGTCGGGCACGACCGGCCACGTCACCGCGGGGGAGTTCTGCGCCGACGTCCCCGGCGGCACGGCCAACGGCTACGACGCCCTGGCCGGCCAGAACGGGGTGCCGTTCGAGGCGGGGCAGCAGTACACCCTGACGTTCGACGCGCACGCGACGACCGCCCAGCAGATCTCCGCCGTCGCGGGCGAAGCCGTTTCGCCCTACCGGCAGATCTCGCGGACCGACCTGACGGTGACGCCCTCGACCCAGCACTTCAGTGTAACTTTCACGTCCACTTTGGACTTTCCCGCCGCGGGCAACGGGCAGCTGGCGTTCTGGTTCGGTGGCCAGGCCGCCGCGAACACCGTGTGCCTGGACAACATCTCGCTCATCGGCGGCGTCGTCCCGCCCGGTGGCCTGCCGCCGACCAGCGGCATCCGCGTCAACCAGGAGAGCTACGCGCCCGGCCTGCCCAAACGGGCCACGCTGATCAGCGACTCGACGACCGCGCAGACCTGGACGCTGAAGAACGCCGCCGGCACCGCCGTGGCGACCGGCCAGACCAGGCCGCGGGGCGCGGACGCGGCCTCCGGCGAGAACGTGCACGAGATCGATTTCTCCGCCTACGACACCGCCGGCACCGGCTACACGCTCAGCGTCGGGTCCGAGACCAGCTTTCCGTTCGACATCTCCACCGCCGGACCGGAGAAGCTGAGGTACGACTCGCTCGCGTTCTTCTACCACCAGCGCAGCGGGATCGCGATCGACGCCGCCTACGTCGGTGCCGGCTACGCGCGGCCCGCCGGGCACGTCAACGTGGCGCCGAACCAAGGTGACGACAACGTCCCCTGCCGGTCGGACCTGAACTGCGGCTACACCCTCGACGTGCGCGGCGGCTGGTACGACGCCGGCGACCACGGCAAGTACGTCGTCAACGGCGGCATCGCCGCGTGGCAGCTGCTCGACGAGTACGAGCGCGCGGTGCGCCTCGGTGACGCGAGCGCCTTCGGCGACGGCAAGCTGGCGATCCCGGAGCGCGCCAACGGGGTGCCGGACATCCTCGACGAAGCCCGCTGGGAAGTCGACTTCCTGCTCTCGATGCAGGTGCCGGACGGCAAACCGAACGCCGGCATGGTGCACCACAAGATCCACGACGCGCAGTGGACGGCCCTGCCGACCCGGCCCGACCAGGACAGCCAGCCGCGCCGGCTGTCCGCACCGAGCACGGCGGCGACGCTGAACATGGCCGCGGTGGCCGCGCAGGCGTCCCGGTCGTGGGCGACGATCGACCCGGCGTACTCGGCGAAGCTGCTGGCCGCGGCCGAGAAGGCTTACGCGGCGGCGAAAGCGAACCCGAACGTCCTGGCCGACCCGAACGACGGCACCGGCGGCGGCACCTACAGCGACAGCACCGTGACCGACGAGTTCTACTGGGCCGCCGCGGAACTGTTCGCCACCACCGGCAAGAGCGCGTACCGCACCGACGTCACCGGCTCGTCGCTCTACCGCGGGAAGAGCTTCACCACGCACGGCTTCGACTGGGCGTCGACGGGCGCGCTCGGCGACATCACGCTGGCCCTGGTGCCCACCGACCTGCCCGCGGCGGACGTCGCCGCGACCAGGACGGCGATCACCACGACCGCGGACAGCCACCTGGCGCAGCTGGCGACCATGGGCTACCCGGCGCCGTACCGGACGGCCGACGGCACGTACGAATGGGGTTCCAACGGCCTGGTGGCCAACAACGGTGTCGTGCTCGCGCTGGCGTACGACTTCACCAAGCAGGACAAGTACCGCGACGGCGCGTTCGCGGCCATGGACTACCTGCTCGGCCGCAACCCCGCGAACTACTCCTACGTCGCCGGCCACGGCGACCAGCCGGTGCGCAACGTGCACCACCGGTTCTGGGCGCACGAGCTGGACGCGTCACTGCCGACCGCTCCGCCCGGCGCGCTGTCGGGTGGGCCCAACAGCGGCCTGCAGGACCCGACCGCGGCCCGGCTGCTCGCCGGGTGCGCGCCGCAGCGCTGCTTCGTCGACGACATCCAGGCGTACTCGGTGAACGAGGTCGCGATCAACTGGAACTCCGCGCTGGCCTGGCTGTCCGGCTGGGTCGCGGAGAAGACGTCGTCCACTGTGGACACGACGGCGCCCGCCGCGCCGGGTACCCCCGCCGTGTCCGCGGTGACGAGCGGCGGCGCCACGGTGACCTGGCCGGCGGCCGCGGACCCCGAAAGCGGCGTCAAGAGCTACGACGTGGTCCGCGTGGCGGGTTCGGCCCGCACGGTCCTCGCCGCCGTCCCCGGTACGACGGCGACGCTCACGGGACTCGCGCCGTCGACCGCGTACCAGGTGGTCGTCGTCGCTCGCAACGGCGCGGGCCTGACGAGCGCGGACTCACCTTCGGCGCAGTTCACGACCCTGCCCGCGACCCCGGCGGGCGGCTGTGCGGTGACGTACGCGGCGAACACGTGGAACGGCGGGTTCACCGCGGCCGTCACGGTGAAGAACACCGGCACGACGGCGTGGACGAGCTGGAAGCTGGGCTTCACCTTCCCGGGCACCCAGAAGGTGACGCAGGGCTGGTCGGCGACCTGGGCGCAGTCGGGCGCGAACGTGACCGCGGCGTCCCTGCCCTGGAACGGTTCGCTGGCCCCGGGCCAGTCGGCGTCGATCGGCTTCAACGGCAGCTACACCGGCAGCAACACCAACCCGGCGGCCTTCACCGTAGACGGGAGGACGTGCGGCTGAGTGGAGGTAGCCGACACCGGAGAGGGCGGAGGAGTGGGATCTTCCGCCCTCTTCTCCCGCCCGTGACCGCGCTTAAGGTCGTGCCCTGCCGGGGAAACCGACGACCGAAAGAGACGATCATGGACGGGCTGATGCAGCCGCGGCCGCTCACCATCGCCCACATCGTGGACCGGGCCGAGCGGCTCTTCGCGCACAAGGAAATCGTGACGCCGGACGAACGGCGCACGTACGCCGACGTGCTCGGCGACGTCCGCCGCCTCGCCGCGGCGCTGGCCGCCCTGGGCGTCCCGGAAGGCGCGCGCGTCGGGACGTTCGCGAGCAACACCCGCCGCCACCTGGAGCTCTACCTCGCCGTGCCGGCCACCAAGCGGGTGCTGCACTCGATCAACATCCGGCTCTCGGCGGAGCACCTCGAGTACATCGTCGGCCACGCCGAGGACGACGTGGTGTTCGTCGACCGCGGGCTGCTCCCGCGCATCTGGCCGAGCGCCGGGAAGCTGCCGAAGGTGCGGCACTGGGTGGTGCTGCCCGACGGCACCGACGAGGAGATCCCGGCGGATCCCCGGATCCTGGACTACGACGCGCTGGTCTCGGACGCGGAGCCCTTCGCGGGTTCGTTCGAAGCCGCGTTCACGCTCGCGGACGAGAACCTCGCGTCCGGGCTGTGCTACACCTCGGGGACGACCGGGCCGCCCAAGGGCGTGCTCTACAGCCACCGGTCGACGGTCCTGCACTGCCTGGGAACCCAGGCCGCCGGCCTGATCGGGCTCTGCGAAAGCGACGTCGTCCTGCCGATCGTGCCGATGTTCCACGCCAACGCGTGGGGCCTGCCCTACGGAGCGATGATGGCGGGGGCGTCGCTGGTGCTGCCCGGCGCGTCGGCGGAACCGGCGCACCTGCTGGGGTTGATGGCGGCCGAGCGGGTGACCGTCGCCGGCGCCGTCCCCACGGTCTGGACCAGCCTCGCGCCCGAACTGGGCGCGTACGACCTGAGCGCGACGCGGTTCCTGCTCGGCGGCGGCTCCGCCGTGCCCCCAGCACTGTCGGAGACCTACCGGGCCGCGATCGGTGTCCCCATCACCCATTCCTGGGGGATGACCGAGATCAGCCCGGTCGGGGTCATCGGCGGTGTGCGTACCCAGCACCAGGGGCTGACCGAGGACGAACAGGTGACCGTGCGGGCCGCCCAGGGGCAGCCGCTGCCGCTGGTGAACGTGCGGATCGTCGACGTCGAGACCGGCGACGAGCTCCCGTGCGACGGCCGCGCCGTCGGCGAGCTGCAGGTCGCGGGCCCGTGGGTGGCCGGCGGCTACTTCCGGGTGGACGCCCCCGGCAGCTTCACCGCCGACGGCTGGCTGCGCACCGGCGACCTGGCCACCATCGACGGCGAGGGCTACCTGCGGCTGGTGGACCGGATCAAGGACCTGATCAAGTCCGGCGGCGAGTGGATCTCCTCGGTCGAGCTCGAGGCCGCGATCGCGGCGCACCCCGACGTCGTCGAGGTGGCGGTGATCGGCCGCCCGGACCCGCGGTGGATGGAACGGCCCGTCGCGTACGTCGCCTTGCGCGAGGGCAGCGCGACCACGGCCGGCGACCTCCTGCGGCACCTGACGCCGCTGGTCGCGAAGTGGTGGCTGCCCGACGAATTCGTGTTCATGCCCGCGTTGCCGAAGACGGGCACCGGGAAGCTCTCCAAGCTCGACCTGCGGGAGGCGCAGCGGATCGCCTAGGAGATCCCGGCGCGCAGCCGGTGCAGGCGCAGGCCCAGCTGCAGCTCCAGATCGTTGCCCTGCCGCCAGTCGAAGCCGAGCACGCCGCCCGCGCGGTCCAGCCGCTTGAGCAGCGTGTTGACGTGGACGTGCAGCGCCCGCGCCGTCGCCGCGACGTTCGCGCGGTGGTCGTAGTACGCCCCGAGCGTCTCCACGAGCTCGGTGCCGCGCTGCCGGTCGTAGTCCAGCAACGGGCCGAGGGAGCCGGCCAGGAACCGGTCGAGCTCCCCGGCGCGCTCGGCGTCGAACACCATGGCGTACAACGCGTATTGCCGCGTCGTCGCGCCCGTGTCGGTGTGCCCGAGCGCCCGCAGCACCGCGCCGCAGCGGCCCGCCAAGGAGAACGCGCGGGACCAGTCGTGGCCGGCCGCCCGCTCGCCGACGACCAGAACCGGCGCGCCGAGCGTGCGGCGGAGTCTGCTGTGGACTTCCGCCACCAGCTCTTCCCCGTCGGCGGCGGGGAGCAGCATCGTGGCCCGGCCCAGGTGCTCGCCGGCCAGGCCGCCGTGGTCGCGGGCGACGTCGTGCAGGTGGCGGGCCAGGTCCGTCGGCGCCACCGCGGGGGAGTCCGCCACGACGACCAGGTCCAGGCGGTCGGCGTCGATGCCGCGGGCGCGGGCCCGGGTGCGCTGGGCCGGGCTGATCCCCGGGCTGCCGACCATCAGCTCGGTCAGCAGCTCGCCGCTCACCCGCTCGCCGGCCTCGGCGACCGCCCGCTCCTTGAGGATGAGCAGCCCGAGGATGTGGGTGGCCCGCTCCAGCGTGCGCAGGTCGGTGTCGTCCGGAACGCCGTCCCGGCGCCACGCCAGCGCGCCCAGGTAGCTGTCGCCCGCCTGGATCGCCGCCACACTCAAGCCGGCGGCGACCGTGCAGCGCCCCGAGCGCCGCGCTTCTTCGACGAGGCCGGCCAGCTCGATCTCGCCCGCGCGGTCGAGGAGCGTGACGCGGCCGCCCAGCTGGTCGGCGAGCAGCTGCGCGACGTCGTCCGGAGTGCCACCGGCCAGCACGACCCCGGTCAGTGCTTCGTGGATCGCCTGCGCCCGTTCGATCTTCCGGTACGCGCCCTGCAGCTCCTGCAACGCGGTCCGGCTCGCTTCGTAGAGCCGGGCGTTGTCGAGAGCGACCGCGGCGTGGTCGGCGAACGCGTTCAGCAACGCGATTTCGTCGGCCTGGAACGACCTTTCGGAGCGGTACGCGGCGAACAGCGCGCCCACCGCCTCACCCCGGATGACCAGCGGGACGCCGAGGAGCGCGACCAGGTCTTCGGTCCCCACCAGCCGGTCGAAGTCCGGGTCGTGCTGGATCAGCGTCGAGGACGCGTAGTCGCGCACCCAGTGGGGGCTCCGCGAGGCCAACACCTTGCCGCCGAGCCCCACCGTCGCCGGGATGGCCGCCGCGAGGAACTCGGCGGAGATCGTGCCGTCCGACGCGCGGGCCGACAGCCTCCCGTCCGCGCCGACCAGCGAGAGGTAGGTGAAGTCGGTGCCGATCAGGTCGTGGGCGTGGTGGACGATCGACTGCAGGACCTCGTCCAGCCCGCCGAGTGCGGTGAGGGACTTGACGGTCGCGTACAACGAGGCCAGTTCGCGCTGCCGCCGCGCGAGCGAACCCGGCTCGGTCACGGCACCCTCCTCCTCGCGATCGGGTGGACGAAAGGCC
Organism: Amycolatopsis sp. NPDC003865; assembly: GCF_053605345.1. Classification (NCBI taxonomy): domain Bacteria; kingdom Bacillati; phylum Actinomycetota; class Actinomycetes; order Pseudonocardiales; family Pseudonocardiaceae; genus Amycolatopsis; species Amycolatopsis sp. NPDC003865. Next base: position 12,889 of record NZ_JBSGJA010000024.1, on the reverse strand, counting down.
CACCGGCCCGCCGTGAGGAGTGGGTGGTCCACACCTCATCGGCAGCGTAACGGCGTCCTAGCATCACCGCCATCACCAGGCTGCGCTCAACGACGAAGGCGGCACCCATGGCAATCCCGCTCACCCAGCCCGACGGCCAGTCCGGCTCCGACGTGGCGAAAACCCGGCCCCGGGCCTTCCGCAAGCTGCTGGCCGCCGGGCTCGTCGGAAGCTCGATCGAGTGGTACGACTTCTTCCTCTACGGCACCGCGGCCGCGCTGGTGTTCCCCAAAGTGTTCTTCCCGCATTCCTCGGCGCTGACCGGCACCCTGCTCGCCTTCAGCACGTTCTGGGCGGGGTTCGTGGCCCGGCCGATCGGCGGCGTGCTCGCCGGGCACCTCGGGGACCGGTACGGGCGCAAACCGGTGGTCGTCGCCTGCCTGGCGGTGATGGGGGCGGCGACCTTCCTGATCGGCTGCCTGCCGACCGCGGCCGCCGTCGGCCCGCTGGCCCCGATCCTGCTGGTCATCCTGCGCTTCGTCCAGGGACTCGCGACCGGCGGCCAGTGGGGCGGCATCATCCTGCTGCTCACCGAATCCGCCGGGCCGAAACGCCGGGGCTTCGCCGGCACCTTCGGCCAGACCAGCGTTCCGGTGGCCGTGATCATCTCGAACCTGATCTTCGTCGCCACCAGCGGCCTGATGCCGGACGCCGCGTTCCTGTCCTGGGGCTGGCGGATCCCGTTCCTGCTCAGCGTTCTCATGTTCGCGGTCGTCCTCTACATCCAGGCCAAGGTCGAAGACACGCCCGAATTCCTCGAGCTGCAGAAGGAAGCGGCGAAGTCGGACGACGAAGTGGTGGCCCGCGCGCCGCTGGCGCAGGTCGTGCGCACCAAGTGGGGGACGATCCTGCTCGGCTGCGGGCTGCTGTCGGCCACCAACAGCCTGTTCTACGTCAGCATCTCCGGGCTGCTGAGCTACGGCACGGGGACGCTCGGGCTCAAACGCGACGCCCTGCTGGCCGTCGTGCCGCTGGCGTCGGCGGCGATGCTGGCGACCATCCCGTGGTCCGGGCACCTCTCGGACAAGATCGGCCGCCGGCCGCTGATCCTCGTCGGCGGCCTGGGCGTCGCCCTGTGGGGCTTCCCGTACTTCGGGCTCGTCGGCACCAAGTCCCTGCCGCTGATCTTCGTCGCGGTGGCGGTCGGGTTCGTGTTCCAGTGCCTCACCTACGGCCCGATCGCGAGCTTCCTCAGCGAGCTCTTCGCCCCGGCCGTGCGGTATTCGGGCGCGTCGCTGGCCTACCAGCTCTCGGCGATCATCGTCAGCGGCGGGACGCCGTTCCTGATGACCGCGCTCATCGCGGACACCGGCAGCACGCTGCCGGTCGCCGGCTACATCACGCTGATGGGGCTGATCACCTTCGCCAGCGCGTGGTTCCTGCCCGAGACGAACCCCGCTTCGGTCCGGGAAGACCCGGCAGCCGTGCCGGGCGCGCACCTCTACCGCTGAACTCCCGAAAGGAGACCGGAGTGCGGAAGTTCTCCCTGTTCGCCGCGGTGCTGGTGGCCGGCGCGTCCGTGGTCGCCGGAGCCGGGCCCGCCACCGCCACGACGACGTGCGCCGAGCTCGCCGGGCTGACGATCCCGGCGTCGGCGATGAGCCTGCCGACCACCGGCGGCCGCGTCACGTCGGCGTCGGTCGTGGCCGGTCCGGCCGGCGACTACTGCCGGGCCGACGCCGACCTCTTCCCGGTCGACCCGGCCGCGCCGTCGATCAAGATGCGCGTCGCGCTGCCGCGCGAGTGGAACCGCAAGGCGCTGATGTTCGGCGGGGGCGGCTACAACGGGACGATCCCGGACGTGGCGTCGAACGTGCCGTTCGGCCCGGCCGACCGGCCGGTGCCGCTGGCCCGCGGCTATGCGACGTTCGCGAGTGACTCGGGGCACCAGCAGAACCCGGCGTCCCCGCCGTCGCTGGACGGCTCGTTCGGCGCGAACGACGAGGCCCTGGTCAACTTCGCGGCCGGGGACGCCTTGAAGAAGACGCGGGACGCCGGCCTGTTCCTTATCCGGCGGACCTACGGGACCTCGCCCGCCGAGACGTTCTTCGCGGGCGGGTCGACCGGCGGCCGCGAAGCCCTGAACGTCGCGCAGCGGTGGCCGGCCGCGTTCGACGGTGTCATTTCCGCGTTCCCCGCCTGGAACAACATGGCGGAGATCCTGGACCTGGGTCACCTGACGCAGATCCTGTCGAAGCCCGGCGCGTTCCCGGGACCGGACAAGCAGAAGCTGTTGTACACCAGCGTGATCCAGGCGTGTGACGGTCTGGACGGTGTCCGCGACCGGATCGTGTCGAACCCCGGCGCGTGTCACTTCGATCCGCGCGTGCTGCGGTGCCCGGGCGGGGCGGACGCCGGTCCGGCGTGCCTGTCGGACGCGCAGATCGGGGCGGTGCAGGCGATGTCGTCGCCGTTCCGGTGGCCGTACCCGATCGCCAGCGGGGAAACGCAGTACCCGGGCTTCCCGTTCCTGTCGGGCGCGGACATGAGCACGCCGTTCCTCGGCTTCGGGACGACGGCCCCGGCGAACCCGATGCCGGTGACGAGCGGCTACGGGCCGCAGTACTGGGACCAGTGGGTCAAGTACTTCCTGACGCGGGATCCGCAGTACCGCTCGCTCGACGTGGATCCCCGGCACCCCGGGAAGTGGCTCGGCCGGATCAGCGAGCTGTCGAAGATCGAGGACCGCAACAACGCGGACCTGCGCCCGTTCGCCCGGGCGGGCGGCAAGCTGATCCTGCTGCACGGCGCGGCGGACGAGCTGGTGTCGCCGTACTCGACGAGCGACTACTACGAGCGGGTGCGCTCGGTGGCCGGGCCGCGGGCGACCGACGCGTTCCTGCGGTACTACGTGATACCGGGCGCGAACCACGCCAACTTCGGCACGCCCGCCTTCGCCGCCTCCTGGGACTCGCTCACGGCGCTCGAAAGCTGGGTCGAGAAAGGACAGTCGCCGGCGAACCCGGTGGCGACGGACTTGGCGCACGCCCGGACCCGGCCGCTGTGCGCGTACCCGGGGTGGCCCCGGTACCGCGCGGGCGACCCGGACAGCGCGTCGAGCTACGTCTGCACCCGCTGACGGGAGTCATCTGGTAAGGCCACGACCCCGGTCGTGAGCGGTCACGCCGCCGCCGCCTTCAGGGCCGCCTCGATCGCCCGCGCCAGTGTTTCCAGGTACCGGTCGCCGATCGGGCCCTTGAGCACGAGCATCCGGAAGGCCAGCGGTGCGATCAGCAGATCGATGCCCAGCTCGACATCCAGGCCGGGCGGGAGCTCACCGCGGTCGATCGCGACCCGCAGGATCGCGCCGGCCGCCGCTCGGCGCGGCGCGGCCACGTCGTTCTGGAGTACTTCGGCGAGGGCCGCGTCGTGGGCGGCTTCGGCGAGCAGCCCGGCCCCGATCCGGGTCACGAGCGGATGGTCCAGCTGAGCGCGGAAGGTCGCGAACAGCTCGCGCAGGTCGGTGCGCAGCGCGCCGGTGTCCGGCACCGGCGGCAGCGCGCCGGTGACCTTGTCGCGGATCAGCTCGGCCAGCATCGCCTGCTTCGACGGCCACCGCCGGTACAGCGCGGCCTTCCCGACCCCGGCGCGCCGGGCGACCGCGTCCATCGACGTCCGCGCGTATCCCGTCTCGGCCACCTCGGCGAACGCCGCCTCGGTGATCGCGTCGGTCACCTGCTTCCGCAGCACCGCGCCGCCGGTCACCGGCCGGGGCCCGTCTTCGCTCGTCGCCATGCCACCGAGTGTAGCGACGGAACGGTTGCGTTCCATTGCGCGGCTTGCTACAACGGAACGAGACCGTTCCGTTCGTAATCTGCGGAGGCATCCGATGAAGTTCCTCTTCGACGACGAGTCCTTCTCCTTCGAAGCCCTGCGCGCCGCCGGGTACGCCGCCTACGCCGGCGCCGACCTCGGCGAAGTCCTGGTCACCTGCCGGGAGATCCCCGAAGGCGACGAGGCAGCCTGGTCGACGCGGTGGGCCGCGACCGCCGCGCGGATCGAGGGCGTCGGCCGCGACGCACTGGCCGCCGGGCACCGGGTCAGCGCGCGGGAGGCGCTGCTGCGGGCGTCCAACTACTACCGGGTCGCCGACTTCTACCGCCGCGACGACCCCGCGCACGACCCGGAGTCCGCGCGGCTCGCTGAAGCCGCCCAGCGGACCTTCGCCGACGCCGCGCCGCTGCTGGACACCCCGGCCCGCGCGCTCACCATCCCGTACGAGGACACCACCCTGCCCGCGTACCTGTTCCTGGTCGACGACTCGGGCACCCCGCGCCCGACGGTGCTGTTCCACGGCGGGTTCGACTCCATCCTGGAGGAGAGCTACTTCGCCATCGCCGTGGGCGCGCTGCGGCGCGGCTACAACGTCCTCGCCTTCGACGGCCCCGGCCAAGGCGCCCCGCTGCGCCGGCAGGGCCTGCACTTCCGGCCCGACTGGGAGGCGGTGGTCACCCCGGCCGTCGACCTCGCCCGGAGCCTGTCCGAAGTGGACAACGACAAGATCGCCCTGATCGGCATGAGCATGGGTGGCTACCTCGCCGGCCGCGCGGCCGCCTTCGAGCACCGCGTCGCCGCGTGCGTGCTCTACGACGGGGTCTACGACCTGCACGAGCCCTTCGTCGCCGTCGCCGCGCAAGCGGCGTCGGCTCCGGGCGGGCTCGACGCGCTGATCGCGGAGAACACCGCGGCGCGCTGGGTCGTCCGCAACGGCAAGTGGACCTTCGGGGTGCCGACCTTCGACGAGGTGGTGGCGGCGACCAAGGGCTACACCATGGCCGGGATCGCCGACCGCATCACCTGCCCGACCCTGGTCCTCGACGCCGAGAACGACCAGTTCTTCGCCGGCCAGCCCCAGCGCGTGTTCGACGAACTGACCTGCCGGAAGGAGCTGATCCTCTTCCGCGAGGACGAAGGCGCCGGCGAACACTGTCACGAAGGTGCGCTGTTCTTGTTCCACCAGCGCACCTTCGACTGGCTCGACACCGTCCTCGGCGCCTGAGCAAGCGCTTGCGGCCCGGGCCGGGCACCGGCCTCGATCTGTCCGAAGTGGACGCGCCGACGGCGGCTGGGGCACCGGCCGACACCGGCGGCCGGTGGTCCGGGCCGGTGCGTCCGACGGCGGAGTCACGGGATACCGCTTACTTCGAGGTGGGCGCGGACGCGCATCCGGCCGCCGTTCGGCGCTTTACAGCCCGGCGGAAGGTGCCTACGGTGCGCTCGCACCCTTGCGGCCGGCCCGCGCCGACCACGGTTGAAGGAGGTCAGGTGTTCCGTAACCACAGACGTAGTACCCGCGCCACCGTCACGGTGCTCGCGGCGGCGGTCTCCCTCGCGGTTTCCGCGTTCACCGCCAGCAGCAGTGCCGCCATCGACCCGGGCGCCGCGCCCTGGCTGGACACCCATCGCCCGGTACCGGCCCGGGTGGAGGCCCTGCTCCGCGCGATGACGCTGCCCGAGAAGGTCGGCCAGATGGACCAGCAACTGGTCACCACGCTGACCGATTCGAACAGCGCGACGTGCGGGAACAACGGATTCACCCTGCCCAACCCCGAATGCATGCGGAAAATCCTGATCGACGCCCACGTCGGCTCGATTCTCGCGGGTGGTACCGAGAATCCGGTCGACACCACGGGCAAGGGCGGGGTGGGCAACACCGGCTACGACTGGGCCACCGAGTACAACATCATCCAGCAGTTCGCGATCAAGAATTCGCGCCTGCACCTTCCGGTGGTGTTCGGCGTCGACGCGGTGCACGGCTTCGGCCACCCGTGGCAGGCGCCGCTGTTCCCGCAGTCCATCGGCATGGGCGCCACCTGGGACCCCGCGCTCGCCCAGGCCGGCGGCAAGGTGACCGCGGACGCCCTGCGTGCCACCGGCTGGACCTGGAACTTCGCGCCGGTCCAGGACATCGCGCGCGACAACCGGTGGGGCCGCACCTACGAGACGTGGGCCGAGCAACCGGTCCTGTCGGCCGCGATGGGCGCCGCGAACATCAAGGGCATGCAAGCGCCCGGCAGGCGCGGTGGGCTGAACGTCAGTGCGACGGTCAAGCACTTCGCCGGCTACTCGCAGTCGGTCAACGGCCACGACCGGGCCGAGGCGCTGCTCCCGATGAACTACCTCCAGACGACGATCCTGCCGCCGTACGCGGCCGGGATCGACGCGGGCGCCGGGACCGTGATGGTCAACTCCGGTTCGATCAACGGCGTTCCCGCCACTTCATCGCACTACCTGCTGACCGACGTCCTGCGCGACCAGCTGCACTTCCAGGGTGTCGTGATCAGCGACTACCAGGACGTCACCGCGTTGCAGACCGCCTACCACATCGCGGCGGACCTGCCGGGCGCCATCGCCGCCGCCGTGAACGCGGGCGTCGACATGAGCATGCAGGTCGCCGACCCGGCGGGCTGGCAGGCCGCGATCCTGCAGGCCGTCGACACGGGCAGGATCTCGCGCGCGCGAATCGACCAGGCCGTCCGCCGCATCCTCACGCTGAAGTTCCAGCTCGGCCTGTTCGACCAGCCGTGCGTGGCCGACCCGGCGAAACCGTGCGTCGACGCGAACGCCGCGAACGCCGCCGTCACCGCGGGCCGCGACCAGACGGTGAAGGCCGCGCGGGAGTCGATCACCCTGCTGCGCAACGAGAACAACGCGCTGCCGTTGCCGGCCGGCGCGAAGGTCGTGGTGACGGGCCCGAGCGCGGATTCGATGACCAACCAGCTCGGCGGCTGGAGCGTGAGCTGGCAGGGCGTGGCCGGTGCCGGGCACGTGTGCTGCATGGGCCCGGACAACCAGATCCCGCCGGGCACCACCGTGCTGGGCGGCATCCGGGCGGCGAACCCCGGCGCGGTCTACGCGCCGGACCAGGCCAGCGCCGTCGCGGCCGCGCCGGACACCAGCGCCTACGTGGCGGTGGTGGGGGAGAAGGCGTACGCGGAAGGGCTGGGCGACAACCCGGCGCCGGCCCTGGCGCCCGACCAGCAGGCGCTCATCTCGGCGCTGGAGGCGACCGGCAAACCGGTGGTCGTCGTGGTCGTCGCGGGCCGGCCGGTCGGGCTGGGCCCGGCGGAGAAGGCGAACGCGGTGCTGATGGCCTACCAGGGCAGCACGGAAACCGGCACGGCGGTGGCGGACGTGCTGTTCGGCAAGGTGAACCCCGCGGGCAAGCTGCCGATCAGCTGGCCGTCCGACGCGCCGGCCGTCGGCGCCGACTTCGCCGGCACGGCCCCGTCCCCGCTGGGCGATCAGCCGAAGTTCTTCGACCAGCTGCCCAGCACCGCGTCCGGGCCGGGCAACGCGTACAACCCGCAATTCCCGTTCGGCTACGGCCTGTCGTACACGACGTTCACCCACACGAACCTGTCGGTGACGCCGAAGGTCGCCCGTAACGGCACGGCCACCGCGACGTTCACCGTCACCAACACGGGGAACCGCGCGGGGACCGACGTCGTACCGGTGTACGTGGCACAGCCGGTGAGCCCGGTGGTCGTTCCCCCGCAACGGCTGGTCGGCTTCGCGCGGGTGACGCTCGACCCGGGCCGGTCGCAGGTGGTGCGCGTGTCCTTCCCGGCGGCGACGCTGGCCGAAAGCGCGCCGGACATCAACGCGTCCGGCCCGCCCGCGGTGGTACCGGGCGATTATGTGGTGCAGCTGGACAAGAACAGCACGACACCGTACGCGGTGGACGTGTCGGCGCCGTTCGCGATCCAGTAGCGAAGGCCGGCCGGGAGCAGGGCGCTGCTCCCGGCCACGGGGGTCGGGCGGCGGGTGCGCTCCACAGTGGACCCGCGCCTCGACCCCGCCGAGCCGGTCGGCACGCAGCCGTTCCCACGGCGAGCCGGAACCGTGCTCGTGCTACACCTGCAGGTCGGCTTCGATGCGTTTCAGCTCGTGGCGGGCCAGCCCGAGGTTGGCCCGTTCCCGGTCCAGTACCAGGTACAGGAACAGCGAATTCCTCGACGATTTCAGCAATCGGATCAGGTGGTACTGGCGGCGCAGCGTGATCAGGATGTCTTCGATGCCGTCGTTGAGCGACAGCGACGACATCATCCGCAGTTCCGACCGCACGACCTCGGTGTTGCCGGCGGCGGCGACCTCCAGGTCCAGCCAGTCGCCACCGCCGGCGGTGCCGAGCGGCATCCCGCTCTCGTAGTCGACCAGCGCGACGCCGACGGCGCCGACGATCGACATGGCTTCCTTCAATGCGATCTCTATGCTCAACATCTTGGTTGCTTCCCTTCCCCGACCCGGTTTTCTGCGCGGTCACCCCTGGCGTTATCACCGGAGTGAGGGCTTACCTCGATGATTTCAGGCATGCGGATTGCTCTTCGGCCCGCAACGCTACCGGCAGCATTACTTCCGGCCAATCAACGTGCCGGAGTAATTGTGGGCATTACACGATCGGGTGAAATGGCGGCAAGGCAATTCGATCGAGGTTCTTTGATCACGTGCATTCCGGCGCCGATGTATCCGATTCTCCGTCACGGGGGTGACGTGCCGAGACGGGACCGCCCGCGGACGCCGGTTCGGGGGAGGGCCGGCGGTGGAAGCGTTCCGCCCGGCCGCACGCCGCGGGAGCGCGGACACGCTGCGCGACGGAGCCGCGGGCCGCCGTCGCCGGTTCGGCCCACCACTCGGTGTCATCGGCCCGCGAACCGGGCCGGAAGCCGGAGCTCCCGGCCCGGTGCCCGGCTCAGTACCAGTGCGCGCGGCCGCCGATCTTGCGGCCGGTTCCGCCGAGGATCGCGAGGACGACGCCCGCGACGGCGAGCACGGTGCCGATCGTGTACAGCACCGGGATGCCGATGAGGAAGCCGAGGATGATCAGGATGACGCCGAGGACGATCACGGTGGGGAGCTCCTTTTCCGGGGAATCGCCACCCCTGGGCGGGTGGCGGCTCGCTTCGAGCGCGGAGGTACCCGGACACCCCCGTCGGTCAAACAGGCGTTCTCATCCGGACGGCTGGACGGCCCCTCAGAAGGCGTAACGGATCCGGAGGTAAGGCGCGCGCTCGGCGACGATGCCCAGCAGTTCGTCGAGCAGCGCCCGCTTCCGGCCGGCGCGGTAGCGGACGTTGATCCCGCCGCCTTCGCTGCGCTTGGTCTCCTGCAAGTCGGGCCGCCACAGCACTTGCTCGGCCTTCGGGTGCCAGCCGAGGTTGACCTCGTGCAGTGCGCGGTTGTGGGTCAGCATGACGACCTCGGCGGCGAGCTGGGCCTTGGTGGCCTCGGCCGTGGCGTCCCCGAGGTCGGCCAGCAGTTCGGCCCAGTCCGCCTGCCAGCCCGGATACACCACGACCGGGCTGAGGTTGACGTGGACCTCGTAGCCCGCCTCGACGAAGTCGTCGAGGGCGCGCAGGCGTTCGGGGACCGGGCTGGTCCGCAGGTCCAGCAGCTTCGCCGCCCGCGCGGGCATCAGGGAGAACCGGACCCGGGTGCGGCCGCGCGGGGACAGGTCGAGCAGGCCGCGGTTGACGTACTTGGTGGCGAAACTCGCCTTCGCCGTGGGCCGGCGGGCGAACAGCTCGACCAGGTCGGCGACGTTGTCGCTGACCAGGGCGTCGACCGAGCAGTCGGAGTTCTCGCCGATGTCGTAGACCCACGCGTCCGGGTCGCACTGGTTGGGCTCGGTTTTCGGGCCCTGCCGGGCGATGTGGCGCGCGAGGTACCCGGTGATCCGGTCGATGTTGGCGAAGACCGTGATCGGGTTCGAGTAGCCCTTGTGCCGCGGGACGTAGCAGTAGGCGCACGCCATCGCGCAGCCGTTGGCGGTCGACGGCGCGATGAAGTCGGCGGAGCGCCCGTTCGGGCGCGCGGTCAGCGACTTCTTGGTCCCCAGCACGAGGGCCTCGCGCTTGATGCGCACCCAGCGCCGGACGTTGGTCTCGTCGCCGTGCAGCTCGGGGATCTGCCAGTGGCCGGCGACCTCCACGCGGGTGGCATCGGGGAACCGGGCGAGCACCTGCCGGCCGCGGGGCAGTTCGGCCGCGGCGGGTTCGAAGTAGATGCGCGACGGGGACAGCAGCCGGTCGCGCTCGACGTCGGAGGGAGTGGTGGACACGGGGCTCCAGGTTACGGGGACCGCCAGGGCAGCAGGGCCCAGACGGTCTTCTCGGTGGCGTTCTGGTCGACCCCCCAGTCGAGGGCGAGGGAGGACACCACCGCGAGGCCGGTGCCGTACCCGTGGGCGCCGTCGCGGATGGCCGCGAGCGTTTGCGTCCGCCGCGGTGCCGCGTCGGTGACCTCGAGCAGGAGCCCCCGGTGGTGGCGGGTGTAGCACAGCCGCAGCGGGACGCCGGTGTGCTCGCGGGCGTTGGCGACCAGCTCGTCGGCGACGAGCACCGCGTAGCCCAGCGCGGCCGTGGGGACCGCGCCGAACGCGAGCCGGGCGGCGAGCCACCGGCGGATCACCTGGGCCTCCGGGCCGGGCCGGAGGTCGACGACGCCTTCGGCGGCCTCGGCGACCCGCGCGCAGAGGCGGCCGACCTGGGTGGTCACCCACCGGTGTTCGGTGTCCATCGGGCCCCTTTCGATCCGAATGCGATCCAGAGTGGGCTTTCGCGGCGGTCGAAGACGGCCTGACCGGCGATTCCGTGATTCAATACGCGTCCAGAAGGAGGCCGGATGAGCCGGAACGCCGGACCGCGGCCGCTCAGCTCGAGCGAGGTGGCGCGGACGCTGGGGGTGTCGCAGGTGACCCTGCGCACCTGGGAGCAGCGGTACGGGATCGGGGCCGCCGAGCGCGAGGCCAACGGGCGGCGGCGGTACACGCCCGAGGACGTCGAGCGGTTGCGCCGGATGCGGGCGCTGCAGGCCCAGGGGACCAGCGCGCGCGACGCCGCCCGGCTGGTGCTGGCGCGCTCGGCCGCCGAGGTGACGGCCGGGCAGCGCCGGCAGCGCCTCGCCGAAGTGGCCGAATCGCTGGACCTGCCCACGATGGGCGGCCTGGTCGACGACGCGCTCGGCAGCCTGGGCGTGGCGAAGACCTGGACCGAGGTCGTCGCGCCGGTGCTGCGCGCCATCGGGGAGCGGTGGGCGCAGCTCGGCGACCGCACCGCCATGGCCGCGGAGTGGGCCCTGGCGACGGCGACGTCCGCGGCGCTGGACCGGTACCCGGTGCCGGCGCGGCCGGGCCGGGCTCCGGTGCTCTTCGTGTGCGGCCCGGCGGAGCGCCACGAGCTGCCGGTCAAGGTGCTGAGCGCGGCGCTGAACGACGACGGCGCGCCGGCGACGTTCCTGGGCGGCCTGGTTTCGCTCGACGTCCTTCGCGTGGTGGCCGGCCGCTTCACGCCGGCCGGCGTGGTGGTGTGGTCGATGACGTCGCAGTCCGCGGACGTGCGGATCCTGCGCACCCTGCACGCCGACGGGGTGCCGGTGCGCCCGGCCGGTCCCGGGTGGCGCGGCCTGCCGATCGTGGGGGAGCCGGTGCCGGCGTCATTCACGGCGGCCCTCGCGGCCTTCTCCGGGTGACAGCGCGGGCCGCGCGAGGTGCCGGACGGCGTGTTTGCGCCGCACCGGGACGTCGTTGGCGATGAGCACCGCGGCCCACGGCAGCGGCACGGACACCGCCAGGAACGCCAGGGCCAGCCACCAGACGTGCGCGGTGAGCCCGGCGAGGACCAGGCACGGGATCCGGCAGGCCATCATCACTACGTACTTGCGGCGCCGGGCGGCGAGCTGCTCGTCGGCCGACGGCGCGGCGGTGGTGATCACGGCGGGTTTGGTCACGAAACCACCTTTGCTCCACTGTGGACGGCGAGCACGGCCAGCGGCCCGGCGACGTTCTCCAGGACCTGCACGACCATCGGCCCCGGCTGCCCGGGGAAGTGCGCGACCGCGGTCCAGAGCGAGCCGGCGAGCAGGATGCAGGCGAGCACCGAGCCGACGGTGATCGCGGTGCCGCGCAGCCGCCGGTCGTGGCTGTCCACGATGGTCAGCAGCAACGCACCGTGGACGGTCAGCGCCACCCCGGCCGCCACCGCGGGGGAGTCCAGGGGCAGCCACCCGAAGCTGGCCGTGGTGGCGAACGCGGACAGCAGCGCCGCGCCCGCCGCGCACCCGGCCGCCAGGCGGGTGGTGGCCGTGACGGTCATCGGCGCCCCCGGTCCAGGGCCCGCGTCTCCTCGGGCGGGTCCGGCGTCAGCAGCGAGCCCGGGACGGCGTGCCCCCCGGAGCCCAGCTTGTTCATCTTCTTCGGCACCGGCGCGCCCTGGTACTCGAGCGGCGTCGCGGCCAGTGGCTGGTGGATCTCGATGAACTCACCGTGCGGCAGCCGCTTTATGATGCCGGTTTCGACGCCGTGCTCCAGCACCTCGCGGTCGGCCCGCTGCAGGCCGACGCACAGCCGGTAGGCGAAGAAGTAGGCCAGCGGTGGCCCGACGAGCAGGCCGATCCGGCCCGCCCACGTCAGAGCGTTGAGCGAGATGTCGAACTGGACGGCGAGGATGTCGTTGAAGCTGGACAGGGTGAGCACGAGGAAGAACGTGATCGCCATCGCGCCCAGCGCCGTGCGGACCGGGACGTCACGCGGCCGCTGGAGCAGGTTGTGGTGCGCGGTGTCGCCGGTGAGCCGGCGTTCGATGAACGGGTAGCTCAGCAGGAGCGTGACGAGCACGGCGATGCCGATCGCGCCGGCGAAGAACACCGGCGGCACGGTGTGGTCGCCGAGGTAGACCTCCCACGGCGGCCACACGCGCAGCAGGCCGTCGGCCCACCCCATGTACCAGTCCGGCTGGGACCCGGCGGACACCTGGGAAGGGTTGTAGGGGCCGAAGTTCCACACCGGGTTGATCTGGAACAGCCCCGACATCAGCGCCAGCACCCCGACGACGAGGGTGAAGAACGCGCCGCC
>NZ_JBSGJA010000023.1:0-165251 GCF_053605345.1 Amycolatopsis sp. NPDC003865 | reverse complement strand
GGCGCCGCGGGCCTCTCCCGGGTGCGGGGGGGGGGGGGGGGCGGCGGGGGTGTTGTTTTACAAACAGTGTTCTAACCCTGTTTCTCACTCACGACGGCCGCGGCAGACCCGTCAGTCCAAGCCGGTGAGCCAGTCGGCGACGGCGGCGGCCGTCGTCGGGGCGTCGGTGTCGATCAGCGTGAAGTGGTGCCCCGGTGCGGTGTACTCCGTCCCGGCGTGGGACCACGTCGTCTGCCAGTCGCCCGCGAGCCCGTCGAAGGGATCGGCCGCGCGGACCAGGAAGGACGGCGTCGCGATGCCGGTGATCTCGATGCGGGGCAACAGGTCCATGTACCGGGCCATCGCCGTGAGCTTCGCCCGGTCGAAGCCGCCGTACTGGGATTCGTTGGCCAGCATGCCCTTCGCCATGTCCGCCGCCTTGTCGCCGATCGCGTCGTCGCCGTTGACCGCGTAGGTGTCCAGGAGCACGATGCCCGCGGCCGGGGTGCCGGCGCGTTCCAGGCTTTCCGCCACGGCGTGCGCCAGCACGCCCGCCGAGGAGTACCCGAGCAGGGCGAACGGCCGGTCGCCCGCCGCCTTGCGCAGGGTCTCCGCCAGCACCTCGACGATCGCCTCCGGCGTCGACGGCAACGACTCGTCGGGCAGGAACCCGGGCATCGGCACGGCGTACAGCTCGCGCTCGCCCGGGAACCCGGCGGCCAGCTTCGCGTACTGGTAGACCCCGCCGGTCGCCACCGGCGTGCTGAAGCAGAACAGCTGCGTCGCCGCGCTGCCTTCCTTCAGCCGCACCGGTGACGGCAGCCCGTCGATGTCGGCGGGCGAGGTGAACGACGGCCGCAGGTTCGCGACCGAGGCCAGCAGGCCGAGGCCGTCCTCCACCCGCCCGGCCCGCACCGCGTCGGCGAACACGCCCGCCAGCCCGTCGGCCTCTTCGGCGGGCTCCGGCGCCGGCCCGTCGCCGTCCAGCTCGGCGAGCAGGTGGGCGGCCAGTCCCGCGGGCGTCTGGTGGTCGAAGACGACGGTCGGCGGCAGCCGCAGCCCGGTGTCTTCGTTGAGCCCGTTGCGCAGTTCGACCGCGGTGAGCGAGTCCAGCCCGGACTCCAGGAAGTGCCGCTGCGCTTCGATCGCGCCGCCCCCGGCGTAGCCGAGCACGGCCGCGGTCCGGTCCAGGACCAGGTCGAGCACGGCACGCTCCCGCTGCAGCGCATCGAGCCCGGCCAGCCGCTGCTGCAGCGTCGGGCCCTCGGCGGCCTGCGATGCCACCCGCCGGGACCGCGGGGCCAAGGCGCGGAAGACGGGCGGGACGTCGCCCGGCTCCCCCGCCGCGCTCACCTTCATCGGCACCAGCAAGGCTTCCGGCCGCAGCGAAGCCGCGTCGAACAGCGCCATCCCTTCGTCCCCGGACAGCGGGGAGACGCCGTTGCGCGCCAGCCGCGCCCGGTCGGCGTCCGTCAGCGCCGCCGTGGCATCGCCCGGGGCGTCCCACAGCCCCCACGCCAGCGACTGCGCGGGCTGCCCGTGGGCGCGCCGGTGCACGGCGAGAGCGTCGAGGAAGCTGTTGCCCGCGGCGTACCCGGCCTGGCCGGCGTTGCCCAGCAGGCCCGCGACGGACGAGAAGAGCACGAACGCCGAGAGGTTCTCCTGCTCGGTCAGCCGGTGCAGGTTCAGCGCGGCGTCGACCTTCGGCCGCAGCATCGCGGCCACCCGCTCGCGGGTCAGTGCCGTGACGGGCGCGTCGTCCACCACCGCGGCCAGGTGCACGACCGCGGTCAGCGGGTGCTCGGCCGGGATCGCGGCGAGCACCGCGGCCAGCGCGGCCTCGTCCGCGGCGTCGCAGACGCCGACCGTCACGGTCGCGCCCAGCTCCGTCAGCTCTTCGACCTGGCCGGGCGCCGCGCCGCGGCGGCTGACGAGCAGCAGGTTCCGCACGCCGTGTTCGGTCACCAGGTGGCGCACCAGCCGGGAGCCGATCCCGCCGCCCGCCCCGGTGACGAGCGTGGTGCCGTTCGCGTCGAACGTCGTCGCCGGCGCGTCGGCCGACGGCGCGAGCCGGGTCAGCCTGCCGCCGTACGCGGCACCGCCCCGGATGACGAGCTGCGGTTCCCCGGCGGCCGCGAGCCGGGGCACCCAGGCCGCGGCGTCCTCGTCGACGTCCGCGAGGACGAACCGGCCGGGGTGCTCGGACTGGACCGCGCGGATCAGGCCCCACACGGCCGCGCCGGCCAGGTCGGTGCCGTCCTCGCCGTCCAGGGCGGCCGCGCCGCGGGTCAGCACGGCCAGCGTGGAGCTCGCGAATTCCGCGCGGCCCAGCCACTCCTGCACCAGCTCCAGGGTGCCGGTCACCGCCTCGGGCACCGCGGCGTCCGAAGTGGACAGATCGAGCGCCACGACGTCGGGGACCGGGCCGGCGGCCAGGAGCGCGTCGAGACCATCCTCCAGCGCCGCCCAGCTCCCGGCGGCGGCGGGGACGGGAACCGGCTGCCACGCCCAGCCGTGCAGCGACTTGGGCGGCCGGACGGCCCCGACGCTCGACACCCCGGCCCGCAGCACGAGCGAGTCCACCGACGCGACCGGACGGCCCGCCTGGTCGGCCAGCTCGAGCGACACGGAGTCCGCGCCGAGCGGGGTGACCCGCACCCGCAGCCGGGACGCGCCCGCCGCGTGCAGCTCGACTCCCGTCCAGGCGAACGGCAGCCCGCCCGCCACCGTCACGGCCTCGCAGAGGCCGATGGCGTGCAGGGCGGCGTCGAACGCGGCCGGGTGCAGCCCGAACCGGTCGGTGCCGGGGGCCGCCGAAGTGATCTCGGCGAACACCTCGCCGTCGCGGACCCAGGCCGCGGTCAGGCCCTGGAACGCCGGCCCGTAGCCGATACCGGCCTCCTCGAAGGCTTCGTAGACGCCGTCCAGCGACACCGGCTCCGCGCCGGCGGGCGGCCACTCCGGCAGCCCCGCGGGCTCCGGTCCCCCCGAAGGCGCCAGTACGCCCGCGGCGTGCCGGATCCAGGGATCCGCCGCGTCGGCCTGCGAGTACACCGAGAGCGCGCGGCGGCCGGAGCCGTCCGGCTCGTCGACGACGACCTGCACCCGCACCTTGCCCAGTTCGGCCAGCAGCAGGGGCGTCTCCAGCGTCAGCTCTTCCAGCCGCGGGCAGCCCGCTTCGTCGCCGGCCCGCACGGCGAGCTCGACGAAACCGGCACCGGGGAAGATGATCGCGCCGCCGACGGTGTGGTCGGCCAGCCACGGGTGCGTGTGCACCGAGACCTGACCGGCCAGCACCACCTGGGCCGAGCCCGCCACCGCGAGGGCGGCGGAGACCAGCGGGTGTTCGGTGGCGTCGAGCCCGGTCGCGGTGAGGTCGCCGTTGGCGCGCAGGGCCTCCATGTCGACCTCCGGCCAGAACCGGGTGCGGTGGAAGGCGTACGGCGGCAGCGCAACGCGCTCCGCGCCGCGGAACAGCCGCGCGGAGGCCAGGTCCAGGCCGGTGGCGAAGAACCTGCCCGCCGCCAGCTGCGCCCCCCGCACCTCGTCCTGCTTCTTGGCCCGCATCGGCACGACCACGACGTCGCGCGGGTCACCGGTCAGGCAGCCCTGGGCCATGGCCGCGATGGTGCCGTCGGTGCCGAGCTCGACGTACCGGGTCACCCCGGCCGCCTCCAAGGCGCGGACACCGTCGAGGAACCGCACCCCCTGCCGGCAGTTGGCCACCCAGTACTCCGGGTCGGCCCAGCGTTCCGGCGCGGCCTCCGCACCATCCACAGTGGACACGATGCCGATCCGGGCGGGCTCGTAGGTGAGCTCTTCGGCGATCTCACGCAGCTCGGGCAGGATCTCGTCCAGCAACGGCGAGTGCGCGGCCACGGTGATCGCCAGCCGCTTGGTCCGGCGGCCGAGCCCCTTGAAGTGCTCGACGATCGCGAGCACGTCGGCCTCCGCGCCGGACACCGTCACCGAGGCCGGGCCGTTGATCGCCGCGATCGCGGACGCGGCGGTGAGCAGCGGCGTCACCTCGGCCTCGGTGGCCTCGACCGCGACCGCGGCGCCGGGGGGCGCCTCCTGCATCAGCTGGCCGCGGAAGGCGACCAGCTTCACCGCGTCCGCCAGCGAGAACACCCCGGCCACGTGGGCCGCGGCGATTTCGCCGAAGGAGTGGCCCAGCAGCACGTCCGGGCGCACGCCCCACGACTCGACCAGGCGGAAGAGCGAGACCTGCATGGTGAACAGCGCGGCCTGGGTGAAGGCCGTCCGGTTGAGCAGCTGGGCGTCGGCCGTGCCTTCCTCGGCGAAGATCACCTGGCGCAGCGAGCGGCCGAGGTAGCCGTCGAACAGCGCGCTCGTCCGGGTGAAAGAGTGCTCGAACACCGGGAACGCGGCGCACAGCTCACGGCCCATGCCGGGACGCTGGGTGCCCTGCCCGGAGAACAGGAACGCCGTCCGGCCCCCGCGCGCGGTGCCCCGCACGACCGACGGCGAGTCCTCGCCCGCGGCCAGCGCGGCCAGCCCGGCGGCGAGCTCCGCCCGGTCGGTCCCGGCGACCGCGGCGCGGTAGGGCAGCGCCGGCTCGCGGACCGCCAGGGAGAACCCGACGTCGAGCGGGTCCAGCCCCGGGTTCTCCTCCAGGTGGGTCAGCAGCGCGGCGGCCTGCAGGGGCAGGGCCTCCGGGGTGCGCGCGGTCAGCAGCCACGGCGGGAGCACCGCGGTGCGGTCCTCCGCGGCGGGCGCCGGCCCGGGTTCCCCGGACGGCGGTGCCTGCTCCAGGATCACGTGCGCGTTGGTGCCGCTGTACCCGAACGACGACACGCCCGCCCGGCGCGGCCGCCCGCGGTCGGGCCACGGGATCGTCTCGGTGAGCAGCCGCACGGTGCCCGCCGACCAGTCGACGTGCTCGGTGGGGTCGTCCGCGTAGCGGGACTTCGGCAGCTCGCCGTGCCGCATCGCGAGGACCATCTTCAGCACGCCGGCGACGCCCGCGGCGGCCTGCGTGTGCCCGATGTTCGACTTGACCGACCCCAGCCACAGCGGCTCGCCTTCGGGGCGGTCGCGGCCGTAGGTGGCCAGCAGGGCGTTGGCCTCGATCGGGTCGCCCAGCTTGGTGCCGGTGCCGTGCCCTTCGACCGCGTCCACCTCGTGCGGGCCCAGGCCGGCGAGCTTGAGCGCGCGCCGGATCACCCGCTCCTGCGACGGGCCGTTCGGCGCGGTGAGGCCGTTGGACGCGCCGTCGGAGTTCACCGCGCTGGCCCGGACCACGGCGAGGACCTCGTGCCCGTTGCGCCGGGCGTCGGACAGCCGCTCGAGGACCAGCAGGCCGGCCCCTTCGGCCCAGCCCAGCCCGTCGGCCGCCGCCGAGTACGGCTTCGACCGCCCGTCGGCGGCCGTGCCGCCGTTGTCGAAGTTCACGAACGGTTCCGGCGAGACCAGCGCCGACACCCCGCCGGCCAGTGCCAGCGAGCAGTCGCCCTGGCGCAGCGCCTGGACGGCCAGGTGCAGCGCCACCAGCGACGACGAGCACGCCGTGTCGATCGAGACGGCGGGTCCCTCCAGGCCGTAGGCGTAGGCGACCCGCCCGGACACCACGCTGCCGAGCGCGCCGGAGCCGCGGAACAGGCCGTGCTCGGTCCCGCCCATCGGACCCGGGTCGTAGTCGGACTGCATGACGCCGGCGAACACGCCGGTGTCGGTGCCCTTCAGCGCCAGCGGGTCGAGGCCGGCGGACTCGCACGCTTCCCAGCACGCCTCCAGGAGCATCCGCTGCTGGGGGTCCATCATCACGGCTTCGCTCGGGCTGATGCCGAAGAAGCCGGCGTCGAAGTCGGTGAGGCCGGTGACGAACCCGCCGTTGGGCTCCTTGCCGGCGGCGGCCGCCGCGCCGAGCCAGTGGTCGAGGTCCCAGGACCGGTCCTCCGGGAACCGCGAAGTGCCGTCGCGGCCGGCCGCGATCAGCTCCCACAGCTCCTCCGGAGTCGTGACCCCGCCGGGGTACCGGCAGGCCATGCCGATGATGGCGACCGGCTCGTCGGCGCGTACGCCGGCGGTGGCCGCTTCGGGCTCCCCCGCGTCGCCGAGCTCGCCCAGCAGCGCTTCGTGCAGGTGCGCCGCGAGGTCTCCGGCGGTCGGGTAGTCGAAGACGAGCGTCGCGGTCAAGCTCAGGCCGGTGGCCTCGTTGAGCGCGTTGCGCAGTTCGACCGCGGTCAGCGAGTCGAAGCCGAGGTCCTTGAACGCGCGGTCGGCGTCGACGAGGGCGGCCGAGCCGTGGCCGAGGACCGCGGCCGCGTGCTGGACGACCAGGTCGAGCAGGTGGTCCGCGCGCTTCTCGGCGGGCAGCCGGATCAGCTTGCCCAGCAACGAGTCCGCGCCCGCCTCGCGACCGGCCACCGTCCGCCGCGTAGCCGGGACGAGGCCGCGCAGCAGGTCGGGGACGCCGCCGGCGTCGCGCCACGCGGGCAGGTCGAGCTTGATCGGGACGTACAGGTCGCCCGCCGCGCCGACCGCGGCGTCGAACAGGGCCAAGCCCTCCGCGACGCCGAAGGCGCCGAGGCCGCGCTTGCCGTGGGTTTCACCCGCCATGCCGGCCGCCGACTCCCACATGCCCCAGGCCAGCGAGTGCGCCGGCTTGCCCTCGGCGCGGCGGACCGCGGCGAGCGCGTCCAGGAACGCGTTCGCCGCGGCGTAGTTCGCCTGGCCCGGGGCGCCCAGCACGCCGGCGGCCGAGGAGAACGTGACGAACGCGGTGAGGTCGCCGGCCAGCTCGTGCAGGTGCCACGCGGCGAGGGCCTTGGGGTCGAAGACACCGTCGACGCGCTCCGGCGTCATCGACGAGAGGACACCGTCGTCGAGCACCCCGGCCGCGTGCACGACCGAGTTCACCGGGTGCTTCTTCAGCAGGGCCTTGACCTTCGCGCGGTTCGCGAGGTCGGCGGCCACGACGGTCGCCTCGGCGCCCAGCTCGGCCAGTTCCGCGACGAGCTCGGGAACGCCGTCGGCGTCCGGGCCGCGGCGGCTGACGAGCACGAGGTGCTCGACGCCGTGCTGCCGCACCAGGTGCTTCGCGACGAGCTTGCCCAGTGCGCCGGTGCCACCGGTGATCAGGACGGTGCCCCACTCGGGCGGCTCGGCGGGCCCGGTGGTCGCGCGGGCGAGGCGCGGGACGGTGACCCGATCGCCGTCGACGCGGACCGACGACTCGTCGGCGACGGCGATCGCGGCCAGCTGCTCCGGCGTCGCGTCGCCCTCGACGAGCACGATCCGGCCCGGGTCCTCGGCCTGCGCCGAGCGGACGAGCCCGGCGACGGCGGCCCCGGCCAGGTCGCCGTGGGTCACCACCAGCAGGCGGCCCTCGGCCTGCTGCACTGTGGACAGTGCACTGTGGACGGCCTTTTTCGCCGCCGCGGCAGTCGTTCCCGGCTTGACCTCGTACACCGTGAAGTCCGTTTCGGAGACCTCCGGCAGCGGGAACGGAACCCGGTCGATCCGGTAGAGGGAGTCGCCGCCGGGCGCCACGCGGGCGGCGGCGAGCTGTTCCTCGCTGATCCGGCGCAGCCGCAGCGCACCGACGCGGGCGACCGGGGCGCCGGTGGAGTCGGCCAGCCGCAGCTCGACCGTCTGCTCCCCGGTGGGCCGGACGTGCACGCGCAGCGCGGCCGCGCCCGCTGCCAGCAGCTCGACGTCGGACCACGCGTACGGCAGCGTGGTGCCCTCCCCGGCGGCGCCACTCAAGCCGACCGCGTGCAGCGAAGCGTCGAAAACGGCGGGGTGCAGGCCGAACACCTCGGCACCGAGCCGGTCCTGCTCGGGCAGGGCGACCTCGGCGAACACGTCGGCACCGGCGCGCCAGGCGGCCCGCAGGCCCCGGAAGATCGGGCCGTAGGCCATGCCCGCTTCGGCCAGCAGGTCGTACATGCCGTCGATGTCCACAGCTTCGGCACCGGCGGGCGGCCACTCGCCCAGGTCGAACGCGGCGGCGGCCGTCGCGGTCTGCACGGTGCCGTCGGCGTGGCGGACCCAGCCGCCGGTCGCGGCGAGGTCGTCCGGTCGCGAGTGGACACTGATCGGGCGCGACCCGTCGGCGCCGGGCTTGCCGATCCGGACCTGGATCCGCGCGGCGCCCTTCTCCGCCAGCACCAGCGGGGCGTGCAGCGTCAGGTCGCGGACGCGGCCGCAGCCCGCCTCGTCGCCGGCGCGGACCGCGAGCTCGACGAAAGCCGTGCCGGGCACCAGAATCGCGCCGCCGACGACGTGGTCGGCCAGCCACGGGTGGGTGGTGGCGGAGATCCGGCCGGACAGCACCAGGCCGTCGGCGTCGGCCAGCAGGGTGGCCGCGCCGAGCAGCGGGTGGTCGACCGGGTCGAGGCCGATCGAGGCGAGGTCGCCGGAGTCGGAGGTCACCTCCAGCCAGTAGCGCTGGTGCTGGAAGGCGTACGTCGGCAGGTCGGCGCGGGCCGCGCCGCGGGCGGCGAAGTGCGCCTCCCAGCCGGGCACGACCCCGCGGACGTGCAGGGCCGCGAGCGCGGTGGCGAGCGCGACGTCCTCGGGCACGTCCCGGCGCTGCGCCGCGACGGCGACCGCGGTCTCGGCGGACTGCGGGACGACGGCGGTCAGCGGCGCGTCCGGGCCCAGCTCCAGGAACCGGTTGACCCCTTCGGCGGCGAGGGCGCGCACGGCGTCGGCGAACCGGACCGGCTGCCGGACGTTGCGCACCCAGTACTCGGGGTCGGTCAGCTCGGCGGAGACCTCGGCGCCGGTGACGCTCGAAATGACGGTCAGTTCGGGCTGGGCGTAAGTGAGTGTCTTCGCGACGGCCCGGAACTGCGCGAGCGTCGGCTCCATCAGGCGCGAGTGGAAGGCGTGCGAGACCTTCAGCCGGGTCGTCCGCCGTCCGGCTTCGACGAACTTGTCGCCGATCGCGATGACGGCGGCTTCCTCGCCGGACAGGACCACCGAGCGCGGGCCGTTGACGGCGGCGACGTCGACCGTCCCTTGTGGATCGTAGGCGGCGACCTCATCGGGAGTCCCCTCGACGGCGATCATCGCACCCCCGGCGGGCAGCGCCTGCATCAGCCTGCCGCGGGCGGCGACGAGCTTCGCCGCGTCGGCGAGGGAAAGGACGCCGGCGCAGTGCGCGGCGGCGAGTTCGCCGATGGAATGGCCGCACACCGCATCCGGGACCAGGCCCCACGACTCGACGAGCCGGAACAGCGCGACCTCGAAGGCGAACAGGGCGGCTTGGGTGTTCCCGGTCTGCCCCAGCGCTTCCGCGTCGGTGTCGATCACTTCGCGGATCGGGCGGTCGAGGTGCTTGTCCAGCTCGGCGCATGCTTCGGCGTACGCCTCGGCGAACCGCGGGTAGGCGGCGGCCAGCTCGCGGCCCATGCCGGGCCGCTGGGAACCCTGGCCGGAGAACAGGAATCCCGTGCTGGTCTCGCCGCGGGCGACGCCGGTCAGCGCGCCCGGCTCGCCGTCCGCGAACGCGCGCAGCGCGGCGAGGAGCCCGGCACGGTCCTTCGCCACGACAGCGGCGCGGTGGTCGAGGTGCGCGCGCCCGGTGGCGAGGGTGCGGGCGACGTCGAGCGGCTCGGCGGCGGTGCCGTCGAGAGCCGTGAGGAGCCGCTCGGCCTGCGCCCGCAACGCCTGCGGCGTCCGGCCGGAGAGCACGAACGGGATCGCGGCGGTGTCGCGCGGAGTCTCGCCCGCTGCTTCGGGCTCCGGTGCTTCTTCGATGATGACGTGCGCGTTCGTGCCGCTCAGGCCGAAGCACGAGACGGCGCCGCGGCGCGGGTGACCGTTGCGGTCCCACGGCCGTCGCTCGGTGAGCAGCTCGACCCGTCCGGAGCTCCAGTCGACCTGCCGGGTCGGCTGGTCGACGTGCAGGGTCTGCGGCAGCACGCCGTTGTTCAGGGCCAGGACGATCTTCAGCACCCCGGCGACCCCCGAGGCGGCCTGGGTGTGGCCGAGGTTGGACTTGACCGATCCCAGCCACAGCGGCGACTTCCGCTCCTGGCCGTAGGTCGCCAGCAGCGCGCCCGCCTCGATCGGGTCGCCGAGCTTCGTCGCGGTGCCGTGCGCTTCGACGACGTCGACCTCGTCGGGAGCAAGGCGGGCGTTGGCGAGCGCCTGGCGGATCACGCGCTGCTGGGCGGGACCGTTGGGCGCGGTCATGCCGTTGGACGCGCCGTCCTGGTTGATCGCCGTGCCCCGGACGATCGCGAGCACGGGGTGGCCGTTGCGCCGGGCATCGGAAAGCTTTTCCACCAGCAGCATCCCGCAGCCCTCGGACCAGCCGGTGCCGTCGGCGGAGTCGGCGAAGGCGCGGCAGCGGGCACTGCGGGCGAGCGTGCCGTCGAGGCTGAACTCGACGAAGGTGCGCGGCGTCGACATCACCGAGACGCCGCCCGCGAGCGCGAGCGAGCACTCCCCGGACCGCAGCGCCTGCACGGCCATGTGCAGCGCGACCAGCGACGACGAGCACGCCGTGTCGATGGTGACCGCGGGGCCTTCCAGGCCGAAGGTGTAGGCGAGGCGGCCGGAGATGACGCCGGAGGAGCCGTAGCTGCCCTGGTAGTTGTGGTACATCGTGCCGGCGAAGACGCCGGTGGGGCTGCCCTTGACCGAGTTCGGCGCGATGCCGGCGCGTTCGAAGGCCTCCCAGGACGTTTCCAGCAGCAGCCGTTGCTGGGGGTCCATGAGCAGGGCTTCACGGGGGCTGATTCCGAAGAGGTCGGCGTCGAATTCGAGGGCGTCGTGGAGGAACCCGCCTTCCCGCACGTAGCTCGAGCCCGCGCGCTCGCCCGTCGGGTCGTAGAGCCGGTCCAGGTCCCAGCCGCGGTCGGCGGGGAATTCGCCGATCGCGTCGACGCCACCGTCGAGCAGCCGCCAGAGCGCTTCCGGAGTCGTGGCACCGCCCGGCAGCCGGCAGGCCATGCCGATGATCGCGATGGGTTCCCGCGCGGCTTCGGTCAGCCGCCGGTTCTTCTCGCGCAGCCGTTCGCTCTCCTTGAGGGAGGCGCGGAGCGCACCGACCAGCTTGTCTTCGGAGTTGCCCACGAGTCCTCTTTCCTTCCACGTCGGCTGCGCTGGAAAGGGGATCTCGCCCCCACAGCAATGGATCCGACGATACGAGCGGGCCGCGGGCCCACCCACCCCTAAAGGCCCCGGAGAACACGGGATCCGCGCCCCTAGGCGGCCGGTCCGCGCCCCGCCAAGGTCCGCTTTAGACGGTCTTTAGGGGTTGTCGGTCGCCCGGCGCCGATGTCAGATTCCGAACGGCACTTCCGCCACTGTTGATGCCGTGCGACGGCACTTCCATCAGCACCAAGACTGGGGATCCGGTATGCACAGGAAAACAAGCAAGCTGCTGGTCGTGGGGGCGCACGGCGACGACGAGACGCTCGGCGCGGGCGGCACGATCGCCCGGCTCGCCGACGAGGGCGTGACGATCTCGCTCTGCATCCTCACCAACGACGACGGCTCGCGGTCGGCGACCGGCACCGGGGTCGTCAACCGCACCGGCGCGATCGAGCTGGCCGCCAAGACGCTGGGCATCGAACGCGTGCGCATCCACGAGTTCGGGGACAACCGCCTCGACACCGTCAGCCACCTCGAGCTGAACCGGGTGGTGGAGCGCGAGGTCCGGGACTTCGAGCCCGACACGATCCTCACCACGAGCATGTGCGACCTGAGCACCGACCACGCGCTGGTCAGCCGGGCCGCCCGGGTCGCGGGCCGGCCGGGCAAGGGCAGCGTGCGGGAGGTGCGGACCTTCGAGATCCGCTCCGCCACCGACGTCGGCGAAGCGTCGGGTCTGCCGGTCACCTTCCGCCCCAACTGCTGGCAGCGCCTCGAAGAGTCGCACATCGAGCGCAAGATCGAAGCGCTGCGCGCGTACGGCAAGGAACTCGAGCCCTGGCCCCACCCGCGCAGCGAGCGAGGCGTCCGCGCACTGGCCGAGTACCGCGGTTCGCAGGTCTCCACCGAGCTCGCCGAAGCCTTCGAAATCGTCCGGGTCGTGCTCTGACCCGCACCACCTTCCACCGTGCAAGAGACGGGTGAACCGCTATGACGAGTACTGTCGCCGAACACGAAACCCTGGCCGAACTGAACGAGCTGACCTCCGTCGCGGTGATCGGGATGGGGTACGTCGGCCTGCCCACCGCGCTCGGCCTGCACGAGAGCGGGGTCGGCATCATCGGCATCGACCTCTCGCAGAACCGCCTCGACGCGATCCGCGCGGGCGAGGTCGACCTGATCGAGGCCGATCACCGCCGGCTGGAGAAAGCCGTGCACCAGGAGGACTTCCAGCTCACCGTCGACCTGGCCCGGATGGCCGAGGCCGACGCGGTGCTCGTGTGCGTGCCGACCGGGCTGGACGAGTACCTGATGCCCGACCTCGGCCCGCTGGAGAGCGCCTGCGCGGCGCTGATCGCGCACGCCCGCGCCGGCCAGACCCTCATCCTCACTTCCACCAGCTACGTCGGCACCTCCGCGCGGCTGCTGGTGAAACCGCTGGTCGCCAAGGGTTTCAAGGTCGGACGCGACATCTTCGTCGCGTCCAGCCCCGAACGCATCGACCCCGGCAACGTCACGCACACGCAGCAGGAGACCCCGCGGGTCCTCGGCGGCGTGACGCCGGCGTGCACCGCGATGGCGCAGCGCGTGATCAACCTGCTGACCCCGGCGGTGCACTGCGTCAGCTCGGCCGAGGTCGCCGAGCTGACCAAGCTGTACGAGAACACGTTCCGCGCGGTGAACATCGCGCTGGCCAACGAGTTCGCGGAGATCAGCGACGGCTTCTCGATCGACCCGATCGAGGTGATCGACGCCGCGGCGAGCAAGCCGTACGGTTTCATGGCCTTCCACCCCGGCCCCGGCGTCGGCGGCCACTGCATCCCGTGCGACCCGCACTACCTGCTCTGGCAGCTGCGCGCGACGCAGCACAACGCGCCGCTCGTCACCCAGGCCATGCACGCCATCGCCGAGCGGCCCAAGCAGGTCGTCGACCGGGTGGCGGACACGTTGTCCCGTGACGGCAAGGGGCTGGGCGGCACCCGCGTGCTGGTGGTGGGTGTGACGTACAAGCCGGGTGTCCAGGACGTCCGCTCGTCGTCCGCTTTGGACATCATCGACCTGCTGGCGGCGAGGGGCGCGAAAGTCGGCTACCACGACCCGCTCGTGCCGACGATCCGCGTCACCGGCGGGCAGCTCGACAGCGTCGTCGAGCCGGACGGCGACGACTGGGACGTGGCGCTGATCCACACCGTCCAGCCCGGCCACGGCTACGACTGGCTCGGCCAGTGCCCGCTCGTCATCGACGCCACCTACCGCTTCGATCCCGCGCTTTTCGCGAACTGAGAGGACTTCCGACGTGCGTTACCTCATCACCGGCGGCGCCGGCTTCATCGGCTCCCACCTGACCGAGCACCTGCTGGCGGGCGGCCACGAGGTCGTGGCGCTGGACAACCTCAGCACGGGCACCCTCGACAACCTCGCGGCGGTGCGGGACAACCCCGGCTTCCGCTTCGTGCGCGGCTCGGTGACCGACGCGGCGGCGGTCCAGGCGTGCATGCCCGGCATCGACGCGATCTTCCACCTGGCGGCCGCGGTCGGCGTCTTCACCATCCTCGACAAGACGATGGACAGCCTCCGCACCAACCTGCACGGCACCGAGACGATGCTGGACGCGGCCCTGCAGCACGACGTCCCGATCCTGGTCGCCTCGACCAGCGAGATCTACGGCAAGAACACCGCCGACGGGCTCACCGAGGACGCCGACCGGATCATCGGCTCGCCGCTGAAGAACCGCTGGTCCTACGCCGAGGCGAAGGCGCTGGACGAGACGTTCGCGTACCTGTACGCGGTGGAACACGGCCTGCGCACGGTGATCGTCCGGCCGTTCAACACGGTCGGCCCGCGCCAGACCGGCCGCTATGGCATGGTCATCCCGCGGTTCGTGAAGCAGGCACTGGCCGGCGAGCCGATCACGGTCTTCGGCGACGGCCAGCAGACGCGCTGCTTCTGCCACGTCCACGACGTCGTGCCGGCGCTGGTGGCCCTGCTCGCCGACGAGTCGGCGTACGGCACCGTGTTCAACCTCGGCAGCACCGAGCAGACGACGATCTCGCAGCTGGCGGAGCGCGTGATCTCGGCGACGGGCTCGGCGAGCACGATCGCGAAGGTGCCGTACGAGGAGGCTTACGGCGACGGCTACGAGGACATGCAGCGCCGCATCCCGGACTGCACCAAGGCGTTGCGGCAGATCGGGTTCTCGCCGACCCGCACGCTGGACGACATCATCGCGGCGGTCGTCGCCGACCAGCGCGGTTCCTGAGCTCCTGACGCGCGAAGGCCACCCCGGCTCACCCGGGGTGGCCTTCGCGCGTTTCAGCGCGGTGCCGGGCCGAGCTTGCGGTACACCGTCTCCAGGAGGCCCGCCGCGTCCGCCGCCGCGATGCCCAGCTTCTCCGCGATCGCCTCGATCGCCGTCGCGTCCGCGGCCAGCTCGGCGACCTTCAGCTCGGTTTCGGTGAGCAGCACGTTCACTGCGCGCTTTCGGCGTTGTCGAACTCGCCGGCCAGCGCGGCCCGGCCCGCGACGCCCAGCTTGCGGTACACACGGGTCAAGTGCTGCTCCACCGTGCTCACCGTGATGTACAGCGACTCCGCGATCTGCCGGTTGGTCCGCCCCGCCACGGCCAGCTCCACGACCCTCAGCTCCGCCTCGCTCAGCACGGACGCCGACGGCGAGACCGGCTCGGGGCGCCCCGCCGGGCGCGGGACCGGCGGCCGGGCCCGGCCCTGGCGTGGCACGTGCACCGCTTTCACCAGGCTCCCGCCGCGTTCCGCCCGCTGGCTCAGGTGGTTGATCGTGCGCATCGTCTTCGCCAGCTCCAGCCGGTCGCCGGACGCCTTGAACTCCTCCGCCGCCCGGTTCAGCAGCCCCGGGCGCGCCGCCGCGTCGCCCGCCAACGCCAGCACCCGCAGCGCCGACCCGCGCGTGTACGCGTCGGCCGGGCCGGCCAGCGACTGCTTCGCCAGTTCGACGGCGACGGCGGTGTTGCCCAGCCGCAGGTTCGCGTCCGCGAGGTCGGCCTGCCAGGGCAGCACGGCCGGGAGCTCCAGGCCCTGCTCCTGCAGGATGCGACGGCACTCCCGCAGATCGCTCACGGCCGCGAGGCCGCGGTTGGTCGCCAGGTGGAAGTGACCGCGCGCCCGCAGGTACCGGACACCACCGAGCGTCCCCCACGCCGCGTCCGGCAGCGGGTGCCGCAGCACCGCCGCCGCGTTCTTGAACGCGCCCGAAGCGGTGTAGGCGATCAGCAGCGTGGCCAGCGGGTAGCTGATCGCGACGCCCCAGTTCGGCGCGTCCAGCATGCCCAGCGCCCGGGTGCCGAGGTCCACCGCACCGGTGACGTCACCCCGGCGCAGCAGCAGGCTCGCGCCGATCGCGTCGAGCATCGCCTTCCACGTGATCGCGCCCCGGTACTCGGCTTCCTCGCTGAGCGACGTGCACCAGCCCTCCGCGCGGTCGGCCTTGTCGTCGTAGGCCAGCGCGAGGATCGCCGTGCACAGCGCCTCCAGCGAGGTGTCGGAAAGCCGGCAGTTCTGCAGGATCCGTTCCGCGCACGCCGAAGCCGTCTCGGTACCCCCGGTGTGCCACACCGCGGCCAGTGAGGTCGCCGTCTGCAGCCAGGGATCGCCCGGTTCGGCCGTCGTCGTCGAGCCGCCGTAGTGCCAGTGGCCGGCCAGGACGAGTTCCGCGCAGGTGCGCGGGTCGAGCGGTTCGCTGTCGTGTTCGAGCGCGGCGAACGAGCGCTCGAAGGTGTCGCGATCGCCGAGCCACAGCGACTGCCGCGCCAGCCCGATCCGGTCGGACCGGTCCAGCGAACCCGCTTCGCGCAGCGACCGCAGGTGCGGTGCGGCGGCGGCCGGGTTGACGCGCCAGGTGATCTTGGCCAGCAGCTGGGAGATGGTCTGCTGCTCCCACCGCGCCGTCGAGACCGACGAGGCGAGCTTCAGGCAGCGGGTGGCGAAGTCGATGTCGTCGCCGAGCATCACCTGCTCCGCGGCTGCGACCAGCACCGGCAGCGCCCAGTCGGCCGTCGCCTCGCCCGCCGCGACCAGGTGCCGGGCGACCTCGGCGGGGCTCAGCCCGCGGGCGTGCTTGACCTCGGCGGCCCGGACGTGCAGCCGGGCCTTCTCCGGCCCGCGCAGCCCGCCCACGACCGCGGCGGCGGCCGGCGGCCGGAACCGGACGCCGGCGACCAGGCCCGCGTCGGCGAGCCGCCCGGTGGACGCCTCGGCCTCCAGCGGGTCGACCCCGGCGACGATGGCCACGGCTTCGGTGGTGACGTCGCTGTCCAGCACCGCGATCGCCGTCGCGACCTCGCGCAGCGGCGAGCCGTAGCGGTGCAGCAGCCGCTGCACGGCTTCGGAGTACGCCGAGCCGGTGTCCGCGCTGTCGCGGTGGGCGTCGACCAGCGCGCGGACCAGCAGCGGGTTCCCGGCGCTCAGCTCGTGGATCCGCTCGGGCAGCCCGTCGTCCGGCACCAGCTCCGCGATGGCCTGTACCGACAGCGGCGTCAGCTCGACGTGCCGGTGCGGCAGCGAGGTGAACGGCGAGTCGGCGTACGAGCCATCGGCGTGGTTGAGGACCAGCAGCAGCGCGGCGGACGGCGCCCGGCGCTGCAGGCGCAGCAGGAGCCGCGCCGAGGTCTCGTCCACGTGGTGGAGGTCGTCGACGGCGACCAGCACCGCGCGTTCGCGGGCCAGCCGGTGGATCGCGCTGCACAGCCCGGCGATCCGCTCGTCGGTGTTCCCGCCGTCGCCGCCGGCCGGGTGCCCGGTCAGCGACGGCGGCAGCAGCGGGCTCGCCAGCAGCTGGTCGATCACACCGCCGTCCACGTCCCGTTCGTCGGCGGCACCGGCGGCGGTGAGCGTGACGATGCCCAGTTCCTTCGCCCGCACCACCACCTGGTGCTGCAAGTGTGTCTTCCCGCTGGCCGGTCCCCCACCGACCAGCACTGTCTCTCCCACGCCGGCATCGCAGTCGATCAGCAGGCCCTCGAGAAAACCCAAGGCCCCCTGCGGATTTTCGCGGCGGTTCTGCCCCCAGATCGCGCCCATCGCAAGCTCCTCGAAGCAGGCGGTTGTCTTCCTGCCCTCACAACGTTCGCAGCAGGCGCCTAAGCAGGGCCAACAGCGATCTAAAGTCACCCAACGGAGTGAATTGGACACAGGTTCGGTAGGGGTTGCCAGAGCGGGGAAAGGCCCGAACACTTCGGAAACTGTGACTGCCCTGAACGAAAGAACGAGCCGGTGGATCCGGCGCTTCCACGCGGCCGACGACGCCGCCGTGCGGCTGGTCTGCCTGCCGCACGCGGGCGGGTCGGCGACGGCGTACTTCCCGTTCTCGCGCGCGGCCGCCCAGGCCGGGCTGGACGCGGACATCGTCGCCGTCCAGTACCCCGGCCGCCAGGATCGCCTCGGCGAACCCTGCTACGACGACGTCGGCGCGATGGCCGACGCGATCGCCGACGACCTCGGCCCGTGGTTCGACCGGCCGGTGGCGCTCTTCGGCCACAGCATGGGCGCGACGCTCGGCTACGAGGTCACCCGCCGCCTCGAAGCCCGCGGCGCCAAGCCGCTGGGCCTGTTCGCCTCGGCTTGCCGGGCGCCGTCGGCCCAGCGGATCGAGTACGTCCACCAGCGCGACGACGACGGCCTGATCGCGGCACTCAAGGAGCTCAGCGGCACCGACAGCGCCGTGCTCGGCGACGACGAGCTCCTGCGCATGGTGCTGCCGTCGATCCGCGGCGACTACACGGCGGTGGAGACCTACCGGCACCGCCCGGGGCGTGAGCTGGAGTGCCCGATCCACGTGCTGGTGGGCGACGACGACCCGGTGACCGACCTGGCCGAGGCGGACGCGTGGCGGGCCCACACGACCGGCGAGTGCGTCGTCGAGGTGTTCCCGGGCGGGCACTTCTACCTGCACGCGCAGCTGGCGGGCGTGCTGGCCAGTGTCAAGGCCCGGCTGGGTGACTGGGGCCCCTGACCGGTGCCCTTAGGGGATGGGGAAACCCCAGCCGGAGATCAGGTGCCGGCCCCATGGCCGGCCGGGCGCCGGTCCGCGAAACTGGGTACATCGAGAAAACGACCCGCCCCTCGGAGGTAGTCATGATGACGATCCAGACCGTTCCCGGTGTCACCCAGCGGATGCTCCCCAACGGCCACCTCCGGCTCACCTGCCGCAGCACGAGCCGCCAGGTCGAGTGCGAGCCCGTGGCGGCGGCGATGTGGATCGCGCTGAAGCAGCACAACGGCGACGTCGACCGCGCGAGCGCCGTGCTGGCGGCCCTGTGGGAGACCGACGTCGAGGACACCCGCTACGACATGGAGCTGCTGGCGGGTTCGCTGTGCTCGCTGGGACTGCTCGCCGAGGTCTGATCGACTCCTGAGGCGGTGCACGGATCGGGTCGCCGTGCACCGCCTTTGTCGTGTCCGGCAACCTGCCGCGCGCGTCGAGCGGTCTGCAGCGCACGCAAAAGGACCGCTTCCGGCGCCGTTGGCGGAAGCGGTCCTGGTGTCCCGGCCGGGGGAGGCGGCCGGGAAGTCTCAGCCCTGGGACTCCAGTTCTTCGTCCAGCATCGCGAACAGCTCGTCCGCGCCCGCCTCCTCGAGTGCGCGGTCGGCCGGGGAGAACGTCGCCACCAGCTCACGCAGCCGGCCCACGACCGCCACCCGCGCGTCCGCGTCCAGCGAACGCAGCTCGGCTTCCAGGTCCGTCAACCGGACCTCCACCGCCGACGGCGGATCGGCCAGGCCGGCACCCAGGAACTCCGCCAGCGCCGAAGCCGACGGGTGGTCGAAGATCAACGTCGCCGGCAAGCGCTGTCCCGTCACCGATTCCAGGCGGTTGCGCAGCTCGATCGCCGTCAGGGAGTCGAAGCCCAGCTCGATGAAGCCCTTGCGCGGGTCGACCGCGTCCCGGCGTTCGTGGCCCAGCACCACCGCCGCCGTGCCGCACACCAGGTCCAGCACCGCGCGGGGCCGCTCCGCCGCCGGCAGGGCGACCACCCGGGCCCACGAGTCGTCCGAAGCCTCCGCCCGGCGACGACCGCCGCGGACCAGGCCGCGCAGCATCGCCGGGACGCTGTGCGCGTCCGCCCGCAGGCCCGACATGTCCAGCCGGACCGGCACCAGCGACGGCTGCGACGTCCCGAAAGTGGCGTCGAACAACGAAAGCCCGTCGTCGAACGACAAGCCGAACACACCCGACCGGGCCATCCGGATCAGGTCGGTCTCGGCCAGCTCGTTCGACATGCCGCCCTCGGACCACAGGCCCCACGCCAGCGACACCGCGGGCCGCCCGGTGGCGGCCCGGTGGTGGGCCAGCGCGTCCAGGAAGACGTTCGCCGCCGAGTAGTTCGCCTGCCCGGCCGCGCCGAGCGTGCCGCCCGCCGACGAGTACAGGACAAACGGGATGTCCAGCGAAGCGGTCAGCTCGTGCAGGTTCCACGCCGCGTCCACCTTCGGCCGCAGCACCGCGTCCATCCGCTCCGGCGTCAGCGCCAGCAGGACGCCGTCGTCGACGACGCCCGCCGTGTGCACCACGGCCGACAGATCGACCCCGGCGAGCAGCTCGGCTGCCGCGTCCCGGTCGGCCAGGTCACACGCTTCCAAAGAAACGTTGGCCCCCAAGGAAGTCAGCGACTCGATCAACTCCGCCGCTCCGGGTGCCGAAGCGCCGCGACGGCTCGTCAGCAGCAGGTTCTTGACGCCGTGCTCGGTCACCAGGTGCCGGGCGATCAGCTGCCCGAGCACGCCGGTACCGCCGGTGACCAGCACCGTTCCGCCGGGATCCAGGGCAACCGCCTCGGACGACGGCACGAACTTCGCCAGCCGGTGCACCAGCACCGCGCCGTCGCGCACCGCGACTCCGGGCTCGTCGGCGTACATCGCGCCGAGCACCGCGTCCAGGGGCAGCTCTCCCCCGTCCACGTCCACGACCATGAACCGGTCGGGGTACTCGAGCTGCGCCGTCCGGACCACGCCCCACAGCGCGGCGTGCGTCAGGTCGTCGACGCCCTCGTCCGGTCGCGTCCCGATCGCCCGCCGGGCCACGACCACCAGCCGTGACGACCCCAAGGTCTCCTCGCCGACCCAGGCCTGGGCCAGCGCCAGCAACCGGTGCGTGGCTTCACGAGCCGCGGCCGGTGACGCCGTCGAAGGAGCCGCGAACGGCGCGAACACCACGTCCGGGGCCACCCCGTCGGCGACCAGCGCCGGAAGGTCCGCATAGGACTTGCCCGGCAGTCCGAACCCGGACCCGAGCACTGCGGACGAGACGCCCGAAACGGCGTCGCCCGCGAACGGCTGCCACTCGACGCGGAAGAGCGAGTCGTCCACCGCCGAGCGCGTGCCGCGGAACGCGTCCGCCGCGATCGGCCGCAGCGACAGCGATTCGACGCTCAGCACGGGCGAGCCCGCGGTGTCGGTCGCGGTCAGCGACACGGTGTTCTCGACGTCCGAGGCGATCACGACCCGCAGGTCCGACGCGCCGGCGGCGTGCAGCGACACCCCCGACCACGCGAACGGCAGCACCGGTTTGTCCTCGGTCGGCCCGGCGAGGCCGATGGTGTGCAGCGCCGCGTCGAGCAGCGCCGGGTGCAGGCCGAACGCCGCGGCGTCGGTGCCCTCCGGCAGCGCCACCTCGGCGGCGAGCCGGTCGCCCGCCTGCCAGACGCGGCGCAGCCCGGCGAACACCGGGCCGTAGTCGAAGCCCTGCGCGGCCAGCTCGTCGTAGCGGGACGTCACGTCGATCTCGGTCGCCCCGGCGGGCGGCCACTCGGGCACCGCCACCGGCGCGGAAACCGACGAAGACAACCGGCCGCTGCCGTGCTGCACCCATTCGGCCGCGTCCTCGGCCTGGGAATAAATCGACAGAGAGCGCTGCTCCGCTTCGAGAGCACCGACGACGACCTGCAGCCGGACCGCGCCTTCGGCGGGCACGATCAGCGGCGCGGCCAGGGTCAGCTCGTCGAGCCGCCCGCAGCCGACCTCGTCGCCCGCCCGGATCGCCAGTTCGACGAACGCCGTGCCGGGGAACAGCATCGAGCCCTGCACGACGTGGTCGGCGAGCCACGGCTGCGTGGCGGCCGAAAGCCGGCCGGTCAGCACGGCACCACCCGAATCGGCCGTCACGACGACGGCACCCAGCAGCGGGTGCTCGGCGTCGCGCTGCCCGACCTCGGCGACCCCGCGGACGCGAGCGCCGGTCGGGTTCTCCAGCCAGTAGCGCTTGCGCTGGAACGCATAAGTCGGCAGTTCCACCGGCGCGCCGCCGGCGTAGAACGCCGAGAAGTCCACAGTGGACCCGGTGACGAACAGCGAAGCCACCGCGGCGGCCGCCGACTCGCCTTCGGGCCGGTCCTTGCGCAGGACCGGGACGAACGTCGCCCGGTCGTCGTCGCCCAGGCACGTCTGGCCCATCGCGGTGAGCACCGCCGACGGGCCGACCTCGACGAACGTCGTGACCCCGGCGTCGAGCAGCGTGCGGACGCCGTCGGCGAACCGGACGGCGTCGCGCACCTGGCTCACCCAGTACTCCGGCGAGGTCAGGTCGGCGTCCGGCGAAACCGTCGAGACGATCGGAATCACCGGGTCGGCGAAGGTCAGGTTCCGGGCGATGAAGGCGAAGTCGGCCAGCATCGGTTCCATCAGCGCCGAGTGGAACGCGTGCGACACCTTCAGCCGCGAAGTCTTCTCGAACTTCGACGCCACGGTGAGCACCGCGTCCTCTTCGCCGGACAGCACGACCGACACCGGTCCGTTGACGGCCGCGATCGAGACACCGTCGGTCAGCAGCGGCAGGACGTCGGCTTCGGCCGCCGCCACGGCGACCATCGCCCCTCCGGTGGGCAGGGCCTGCATCAGCCGCGCCCGGGCGGTCACCAGCGTGCACGCGTCTTCGAGCGAGAGGATCCCGGCGACGTGCGCCGCGGCGATTTCGCCGATCGAGTGCCCCAGCAGGTAGTCCGGCGTGACGCCCCAGGACTCGAGCAGCCGGAACACCGCGACCTCGACGGCGAACAACGCGGGCTGGGTGTACCCGGTGTCGTCGGAGCCCAGGACGGTCCGCAGCGGCACGTCGAGGTGCTTGTCCAGCTCGGCGGCCACGAGGTCGAAGGCCTCGCCGAAGGCCGGGTACGCCGCCGCCAGCTCCACACCCATCCCGGCGCGCTGCGCGCCCTGGCCGGTGAAGAGGAAGGCCGTGCGCCCGGTGGATGCCACGCCTTCGACGACACCCGCGGGCGTGCGACCGGCCGCGTACTCGGTCAGCGCGCGGATCGCGGCGGCCCGGTCGGGAGCCACGACACCTGCGCGGTGCTCGGCCTGGGTGCGGGTGGTCGCCAACGAGAACCCGACGTCCACAGTGGACGCGTCAGCGGCGGACGCGGCGAGCTTGCCCGCCTGCGCGCGAAGGGCCTCCGGGTCGTTGGCGGACAGCAGCCAGGTCACCGGCCCGTCGTCCGAAGAGCGCGTCACCGGGTCGCCCTGCTCGACGATCACGTGCGCGTTGGTCCCGCTGATGCCGAACGACGACACGCCGGCTCGGCGCGGCCGCCCGGTTTCCGGCCACGGCTTCGGCTCGCTCAGCAGCGAAACCGTGTCGGTCCATTCGACGTGCGGCGACGGCTCGTCGGCGTGCAACGTGCGCGGGAGGACGCCGCGGCTCAGCGCCTCCACCATCTTGATCACGCCGCCCACACCGGCGGCCGCCTGCGTGTGGCCGACGTTCGACTTGAACGACCCGACGTGCAGCGGCCGCTCGGCGGTGGCCGCCTTGCCGTAGGTGGCGATCAGCGCCTGCGCCTCGATCGGGTCGCCGAGCTTGGTGCCGGTGCCGTGCGCCTCGACGGCGTCCACATCGGACAGTTTCAGCCCCGCGTCGGCGAGGGCCGCCTTGATGACCCGCTGCTGCGCGGGCCCGTTCGGGACGGTGATTCCGCTGGACGCGCCGTCGGAGTTGACCGCGCTGCCCCGCAGCACCGCGAGGACGTGGTGGCCGTTGCGGCGCGCGTCCGAAAGCCGTTCCAGGAGCAGCATTCCGGCGCCTTCCGAGCAGCCGACGCCGTCGGCGCCGCTGCCGAAGGCCTTGCACCGGCCGTCCGGGGCCAGGCCCTGCTGCTCGCTGAAGTAGACGAACATGTCCGGCGTCACCATCACGGTCACGCCGCCGGCCAGTGCCAGCGAGCACTCGCCGCGCCGCAGCGCCTGGGCCGCCCAGTGCAGGGCGACCAGCGACGACGAGCACGCCGTGTCCACCGACACCGACGGGCCTTCCAGCCCGAGGGTGTAGGAGATGCGGCCCGAGATGAGACTGCCGTCGCTGCTCCCGGCGCCGTAGTCGTGGTACATCACGCCGGCGAAGACGCCGGTTTTGCTGCCCCGCAACGTCGAGGGCACGATCCCGGCGCGTTCCACGGCCTCCCACGCGGTTTCCAGCACGACCCGCTGCTGCGGGTCGAGCGTGCGGGCCTCGCGCGGGGAGATGCCGAAGAACTCCGGCTCGAAGTCGGCGGCGTCGTAGAGGAAGCCGCCTTCCTTCGAGTACGTCGTGCCGGGCCGGCCGCTCGGGTCGAAGAGCGACGCGGTGTCCCAGCCGCGGTCCCCGGGGAACTCGCCGACGGCGTCGGTGCCGTTCGCGACCAGCTCCCACAGCTGCGACGGCGTGGTCACCCCGCCGGGGTACCGGCAGCCCATCCCGATGATGGCGATCGGCTCGCTCATCGCCGCGGTGAGCTTCTGGTTGTCCGCCTTGAGCCGCTCGTTGTCCATCATGGACTGGCGCAGCGCGGCGACGATCTGCTCGGTGGACGGCTGGCTCACTGGGACTCCTCGGTTTCGGTGCCCGCCATCGCGGACCGGACCAGGTCGGCCAGGTCCATCCCGGCGATGGCGGCCACTTCGTCGGTTCCGTTGGCCTCGGCGACCTCTTCGACCGGCTCGCCGAGCTCGGGCAGCAGCTCGCCGAGCAGGAACCGGGTCAGCGGAAGCGGGCTCGGGTAGTCGAAGATCAGCGTCGCCGGCAGGCGCAGCCCGCAGGCCGCCCCGAGCCGGTTGCGCAGTTCGAGCGCGGCCAGGGAGTCGATGCCCAGGTCGGTGAAGCCCTTCTCGACCCCGACCGCCGAGGCGTCGTCGTAGCCGAGGACGGCCGCCGCGTTTTCGCAGACCAGCTGCAGCACCGCGGTTTCCCGCTCGTCGGCCGACATCCCGGTCAGCTTGTCGGCGAAGCCCGCCTCGGGCGCCGCCGTCGCCGGACCGGCCGCCGCGGCCGCCCGGCGCGGGGTGGCCGTGACCAGGCCCCGCAGGAGCGGCGCGATCCGGTCGGCTTCCTTCAGGTCGGCCAGTTTCACCGGCACCAGGGTCGGCTCACCGGCCGCCAGGGCGGCGTCGAAGAGGTCCAGGCCGTCGGTGACGGCCAGCTCCGCGACCCCGTACCGGGCGACGTGCGTGAGGTCGACGGCGTCGCCGCTGCCTTCCCACGGACCCCAGGCCAGCGACGTCGCCGGGAGGCCCAGCGCCGTGCGGTGTTCGGCCAGCGCGTCCAGGAAGACGTTGCCCGCCGCGTAGTTCGCCTGCCCGGCGGCGAGCAGCAGCCCGCCCGCCGAGGAGTAGAGGACGAACGCCTTCAGGTCCAGCGACGCGGTCAGCTCGTGCAGGTGCCAGGCCGCGTCCACCTTGGGCCGCAGGACGTTCGTGACCTGCGAAGGGGTGAGCGCGGTCAGCACCGCGCTGTCCATCTGCCCGGCGGCGTGCACGACGGCGGTGAGGTCGGGCAGCGACCCGATCAGCGCCGCCAGCTCGGCCCGGTCGGTGACGTCGCAGGCCGCGACGGTCACCCCGGCGCCCAGCTTCTCGACCAGCTCACGGGCCCCCGGCGCGTCGAGACCGCGGCGGCTGGTGAGGACCAGCTTGCGGGCCCCGCGAGCGACGAGGTGCCGGGCGAGGTGCCCGCCGAGCAGGCCGGCGCCACCGGTGATCAGCACCGTGCCGTCGGTGTCCCACTCGACCGGGTCGCCGACCGTGGTGACCTTGGCCAGCCTCGGCACGCGGACCTCGCCGACGCGCACGATCGCTTCCGGCTCGCCGGAGGCGACCACCGCGGGCAGGGCCCGCAGCGACTGGGGCAGGTCGTCGACGTCGACCACCTGAATCCGGCCCGGGTTCTCCGCCTGCGCGGCCCGCACCAGGCCCCAGACCGGCGCCTGCGCCAGGTCCGGGTTCTCCGCCACGGCGCCCCGCGTGACGACCAGGAGCTTGCCGTCGGACGGGCCGTCGAGCCAGGCCTGCAGCTGCTTCAGCGTCGCCTGGACGGTCGCGTGGACCCGGGTGGGCACGTCTCCGTCGGCGGAGGTCACCGGCAGGACCAGGACGTCCGCGGCCACCGGGTCGGTGTGCGTCGGGACGCCGAGGCCGAGGTCGTCGGCGCCGAGCACGGCCCAGCCCTCGAGGGACTTGACCAGCCGGACCCCGGCGGCGGGCTGCCAGTCGATGCGGTGGAGCGAGTCGGGCACCTTGGCGCCCAGCTGGCCCTCCGACACCGGCCGCGTCACCAGCGACTCGATCCACGCGACCGGCGTGCCCGCGGCGTCGGCGAGGGCGAGCGAGGCGTCCTTGCCTTCCTTGCGGACGTGCACCCGCAGTGTCGTGGCCCCGGAGGCGTGCAGCGAGACCTGGTTCCAGGCGAACGGGATCGTCGTCTCGGTCAGCGCCTTCGGGCCGCCGGGGACGAGGAAGTCCGTCGCACCCAGCGCCGAGTCGAGCAGGCCCGGGTGCAGCCCGAACTCGGTCGCCGCGGTGCCCTCGGGCAGCGCCACCTCGGCGAACACCTCGCCCTCGCGCAGCCAGACCGCCCGCAGGTTCCGGAACACCGGGCCGTAGCCGAAGCCGAGCCCGGCCAGGTCGTCGTAGAGCCCGGTGAGGTCGACGGCTTCGGCGCCCTCGGGCGGCCACGCCGTCAGGTCGAACTCCGCCGGCTGCGCGCCGGTGGCGAGCGTGCCCGCCGCGTGCTGCGTCCACCCGTTCTCGGTGCGGGAGTGCACCGAAAGCTCGCGACGGCCGTCCGCGCCGGGAGCGCCGACGACGACCCGGATGTCGACGCCGCCCTCCTCGGGCAGCAGAAGCGGCGCCTGCTGGGTCAGCTCTTCCAGGAGGTCGCAGCCGACCTGGTCGGCGGCGTGCAGGGCCAGTTCGACGTACGCGGTGCCCGGCAGCATCGTCCGGCCCAGCACCACGTGGTCGGCCAGCCAGGTCTGCTTGTCGACCGCGAGGCGGCCGGTGAGGACCGCGCCGCCGTCGGGCAGCTCCACCAGCGCGCCCAGCAGCGGGTGCGCGGCCGACTTGGCCCCCAGCGAACCGACGTCGCCGGCGGGCTTCGTCGCGTTGAGCCAGTACTCCTTGTTCTGGAACGCATAGGTCGGCAGGTCCACAGTGGCCGCGCCCCGGCCGGCGAACAGGGCGCGCCAGTCGATCTTCGCCCCCCGCGAGTACACCGTGGCCAGCGCGGTGAACAGCGTCTGCACCTCGTCGCGGCCCCGGCGCAGCGCGGGCACACCCACGACGCGGTCCGGCCGGTCGGCGACCGAGGTGTCGCACTCGCGGGCCATGCCGGTCAGCACGGCGTCCGGGCCCAGCTCGACGAACCGGGTGACCCCGGCCGAGAGCAGCGTGCCGACGCCGTCGGCGAAGCGCACGGCCTCGCGGACGTGGTTCACCCAGTACTCGGGCGAGCAGAGCTGCTCGGCGGTGGCGATCCGGCCGGTCACGTTGGAGACGACCGGGATGCTCGGCGCGTTGTAGGTCAGTTTTTCCGCCACGACGGCGAAGTCGGCCAGCATCGGTTCCATCAGCGCGGAGTGGAAGGCGTGCGAGACGACCAGTTGCTTGGCCCGCCGGCCCGCTTCCTTGAAGGCCGCCATCGCGGCCTTCACCGCGTCCTCGGGACCGGAGACGACCACCGACCGCGGGCCGTTGACCGCGGCGACGTCCACCCCGGCCGGGAGCGCGACGCGCACCTCGTCCTCGGTGGCCGCGATGGCCGCCATCGCCCCGCCTTCCGGCAGGGCCTGCATGAGCCGGCCGCGGGCGGCGACCAACGCGCAGGCGTCGGCGAGCGAGAGCACCCCGGCGACGTGCGCCGCGGCCAGCTCGCCGATCGAGTGCCCGGCGACGTAGTCCGGCGTGAGGCCCCACGACTCGACCAGGCGGTAGAGCGCGACCTCGATCGCGAACAGCGCGCACTGCGTGTACGCCGTCTGGTTCAGCAGCGGGCTGCCGTCCCAGATGACGTCCTTGAGCGGGACGTCGGTGTCGAACAGGCCGCACGCCTCGTCGAACGCTCCCGCGAAGACGGGGAAGGCCTCGTACAGCTCGCGGCCCATGCCCGGCTGCTGCGCGCCCTGGCCGGTGAAGAGGAACGCGGTCAGGTCGGCCGCGCTGGTCGTGCCGGTCACCGTGCCCGCCGGGGTCCCGCCGCCGGCGAGCCCGTCGAGGGCCTTCAACGCGGCGTCGCGGTTACCCGCCAGGACCACCGAGCGGTGGTCGAGCGCGGCCCGGCCGGTCGCCAGGGAGTAGCCGACGTCGGTCAGGTCCAGCTCCGGGTTCGAGCGGATCCACGCGGCCATCCGGGCGGCCTGGTCGGCCAGCGCCGCGGCCGTGGTCCCGGCGATCGGCAGCGGCACCGAGGTCAGCTCCGGCGCGGTCCGGCGCGGACGCTCCACAGTGGACGGCGGAGCCTCTTCGATGATGATGTGCGCGTTCGTCCCGCTGATGCCGAAGGACGAGACGCCCGCGCGGCGCGGGCGGCCGTTCGGCAGCCACGGCCGGGCCTCGCTCAGCAGCTCGATGTCACCGGTGGTCCAGTCGACGACCGGGGACGGCGCGTCGATGTGCAGCGACTTCGGCAGCATGTTGTGCCGCATGGCCTGGACGACCTTGATCACGCCCGCCGCGCCGCCGGAAGCCTGCGCGTGACCGATGTTGGACTTGACCGAGCCCAGGTACAGCGGCTGCCCCTCCGGGCGGTCCTGGCCGTAGGTGGCCAGCAGCGCCTGCGCCTCGATCGGGTCACCCAGCTTGGTGCCCGAGCCGTGCGCCTCGACGGCGTCCACTTCGGCCGGAGTGAGGCCGCCGGCCGCGAGGGCCGCGTGGATCACGCGTTCCTGCGACGGCCCGTTCGGGGCGGTGAGGCCGTTGGACGCGCCGTCCTGGTTGACGGCGCTCGATCGGACCACCGCGAGGACCTCGTGCCCGTTGCGCTGGGCGTCGGACAGGCGCTCCAGCAGGAGCAGGCCCGCACCCTCGGCCCAGCCGACGCCGTCGGACGCCGCGGAGAAGGACTTCGACCGGCCGTTGGGCGACAGCACACCCTGGCGGCTGGAGTCGACGAAGAGGTCCGGCTGCGAGAGCAGCGTGACGCCGCCCGCGAGGGCCAGCCCGCACTCCCCCGCCCGCAGCGCCTGCACCGCGAGGTGCAGCGTGACCAGCGAAGACGAGCACGCGGTGTCGACCGTCATGCACGGGCCTTCCAGCCCCAGCAGGTAGGAGATGCGGCCGGAGACGACCGCGCCCGAGCTGCCGTTGGGGATGTAGGCGGCGACGTCGAGCGGCGCGCCGGGAACGCGGCTGCCGTAGTCGTCGTACATCGCGCCGGTGAAGACGCCGGTCATGCTGCCGCGCAGCGCGGTCGGGTCGATGCCGGCCCGCTCGATGGCCTCCCACGCCGTCTCCAGCAGGAGCCGCTGCTGCGGGTCCATGGCCAGCGCCTCGCGCGGGCCGATGCCGAAGAACGCCGGGTCGAACTCGATGCCCTGGTGCAGGAAGCCGCCTTCGCGGGCGTAGGTCTTGCCCCGCTTGCCGCGCCCGGGGTCGTAGATCGCGTCGATGTCCCAGCCGCGGTTGGTCGGGAACTCCGACACGGCGTCGACCTCGTCGACGAGCAGCTGCCAGAGGTCCTCCGGCGACCGGACGCCACCGGGGTACCGGCAGGCCATGCCGACGATCGCGATCGGTTCCTGCATCGACGCGTTGGTCCGGGTCGTGGTGGCCGGGACCTTCGCGACCGCGCCGAGCAGTTTGCCCTTGACGAAGTCCGCCACCGCCTTGGCTGTCGGGTGGTCGAAGATCAGCGTCGCCGGCAGGGTCAGGCCGGTCGCGGTGCCGAGCAGGTTGCGCAGTTCGACCGCGGCGAGCGAGTCGAAGCCGAGCTCCTTGAACGCGCGTGCGCCATCCACTTCGGACTTGTCGGCGTAGCCGAGCACGGTGGCCACCTGCGTCCGGACGATGTCCAGCAGCACGCGGTCGCGCTCGCTGTCGGCCAGGGCGGCCAGCTCCGCGGCGAGGGCGTTGTCGGCCGCCTTCGCCGCCTTGGCGGTCCGGCGGGCCTTCGGCGGGACGAACCCGCGCAGCAACGCGGGCAGCTCGTCGGTGCGGGCCTTCAGTGCCGCGACGTCGATCCGCAGCGGGGCGATCACGGCCTCGCCGGTGGCGGTCGCCGCGTCGAACAGCGCGAGCCCCTGCTCCGCGGTGACCGCGGGCAGGCCGAGCCGCGCCATCCGGGCGAGGTCCGCCTCGGCGAGTTCGCCGCCGAGGCCGGTGTTCTCGGCCCACAGGCCCCACGCCAGCGCGGTCGCCGGCTGACCGGCGGCCCGGCGGTGGGCGGCGAGGCCGTCGAGGAACGCGTTGGCGGCGGCGTAGTTCGCCTGGCCCGCGGGCAGCACCTGGCCGCCGGCGGAGGAGAACAGCACGAACGCGGCCAGGTCACCGGCCAGCTCGTGCAGGTGCCAGGCGGCGTCGACCTTGGCCCGCAGGACCGAGTCGAGCCGGTCGGCGGTCAGCGAGTCGAAGACGCCGCTGTCGGCGGTGCCCGCCGCGTGCACCACGGCGGTGAGGTCGTCGATCGCGCCGAGGACGTTCTCGACCTGGGCGCGCTCGGTGACGTCGCACGCGGCGACCCGCACCAGGGCGCCGAGGTCCTTCAGGTCCTCGACCAGCTGCGCCGCGCCCGGCGCGCCGATCCCGCGGCGGCTGGTGAGCACCAGGTCGGTGACGCCGTGCTCGGCCACCAGGTAGCGGGCCAGCAGGCTGCCGAGCCCGCCGGTGCCCCCGGTGATGAGCACGGCACCGCCACCCCACGGCGAAGCGTCGCCGGCCTCGGTCTTGGCGTACCGCGGCACGACGACCGCGCCGTCGCGGATCGCGGCCTCCGGTTCGCCGGAGGCGACGACGGCCGCCAGCGTCCCGGCCGTGGTGGCCGCGTCGGCGTCGACGACGAACACCCGGCCCGGGTGCTCGGCCTGCGCCCCGCGCGCCAGGCCCCACAGCAGGCCCTGCGTGACGTCCACAGTGGACTCTCCGGCGGGGACCGCGTCCTGCGTCACGACCGCCAGCTTGGTGGCGGCGAACCGGGCGTCGGCCAGCCAGGCCTGCAGTTCGGCGAGCAGCCAGGCGGCGTTGGCCCGCGCGGTCTCCGGGACGTCCCCGGTGCGCTCGGGCACGGTCAGCGTGAGCAGGCTCGGCACCGGCTCGCCGCGGTCGATCGCGCCGACGAGGTCGGCGAAATCGGCGTAGGTGGCGGCCACCCCGACCCGGCCCCGGCCCACGGCCACGACCTCGGTGTCGGACTGCGGCACGGACACCGGCTGCCAGGTGATCTTCAGCAGCGAACCGTCCACTTCGGACGACGCGGTCAGCTCGCGGCGGACCGGGCGCGAGACCAGCGAGTCGATGGTCGCGACCGGGCGGCCTTCACTGTCGGCCACCTCGATGGCCGACACCTCGTCGCCGTTGATCCGCTCGATCCGCACCCGCAGCACCGAAGCGCCGGCGGCGTGCAGCGTGACGCCGTTCCAGACGAACGGCAGCAGCGTCGCGCCACCCGGGTCGCCGAGGAGGTCGGCGTGCATCGCGATGTCGAGCAACGCGGGGTGGAGGCCGTACAGGTTCGCCGTCGCCGCCGCCGGTTCCGGCAGCGCGACCTCGGCGAACACCTCGGTACCCCGCTTCCAGGCGGCCGTGAGCCCCTGGAAGGACGGGCCGTAGCCGTACCCGCGCTCCTCGAGCAGGTCGTACGCGCCCTCGACGTCGATGGGGGTCGCCCCGGCCGGCGGCCATTCGGTGAGCCCGGCGGGCTCCGGCCGCGGTGCCGCGGACAGCGTGCCGAGCGCGTGCTGGGTCCACTCGTCGCCGTCGGCCGGCCGTGAGAAGACGGTGACCGGACGCCGGTCGCCGTCGGCGGGGCCGACCACGACCTGCAGCGCGACGGCGCCGTCCGGCGGCAGGACGAGCGGCGCCTGCAGCGTCAGCTCTTCGACCGTCGAGTGCCCGACCTGGTCGCCGGCGGCGATGGCGAGCTCGACGAACCCGGTGCCGGGCACCAGGATCGCGCCCTTGACGACGTGGTCGGCCACCCACGGCACCGACGCGGCGGACAGCCGGCCGGTGAGCACCGTGGTGTCCGAACCGGACAGCGGCACGACCGCGCCGAGCATCGGGTGCGGCAGCGGCTGCTGGCCGACCGCCGTGACGTCGCCGGACGGGGTCGCGTCGAGCCAGTAACGCTTGTGCTGGAAAGCGTACGTCGGCAGGTCGAGCCGGATCGGGCCGTCGCCGAGCACCTTGCCCAGCCCGGCGGCACCACGGGCGTGGAGCCGGCCGAGCGCGGTCAGCGCGGTGCGCACCTCGTCGCGGTCGCGGCGGCCGAAGGGCACGAACGCGGCGTCCGGGTCGATCTGGCGGCCGAGCGCGGTCAGCACGCTGTCCGGGCCCAGCTCGAGGAACGTCCGGACGCCGTCGGCGGCCAG
Organism: Amycolatopsis sp. NPDC003865; assembly: GCF_053605345.1. NCBI lineage: Bacteria > Bacillati > Actinomycetota > Actinomycetes > Pseudonocardiales > Pseudonocardiaceae > Amycolatopsis > Amycolatopsis sp. NPDC003865. Next base: position 133,402 of record NZ_JBSGJA010000023.1, on the reverse strand, counting down.
CGCGGTCACCGCGTCGGCGAAGCGGACGGCTTCGCGGACGTGCGTGACCCAGTACTCCGGCGAGGTCAGGTCCGCGTCCGGCGAGACCGTGGAGAAGATGGGGATCTTCGGCTCGTGGAACGTCAGCCCGGCGGCGATCTCGCGGAACTCGTCGAGCATCGGCGCCATCAGCGGCGAATGGAACGCGTGGCTCACACGCAGCCGCCGCGTCCGGACGTCGGTGCCGCGCTCGATGCGGGACACGACGTCGGCGTCACCGGAGATGACGACCGACGCGGGGCCGTTGACGGCGGCGATGCTGACCTCGTCCTCGTGCCCGCGGATCAGCTCCCGCGCGGCTTCTTCGGTCGTGGCCAGGGAAACCATCGCCCCCGGCGGCGTGCTCAGCGCCCCCATCAAGCGGCCACGGGCGGCGACCAGCTTCGCGGCGTCCTCCAGGGACAGCACCCCGGCGACGTGTGCCGCGGCCAGCTCGCCGATCGAGTGGCCGGCCAGGGCGTCGGGGACGATCCCCCACGACTCGGCGAGCCGGAACAACGCGACCTCGACCGCGAACAGCGCGGTCTGCGTGTACTGCGTCTGGTCGAGCAGGCCGCGGTCGGCGAGCGCGGTCGTGCCGAAGACGACGTCGCGCAGCGGCACGTCGAGCAGCGGGTCGAGCGCGGCGCAGACGGCGGCGAAGGCTTCCGCGAAGACGGGGTAGGTCGCCGACAGCTCGGCGCCCATCCCGACCCGCTGCGCACCCTGCCCGGAGAACAGGAACGCCAGCTTGCCCTCGGTGACGGGCTCGCTGCCCTGCTCACCGGCGGCCAGCGCGTCGAGGCCGGCGGCCAGCTCGGCCGCGGTCCCGGCGACGACCACCGCGCGGTGCTCCAGCGCGGCGCGGGTGGAGACCAGCGACCGCGCCAGTTCGGCGACGGGGACGCCTTCGTGGTCGGCGAGGTATTCGCGCAGGCGGGCGGCCTGGCCGCGCACCGCGGCCGCGGACCGGCCGGACAGCGCGACCGGCACGACGGCTTCGGGCTGAGGTTCGGTGGGCCGCTCGACCACCGCGTCGGCCGGAGCCTGTTCGATGATCACGTGGGCGTTGGTACCGCTGATGCCGAAGGACGAGATCGCCGCGCGGCGCGGGTGGCCGTTGGGCGCCCAGTCCTGAGCCTCGGTCAGCAGGCGCACCGCACCCGTGTCCCAATCGACCACAGTGGACGGCCGGTCGACGTGCAGGGTCCGCGGCAGCTGCTCGTTGCGCAGCGCCATGACCATCTTGATGATGCCCGCGACACCCGCGGCGGCCTGGGTGTGGCCGATGTTGGACTTGATCGAGCCCAGCCACAGCGGCTGGTCGTCGGACCGGTCCTGCCCGTAGGTCGCGAGCAGCGCCTGCGCCTCGATCGGGTCGCCCAGCGTGGTGCCGGTGCCGTGGCCCTCGACGGCGTCCACTTCGGACGGCTGGAGACCCGCGTCGGCCAGGGCCTTGGCGATCACGCGCTGCTGCGACGGGCCGTTCGGGGCGGTGAGGCCGTTGGACGCGCCGTCGTGGTTGACCGCGGAGCCCTTGACGAGCCCGAGCACGGGGTGGCCGTTGCGCTGGGCGTCCGACAGCCGCTCGACGAGCAGCATGCCCGCGCCCTCGCCCCAGCCGGTGCCGTCGGCGGCGTCGGCGAACGAGCGGCAGCGGCCGTCGGCGGACAGGCCGCGCTGGCGGCTGAAGTCGACGAACGTGTCCGGAGTGGACATCACGGTGACGCCACCGGCCAGGGCGAGGGTGCACTCGCCGCGGCGCAGGGCCTGGACCGCCCAGTGCAGGGCGACCAGCGACGACGAGCACGCCGTGTCGACGGTGACCGTCGGGCCCTCCAGGCCGAGCGCGTAGGAGACGCGGCCGGAGACGACGCTGGCGAGGCTGCCGTTGCCGAGGTAGCCCGCGATGTCGTCGGACACGGTGCCGAGGCGGGTGCCCCAGTCGTGGTACATGACGCCGGCGAACACGCCGGTCGCGCTGCCGCGCAGCGAAACCGGGTCGATGCCGGCCCGCTCGAACGCCTCCCACGACACTTCCAGCAGCAGCCGCTGCTGCGGGTCCATGGCGGCCGCTTCGCGCGGGCTGATCTCGAAGAAGTCGGCGTCGAACTCGGCGGCGTCGTGCAGGAACGCGCCGTGCTTGACGTAGGAGTGGCCGGGCTTGCCGGGCTCGGGGTCGTAGAGCGCGTCGACGTTCCAGCCGCGGTCGGCCGGGAACGGCGTGAGCGCCTCTTCACCGCCCGCGACGAGCCGCCACAGGTCCTCCGGCGTCGCGACGCCGCCCGGGTAGCGGCAGGCGATGCCGACGATGGCGATCGGCTCCTCCGGGTCGATCGTGGTCACCGGCGCGATCGGCTTGACCGGGGCCAGGCCGCCGAGCCGCGTGACGAGGTACTCGGCCAGCGCGCGCGGAGTCGGGTGGTCGAACACCAGCGTGGCGGGCAGCCGCATGCCGGTGACGGAGTCGAGGATGTTGCGCAGCTCGACCGCGGCGAGGGAGTCGAAGCCGATCTCGCCGAACGGGCGGGCCGGACTGATCGCGCTCGGGCCGTCGTGGCCGAGCACGGCCGCGACGTGCGTGCGGACCAGGTCCAGCACCGCGCGGTCGCGGTCGGCCTCCGACAGCGCGGCGAACCGCTCGGCGAACTGCCGCTCCGGCGTGAGCTCTCCCGCGACCGCCGCGATGCGGCGGCGGTTGGCCGGGACGAAGCCGCGCAGCAGCGCCGGGACGTCCTCGCGAACGCCGAGCGCGGCGCGGTCGACGCGGGTCGGGACGACGGTGGCCGTCCCCGAAGTGATCGCGACGTCGAGCGCGGCGAGGCTTTCGGCCGCGCTCAGCGGGGCCAGGCCCAGCCGGCCGAGCCGGCCCAGGTCCTTTTCGGACAGTCCGGCGCTCATGCCGAGCGCCGCACCGCCGTCGGTCCAGAGGCCCCAGGCCAGCGACGTCGCCGAGAGACCCTGCTCGCGGCGGTGCTCGGCGAGGGCGTCGAGGAAGGTGTTGGCCGCCGCGTAGTTGGCTTGGCCCACGCCGTCGACCAGGCCGGCCGAGGAGGAGAACAGGACGAACGCGTCGAGGTCCGAAGTCAGCTCGTGCAGCGCCCAGGCGGCGTCGACCTTCGGGGCGAGGACGGTGTCCAAGCGCTCCTCGGTGAGCGAACCGATCAGGGCGTCGTCGAGCACGCCGGCGGTGTGGACGACCGCGGTCAGCGGCCCCTCGATCTTCTTCAGCGCGGCCGAGAGCGACCGCTTCTTCGTGACGTCACCGGCGATGACCTGCACCGTCGCGGTTTCGCTCAGCTCGGCGACCAGGTCCGCCGCACCGGGGGCGTCGAGGCCGCGGCGGCTGAGCAGCACCAGGTGCCGGACGCCGTGGGTGGTGACGAGGTGGCGCGCGACCTGTGCGCCGAGACCACCGGTACCGCCCGTGACCAGCACGGTGCCGTCCGGCTGCCAGGCAGGGGTGTCGGTGGCCAGGCGGACCAGCCGCGGGGCCAGCACCCGGTCACCGTCGACGCGCAGTTCCGGCTCGCCGGACGCGAGCGCGGTGGCCAGCGTCGCGTCGGTGGTCTCGCCTTCGACCAGCACGATCCGGCCCGGGTGCTCGGCCTGCGCCGAGCGCACCAGCCCGCGCACCACGGAGTCGGCGAGCGAGCCGCGCGTCCGCAGCACGAGCTTGGCCGGGGTGGCCTCGGCGAGGAACGACTGGAGGATCCCCAGGACGCGGTGAGCGGTCTGGCGGGCGGCGGCGGGAACCCGGCCGCGTTCGCCCGGCACACTCACCAGCCGCACCTCACCCGGATCCGCGTCCGAGGCCGCGACCGGCGTCCACTCGACGGTGTGCAGCAGGTCCTGGGCCCGGGGGCCCAGGTCGGCGCCGCTGACCGGGCGCGAGCGGAACGACTCGACCGACAGCACGGGCGCGCCCGCCGTGTCGGTGACCTCGATGGCGACACCGCCGGTGGCGGGCGAGGTGATCCGCACCCGCACCTCGGCCGCGCCGGAGGCGTGCAGCCGCACGCCGGTCCACGCGAACGGCAGCCGGATCTCGCCGGCTTCGCGGGCCTCGCCCGGGGCGAAGTCGGTGGCGTGCAGGACGGCGTCGAGCAGCGCCGGGTGGATCCCGAAATCGTCGTCCCGCTCGGGCAGGGCGACCTCGGCGAACACGACGTCACCGCGCTTCCACGCGGTACGCAGGCCGCGGAACAGCGGGCCATAGCCGTAACCCTGAGCGGCCAGCTCGTCGTACAGCTCGCTGGTGGCGACGACCTCGGCGCCGGACGGCGGCCACTCGGTCAGCGGCGCGGGCTCGGCCCCCGCGGCCTCGGCCAGCACGCCGACGGCGTGGCGGGTCCAGGCGACGTCCTGCTCGGCGCGCGAGTAGAACTCGATGGTGCGGCGGCCGTCCTCGACCGGGCCGACCACGGCCTGCACCTCGACGCCGTGCCCTTCCGGGACGGCCAGGGGCGCCTGCAGGGTCAGCTCGTCGACGAGGTCGCAGTTCGCGCGCTCGGCGGCGTGCAGTGCCATTTCGACGAACGCGGTGCCGGGCAGCAGGGCCGTGCCGGCAATCGCGTGGTCCGCGAGCCACGGGTGGGTCCGCAGGCCGATGCGGGCGGTCAGGACCAGGCCGTCGTGGTCGGCCAGGCCGATCTCGGCGGCGAGCAGCGGGTGGCCGGAGGCGAGCTGGCCGAAGCCGGCCGCGTCGCCGCGGCCGGGCGCGGTCAGCCAGAAGTGCTTGCGCTGGAAGGCATACGTCGGCAGGTCGACGGCGTTCGCCGGGCCGAAGAACGCGGTCCAGTCGATCGCCACGCCACGGGTGTGCAGCCGGCCGAGCGCGCCGGCCAGGGCCGGGACCTCGGCGTGGCCGCGGCGCTGCGCGGGCACGAACGCGATGTCCGAGCCGTGCGGGCCGGTGGCGCCCAGCGCGGCGAGGACGGCGTCCGGACCGACCTCGATCGCGGTGGTGACGCCGGCCGCGGCGAGGGCGGCGACGCCGTCGGCGAACCGGACCGCGCGCCGCACGTGGTAGAGCCAGTAGCCGGGCGAGGTGAGCTCTTCGGCCGTCGCCAGCCGGCCGGTGACGTTCGAGATCACCGGGATCTTCGGCGCCGAGAACTCGACGACCTCCAGGACCTCGCGGAACTCGGCGAGCATCGGCTCCATCAGCGGCGAGTGGAACGCGTGCGAGACGCGCAGTTCGCTCGTCTTGCGGCCCTGCGCCCGGAACACCCCGGCAACGGCGTCGACCTCGGCGCGCTCACCGGACACGACCACGGACGCGGGCCCGTTGATCGCGGCGATGCTGACGCCGTCGGTGAGCAGCGGGCCGACCTCGTCCTCGGTCGCGGCGATCGCGACCATGGCGCCGCCCTCGGGCAGGGCCTGCATCAGCCGGCCTCGGGCGGCGACGACCAGGCAGGCGTCTTCCAGCGACCAGACGCCGGCGACGTGCGCGGCGGCCAGTTCGCCGATCGAGTGGCCGAGCAGGACGTCCGGCTTGACGCCCCACGACTCCAGCAGCCGGGCGAGCGCGACCTCGACCGCGAACAGCGCGCACTGCGCGTACTGGGTGCCATTCAGCTTCTCGGCGTCCTCGCCGAACAGGACGTCCCGCAGCGGGCGGTCCATCTGGACGTCGAGGTGGTCGAGGGCCTCGTCGAAGACCTCGGCGAAGACCGGGTACGCGAGGTAGAGCTCCTTGCCCATGGCGAGGCGCTGCGACCCCTGGCCGGTGAACAGCATCGCGAGCTTGCCCGGCGTGCGGGTCCCGGTGAAGACCGCGCTGTCCGGCTCCCCCGCGGCGAGCGCACGCAGGCCACGGAGAGCGTCCTCGGTGTTTTCGGCGACGACGACCGCGCGGTGGTCGTGCGCGGCGCGCGTGCCGGCCAGCGAGAACCCGGCCTCGGTCAGGTCCGCCGATTCCACAGTGGACACGAGCTTCGCGGCCTGCGCCCGCAGTGCTTCCTCGCTGCGGGCCGAGACGACGAGCGGCACGACCGGCACCGGCTCGGTGGTGGTCTCGACGTCCGCGGTCGCGGGTGCCTGTTCGATGATCACGTGGGCGTTGGTACCGCTGACGCCGAACGACGACACACCGGCGCGACGCGGACGCTCGACCTCGGGCCACTCGCGGGCCTCGGTCAGCAGCTCGACCGCGCCCGCGGTCCAGTCGACGTGCGGGGTCGGCGCGTCGACGTGCAGCGTCTTCGGGAGCCGGCCGCGGCGGATCGCCTCGACCATCTTGATCACCCCGGCCACGCCGGCCGCGGCCTGCGTGTGACCGATGTTGGACTTGATCGAGCCGAGCAGCAGCGGCGTCTCGCGCTCCTGGCCGTACGCGGCGAGCAGGGCCTGGGCCTCGATCGGGTCGCCGAGCCGGGTGCCGGTGCCGTGCGCCTCGACAGCGTCCACTTCGGACGGCGTGAGGCCGGCGTCGGCGAGCGCGCGGTGGATGACGCGCTGCTGCGACGGGCCGTTGGGGGCGGTGAGGCCGTTGGACGCGCCGTCGGAGTTGATGGCGGTGCCGCGGACGACGGCGAGCACGGTGTGGCCGTTGGCGACCGCGTCGGACAGGCGCTCCAGGATCAGGACACCGACACCTTCGGCGAACCCGGTGCCGTCGGCGGCCGCGGCGAAGGCCTTGCAGCGGCCGTCCTCGGCGAGGCCGCGCTGGCGGCTGAACGCGGTGAACGTGCCGGGCCCGCCCATGACGGCGACCCCGCCGGCGAGCGCGAGCTGCGTCTCACCGCGGCGCAGGGCCTGCACGGCGAGGTGGAGGGCGACGAGCGAGCCGGAGCACGCCGTGTCGACGGTCAGCGTCGGGCCTTCGAGACCGAGCGCGTAGGCCACGCGGCCGGAGACGACGCTGGGGGCGTTGCCGGTGAGCAGGTAGCCGTCGAGGCCGTCGGGAGCTTCGTGCAGGCGCGGGCCGTACTCCTGGGCCTCGGCGCCGATGAAGACGCCGGCGGGCGTGCCGCGCAGCGTCGTCGGGTCGATCTTGGCGCGTTCCAGCGCTTCCCACGCGGTCTCGAGGACCAGGCGCTGCTGCGGGTCCATCGCGGACGCCTCGCGCGGGGCGATGCCGAAGAAGTCCGCGTCGAACTCGCCGGCGTCGGGCAGGAACCCCCCGGAGGTGACGTAGCTGCTGCCCGGGCGGTCGGGGTCCGGGTCGTAGAGGCCGTCGAGGTCCCAGCCGCGGTCGGTCGGGAACCCGGTGATGGTGTGCACTTCGTCGTCGACCAGCCGCCAGAGGTCCTCGGGGGAGGCGGTCCCGCCGGGGTACCGGCAGCCGATGCCGACGATCGCGACCGGCTCGTCCTCCTCGGTCTTCGGGTATCCACTGTGGATGATCTCCGCACCGAACACCGTGGCGTGCAGGAAGCGCGCGACGGCGGCCGGGGTCGGGTGGTCGAAGGCCAGGGTGACCGGCAGGTCGAGCCCGGTGGCGTCGGTGAGCCGCGCGTGCAGCTCCACCGCCGCCAGCGAATCGAACCCGTGGTCGGAGAACGCCTTTTCCGGGTCGAGCACCGCCGGGACGTCCGGGCGCGCCGCCAGCAGCGCGGCCCGGGTGGCGTCGTGGACGACGTCGGCCAGGAATGCCGCGCGGTCACCGGCGGGCAGTTCGGTCAGCCGCTCCGCGAACCCGGACGCCCGATTCGATTCGGTCTCAAACTCACGCATTCCGCACTCCACCGCTGTAGCAAGCCAGCACTCATGGTCGTTCTGCTCGAATGTAGGTCGGCGCACACCGCCGCCGGATCCCCTGAAAAGCCTTCTAGGGGCGGGAGATCACCAGGCGATGCGCAGGAGCGACGGCCCCCGCACGATCACGCCGTACTCCCACTTCACGCCCGCGCGCCCGTCCGCGAACCGCAGGTCCGGGAACCGCGCCAGGATCGCCTTCAGCGCTTCCTGCAGCTCCAGCCGCGCCAGCTGCGCCCCGATGCAGTGGTGCGGGCCGTGCCCGAACGCCACGTGCGGGTTCGGCTTGCGCGTCAGGTCGATGCGGTCCGGGTCCGCGAAGACCTCCGGGTCGCGGTTGGCCGCGTGCAGCGCCGGCAGCACCGGGTCGCCGGCGCGGACGACGACGTCGCCGAAGCGGATGTCCTCGGTGGCGTACCGGGCGAACATCGCCGCGGTGTTGATCGGCACGTACCGCAGCAGTTCCTCGATCGCCGTCGGCATCAGGTCCGGGTCCGCGCGCAGCTGCTCCAGCAGCTCCGGCTGCGTCAGCAACGTGAAGACGAAGCTGGGCAACGCCGTCGACACCGTCTCGACGCCGCCGGTGAGCAACCCCGCGCCGGCGATCGAAATCAGCTCGTTCTCGGTCAGCTTGTCCCCCGCGTCGCGGGCGTAGACCAGCGCGCCGAGCAGGTCGTCGGTCGGCTCCTCGCGCCGCTGGGCCACCAGCTCGGCCACGTAGTTGTCGAGCTTGTCGCCGTAGACGTCGAGCACGTCGCCCTTGGCCGTGGCGTCGCTGACCAGCGCCTGCGTCCACTCGCGGAAGATCTTGTGGTCCTCCTGCGGCACGCCGAGCAGGTCGCAGATCACGGTGACCGGCAGCGGCCGCGCCAGGTCCTCGACGAGGTCGGCGCTGTCGCCGTTCGCCTGCATGTCGTCGAGCAGGCGGTTGACCAGGTCCCTGACGCCGTCGCGCATCTGCTCCAGCCGGCGTGCGGTGAAGGCCTTCGCGACCAGGCGGCGCAGGCGGGAGTGGTCCGGCGGGTCCATCCCCATGATGCCGTCGCCCATCTGCTGGCGGCGCATCCGCGGCTGGTCGAGGCCCTGCGCGAGCTCCCGGCTGAACCGCGGGTCGGTCGTCACCAGCTTGACGTCGGCGTACTTCGTCGCCAGCCACGCCGGTTCGCCGAAGGGCATCTGCACCCGGCTCATCGGCTCTTCGCGCTGCAGGACGTGGTACTGCTCGGAAACGGAGATCTCGTGCATGTCGAACGGATACGCACGGACTGTCCGGCGTGAACTCGTCACGACTCGCCCCCAATCGCTCTCATCGGTTGTTCCAGCGCCTCGGCGTCGAAGGCGTTCTGGACGTGGGAAAGCGCCGACATCAGCGTCGACGAGGTGATCCGGCCGGCGTGGTGGCGTTCCACCACGCCGTGCAGCGGCAGCGACCCGAGCTCCGACCAGCCGAGCCGGCCCGCCGGGTCGAGGTAGCTGCGCGCCTGCCCGGCGTTGTCGGGGTGCAGGCAGTACGGGACGTCGAGCAGGCCGCGCTTGAACGCGACGACGATCGCGCGACCGAGGTCGGCGTGACTGTTCAGCACGGCGTCGACGAGCGCGTACGCCTCGCGGTAGACCTGGTTGTCGGCGTCCACAATGGCCTGTTCGGTGACGGTCCGCGCCGTCGCGCCCGCGTGTTCCAGCGCCGAGACGTTCTCGGCGACGGTCGGGATCCGGTGCGCCTCGGCGGTGGTCTTGACGATCAGCCGTTCCGACCCGGTCGTCACGGCCAGCTCGGCCGCCCGGCCCAGCAGGCTGCGCGCGCCGTCGGAAGTCCGCGGGAACAGGCCCATGTAGGCGTAGATGACGACGTGCCAGGTGGCGTCGGGCAGCAGCTCGGCGCACAACCGGCGCAGCGCCGACACCGCCTCCTGGTCCTGCGTCATGTTCGTCTGCTGCGCGTAGCTCACCGAGATGCTGCGAACGCCCCTGCGGTAGAAGAACAACGCCTCCAGCACCGACAGCGCCACCAGCTCGCTCGGCGGGCACAGCTGGCCCATCATGCAGCCGCCGAACGTCTCCAGGTGCGGCCGGCCGGCCGGGTGCTCGGCGTCCAGGAGCAGGTCGCAGCAGTGCGCCCAGTTGCGCACGGACTCGTCGAGCGGCGTGCGGCTGTAGGGCAGGCAGTAGGACACCGGGCCGCCCTCGGTGGCGTGCAGCCCGGCGGCGATCATGGCGCGGAAGATGTCCGCGGGCCGCGCCGAGCCGTGGCGCACCTGCACCGGGAATCCCGGGCCTTCGAGGCCGTCGAGCATCGCGCGGGTGACTTCGGCCGGGTGGTTGACGATCGGGTACCCGTTGAGCGCGAGCCCGTTGCCCAGCGCGTGCGCGACGGAAGCCGTGTCGCAGACGCGGGTGTAGCTGTCGAGCGTGACCGTGCCGACGGTCGCGGCGGCCGCGTTCTTCGTCGCGGCGAGCCCGGCCCGCATGACCGCCGGGTCCGCGAACCCCATGCGGGGCTGGACGACCAGTTCGCCCGCGGCATGGCGCCGCGCGACGAACTCTTCGAAGCTCACGCCTCCACCTGAGTGACACCGGCCGACAGCGTGGCGGCGAACCGGCGGAACGAGCCCGCGCCCTGCTGGTCGTCGAAGACCGCGTCGAACCCGGCGAGCAGCAGCTGCGCGGTCTCCTCCGCGGTCAGCGCCCCGCCGACGCCGAGCTTGCCGCCGATCACCACCGGCAGCGCGCGCAGCTGCGGGAACGCGCGCAGCCGCTGGATCACGCGCAGGCCGTCCTGGTGGCCGTGGCCGTTGACGCTGCTGAGCACGAGCATCGCCGGCTTGCGGCTCAGGCACTCCGACTCCAGCAGCTCGTCCGGCACGCAGGCGCCGAGGTTCACCACGTCGAAGCCGAGTTCGCCGACGAGCAGCTCGAGGTAGACGAGGTTCCAGGTGTGGGAGTCCGACGCCATGCTGCTGACGATCACCGTCCGCCGCGGCGGGTCCGTGACGACTCCGCCGCCGAACGCGTGCAGTTCTTCGGTCATGGCGAAACCTCGTAGACGCGCTGGTAGTCCAAACGAGACACCGAGAGGACCTTGCCGCCGCGGACCACGATCTCCGCCGGCGTCGGCCGGCCGAGGAAGCTGATCAGGCTGGCGGTGACGCCGTAGGCGCCGACGTTCGGCACGGTGACGACGTCGCCGGAGACGAGCTCGGGCAGCTTCGCCGCCTTGGCGAGCGAATCGCCGGGAGTGCACAGTGGACCGACGAGGCTGCCGGTGAGGTCACCGGTCTCTTCGACGCCGACCGCCGCGGGCAGCAGCCTGCCGATGCCGGACAGCCCGCCGACGGCGTTGATCCCGGCGTCCAGCACCACGAACCGGCTGCCGCGGCTGTCCTTGACGTTGACCACGCCGGCCAGCATCGAACCGCAGCTGCCGGAGAGGTAGCGGCCCGACTCGCAGGCCAGTTCGATCCCGCCGTCGCGCCACTCGGGCAGGTGCAGGTCGAGCAGCGTTTCCAGGCCCGCGCGCAGCTTCGGGTAGTCGGTGCGCGGGCCGGGCACCGCGTACGGCGACGAAAACCCGCCGCCGATGTCCAAGACCTCCAGCGGCAGGCCGACCTCGTCGCGCAGCCGCGCGGCCGAGGTGAGCACGAACTCGTATTCGCCGAGCAGGGCGTCCTCGTCCTGGGCGTTGCTCATGGTGAAGAAGTGGGCGCCGACGACCCGCGCGCCCGGCACCGCCTTGAGCGCGGGCATGAGGTCGGGCAGTGTCTCGGCGTCGATGCCGAACTGCGACGGGCGGCCCATCATCCGGATGCCGGTGCCGCCGCTGCTCGCGGTGGTGTTGACGCGCAGCAGCGCGGACGCGGTCACGCCCTGCTGCTCGGCCGCCGCGCCGACGTGCTGCAGATCGGTCAGCGACTCGACGGAGAACAGCCGGACCCCGGCGGCGAGCGCGTGCTCCAGCTCCTCGTTCGTCTTGCCCGGTCCGGTGTAGAGGATGCCGGCCGGGTCGAACCCGGCTTCGAGGGCGTTGACCAGCTCGCCGGTGGAGCTGATCTCCGCGCGGCAGCCACCGCGCCGCAGCTCGCGGCCGATTTCGGGATGGGGGTTGGACTTCAGCGCGTAGAACAGCTGGAAGCCCTCCGGCAGCAGGCCGAACAGCTGGTCCCGCGACTCGGCGACGACGTCGAGATCGTAGACGTAGGCGGGCGTGCCGTACTTCGCGGCGAGATCGGCGTACTTGCTCATGCGCGGGCCCCCTCGACCAGCTGCGCGAGTTCCTTGGTGGCGTTCTTGCCGTGCGCCGTGAGCGGGAACTCCTCGACGACGTGGCACAGCGACGGGACCTTCTGCGGCTCGAGCCGCTTGGCCAGCTCGCGCAGCACGGTCGTGGGCGGCAGGTCGGTCTCGACGCAGATGGCGAGGTCGCGGGTCTCGCTCGGCGGGATCGCACCGGCCGCGCGGACGCCGGGGATGTCCATCGCCGCGGCTTCGATCTCCAAAGTGGACATCCGGATGCCCTTGCGCTTGAACATGTCGTCGCGGCGGCCCTCGAAGTAGAGGTAGCCGTCGGCGTCGAGGCGGCCGTAGTCGCCGGTGTGCAGGCGGAGCTCGCCGGTGGTCTCGTCGCGGCGGAAGGCGCGGGCGGAGATCTCGGGTGCCCGCCAGTAGCCGGGCATGACGTGCGGGCCGGCGGCGACGATCTCGCCGATGTCCCCGGCGGGCAGCTCGGTCCCGTCGGCGGCGAGGATCAGCACGGACGTGCCCGGCAGCGGCAGCCCGGACGAACCGGGGCGCTCGGTGTCCTCTTCGGGGGGCATGATCGTGATCCGCTTGCACTCGGTCTGCCCGAACTGGCGGACGACCTTGACCCCGGGGAACGCCGCGCGCAGCTGGGCGATGGTGGAGTCGGGCAGGGCGGCGCCGGTGTTGGTGAAGAGGCGCACGGGCGCGGCCGGCTCGGTGTCGCGCTGCGCGAGCGTCGCGATCATGGTGGCCAGCGACGGCACGATCGGCACGACGGTGGCGCCGACCTCGCGCATCCGCTGCAGCAGCCGCAGGTCCGACTCGGCGTCGGCGAGCACGATCTCGCTGCGGCCGAGGGTGCTCAGCAGCACCTTGTAGAGGCCGTAGTCCCAGGACATCGGGAACCGGCAGAAGACGACGTCGTCTTCGCGGTAGCCGAGGACGGCCTGGATGGCGCGGGAGGCGAAGGTGACCTGGCGGTGCGGCCCGATCACGCCCTTCGGCGCGGCGGTGCTGCCGGAGGTGTAGACGAGGACGGCGATGTCGTCTTCGGTCACCGCTGCTTCCTCGGCCTGTTGTCCTTTCGCCTCCTCGACCTCGGTCCAAAAGGGACCGAAGTTTTCGGGCGTGAGCACGAGGACGGGCTCGGCGTTGGCCACGACGGAGTCGAAGTGGAACTTCTTCATGGCCGGGTTGATCGGCACGAACACCGCCCCGCCGCGGGAAGTTCCGTAGAAGAGCGCGACGAGCGCCCGATCGGTGGGCAGCTGCACGACGACGCGGTCGCCGTGTCCGACCCCGCGCCGCGCGAGGACGACGGCGACGGCGTGGCTCCACGCCTGGACTTCGCCGTAGGTCCAGGCACCGGCACGGTCGCGGACCGCCGACGCCCCGGCCGCGTCGGCCGCCGCCGCGTCGAGCAGAGAATGGACCAGAGAATCGTTCACGACTGCCACTCCGTAGGACTCGAAGGATGACCGGGCCGGCGTGGAAGACACACCTGGAGACCTTCGCCAAGCTAGCCGCGCCGACCTGCGGATCCACACCCCTAACGGCCCCTAAGCCCACCCGCCGGAGCCCGGGCACGCCAAAGCGGCCGTGGGTGTTCAGGAGCGGCGGGAACCGCCCCGAACACCCACGACCGGCCGCGGGAGACTGCTCAGGCCGCGAGGAGCCCGGCCGCGCGGGCCGCCAAGCTCTTGCGGTCGATCTTGCGGTTGGAGTTCAGCGGGAACTCGTCCACGTGCCGGTAGTGGCGCGGGATCACCCCCTCCGGCAACACCGCCCGCAGCGCCCGCACCAGCTCCAGCACCGGCCGCTCCCCGCCCGTGTAGAACACGAACAGCTCGGTCCCGGCGTCGCCGGCCACCCCCAGCGCCACCGCGTCCTGGATGCCGCAGTCGCGCAGGGCGTGCTCGACCTCCGTCAGCTCGATGCGCCACCCGAGCACCTGCACCTGGGAATCCAGCCGGCCCAGGTAGGCCAGCCCGTCGGAGAGCCGCCGCACGCGATCGCCCGTGCGGTAGAAGCGCGTGCCGTCGCGGTCCAGGAAGCGGCCCTGCTCGTCGGCCGGGTCCAGGTAGCCCGGCGTCATCTGCGGCCCCGCGATGCACAGCTCGCCCTCGACGTCGTCGCCGTCCAGCAGGACGTAGTCGTGGCCCTCGTGCACCGAACCGATCGGCACCACGCCGTTCACCGCGACCCGCGGCGTCACGACGTCGTCCCAGCGGTAGCCCGAGACCGTGATGGTCAGCTCGGTGGGCCCGTACAGGTTCTCCACCAGGGACGACGACGCCGCGGCCCGCCAGTCCGCCGTGTCGCGGACCGTCAGCGCCTCCCCCGCGAAGAAGCTCCACCGCAGGCCCGGCAGCGCGCCCGGGGTCAGGCCGCCGGTGCGGCGGACCAGGTCGATCGCGCTCGGCGTCGAGAACCACACCGTGAGCCCGCGCTCGGCCGCGAACCGCGGCAGGTTGCGGTACGCCCCGCCCGGCAGCACCACCGCCGGCGCCCCCGCGCCCCACGCGCAGAACAGGTCGAACATCGCGCAGTCGAAGTTCAGGTCGAACGTCTGCGAAAACACGTCGTCCGGCGTGAAGTCGTAGCGCTCGTCGAGCAGCCCGAAGTAGTGGTCGACCGCCGCGTGCCCGATCCGCACGCCCTTGGGCCGCCCGGTCGAGCCTGACGTGAACAGCACGTACGCGGTGTCCGATGTCGGCGCCAGCGGGGCCGACAGGGCTTGGGACACCGGCGGCGAGCCGAGCACCGGAACCCCGGCGGGCGCCACCGCGCGACCCCGCTCGTCGGCGATCAGCACATCGACACCCGCGGCCGAAACCATCTGGGCGGTCCGCGCGGCCGGGAAGTCCGGGCGCAGCGGCACGACCGTCGCCCCCGCGTACAGCGCGGCCAGGATCCCTGCGTACGCGGTGACGCCCTTCCCGGCCAGCACCCCTACGGTCCGGGCGCCGGCTTCGGCCAGCGCGCCGCCCCAGAGGAGGGCCAGGTCGTTCAGCCGTTCGTAGCTCAGCGCCTGGTCGCCGACGTGGACGGCCACGCCGCCACCGGAGCGTTCCAGGCCGCGCAGGAACCGCGTGTGCAGCCCGCTGGTGAGACCGGTGTCCATCGAAGTCCTCCGCAAATGAATAGGGGTGCCGATGCGTCGATCCGGGACGGCGACGCGCGGTAGAGTCCAAAACCGAACCGGGCGGTCGGTTTCCTCTCGGTAGATCCCAACCTAGCGATCCGGAGTAGCCATGTGGGACAGCACTTTCGACGAGACGCTTCGCACGTTCCTCCCCTTCCTGCCCGCCGAGGAGGCACTGACCGAAGAGACCCCGCTGCGCGAGTACGGGCTGGACTCGCTCGCCACCGTGGAGCTGCTCTCCGTGCTGGAGCAGAGCTACAACGTGCGGTTCGAGGACGACGCCCTGAACCTGGAGACGTTCGAGAACCCCGGCCGGCTGTGGACCACGCTGTCGGCGCTGCAGCCCGCTAGCTGACCCGCGAAGGTCCTGCGCCCCGGCGGCGGGGTTGCAGGGCCATGCGCGGGTTGACCGTCACGACCTCGAAGCGGCTCGTGGTGACGCGGACGCGCCCGAACAGCGTGTCCGGCCCCGCGACCCACAGCTTGCGCACCCCGTTTTCCGCCAGCGTGTGCACGACGTCCGGCCAGCGCATCGGCTTGACGATGCTGTCGAGCAGCATCGTGCGCACCTGGTCACCGGTGCGCAGGATCTCGCCGTCCTGGTCCGCGACGATCGGCAGCAGCGGGTCGTGGAAGTCCAGGTCGCCGAGCACCTCGTCCTCCGCCTTGCGGCGCAGTGCCCCGAAGGCGCGCGAGTGCAGCGGCGGCCGCATCGTGTAGAGGGAGAGCCCGCCCATGCTCCGGACCGTCTGCTTGAGCCAGTCGAGGTTCTTCTCGCGCACGGAAACCATGTAGAAGTCGTGGTCGATGTAGCACGAGATGTCGAACCACTCGCCCTTGGCGTCCAATCGGGACAGGGCGTCCTTCAGCTTCTCCTCGGGCGTGCGGACGAACGAGTGCGTCACGACGTCGGTGTACTCGGTGTCGAAGAACTCGGTCAGGCAACGCGCGAGTTCCGCCGTCATCCAGACCGCGTCCTGGAACGTCAGCGACCCGGCGTACACACTGGCCGGCTTCTCGCCGAAGCTCGGGCCGGCGCAGAAGTCGGGGCTCATCCCCTGCTCTTCTTCGGCCCATTCCGCCAGTGCGACGCAGGTGAGCATGAACCCGACCTGCGCGTACGCCGAGTAGTCGCCCTCGGTTTCGCGGAAGCGGTCGACCAGCGAGTAGCCGAGCCGGTCGTTCGCCTCCGCGATCAGCCTGCGAGCGAAGGGGTTGATGAGCAGGAACTTGCCGAAGTCGGCGAAGCGACAGGGGCTCATCCCGGGGAAGACGACCGCCGATCCCGGCCGGGTGGCCTCATCCATGACTGGCGACCTCTCGTTCGACCCGGCTCGCGGGTGCGGTGGGGTGGACGTCCCGCAGGAACTCCAGCAGGACTTCGTGGAACCGCTCGGGCTCCTCGAGGTGCGGGACGTGGCTGGAGTCCTCGAAGATCTCCCAGCGCACGTCGTGGATCCGGTCGAAGTACGGCTGGACCGTGACGGGGGTGGCCTCGTCGTGACGTCCCGAGATCAGCAGCGTCGGCACTTCGATGTCGTCGAGCTCGTCGATCACCGAGTAGTCCTTGAGCGTGCCGGTGACGGTGAACTCGCTGGGCCCGTTCATCGTGGCGTAGACGGTGTTGTCGTCGGCCATCTCCATGAACGAGGCCAGGTAGTCGGCCGGCCACGGCAGCACGCGGCAGACGTGCCGGTCGTAGAACGCGCGCATCAGCTCGAAGTACTCCGGCGCGCCGGTGGTGCCGGCGGCTTCGTGCGCCCGCAGCTGGTCGTCGACGCCCGGCGGGAGCTGGGCGCGCAGCACGTCCATCTCCTGGCGCCACAGCGGGTAGGACGCCGGCGAGTTCGCGATCACCAGCCCGCGCAGGCCGTCCGGACGCTGGGCGGCGTGCCGCGCGACGACCAGGCCGCCCCACGACTGTCCGAACAGGACGTAGTTGTCCTCGATGCCCAGGTGCTGCACCAGGTTGTCCAGCTCGTCGCCGAACAGCTCCGGCGTCCAGAAGTCCTCCCCCTTGCCCGGCAGCCGCGTCGAGCCACCGCTGCCCAGCTGGTCGTAGTGCACCACCGGGAACCCGTGCCCGGCGAGCGAGCTGAGACTCAGCAGGTAGTCGTGCGTGCTCCCCGGCCCGCCGTGCACCACGACGACAGCGGGCGCTTCGCCCCCGGTCTCCCCGGTGACGCGGTACCAGGTGCGGTACCCGCCGAAGGGCGCCCAGCCCTTCGTGATCGGTGCCACGGCCATGCTCATCACCTCGTTCGTATCCCTCGCCCCGGCACGCGCGGCCGGACCCACGTTCCTGTCTAGTCCTCGCGAGCCCGCCGGAACCAGCCCCTAAGGGGCGTCTAAAGCCGCTCCAAACCCACTCGAACTCCCTAGCGCACAGCGGGCGAGCCGGGGAAGGATTCCGGGCCGGGACAGGGGTCGCCGACCCCTACCGCCGCGTTGCCGGGTCGGCCCGGCGGCGCCCGCGCACTACCTTCGAAGACAGCAACAGCCGACTTCCCGGGGAGTGCGTCCATGCGCGTCATGATGATGGTGTTCCCGACGAGGACGCACGTCTACAGCATGGCCCCGGTCGGCTGGGCGCTGGCCGCGGCCGGGCACGAGGTGCGGTTCGTGGGCCAGCGCAACCCGCGCGAGGTGGCGTCCTTCGCCGAAACCGGCCTCGACGCGATGTGGTTCGGCGACGAGCTGGACATCGCGCGCCACCGGCAGCTCCAGATGGACGGCGACAACGCCATGCAGGGCGGCTTCCGCATCTCCGAGAGCCGGCCGGAGCGCTACACCGAGGAGTACGTCCGCACGGTGTACGAGCACTGGGTCGAGGTCTTCCGCTGGACGACGCCGGACTCGCTGCTCGACGAGCTGGTGCGGTTCGCGAAGGGCTGGCAACCGGACCTGATCGTCTGGGACCCGATGATCTACGCGGCCCCGATCGTCGCGCACGTGCTCGGCGTCCCGCACCTGCGGATGATGTACGCGGCCGACCAGACCGCGCGGATCGCCGCGCAGTACCGGGACCTGCGCGCGAGTCACCCCGAAGACACCTCGCCGGACCCGTTCGTCGAATGGATGTCCGCCGCGGTGGGCCGGTTCGGCGCGGAGTACGACGAGGCGCTGCGCCACGGCGTGAAGACCTTGGACTGCCACCCGTCCTACCTGCGCTACGAAGGCGTCGACGTCGACTACGTGCCGGCGCGGTTCATCCCGCAGAACAAGCCGATGGCGATCCCCCGCTGGGTGCTGGAGACGCCGGACCGGCCGCGCGTGATGCTGACGCTGGGCATCTCGAACCGGCAGGTGCTCGGCGTGGAGGAGACGTCGGTGGCCGACCTGCTCGACGGCCTGGCCGACCTCGACGTCGAGGTGATCGCGACGCTCAACGAGTCCCAGCTCGCCTCCGTGAAGAAGATTCCCGACAACGTGCGCGCGGTCGACTTCGTGCCGATGTACGAACTCCTTGCCAGCTGCTCGGCCATCGTGCACCAGGGCGGCGGCGCGACGATCGGCAACGCGGTCGTCAACGGCGTCCCGCAGCTGATCATCCCGGGTACCACCTGGAGCGAGCGGGTTTCCGCCGTCGCGCAGGAGAAGCGCGGCAACGGCCTGGTACTCGACCTCGAGGACGTCACGCCCCAGTCGGTCCGAAATGGACTGAAGAGACTGCTGGAGGAACCGTCGTTCCGGGCCTGCGCGCTCGAGGTCCGCGACGAGATGCTGGCGACGCCGACGCTCGACGACCTCGTGCCGGAGCTGGAACGGATCGCGCGATGCCGGTGACCGGGCGGCCGAAGGTGGTCCGCACCATCGGCTTCCTGATCGCGAGCCTGCCGCTGCGGATCTTCGCGTTCGTCCTCGTGCTCGTCACGATGGTGCTCGGGATCGCCACCACCATGCTGTGGATCGGCATCCCGATCCTGATCGCCGCCACCTCGCTCGTCCGCGGGTTCGCGGACCTCGAACGCCGCTGGACCGGCGCCATGCTCGACGCGGACATCCCGGCGCCGCGCCGCCGGCCGCACGGACCCGGGCTGCTGCAGACGTGGCAGGCCCGGCTGGTCGATCCGGTCACCTGGCGCGAAGTGAACTACGTGCTGCTCGCGTTCCCGCTGGGCATCGTGGAGTTCGTCGCCGGGATCGTCTCGGTCGCCGTGCCGCCGTTCGGGATCTTCGTCGCGCCGCGGATCGGCGCGATGCACGCCGCGCTGACGGCGTCGATGCTGGGGCCGAACCGGACGCAGCAGCTCGAAGCCCGCACGCGGCAGCTGAGCGACTCCCGTGCCCGGGGTGTCGACGCGGTCGAGGCCGAACGCCGTCGCATCGAACGCGATCTGCACGACGGCGCGCAGCAACGGCTGGTGGCCGTCGCGATGAGCCTGGGCCGGGCGCAGCTGAAGCTGGACAACGACGACCCGTCGGCCGTGCGCGAGCTGATCGGCGCAGCGCACGCGGACGCCAAGCTCGCGGTGTCGGAGCTGCGCGACCTCGCCCGCGGGATCTACCCGCCGGTGCTGCAGGACCGCGGCCTGGACGCGGCGCTGTCGTCGCTGACCGCGCGGATGCCGATCCCGGTCGACGTCGAGGTGAGCGTCGAGCCGCGCCCGCCCGCGCCGGTGGAGACCACGACGTACTTCATCGTCAGCGAGACGCTGACCAACATCACCAAGCACGCGGGCGCCGACCGCGCGACGGTGCGGGTGACCCGCGACGACGAGACCGTCGTCGTCGAGATCGTCGACAACGGCCACGGTGGCGCGGCCATGCGTCCCGGCGGCGGCCTGGCCGGCCTGGCCGACCGCGCCGCCACGATCGACGGCGTGCTCACCGTGGTCAGCCCCGCGGGCGGGCCGACCGTGGTGCGCGCCGACCTGCCCGTCCGCTGGTGAACCCCCTGGGAGTGGGAACAATGCGTGTCGTCATCGCCGAAGACTCCGTCCTGCTGCGGGCCGGCGTGCAGAGCCTGCTCGCCGACGTCGGCATCGAGACCGCGGCGGCGGTGTCCAACGGCGACGACCTCCTGGTCGCCGTCCGCGAGCACCGGCCGGACCTGGTCATCGCCGACGTCCGGATGCCCCCGACGTTCACCGACGAGGGCCTGCGCGCGGCCCTGGCGGCCCGCAAGGAGGTGCCGGGCCTGCCGGTCCTGGTGGTGTCGCAGTACGTGGAGGGCAGCTACGCGGTCGACTTGATCGCCGAGGGCACGTCGGGAGTCGGCTACCTGCTGAAGGAACGCGTCGCCGACGTGCGCGAGTTCCTGGAGGCGGTTCGCCGGGTGGCGGGCGGCGGCTCGGCGATCGACCCGGACGTGGTCGCGCAGATGCTGTCCCGCAACCGCGACCCGCTGCACGCGCTGACCGCCCGCGAGACGGAAGTCCTCGGTTTGATGGCCCAGGGGCTGTCGAACGCGGCGATCGCGAAGCAGCTGGTCGTCACGCAGGGCGCGGTGGAGAACCACATCAGCAACATCTTCGCCAAGCTGGGCCTGGAGGCCAGCCGCGACGAGAACCGCCGCATCCGCGCGGTGCTGACCTATTTGGACAGCACGACGATCCGGACGTGACCGGCTCAGCCGCGCCAGCTCGTCGCCGGCCGGAACCGCGGCCGGCGGCGAAGACGCGCGGGCTTCGGCGGTTCCGGCGCCGACGGCCGGGCGCCGATCGCGGCCAGGACCGCCAGCAGCGCCGCCAGTTCCGTTTCGTCGGGCGCGCCGCGCACGACCCGCACCACCGGCTCGCCCATCAGACCGGCGGGTTCCCGTGCTTGCGCGCCGGAATGTCGGCGTGTTTCGTGCGCAGCATCGCGAGCGAGCGGATCAGCAGCGACCGCGTCTCGCCCGGCTCGATCACGTCGTCCACGAGACCGCGCTCGGCCGCGTAGTACGGGTGCATCAGCTCGGTGCGGTACTCCTTGATCTTCTGCGCCCGCACGGCTTCCGGGTCGTCGGCCGCGTTGATCTCGCGGCGGAAGATCACGTTCGCCGCGCCTTCGGCGCCCATCACGGCGATCTCGTTCGTCGGCCACGCCAGCGAGACGTCGGTGCCGATCGAGCGCGAGTCCATCACGATGTACGCGCCGCCGTAGGCCTTGCGCAGGATCAGCTGCACCCGCGGCACGGTGGCGTTGCAGTAGGCGTAGAGCAGCTTCGCGCCGTGGCGGATGATGCCGCCGTGCTCCTGGCCGACGCCGGGCAGGAAGCCGGGCACGTCCACCAGCGTCACGAGCGGGATGTTGAACGCGTCGCACGTCTGCACGAACCGCGCGGCCTTCTCGCTCGCCTCGATGTCGAGCACCCCGGCCAGGACCGCGGGCTGGTTCGCGACGATGCCGACGACGTGCCCGTCGAGCCGGGCGAGCGCGCACACGACGTTGGCCGCCCAGCCCGCGTGCACCTGGAGGAACTCGCCGTCGTCGACGATCTCGGCGATGACGTCGCTGATGTCGTACGCGCGGGCCGGGTCGACCGGCACGACGTCGACCAGCCGGTCGGTGCGCCGGTCGGCCGGGTCGGCGGCCGGCACGTGCGGCGGGGCCTCGTTGTTGTTGGACGGCAGCAGGGACAGCAGGTACCGGACATCGGCCAGGCAGGTCGCCTCGTCGTCGTAGGCGAACGCGGCGACGCCGGAGGTCTCGGCGTGCACGTCGGCGCCGCCGAGACCGTTCTGCGTGATCTCCTCGCCGGTCACCGCCTGCACGACGTCGGGGCCGGTGATGAACATCTGCGAGGTCTCGCGGACCATGAACACGAAGTCGGTCAACGCGGGCGAGTACGCCGCGCCGCCCGCGCACGGGCCGAGCATCACCGAGATCTGCGGGATGACCCCGGAACAGCGGGTGTTGCGCCGGAAGATGCCACCGTACCCGGCGAGCGCTGTGACGCCCTCCTGGATCCGCGCGCCGGCGCCGTCGTTGAGCGACACCAGCGGCGCGCCCGCGGCCTCGGCGAGGTCCATCACCTTGTGGATCTTCTGGGCGTGCGCCTCGCCGAGCGCGCCGCCGAAGATCCGGAAGTCGTGGGCGTAGACGAAGACCGTCCGGCCGTCGACCGTGCCCCAGCCGCAGACGACGCCGTCGGAGTGCGGACGGCGCTGCTCCAGGCCGAACCCGGTCGCGCGGTGCCGGCGCAGGGCCTCGAGCTCGGTGAACGAGCCGGGGTCGAGCAGCAGCTCGATCCGTTCGTGGGCGGTCAGCTTGCCGCGCTCGTGCTGCCGCCGCGTCGCGGCTTCGTCCGGCCCGCGGCGCGCCGCGTCCTTGATCTCCCGCAGTTCGACGAGCCGGTTGGCGAACGCGGCCGGCGCCTCAGACACGGACGCCTCCCAGCTCGGCCAGCCGCCCGAGGATCACGTCCTGGTGGCGGGTGAGGAAGAAGTGCCCGCCGGACAGCTCCACCAGCTCGAACCCGCCGGAGGTGTGGTCCGCCCAGGCGGCGACCTCGTCGAGCGTGGCCATCGGGTCGGCGTCGCCGGTGAAGGCGACGATCGGGGTCGCCAGCGGCTCGCCCGGCGTGTCCCGGTAGGTCTCGACGGCGCGGTAGTCGTTGCGCACCACGGGCAGGATCATCCGGACGACGTCGTCGTCGCCCAGCAGGTCCAGTTCGGTGCCGCTCAGCTTGCGCAGCTCGTCGATGACGCCGGCGTCGGTCCGCGTGTGCACGCTCTCCTCGCGCACCCGCGAAGGCGCGCGCCGCCCGGAGACGAACAGTCCCGCGACGGGCACGCCGGCCTGCTCGAGGCGCCGCGCCGTCTCGTAGGCGACCATCGCGCCCATGCTGTGCCCGAAGAGGGCGAGCGGGCGGTCGGTCTTGTCCCGCAGCAGGTCCGCGACCCGGTCGGCCATGGCCCCGATGCTGGTCAGGAACGGTTCGTGGCGCCGGTCCTGCCGCCCCGGGTACTGGACGGCGAGGACCTCGACGTCCGGGGCGAGCGCCTTCGCCACCGGGAAGTAGAAGGTGGCCGAGCCACCGGCGTGGGGCAGGCAGACCAGCCGCGCCTTCGCCCCGGGTGACGCGGCGAACCGGCGGAACCAGTTCTCCTCGGCGTTGTCCCCTGCGACCATGTCGTCCCCCGCCTTCCGGGTCGGAGCCTCCGTCCGGCCAAGCTAGCCAGCGTGCGGCCGGTCGAACGACCCCTAACGGCCCCTACGCGCGAGTAAAAGCCGCGGGACCGGGTACGCCTTCCGGGAGTTCACCGCGCCCGTGGGGAAGCGCGGTGCCTGGAGGAGTCGCACTGTGCGCGTGAGCTGGAACGGAGCCGAGCAGACAGGGTGGCACGTGCTCGACGTCGCCGGAGCCGACCGGCCCGGGTTGACGGCCGCCCGGCGGTGGGCCGAAGCCCGGCTCGGCACGCTGCGCGAGACGGACCTGATCGACGCGCTGATCGTCGTCGGGGAGCTGCTGGAGAACGCGTACCTCCACGGCGGCGGCCCGCGGCAGCTGCGGATCCACCACGTGCACGACCCGTGCGAGGTGACGGTGGCCGTGGCCGACACCGGGCACGGCGAACCGAAGCTGCGCGCCCCCGACCACGCCGGTGGCCGGGGGCTGCTGCTGGTGGACCAGCTTTGTCTCGCCTGGGGCGTGACCCACCACGACGACGGCAAGCTCGTCTGGGCCCGGGTCGGGTGCGAAGAGGGTTAGGCCGCCGTCAGCCGCAGCCACGCAAGCGCTTCCTCGGTGCTCCAGTGCACCGGCAGCAGGTGCGCCAGCCCGAGCGCGGCGATAGGCCGCAGCAGGGCCCGGCACCGCCCGGCGACCGCGAAGGGCACGCCGCTCGCGACGGCTTCCGCCGCCGTGTCGATCAGGATCGTCAGGACGCGGGCGCCGCAGAACGTCACGCCCGAGGCGTCGAACACGAGAGCCGGCGGAGCGAGCCGGAGTTCTTGGCGCAGCAGGGTTTCGAGGTGCCCGGTGACGACGAGGTCGAGTTCACCGGTGGCGGTGACGACGCTCGCGTGCGCGGTCGTGGTGACGTCGAAGTTCGCGAACGGGCAGGTCTGCGGAGCGAGCATGCGGTGGCCTCCTTGGCACAACGCCGGGAGGCCGGAAGCCGATCCGGTCTCCACGGCAGCCCGGGCAGGGGCTGCGAGGGGTGAGGCACGACGGCTGCAGGCTGAACCGCTGCAACACCACCCTACAAGCGATGCGCAACCGTTGCACTGTGGATCTCCAAATCGCGGGCGGACGCGTTCCGCGCGGAGCGCGACCCACAAGAAGAGCTGGGTGGTCATCCCGTCGCCTGAGGCCGTCAAAATCACTTTGAGCCGGGCCCGCAACACAGAGACCAAGGTGAGGGGATATGCCAGGCTTGCGGGCCCGGCTCAAAGTGATAGGCCTCAATCAGGCGACGGGATGACCACCCAGCGGCCCACCCGAGAAGGTGAGGGGACAGCGGGACTAGAGGTCATCCCAGAGCCTGCCCGTCCGGCGAGGACAGTCTTTTGCTTCTAAGCCGCGGCAGAAGCGAACGTGAAGCGGGTCCGACCTCCCCCGCCCTCCGTTCGGATTGTCCGTCGCCGCCCGGGTTGTCGACTGGGATGCGGCTGGGGAGGAGGGCGGGGGAGGTCTGGTGATCTCGTGGTCGGCTTGCTCTGCCGGCTGCCCGTTCACAACTGGCGCGCGCGGGTCGGGAACGCCCCCACAGCCATCCCCGCCTGCCGGGCGAACCGACGCAGTAACGTCGCGCAGGACATCGACCCCTGCCGGCTGAGCCGCTCGATCGGCCAGTCCTGCCCCGGGTCGGTAACTGCCGTCCACGCCCTGTGGGGTGAGCACACCGGCGACGCCACCCGGTGGGCACTTTCCCCATGGCCAGACCGGCGCCGCCGCCCTAGCGTGGGAACCCGGTGACGAGGAGGTTCCCGCGGATGCTGATCGACGACCTGGCCGCCGTGCTGCCGGCGGACCGGCTGGTCCGTGACCCGGACGTCGTGGCGGGCTTCGCCCACGACGAGGCCGAGTGGGCGCCCTGCGGCCGGCCCGCGGTGGTCGTCCGGCCGCACACCGCCGAAGAGGTCCAGGCCGTGGTCGAGGTCTGTCTGCGGAGCCGGACCCCGCTCGTCACGCGCGGGGCGGGCACCGGCCTCTCCGGCGGGGCGAACGCCGTCGACGGCTGCGTCGTGCTGGTCACCGACCGGCTCACCGCGATCAAGGAAATCGACGAGCGGGAGCGGTACGCCGTCGTCGAGCCCGGCGTCGTCAACGACGACCTGCGCGCCGCCTGCGCCGGGCGCGGGCTCTGGTACCCGCCCGATCCGGCCAGCTCGCCGTGGTCGACCATCGGCGGCAACGTCGCCACCAACGCCGGCGGCGTCTGCTGCGTCAAGTACGGGGTCACCCGCGACTACGTCCTGGGCCTGCAGGTCGTCACCGGCACCGGCGAGCTCGTCCGGCTCGGCCGCCGCACCGCCAAGGGCGTCGCGGGCTACGACCTGACCGGGCTCATGGTCGGCTCCGAAGGCACGCTCGGGGTGATCACCGAGGTCACCGTGCGGCTGCGGCCCGCCCGCGCGGCCGAGCGGACGGTCGCCGGGTACTTCGACACGACCGTCGCCGCCGGGCAGGCCGCCGCCGCGGTCGCGGCCCGGGGCGTGCTGCCCTCCGCGCTCGAACTCGTCGACCGGCACTGCCTGGCCGCCGTGGACCGGTGGAAGAACATGGGGCTCAGCGCCGACGCGAACGTCGTGCTGCTCGCCCGCACCGACTCCCCCGGCGCCCTCGGCGAGCACGAAGCCGCGGAAATCCTGGACTGCTTCGCACAGGCCGGCGCGACGTGGGCCGCGCAGTCGACCGACCAGGCCGAGGCCGACGCGCTGTTCGCCGCCCGCCGCCTCGCCTACCCCGCGCTCGAACGGCTCGGCCCGCTGCTCACCGAGGACGTCTGCGTCCCGACGCAGGCAGTGCCCGAGATGCTCGCCCGCATCGACGCGACGGGGCAGCGCCACGGCGTCCTCATCGCGAACGTCGCGCACATCGGCGACGGCAACCTGCACCCGCTGCTGGTCACGCCGACCGGCGACGAGACCGCGCGGAAGAACGCCCAGGCCGCGTTCGACGACATCATCGCCGACGCGCTCGACCTCGGCGGCACCGTCACCGGCGAGCACGGCGTCGGCCTGCTCAAGCAACCCGGCCTCGCGCGCGAGCTCGGCCCCGCGGTCGTCGAAATGCACCGCGCGGTCAAGAAAGCCCTGGACCCGCACCACATCCTCAACCCCGGCAAGGTCTTCCCCGAAGGGACACCCGCATGATCGTCCGCACCACCTCCGGCGACGTCCGCGGCGAGCCGATCGCCACCGGCGTCCGGTTCCGCGGCATCCCCTACGCCGCCGCGCCCGAAGGCGAGCTGCGGTTCGCCGCGCCGGCCCCGGCGCGCGCGTGGGACGGCGTGCGCGACGCCCGCGAGGCCGGGCCCACGGCGCCGCAACGGCACCGGACGATCCCCGGCCTCGACCTGTCCGCCGTGGTCGGCGACGGCTGGCGGCCGGGGCCGGAGTACCTGACGGTCGACGTCTGGACCCCGGACCCGGGCGCGGCGGGCCTGCCGGTGCTGGTGTTCGTGCACGGCGGCGCGTTCATCGGCGGCACCGGCTCGGCCCCGGTCTACGACGGCACGGCGTTCACGCGCGGCGGCGCGGTGCTTGTGACCGTGCAGTACCGGCTCAGCGTCGACGGCTTCGTGCCCCTCGACGGCGGCGCGACCAACCTCGGCCTGCGCGACCAGCTCGCCGCGCTGCGGTGGGTCCAGGAGAACATCGCCGCGTTCGGGGGCGACGCCGGCAACGTGACGCTCTTCGGGGAGTCGGCGGGCGGGATCAGCGTCGCGTGCCTGCTCGGTTCGCCGCTGTCGGCCGGGCTCTTCCGCCGCGCCGTCGTCCAAAGTGGACACGCGAACATGGTGCGGGGCCGCGCGGAACTCGAGCGGCTCGCCGGGGTGATCGCCGGCGGGCTCGGCGTCGAACCCACCGCCGCCGCCTTCCGGAAGCTGCCGACCGAGCGGCTGCTCGACGCGCAGGACGCCGTCCTCAAGCCCGGCGGCGGCCCCGACCTGCGCGGCGAAGACGGCCTGGACCGCAGTTACGGCCTCAGCCCGTTCCTCCCGCTGGTCGGCGACGACGTCCTGCCGCGCCACCCCGGCGAGGCGATCCGGAACGGCGCGGGCTCGGACATCGACCTGATCGCAGGCACCTGCCGCGAGGAGATGCTGCTCTACTTCGGCCCGACCGGGCTGCTCGACGTGCTCACCGACGAACAGGCCGTGGCCATGTTGTCGGCGTCGCACCCCGACGCCGACGGTGTCCTTCGCGGGTACGGCCTTGGCGAACGGAAAGCGGGCGAGGTGTTCGTCGAGGCCATGACCGACCTCGTGTTCCGCGACGGCGTCAAGGAACTCGTCGAGAGCCACCGGGGCCGCTCGTTCCGGTACGAGTTCGAGTGGCGGGCCCCGCGGCTCGGCGCGTGCCACGGCATGGAGCTGCCGTTCGTGTTCGACTCGCTGGCCGCGTCCGCCGGCATCGTCGGCGACAACCCGCCCGCGGAGCTGGCCCGGGAGGTCAACAGCGCGTGGACGCGGTTCGCCGCCACCGGCGACCCGGGCTGGGCCGCGGCCGAGACGACGCACCTGGGCTGATGGACGCCCACGGCCTGCGCGAGCTGTACGACCTCGTCCTGCGCCTGTCGGCGGTCCACGACCTCGACGCGCTGGTGCAGGAGGTGGTCGACCACGCCCGGCGGCTGCTCGGCGTGGACGTCGCCTACCTCGCGCTGGCCGAGCCGGACGGTTCGCTCGTCATCCGGGTCACCGACGGCTCGCTCGGCCCGCGGCTGCGCGGCGTCGTGCTGCCGCCGCACAGCGGGCTGGCCGGGCGGGTGGCCGACACGGGCGAACCCGTGCAGAGCACCGACTATCTCGGCGACGCCGCCCTGACGCACTTGGGCGAGGTCGACCGCGTCGCCGAGGGCGAAGGCCTGCGCACGATCCTCGGCGTGCCGCTGCGGCTGCGCGGCAAGGTGGCCGGGGTGCTGATGGTCTCGCAGCGGGCGGTGCGGCGGTTCACCGCGGCGGAGTCGTCGCTGCTGACCTCGCTCGGCTCGTTCGCCGCGATCGCCATCGAGAACGCGAAGCTGGTCACCGCGCTGGCGGAGGCGAACGACCGGCTGGAGCGGGCGGTCCGGCTGCACGACCGGCTCGGCGAGGTGGCGCTGCGCGGCGGCGCGGCCGAAGACGTCGTCGTGGCGCTGTCGGAGCTGGTCGGCGGGCTGGTGCTGGTCGCCGACGAGCACGACGAGGTCCGCGCGGCCGCCCGCGCCGGCTCGCTCGTCGAGGCGGCGCTCGACGGAAAGCCGTCGGCGCTGTTCGCCGGCGCCCGGCGGACTCGCGTGGACGGGCGGACGGTGACCGTGCCGCTCGCCTCGGCGAACGCGTACTTCGGGGCGCTGCAAGTGGTTCCCGACGCCCCGCTGGCCGAGGCGGACGTCCGGTTGCTGGAGCGTTCGGCGACGACCGTGGCACTGGTGGCGTCGGTGGAGCGCGCCGAACGCCGGACGGTCGAGGAGCTGGTGGAGCACCTGGTGACCCGCCGGGTCCGCGAGATCCCGGCGTACGCCCGTGATCTGCGGCGGCCGCACCTGGTCGTGGTGAGCGAGGACCCGCGACTGCGGAGCCACGCCACCCTGTCGTCCATTGTGGATGGTCAGCTGGTCGCCCTGGTCCGCGCCGACGAGGCGACGGTCCGTTCGTGGTCACTGGGCACGACCGGCCTGGCGGGACCGGCGACCGGCCCGGCCGCGCTGGCTGACGCCTACGATGACGCGTCCGCCTGCGTCCGGGTCCTGAACGCGCTGGGACGCAACGGTTCCACGGCCTCCCCGGCCGACCTGGGCCCGTACCGCTACCTGCTGAGCCGGGCCGGCCGCGAGGAAGCGGGCACGTTCGTCACGCGCACGCTCGCCCCGCTGCTGGCCCACGACGAGGAGCGCGGGACGGACCTGGTCCGCACGGCGGAGGTGTTCCTGCGCGCGGGCCGCCGCAAGACCCCGGCGGCCGAGGAGCTGACGATCCACCCGAACACGCTTTACCAGCGCCTGGACCGGATCACGGCGTTGCTGGGTGAGGACTGGCAGGAGGGCGACCGGGCGCTGGACGTCCACTTGGCACTGCGCGTCCACCGTTTGGCCGCCGAACTCGCGTAAAACCCCTACCGTCAACCCCTGTAGGGGCCGATTGACACAGCGAGTGCACGTCAGGGATCGTCGAGAGACGAACAACACACTTTTCCCTCCGCGCAGACGAACCCACGGAGATGACTCATGACGAACATCAAGGTGACGCTTTCCGGCGGTCCGGCAGAACTGGTCGAACGGCACCGGGAATGGACGGTCGGCGGCCTCGGCGAAGTCGCGAAGGTCGGCTTCGGCGCCGGCTACGAGCACTTCGCCCACGCGGGCGAGTTCACGACGACCAGCGGTGGCGACCAGGTCCCGGTGTTCGCCTGGTGCGGTCGCACCAGGGTCGCCGAGTGACCCGCGGCCCCGGCTCCACCCGGATCTCCACCCCGGGGAGGTCCTCCTCCACCCGGCCCCGGCGTTAGTTTCTTCCGGGTCGGGCGCCGCGGGAAAAGCGGCGCCGCCGTCCGGAGGGAAATTGCGCCATGAGTGAAGTGCTCGGTTTCATGCTGCTTCGTTTCGCCGTCATCGGCGGCGGGATCTTCCTGCTGATCCTGGTGCTCGGCGTGGTCGCGTTCGCGGTCAAGAAAGCGGGCCGGGGTCGTGAGTGAGAAACAGGGTCAGCACCCTGTTTCTCACTCACGGCAGCCGCTGCTAGCCGTCCGACTCGGCCGAGGGGAGGTACGCCCCCGGCACCTGCTCGGGCGCGACCACCTGGTTCTCACCCGGGTACGGCACCTGCCAGCCGTGCGTCTGGTACCACGTGAAGTGGTTCATCTGCGCGGGGTTGGCGTAGTCCGCGACGGCGTTCGGTCCGGTCAGCCGCTGGTGCGTCGTCCACTCCTGCCACTGCGCCGCCACCTGCGCCTTGTCCGCCGGCACCGCCGAGGACGGTACGGGCGCCGCGGCCGGGTCCGCCGCGGCCGGAACGTCCGGCCCGCACGACGGCTGCGTCGCCAGCCCGCCCGTCAGTGACGTGCGGTTCGGCAACGCGGTGAACGGCGTGAAGTCCGGCTTCCTGGTGAAGGCCGCGCTCATCGGCGTCGCCGCGCTGTCCTTCTGGTTCATCGGCTTGACCCCGAGGATCTGCTCGATCGTCCGGATCATCGTGATCTGCGAGTAGAAGTGGCTGTCGACGACACCGTGCTGGGCGTACGGGCTGATGATCTGCACCGGCGCCCGGTGCCCGTCGACGTGGTCGAGACCGGCCTGGGAGTCGTCCTCGACGACGAAGATCGCCGAGTCCTTCCAGTACTGGCTGTGCGAAATCTCGTCCACGATCCGGCCGACGGCGAGGTCGTTGTCGGCGACCTGGGCGGCGGCGTTCGGCGGGCCGCCGGTGTGGTCGCTGGACAGCCAGAACATGTTCAGGTTCGCCGGCCCGTTCTTCTCGAAGTCGTCCTTCCAGATCTGGTACCGGTAGACGTCCGGCACCGCCGTGTCGAACTTCGGGAAGCCCGGCACCGAAACGGTGTTCAGCGACGGGATCGGCGACGACGACACCAGCGGGTAGGCCGTCGGCTCGCCCGTGGCGGCCATGTTCTTCGCGTCGCAGTACAGGTTCTGCCAGCTCGCCCCGGCGGGCTTGGTCAGGAACTGCTGGAACTCGCCGAAGTCGCGCACCGACTTCCCGGCCGCCTGCGCGCCGGTCCAGAGGAACCCGGAGCTCTGGTGGCCGAGGGCGTCGTCCTCGGTGTCGTAGCTGCGCAGGTACTCCCCCGCCGACGACTCGGTGTACTCGGGGTTGTCGGCCTGCATCAGCCAGTTGTGGCCCTCGGCGGAGTTCGTGCCGATGTCGTAGGTGTTGTCGTACAACCCGAACTGCTTGGCCAGCGCGTGCTGGTTCGGCGTCACGTTCTCGCCGAACTGCGTGACGCTCGGGTCACCGTTGCCGCGCGGGTCGTCGCCGAAGACCTGGTCGTAGGTCCGGTTCTCCTTGACCAGCAGGAAGACGTGCTTGATCGTCGACGGGTCGCCCAAGCGCGCCGGTACCGGCACCGGGCTGCGGTGGCCGTTGTCGGTGGCGAGCTGGACCGAGTCGTTCGTCCAGCCGTTCTGCTTGAACACCTGCGCGGTGTACCCGCGGATCGCGCGGTCGTCCGGCAGCCGGAACTTCTGCACGCTCGACGTCGTGTCGTGCGTGCCGTGCCCGGCCGCCGTGGTGGGCCGGAGGGCGTCGATGCCGCGGGTGTTGGAGACGACGACGTCCGGGCCGACCGTGGTGATCGCGGTCGGGAAGTAGTCGGTCGGCAGCAGGCCGACGTAGCTCACCGGCTCCTGCGCGCGGCTGTAGCGGTAGACGGCGACCGCGTTGGCGCGGCCGAGCGTCACCAGCAGGTGGCCGTCGCCGGTGAGGGTGACGCCGTCCGGCTCGTACCCGACCGAGGCCTGCGGCCACGGCTGGGTCGCGATGGTCTGCACGACCTGGTCGCGGGTGGGGTCGATGACCGAAACCGTGTTGCTCGCGGTGTTCGTCACGAACAGCGCACCCTTGGCGGAGTACACCGCGGTCGGGTGCAGGCCGACGTCGATGCTCTTCGGCGCGGCGGCCGCGTTCGCGAGGTCGATGACGCTGACCGTGCCGCTGGTCGTGGCGCCGGTGAACTGGCTGGCCGGCACCTGCGTGTTGTACGAGTTCAGCGTCGGCTCGCCGGGTTTCGCCGGGTGGCCGCCTTCGTTGCTGACGTACAGCTTGCTGCCGACGCGGACCAGGTCGCGCGGGGCGTTGCCGACGGCCCAGCTCTGTTCGATGGAGCCGGTCGCCACGTCGAGGGCGACGACGCGGTTCTGGCCGTTGACCGCGGAGTACACAGTGGACCCGTCGGGCGAGAAGACCGCCTGGGCCACCAAAGCGTGCTTGGCGCCGTCCGCCGGGATCTTGACCGAGGTGGGCGCGGCCACGGTGCCGTCGGCGTTCACGGTGAACTTCGTGTAGCCGTCGGTCTGCGCCAGCCACAGCGACTTCCCGTCCGGCGAGTACGCCGGGCCTTCCTGGCCGACGTCGTTGCCGGCGATGCGCAGGTTCGCCGTCGCGGAGTTGCCGACGAGCTGCTGCACCTTCCAGTTCTTCAGGTCGACGACGGTGAGCGCGATGCCGCCGTCGGTGGTCAGCGCGGCGAGGTGCGTGCCGTCCGGGCTGACCGCGGACGCCATGATCTTGCCGTTGTTCACGACCAGGCGGTCGCCGATCGGCTTGATGTACTGGTCGGCGGAGACGACCTGGCCGTTTTCGGTGACCTGGCCGACGTGCTCTTCGCCGAACTGCGCCGTCGACGCGACACCGACGCCGGTGCCGGTGGCGACGAGCACGAGCGTGGCGGAGCCGGCCGTCGCGTAGCGCAGCCGATGGCCGCTGCCGCGGCTCTTCCCGGCACGCCGTCTGCGGCGGGTTACCTGCATCGGGGTTATCCCTTCGTGGTGGTGAGCAGCTCGACGTTCCCGTCGAACTGCCAGAGGGGGTTGGGTTGGTCCCCCGCGGGGGTCCGCACCTGGAAGTAGCCGTTCACTTCCTTCGGTCCGTCGCCGTCGGCGACGTACCGCCCGTCCGAGGTGATGTCCAGCTGGTAGATCGCCTGTCCCGTCGCCGCGACGTCCGGCAGGTGCCAGGAGACGACGCACCGCCAGTCGTTGCCGGGGCCGTCCGGCTCGACCAGGCCGTCGCCCTTGGTGCACGCGGCCGTGGCGGCCAGCTGCTCCTCGGTGACGTCGGGCCGGTTGAGCTGCCCGGCCTGCAGCCGGTAGAGGTGGGCGAAGGCGGTGGCGACCGACCGCTGGACCTTGTCCAGGTCGATCCCGGACCCGGTGGCCGGCGTGGCCACCGCGACGATCCCCGCCGTCACGGCGAGCAGCGCGACCAGCGGCAGGACACCGGCGGTGAGCGCGCGGCGACCCCCGCCGTCGTGGGCGGGGTTGGTGAAGTCGCGGCGCACGAAGAGCAGGTAGGCCAGCGCGGTCGCGACGACGGCCCACGCGAGGCTGACGCCGACCGCGATCAGCAGCGGCCCGAGCTGGGCCGGGGCGGTGAACAGGCCGTTCCACGCGATGAAGGTGTAGCTGGGCAGCGCGAGCCGGACGGCGACGGGCAGCGGCAGCAGCTGGGCCAGCGCCAGCACGAGCGCGACGACGGCGGGCAGCAGCAGCCCCATCGGCGACCGGCCCCAGAGGACCGACCCGAGCAGCCCGATCGCGCCGAGGGCGAGCGTCGGGGCGAGCACGCAGACCCACGCGAGCAGGACCCGCACGGCGGCGTCGCCCGGGGTCAGCGAGTGGCCGTCGAGACCGACCAGCGGCCGGCTCCCCGCGGCGAGCACCCCGCCCACCGCGCCGGAAACGGCCAGCCCGGCCACGAGCACGAGGATCACGGTCAGGCTGGCAAGCGCTTTCGCGACGAAGATGCGGCGGGGCGAGCGGACGGCGACGAGCAGGTGGCGCCAGGTGCCGAGCCGGTCTTCGGAGGCGAAGACGTCACCCGCGACGACCGACGTCAGCAGCGGGAGCGCGTAGGTGCCCGCGAACCCGAGCATCACCAGCGGGCCCGCCCAGCCGGTCGCGTTCATCCACCGGCCGAACAGCGTGTCGACGGGCAGCGAACTCTGCTCGCTGACCACGGCGACGAACAGCGCCGGCGCGAGCCAGCAGGCCAGTACCAGCAGGCGGACGCGCCAGGCGGCGAAGAGCTTGACGAGCTCGAAGCGGTAGCCGCGGGTCACCGGGACGGGCCGGGCGGTCTCCGGTGCTTCGGTGACGGTCGCGGTCATCGGCCGGCCTCCGGCTGTTCGGTGAGGGCGAGGAAAGCGGCTTCCAGCGGGGAGACGACGGGAGCGAGCTCGCGCACCGCGATGCCGTCCTTCGCCAGCCGCAGCACCAGTTCGTCGAGCGCGGGGGTCAGCGCGCGCACCACGAAGACGTCGGCGTCGGGGCCGGCTTCGGCCAGGCGGACCCCCGGCGCGCCGGCGACCAGCGCACGGGCCTTGGCCGGGTCGGACGTGCGCAGCCGGTGGTCGAGTTCGCCGTTTTCGGCGGAGAGCTTGGCGAGCGGGCCGGTGAAGACGACGCGGCCGGTGGCGAGGATGGTGACTTCGGAGCAGAGCGCTTCGAGGTCGTCCATCCGGTGGCTGGAGAGCACGACGGTGGTGCCTTCGGCGGCGAGCCGGCCGAGGACGCCGTGGACGTGCTTCTTGCCGGCCGGGTCGAGGCCGTTGGCCGGCTCGTCGAGCACCAGCAGCCGGGGTTCGGTGAGCAGGGCCGCGGCCAGGCCGAGCCGCTGCCGCATGCCGAGGGAGAAACCGCGCACCCGGTCGTCGGCCACGTCGGTGAGCCCGACCTCGCCGAGGACGTCGTCGATCTCCGGCGTCTTCCGGTCGCGGCCGTACAGGCCCAGCAGCGCGGCGAGGTTCTGCCGGGCGGTGAGCGACGGGTAGAGGCCGGGGCCGTCGACGAACCCGGCGACCCCGCCGAGGTTCTTGCCGGCCGGCGCGCCGAAGATCTCCAGGCTGCCCTCGTCGGCGACGGCGAGGCTGAGCAGGAGGCCGAGCAGCGTCGTCTTGCCGGCCCCGTTCGGGCCGACGAGGCCGTG
Source organism: Amycolatopsis sp. NPDC003865 (assembly GCF_053605345.1). Taxonomy (NCBI): domain Bacteria; kingdom Bacillati; phylum Actinomycetota; class Actinomycetes; order Pseudonocardiales; family Pseudonocardiaceae; genus Amycolatopsis; species Amycolatopsis sp. NPDC003865. Next base: position 98,563 of record NZ_JBSGJA010000023.1, on the reverse strand, counting down.
GATGTGGCCGGGCGCCACGTCGAAGTCGACGCCGTCGAGGGCGACGACGTCACCGAAGCACTTGGTGATCCCGCGCGCTCTCACTGCCAGGGGTGCGTCCATGGGTTCCTTGCTTTCGCTCTGCGGCTCGAGCAGGAAACTTAGGCACCGCAAATTACGGCGGCGGGCGAGCGGGGTGAACGCAGTCCGAACGGCAGCCGACCGACGGCCGCCGGCATGGTGAAATGTCCGGGTTAAGCCGGTCTCTTACGAGGAGTTAACCGAGCGCTTGTCTGTCTACTGTGGACGCTGCCGGTGCAGGCCGTGCCGCTCGGCGTAGCGCAGCGCCTCGACGCGGTTGCGCACGCCGATCTTGGCGAAGGCGTTGTTGATGTGCGTCTTGACGGTGGCCTCGCCGATGAACAGCTCGGCGGCGATCTTCGCGTTGCTCAGCCCGGCGGCGATCAAGCCGAGGACTTCGCCCTCCCGCGCGGTGAGGCCGTCCGGCAGTGCTTCCGTGCGCGCCTTCACCCCGGACAGGGCACCGGCGACCTGACCGGAGACGTCCGCGCCGAAGGTGAGCTGCCCGGCGACGACGGCCCGCAGCGCGGCGCCGATCTCGTGCCGTCCGGCGTCTTTGGTCAGGTAGCCCTTCGCGCCCGCGGCGAGCGCCCCGGCGATGGACTCGTCGTCGGAGTAGGTGGTGAGCACGAGGACGGCGACGCCGGGGTGCTCGCGCGTGAGCCGTCCGGTCGCCTCGACCCCGCTCAGGACGGGCATGTTCAGGTCCATCAGCACGACGTCGAGGGAACCGAGTTCGCCGGCCAGCTGGAGCGCCTGCTCGCCGTTCGCGGCCGAGCCGACGACGTCGACGTCGACGAGCAGGTCCAGCAGCGCGACAAGGCCTTCGCGCACGGCCTGCTGGTCGTCCACCACCAGCACCGCGATCGTCATGATCGGCAGTCTGCCGCATGCGGGAGGATGACCGGGTGCAGATCCCCGAAAGAGTCAGGACCCACTGGTGGCGCGGCGCGCTCGTGGTGGCGGCGGTGGTCGTGGCCTGCTTCTCGGTGAGCCCGTTCGCCGGGCTGTTCGGCGTGGTCCCGATGCTGGTCTGGGCCGGGCTGGCGCCGTCGCGGCGGTCCGGGTTGATCGTCGGCGCGGTGCTGCTGGCGCTGCTGGCGTGGTTCGTGGTGCCGGGCGCGCTGGGGTTCGCCGGGCGCTGGGTGCCGGCGCCGATCGAGGTGTACTGGCTGCACACGACCATCGCGGCGGTGGTGTGCGCGATCGGCGCCCGGCGCGGGGTCGTCCCGCTGTTCTTGCTGGTCATCGCCGGGTTCGTCGTCACCGGCGGCGCGCTCTTCGCCGCTTACGAGTCCCCGCCCGGCGACGAAGGAGTGGCGCCCGGTCCAGCCGAGCTGCGGATCACCCGGGACTTCAACTGCGGTTCGCACAACTGCTGGGGCGTCCTCGAGGCCACCGGCGACCACGCCCCCGAGGTGCTTCGCGACTACGTCACGGCCCGCAACTTCACGCCGGCAGCGTCGATCGCCAACGCCCCGCGGTTCTGCCGGCACACCGGGCTCGTCGTGGACCACGAGGTCTGCGTGGAGGTCCGGCCGCTCGGGCCGGACGCGGCACGGCTGGAGTGGTACGTGGACTGAGGAAGGTGGCGCGGCGGGTCCGGAGCCGCCGCGCCACCGGGTCTCAGCCCGGCGCGACGGCGCGGCCGGTCTGCGGCGAGATCATGCCGGCGCACAGGCCGCGGCTCGCCAGGTTCTGCGCGATCCGCGGGATGGCCGCCCGGGTGTTGGCGGCCCACTCGTGCATGAGGATGACCTGCCCGTTGCCGAGGCGGCCGTTGGCCGCGACGATGGCGTCGACACTGGCGCCGTTCCAGTCCTGCGAGTCGACGTCCCAGATGATCTGCCGCAGGCCGTACTTGGCTTCGACGGCCTGCAGCGTGGAGTTGGTTTCCCCGTAGGGCGGCCGGAAGAGCTTCGGCGTGCCGCCACCGGCCGCCGAGATCGCCTGCTGGGTACGGGAAACCTCGGAGTCCATCTGGGACTGGTTCAGCTGAGTCATGTGCGGGTGGGTGTAGCTGTGGTTGCCGACCCACATGCCGGCGCTCACTTGTGCCCGCACCTGCCCCGGATAGGCGGCGGCGTACTGGCCCTCGTTGAACATGGTCGCGCGCAGGCCGTTCTGCTGCAGGGCACTCAGCAGCGCGGGGGTGTTCGAGTTCGAGGGACCGTCATCGAAGGTGAGGCCGACGTAGCCGTTGCAGGCGGCGGCCTGCGCGGTCGCCGGGTCGACAGCGCTGGTCACGGCCAGCAGCGCCGCAGCGAGGATTGCTTTGCGCATCGCGTCAGCCCACCGAGATGTTGGAGTTGCCGCTGCTCTGGTAGCCCTCGGTGGCGAGGATCATGTAGTAGTTGAAGCTGCCCATCCGCATGCCGTAGCGGCCCCAGGCGTCGAAGTGGTTCCCGGTGGTGATGGTCCCGCCGGTCTTCTTCTGCTGCCGCACGGACCAGTACTGGTTGAAGGTCTTGGTCCCTTCGACCGACGGCGCGTTGTAGCGGGTGGTCTGGTAGATGTCGTAGGTGCCACCATCGCTGGTGACGGTGCCCTTGTAGGTGCCGGTGGGCCGGTAGGTGCCCCAGTTGTCGACGATGTAGTACTCGACGAGCGGGTTCGAGGTCCAGCCGTAGAGGGCGAGGTAGCCGTTGCCGGAGGGGTTGAAGCTCCCGGAGTAGTTCACGGTCCGCCGGCTGCCGTTGCTCCACCCCTTGCCACCGACGAAGTTCCCGACGTTGCTCCAGTTCATCCGGTAGTTGCCCCCGGAACCAAGGGTCATCTGCACGGAACCGCCACCATCGGTCCAGAAGGAGTAGTAGTAGCCCCCGTTGTTCCCGGTTTGACTGGTGGTGATGACGGTATCGGCGCGGGCGGTCCCGGGCAGGAAGGTGGCGACCAGCGCAAGGGCGGCCCCACCGGCGAAAACCCTGAAGCGGTTCTTGGTGAGCATGCTTCCTCCTCATCGAGGCCTGGCGATGGGGAAAGCATGTGATCGGGATGGGTGGTGGGACAATGACTTTCGGAAAGTTTCGCCAGTACGGCAGGGGTTGTCCGTCAGCCGGCGCGGCGTCGTCGTGACGGGGTGATGAGCCGGATCCAGGCTTTCCCGGCGGTGGTGCCGACGGGGCGGTAGAAGTGAGCGAAGCTGCGCTCGCTGTGCCGGATGACTTCATCGAAGAAGTAGTCCGACGCTGCAACGGCGAGGACCGCTTCGCTTTCCCTGAGCATTCCCTTCAGCTCGACGACATCGACCAGCTGCTGAGCGTGGAGAATGGAAGAGCCGATGACGCCGTGGTCGTCATAGGAGACTTCCCCGGCGTGCAAGGCGAGCCTCAGGCGGATCTGTTCGGGGCTCCGGTGAGCCTTGTTGTGGGCGGCGAGTTCATCGGCGAGGACGGGGACGAGAAGGTCACCGAAGAGGGCTTTGGAGATGCTGGCGGGAGCGAGGGCGAGAACGCCGTCCCCGAGATCTTCGTGCCGGCAGCCGGCCCAGGGAATCCCCGCCTCGAAGAAAGCGCGCTCAAGTGACCGGTACATCCCGCGCCGGATCCTGATCTTGTTCGGGTTGGTCCGGCTGTAGCGCCCGAACCCTTCGACGTCGACCACGACGATCGTGCAGTGGGCAGTGTTGAGACCGAGGCTGCCGTGCCAGTCCACGTCGCGGGTGCGCGGTCTCGGCGGAACCACGCCAACCCCACCTGGGAACACCTCGGACCGTAGGCGAGCTCGGCGAGGCCGTCCACTCAGGCGTGTCCTGGACTCCGACATGGCTGCATTTCATCCATTTGGGGGTACGTCGCGGTTGCTTGCGGTGCCGCTTTCAGGTTAGATGACCGCGGTGTCACCTACCGCGTACACCGACACATCGTTCGGTTACCGTAACCACGCGGGAAGGATGCCTGGATGACAACGTTGTCACCTGTCGTAGCGTCTTGGGAGCTCGCGCTGCGCCTGAAACGACAGCGAGAACGGTTAGGAATTGAAGTCAGGGCAATTACTGACACACTTGGTTTTTCGCGTAACTATTGGTCCGCTATCGAGAACGAACGCAAGATCCTATCCCCGGAAGCACTCGCGCGAGTAATCGACTTGTTCGAGTTCGACGACGAGGAGAAGGCCGAACTCTTGGCGTTGCGCACGGCTGCCAAGGCACGGGGTTGGTGGTCGAGCTACACGGCCCTTTTCGATTCCGACGTCCAACGGCTTTTCGGCTTGGAACATGGGGCCAGCAGCATCCGCGACTACGAAAGCCTGCTCATTCCCGGCCTCCTTCAGACGGCTGATTATATCCGCGCGATAATGATGCCCGCCGTCACGCTGCCGCAGGTTGAGGTCGACCAGCGCGTCGAAGCACGGTTGCGTCGACAGGCGCGGCTCACCGACTCGAACGATCCGTTCAAGTTGACGGCCCTTATCAGCGAAGCTGCCCTACGTCAGCAGATTGGCGGACGCCAGGTACTCAAGCAGCAGCTCGTGCACTTGGCGGAGCAAATCGAGCGTCATCCGGAAAAACTCGACGTCCGCGTCATCCCGTTCACCGCCACCGCATGCGGGCTCTTCGGAGCCGCCACGGTACACCTCATCGACTTCGGGAACCCCCGGCTCCCCACTCTGGCCTGGCAAGAGACGGTTACCGCCTGGGGCGTCATTGACGATAAAGACCAGATCCGGGACCTCGCCACCACATACAAAGATGCCTACGAAGGCGCCCTGCCGCGGGACAGGACCCTGCACCTGGTCCGCGACCACATCCGAGAACTCTAAGAAAGAAACCCCAGTGACTGTAGAGTCTTTATCTTCTTCCGCATCCCGTCGGGACGGATGGTTCAAGAGCAGCTACTCGAACGCGGGCGGGAGCTGTGTCGAAGCTCGGCTAACCTCTGATGTCGCCCTTGTGCGCGATACCAAAGATCAACGGCCGGATCAGCCGTTCATCGAGTTCTCGGCCACAGCATGGACGTCTTTCCTCAACCTGGTCGCCCCGGAGGGTATTTGACGCTCGACTGGTGAGGTGAGGGGCGATGCAGGGGCCCCTCACCCCGAAGCGCATTGATCCTGTTCATCCGAGCCGACCAACCGGATCCACGCCCGCGCCGTGGTTTCCTTCTCCCGGACGAACACCGGCTCGAACAACTCCGGACAGCTCAACGGGCTGTGCCGGATGATTTCCTCGTGGAACCACCTCGAAGCGATCACCGCGAGATCCCCGCCCGAGCAAGCCGAACTCTCCCTCAGCACAGCGGAATTCAGCAACCGAAACGCGTGCACAATCGCCGATCCCGTCGACCCATGCATGTCGTAAGTGACCTCTCCCGCGTGGAGCACCAGGCGAAGCCCGAGTTGCTCCGGCGGCCGGTGGCAGCGGTTGTGTTCGGCCAATGACTTCGTGAGTGCCGCGGGGGCCAGTTCGCTGAACACCGCCTTCGGGTATTCCGCCGGCGCCAGCACGAGCACCCCGTCACCCAGGTCCGCGTGGTCGCAGTCGTTCCAGCGCACGCCGCTCTCGGCCAGGGCCTGCTGGAACACCCGGTACAACCCCGCCCGCAGCGCCAACCGGTGCAGGTTGGTGCGCTCGGGCGCCGAAAACCCGTCGATGCCCACCGCCAGAATGGTGCGGTGCACCGGGTCCGCGACCGGTTCCAACGGCAGCACCGACCCCCAAAGCCGCTGCCACACATCCGTCCACGACATGCCAGCGATCGTGAACCGCGCCGGTTGACACTTCGCTTACCAATCGGTGGACAAATTCTTGACAGCCCCTTGACCTGCACTGAATCCCGCGCGCCGCCGGGTTACCGTGCTCGACAGGAAGTCCCTGCCGACCCAACCACAAGGTGCGATGCAGTTCCGGATCCTGGGGCACGTCGAACTCCTGCTCGGCGACCGGGAGGTCGCGCTCGGGCGGGCGAAGGAACGGTCGCTCCTGGGCGTGCTCATGCTCAACCACGGCAAAGTTGTCGCCGTACGAACCGTCACCGAAGCCCTCTGGGACGATCCCCCCGATCACGCCCGGAAAGATCTGCACGCCTACGTCAGCCGGCTCCGCGCTTCCCTGCGTGACGCCGGTGTCTCCGCGAAGATCCTCACCCAGCGCGCCGGGTATCAATTCCTGCCCGAGGACGATGATCTCGACTACGCCCGCTTCAAAACGCTGTTCAAGAACGGTGAGCAGGCAAGGGAAGCCGGCCGGTTCGACGTTGCCGCCGCCGCGCTGCGGGAAGCCATGGACCTCTGGCGGGGGCCCGTCGTCGAAGATCTCGGGACCGTCTGGATGGAGCAGAAACGGGAGGACATCGACCGCTACGAACGCGTCGCCGGCTACCAGGCCCTGTGCGCCGTCGAGCTCGAACGCCGGAACTACCGCGGCGTGCTGCGGATCCTCGACGAGGCCATGGTCGACCACGAGCTGGACACCCAGTACATCGCCCAGCGCATCACCGCCCTGAACGGGCTCGGGCACTACGAAGCCTTCGACGCCTATTGGAAGCAGGTGTACGACCGGTTCGCGCGCTCGTTCGGGACCGGCCCCGGCCAGGAACTGCAGGACCTGCACCAGCAGCTGCTGCAGTCGCGCGACTCCCCCGCACCCGCCGATCGGCACCGCACCCGGGCGGCCCTGCGCGCCCTGCCGCCCGCGCAGCTGCCCTCGCCGGTCAGCCAGTTCGTCGACCGCGCCGACGACGTCGACCGGCTCGACGACCTCTACATGCGCTCCCGGGTCGGAGGGCCGCCCGCGACCCTCATCGTCGCCCTCACCGGGCCCGCCGGGGTCGGCAAGACCGAACTGGGACTGCACTGGGCGCACGCCGTCCGCGAGCGCTTTCCGCACGGCCAGCTGCACGCCGACCTCGGCGGCTACGGCAGCGGCCCGCCCCGCGACTCCGCCGACGTGCTGGCCGAGTTCCTCGACGCGCTCGGCGTCGCCGCGGCCGCGATCCCCGCCGGCCCGAGCGCGCGCGTCCGGATGCTGCGGACCCTGCTCCACGACCACCGCGTGCTCGTCTTCCTCGACAACGCCCGGAACTCCGGTCAGGTCGTGGATCTGCTGCCGGGCAGCGCGCACTCCGTGGTCGTCGTGACGAGCCGGCACCGGCTCAGCGACCTCGTCACCCACCACGGCGCCTTCCGGCTGGAGGTGCGGCCGTTCTCCGAAGCCGAAATCGAACGACTGCTCGGCAGCCTGCTGCGCGACACCCCGGCCGAACCACCCGACCCGGCGGCGGTGCTGGCCCTGACCGGCGGCGCCCCGCAGGCCGTCCGCACCCTCGCCGAGCTCCTGCCCGGCACCGGCGGCCTGCCGAGCCCGGCGGAGCTCCTGCTGGCCGGCGAACTGGCGTCCGGCACGATCTTGACGTCGGTGCTGTGGTCCTACCACGCTCTCGGCGCACCGGCCGCGCGCCTCTTCCGCTCACTCGCGCCGCACGTCTCGCCCGGCCTCGCGCTGGAGGCGATCTTCGCCCTGGACGGGACCGACGAGGAAGCCACCCGCGGCGCGCTGACCGAACTGGGGTCGTTGTACCTGATCAGCCGGGAGGACGGCCGCTACCGGATGGACGCCCTCACCCGCGAGGCCGGGGAACGGCTCGCGCGCGCCCACGACTCGCAAGAGGATCGCCGCGATGCCGAGGCGCGGCTCCTCGACTGGTACATCGCCCGCGTCACCGACGCGGCCGAAGCCCTGGCGCCGGCGCTGCGGCGCACCGCGGAACTGCCGGCCGGCCGCCTGCCGGATTTCGCGGCCGCGGAAGCATTCCTGGCCGGTGAAGAGGCGAGCCTGTGCGCCGCGGTCCGCCGCGCGGCGAGCGGCAACCTGCCGCGGGCGGTGACACTGCTGCGGCTCGTGCGGCCCCACCTCGCCTTCGACGGCGCGGGATCCGACTGGCACGAAGCCGTCGAGACGGTTTTGCTGGCCGCCCGGGAAGCTCACGACCTCGACGCCGAAGGGCAGGCGTGGGCCACGCTGGCGCGGATCCACGACGATCCGGACAAGATCGCGGGAGCGCTGGCGCTGGCGAACACGATCTTCGGCAACACCGGCAACGGCCGGGACCGGTCCGAAGTCCTGCTCCTGCTCGCCCGCCACGAGGAAGCGGCCGGCGACCGGGCGCTGTCGCACCTGCGGGAGGCCCTTGACATCCAGCACAGCCTCAACGACCCCGGCCAGTGCGCCGCCGCGCACGGCGACCTCGGCACGCACCTGCGCCGGCAGGGCGAGCTGGACGAAGCAGAAACCCATCTGTCCCAGGCGAAAGCGCTCTACGCCGAGCTGCGCGACCACCGGCGGCACGCCGCGATGGCCCTGGAGCTCGGCCTGCTCAACCGCCGCGCCGGCCGGACGACGGAGGCGATCCGGCAGCTCACCGAGGCAGTGGAGCTGCACGAGCGCCACCCGGCCGGCCACGAGCAGACGCTCACGGCGCTGGTCGAACTGAGCGAAGCCGCCTGCGACGCCGAGGAACACGGCGATGTCCTGCTGTACGCCCGGAAGGCACTCGGTATCGCCCGCGCCGACCACGTCCACGTGGTCCGCGCGCTGGTCGCACTGGTGCGTTCCCTGGCGGCGACCGGGCGGCAGGTCGAGGCGTGGAACGAGTCCCGCCAGACGATCGCCCTCGTGGCCGACGTCGACGACCCGGTCCGGGGCCACGTCCGCGAGCAGTTCACGAAGCTCGGGCTGTGGCCGCCGGACCGGGATTGACCGCCGCGTACCTACTCCCGCAGCCCGATGGCGTCGATCGGCCGGGCCCGCAGCGCCACGAACGTCGACAGTCCCATCGCCAAGAACCCCAGCGCCGCCGCCCCGCCGATGATTCCGAAGTAGACCGACCACGGCCCCGACGGCACCGGGGTTCCCCGCAACCCCACGTTCAGCAACCCCAACGGCACCACCGCGACAACCGTCCCGACGACCACCGCGATCCCCACCGTCGCCAGCGCCTCGAGGCGCATCATGCGGGTCACCTGACGCCGGGTCGTCCCCACCAGCCGAAGCAACGCGAACTCCCGCGACCGCTGGGCCGTCGTCAGCACCAGCGTGTTGGCCACCGAAATCGCCAGGTACCCGACGATCACCCCCGCCGCCACCAGGTTCAGGTAGAACTGCGCCTGCCGGTCGCCACCTTGCGACGACGCGGACGACGAGGCCGAGGGAGCCACCGTCAACCCCGGGTACGGCAGCGAACGCAACGCCGTGGCCACCGCCGCGGGATCGGCGTCCGGCGAGCGGCGGACCAGCACCGAGTCGTCCAGCCGGCCGCCGTTGTGCAAGCGTGCCAGCGAAACCGGGAGCACGAAGTCGCCGAACGCCTTGTCGTGCGTGTACGTCGCCACCAAACGCAGCTTCGCCGGGACGCCGTCGCCGAAGTAGAACGTCACCTCGTCGCCGATCTTCTTGTCCTGCCAGTCGGCCTCCGCCCGGCTCAGCGCCACCGTGTCACCCGTCAGATCGGCGAGCCGCCCGGAGTCGACGCCCAGTTCCAGCACCCCCTGAGAAGGACCGAGCCCCTGCGCCGGTGTCCGCTGGACCTCCGTGCTGTCGCCGACCTTCGACACCGTCAGCACCGATGTGCGCACCACCGGCGTCGCCGTGGCCACTCCCGGCAGCCTCGCCGCCGCGGCGGCGACCTCGGGCGAGACCCCCGCCGGGCCGCTCAGCACGTAGTCGGCGGTGGTCGACGCCTCGGTCTCCGAAGCCGCGGCCGCCGTGGCGGACGTGGGGCCGTAGAACATCGCCAGCGCGAACGCGATCGCCAGCATCAACGGCGTCACCGCCGCGGCCAGCCGGCGGGTGCCCGCCGAAGCGTTCGCCCCGGCCAAGTAGCCGCTGATCCGCCACACCCGCGCCAGCACCGGGCTCAGGAACCGCACCGCCAGCCCGGTCACCTGCGGCCCCACCACCGCCAGCCCGACCACGATCACCAGCGTCGACATCGACGACACCGCCGTCGCCACGTCGCCGCGCAGGAACAGCGGCACCAGCGCGCCGCCGATGCCCGCCAGCACCAGGCTCCAGCCGGTGATCGCTCGGCCGCGGCCGAGCTCACGGCGTTCGACCGCCGCCTCGCCGAGCGCCTCGACCGGCTTGATCGACGACGGCCGCCGCGACGCCGCCCACGCCGCCAGCCGGGCCGCGCCGAGTCCCAGCAGCACCGCGGCCAGCGACGGCAGCGGGCTGATCGCCAGCCCGAAGTCGGCCGGGATCACGCCGATCGCGGCGAACGCGTCGCGCAGCCCGGACGCCACCACCAGGCCCAGCGCGCCACCCAGGACGCCGGCGACGAGCGCGACGATCGTCGTCTCGGTGCCGATCAACTTGCGGATCTGGCGCGGGGTGGCGGCGACCGCGCGCAGCAGCGCGAACTCCCGGCGCCGCTGGTTGATCGTCAACGCGAGCGTGCTCGCCACCACGAACACCGCCACGAGCAGCGCGAACCCGCCGAACGAGCCGGCGATGGCGAGCAGCAGCGTCCGGGTCTGGCTGACGTCGAGGAACTCGATCGTGCTGCGCTCGACGCCGGTGGTGACTTCCGCGCCGACGGCCACCGCGCCGATCCGCCCGGCCAGCGCCTCCGGGTCGACGCCGGGTTCGGCGAGGACGCCGATCGCGTGCGCCTGGCCGGGGCGGGCGGCCAGTTCCGCGGCCCGCGAAGGCGTGAAGAACAGCGCCGACTGCCGCGAAAGGGCGTTGACGATCCCGCTCACGCGGAACACGGCCGGCACCGACCGGGTCATGATCCGCACCTGCCCGTCGACGCCGACGCCGGCCTGCCGCGCCAGCTCGGCGTCGAGCACGACCTCGTCCGGGGCCCCGGGCGCCCGGCCCGCGCTCAGCCGGAACGGCGCCAGCACGGCCGCGTCCCAGTTGTGGCCCAGCGACTGCGGGCCGCCGATGACCTCGCCGGAGGCCGTGACGACCTGCGCCGGGAAGCTCTGCTCCGCCACCGCCGACCGCACGCCGGGCACCGAAGCGATCCGCCCGGCCAGCGAGTCAGGCACCGACGGCTGCTCGCCGACCTGCTCGAACGTCAGCGCGTCGGCGCCCGGTGGCCGCACGGTCTGGGCCCCGCCGACGACGACGGCCGCGGCGGCGTAGCGCTGGGTGGGGACGCCGGCCCGCAGGCCGGACTCCATGAGGACCCCGCAGCCCGCGACCAGCGCGGTGCCGCAGAGGATCGCGACGAAGGCGCCGGTGAACCCACCGAGCCTGGTGCGGATGGTCTGCCACGCGAGGGTCAGCACGCTCACCACTCCCCGAGGTGCGTCATGCGCTCCGCCACCCGCTCGGGGGTGGGGTGCGGCAGGTGCCCGGCCAGCTTGCCGTCGGCCAGGAAGAGCACACCGTGCGCGGCCGAGGCGGCGACCGGGTCGTGGGTCACCATCAGGACGGTCTGCCCCATCCCGTCGACGACGGCCCGCAGCAGGTCGAGGACCTGCCGCGCGGTGCGGGTGTCGAGCGCGCCGGTCGGCTCGTCGGCCAGCACGACGTCGGGCCGGGCGATGAGCGCCCGGGCGATCGCGACGCGCTGCTGCTGCCCGCCGGACAGCTCCGCCGGCCGGTGCTCCAGCCGCTTGGCCATCCCGACGCCTTCGACGATTTCCCGCAGCCACTGCGGGTCGGGCTTCGCGCCGGCCAGCCGCATCGGCAGCGTGATGTTCTGCAGCACGTTCAGCGAAGGCAGCAGGTTGTAGGCCTGGAAGACGAACCCGACGCGGGTGCGCCGCAGCCGCGTCAGCTCGTTTTCCTTCAGCCGCCCGATCTCGGTGCCGCCGAGCACCACCTTCCCCGACGTCGGGCGGTCCAGCCCGGCCGCGCAGTGCAGGAAGGTGCTCTTGCCCGAGCCCGACGGGCCCACCACCGCGGTGAACGTCCCCCGCGGCACGCCCGCCGTCACGCCGTCGAGCGCGGTGACGGCGCCGTCGCCGGAGCCGTACACCTTCCGCACCCCGGCCAGTTCCAGCGCGTTCCCTGTGGTCATTTCCGATCCCCTTCGTTCTCTCGCAAGAAAACTAGGGCCGCGACCAGCGGCGATCGATCCCGTGGAGAGGTGGATCGGGGGTAGCGCCAGCACCACCACGGTGGTGGGGTGGGACACTGTCGCCGTGACGACCCGCCTGCGCGAGTGCTGGTCGGCGGCTCGTTACCTCGTGGTCGGCGCCGGCACGTCGCTCCTGTCGATCCTGGCCCTCGCCGGGCTCTTCGCCGTCCTGCTGCTGTGCCCGTTCGGCGTCGGCATCCCGTCGCTGACCCCGGCGATCAAGCTGGCGCGGTGGCCGGTCGGGGTCGACCGCCGCCGGGCCGCGCGCCGGCTCGGCGAGGCCATCCCCGAGCCCTACCGCGACGGCTCCCCGCTGAAGGACCCGGCGACCCGCCGCGACCTCGCCTGGCTCGCGATCCACGCCGCGACCGGGCTGATCCTCGGCAGCCTGGCGATCGGCCTGCCGCTCGGCGCGCTCCAGCAGGTCGTCACGGTCCTGATCTGGCCCGTGGTGCCCGGCGGGATCGAGGGCTCGCTCGGCATCATGGTGAACTCGTGGCCGAGCGCCGGGCTGGACTTCCTGGTCGCCGTGGGAATGGCCACGGCGACGCTCCTGCTGCCGCGCGCCGCGCGGTGGCAGGCCCGCACCGCGCGAAAGCTGCTGCGGCCGGCCCCCGGCGTCGTGCTGGCCGACCGGGTCGCCGAACTGACCGCGACGCGGGCGGCCGCGCTGGAGGCGCACGGCGCCGAGCTGCGCCGCATCGAGCGCGACCTGCACGACGGCACCCAGGCGCGGATCGCCGCGGTCGTCCTGCAGCTCGGCATCGCCGGCCAGCTCTACGACCGCGACCCCACCACGGCCCGTGACCTGCTGGTCAAGGCGCAGGACACCGCCACCGACGCGCTGGCCGAACTGCGGACCGTCGTGCGCAGCATCTACCCGCCGCTGCTGAGCGAGCGCGGCCTCGCCGGGGCCGTGCGCGCGCTCGCCGAGCACTGCCCGGTGCCGACGGCCGTCCACGTCGGCTACGAGACCCACCGCCCGGCCGCGGTCGAGGCCGCCGCGTACTTCGTCGTCGCCGAGATGCTGGCCAACGCCACCAAGCACGCCGAAGCGTCCACTGTGGACATCACGCTCGGCGGCACGGCTGCCCTGCTGTCGCTGGAGATCCGCGACGACGGCCGCGGCGGCGCCGACGAGCGGCGCGGCAGCGGGCTCGCCGGGATCCGGCGCCGCGCCGAGGCCTTCGACGGGACCCTCACCCTGACCAGCCCACCCGGTGGGCCGACCGTGCTGCGAGTGGAGCTGCCATGCGGGTCGTGATCGCCGAGGACGACGCCTTGCTGCGCGAAGGCCTCGCGCTGCTGCTGAAGACGGCGGGCATCGAGGTGGCCGCGACGTTCGACAACGCCGAGGACTTCCTCGAGTTCGTCGAAGGCGACCGGCCCGACGCCGTCGTGATGGACGTCCGGATGCCGCCGACCCACCGCGACGAGGGCCTGCGCGCGGCCGTGCGCGCCCGCGAGATCCACCCCGGACTGCCGGTGCTGGTGCTGTCGGCGCACGTCGAAACCAGCTACGCGGTCGAGCTGCTCGCCGACGGCGTCGGCGCGGTCGGCTACCTGCTCAAGGAGCGCGTCGGCAAGGTCGAGCGGTTCCTCGACGCGCTCGAGCGGGTCGCCAAGGGCGGCACGGCGATGGACCCGGAGGTCATCGGCCAGCTGATGTCCCGCCGGCGCGCGAAGGACCCCCTGGAAACGTTGACCGCGCGGGAGCGGGAAGTGCTGGCGCTGATGGCCGAGGGCTACAACAACGGCACGATCGCGGAGCTGCTCGTCGTCAGCGACGGCGCGGTGCTCAAGCACATCCGCAATATCTTCGCGAAGCTCGGGCTGCCGTCCGACGAGGGCGGCGGGCACCGCCGGGTGCTGGCGGTGCTCGCCTACCTCGGCCGCGACGCGGGGTAGCGCTGGCGCTACCCCGGATCCGGGTGCCGGCGGGATCGTTCCGTGACCTGCGCGTTCGTAGTGTTCCCGGCATGACGAACACCAACGCACCCACCCGCACCGCCGCCCCCGCCCTCCTCTGGGCGGTCCTCGTGATCAGCGCCGCCGTCAACGCCGGTGGTTCCGTCACGGGACTCGACTTCACGCTCCGGATGATCGCCGGCGCAATCGCGCTCGCCGCGACCGCCGGCCTGATCACCTACTACGTCCGACGACGGCGGCAGCGGTGAACGCCGCGGCGACCCAGAACGGGTTCAGCGTGCCGGCGAGGATCGGGCCCGCCGTCGCGCCGACGTTGAGCGCGGCGGTCGCGTAGGAGCCCGCCATGGTGGGGGCGCCGGTGGCTTCCCGGAGGACCCGGGTGATCACCGTGCCGCCGACCGCGAAGGCCAGCGCGCCCTGCGGAAACGCGAGGAACACGAGCGCCGCCGGAAAGAGAGCGAGCACGAGCCAGCCCCCGAGCAGCAGCGCCCCGCCGAGGGCGACGACCCGGCCGGGCCACCGGTCCGCGAGCCGCCCCGCCGCGGTGATGCCGGCGAAGCACCCGGCACCGAAGAGGCCGAGCACCACCGGCGCGGGCGCGGCACCTTCGCTCAGCGGCGCCAAGTAGGTGAAGACACCGAAGGTGGCGGCGTTGACCAGCGCCGCCCGGAGCAGCACCGGGGCGAGCGGGCGGAGCTCGGCGAACTCGCTCCGCAGGTCGGCCACCCCGCCGGCGGGGGTGTCCGGAACGCGCGACACCGCGGCGAAGGCGGGCAGGCACAGCGCGGCGACGGTCCAGGAGGCCGTGGGCCAGCCGAGCAGCGCCCCGCCGGGGATGCCCGCGGCGCAGGCCGAGGTCGTCCCGCCGAGGAGGACGGCGAGCGCGCGTCCGGTGCGGTCCGGCGGCACGAGCGAGGTGGCCGCGGTCAGGGCGACGGCGAGGAAGCCGGCGTTGGCGACGGCGGCGACCGACCGCGTGGCGAGCAGGACGGCGAACGACGACGTCAGCCCGCCGAGGACGTGCATCGCGACGAAAAGGGCGAGGAAGGCGCGCAAGGCGGTCCGGCGCGGCCAGCGCCGGGCGAGCGCGGCCATGAGCGGCGCGCCGACCACCATCCCGAGGGCGAACGCACTGGTCAGGTACCCGGCCTGCGCCGGTGAGACGTCGAGGGCGGCGGCGATGCCGGGGAGGAGCCCGGCGAGCATGAATTCGGACGTGCCCATGGCGAACACGCCCAGGGCGAGGAAGTACAGGGACACAGCGAAACTCCAGGGAGCACGAAGGCGGTGGACGCTTTCGTGGTCACCCGGGAGCCCGGGAAGGTGTGGGAGCTACCGGGCTGCCGGAGTGACCGGCAGCCCCGCCCTGGACGCTTCGGGGCTCGACATGGGCCGACCTTAACGCAGGCCCACCAGGTCGCGGCCGGCCCGGGTCAGCCCACCGAAGCCCGGAAGCTCGCCCGGTAGGCCTGCGGGCTGGTCCCCACCACCCGCTTGAACCGTTCCCGGAACGCGCCCGGCGACCCGAACCCCACCAGCCCCGCGATCCGGTCCACCGGCTCGCCCGTCGACTCCAGCAGGTGCTGCGCCCGCCGCACCCGGGCGCGGAGCAGCCACTGCAACGGCGTCGTCCCCGTCTGCTCGCGGAAGCGGCGGTTCAACGTGCGCGTGCTCATCCCCACCTGGGCCGCCACCCCCGACAGCGTCAGCTCCGACGCGCAGTTCTCCTCCAGCCACGCCAGCACCGGCTCCAGCTCCGATCCGCGCGGCGTCGGCGGCACGTCGTGCGCGATGAACTGGGACTGGCCGCCTTCGCGCTCCAGCGGCATCACCGACAGCCGGGCCGCGTCCGCCGCCACCGCCGACCCGTGGTCGCGGCGGATCAGGTGCAGGCACAGGTCCAGGCCCGCCGCCGCGCCCGCCGAACTCAGGATCTGCCCGTTGTCCACGTACAGCACGTCCGGGTCCACTTCGACCGCCGGGTGCGACCGGGCGAGCTCACCAGCCGCCGCCCAGTGGGTCGTCGCGCGCAGGCCGTCCAGCAACCCCGTCTCGGCCAGCACGAACGCCCCCGAGCAGATCGACGCGATCCGCGCTCCCCGCGCCGCCGCCGACCGCAACGCCGAGACCACGTCGACCGGCACCGGCGGGTTCGCCGAACGACCCGGCACGATGATCGTGTCGGCGTCGAGAAGGCCCGACAGGTCCCACGGCGGCCGCAGCGTGAACATCCCCGCGTCCAGCTCCGGCGCGGGACCGCAGATCCGGACCTCGTACGCGGGCCGGCCGCGCCGGAGTGTCCGCGAGAAGACCTCGATGGGCGTCGCCAGGTCGAACGGGACGACCTGGTCGAGCGCGAGGACCGCCACGATGTGCATGCCCCCACGATAGATCGTCCACTATGGACGGAGGCTGCGCAGCATCAGGTTCGCGAAGTGCTCGCCGACCTGCTCCCCCGACAGCGGGCCGTCCGCGTGGTACCACATGTGGAGCCGGTGGATCGCGCCGAAATGGTAGTTGATCACCAGGTCGGCGGGGACGTCGTCGCGGAAGACCCCCGCGCGCTGCCCCTCGGCGACGAGGTCGCGCACGCGCTCGTGGTAAAGGCGGCGCTCGGCGCGCACCTGGATCTGCTTGCTCTTCTCCAGCAGCGGGAACGACTGGAAGAACACCGTCGCCGCGTCGAGGTCGGCGATGCTGGTCGTCACGACGTCGGCGATGATGGCGTGCAGCCGCTCCGGCAGCGGCAGGTCCGAGTCCGCGATGGTCCGCATCCGCTGGGCCTGCATCCGCAGCATCGCGGTGTAGATCTCCAGGAGCAGGTCGTCCTTGGACTCGAAGTAGTGGTACAGCCCACCCTTGGTGACGCCGGCCTCTTCGACGATCTCGCGGACCGTCGTGGCCTCGAACCCCTTGTCCGCGAACAGGCGGACCGCCGCCCGCACGACCTTGTCCCGCACGTTCATGTCGCCACCCTATGTGAGCGGGCGGGCCGGTCCGCACGGCCTGCGGACCGGCCCGGTCCTCACTTGCCCAGCAGGTTCACCTGCTCCGGAGTGGCGCGCTCGCCGGTGTACGGTGTGATCGCCCCGGTGCCCCGGTCGGTGACCGACGGTGGCTGGATCACCGTCGTCGTGGTGTCCGGGTTGATCTTGAACACGAACCCGCCGGTGTACCCGGAGTGCGAGTCCTTCGAGAACCCGAACGGCGTGAGGCCCGGGCCCTTCAACTGCCCGGAGCTCATCGCTTCGACGATCTTCTGGCGCGTCGGGTCCGGCCCGGCGGCCTTCAGCGCCTGGCCGAACGTGTACGCCAGCACCATCCCGTAGAACAGCGTGTTGGTGAGCGGCTCCTTCGGGATGTACTTGTCGTGGATGCCCTTGAAGTAGGCGACCCACGGGTCGGCCGTCTGCGAGACGTCGGGCAGGTAGCCGGTGCCGATCAGCCCGGACAGCAGCTGGGCGCTCGAGACGGTCGCGCCGCCGCGCTTGGCGAAGTCCTGCAGCAGCCCGGACAGCGTCGCCGGGTCGGCGCCGATGCTGCTGACGACGAACTGCGGCCGGTAGCCGATCTTCGCCGCGGCCAGGATCGACAGCGCGGTGAACGCCGGGATGCACTCGCAGACGACGACCTCGGCGCCCGCGGCCTTGAGCGCGGACAGCTGCGGTGTGACGTCGGTGTTGGCGCTGTCGTAGCCCTGCCGCGCGACCGTCTGGTCCTTGACGAACTGGTCGAGCCCCGCCTGGGTGTCCCGGCCGATGTCGTCGTTCTGCGTGAAGTACCCGATCTTCTTGCCCGCGAAGGTGTCCTTGATGTACTTGCCCTGGATCTTGCCCTCGCGCGTGTAGTCCAGCTGGTAGCCGAAGGTCATCGGGTCCTTCTGCGGGTTGTCCCACGCCAGCGCGCCCGAGGAAACCAGCAGGTCCGGCACACCTTCGGTGTTCAGGTAGTCGACGACCTTCGAGTGCGTCGGCGTCCCGAGCCCGCCGACGATCGCGAACACCTTGTCCTGCAGGACGAGCTTCTTCACGACCTCGACGGTCTTCGTCGGGTTGTACCCGTCGTCCTCGACCTTGTAGTCGATCTTGCGGCCGTTGATCCCGCCGCCGTCGTTGATCGCCTGGAACACCGCGCGGGCGCCGACGGAGATCTTGCTGTACCCGGGCGCGGCCGGGCCGGTCAGCGGCTGGTGGGTGCCGATGGTGACGGTGTCCTTCGTGACGCCGACGGCCGAGTCGGCGGCCTGCTGGCCGCCGCCGTCGCTCTCCCCCGCACCGCCGCACGCGGTCAGGGCCAGGGCGAGAGCGAGGAAACCCGCGCCGTACCTACTGGTTCTCATGGTTCTCCTTCTTTTCGGCGGGTCGACGGAGAATTCCGCGCAGCTTCTGGAAACCGCCCTGGATGCCGCGCGGGAAGGCGAGCACGACGACGATGAGGATCACGCCGTACACCGCGAGCGGGAGGTTGTTGGCGACGTCGGTGTTCAGGTGCAGGACATCGGCGAGGTCCTCGGACCAGGCCTGGAAGTAGACGAGCGCGACCGCGCCCCACAGCGCGCCCCACAGGGAGCCGAGCCCGCCCAGCACGACCGCGGCCAGCAGGCTCAGCGACAGCGCCGGGGTGAACGAGCCGGGTGCGGCGGTGCCGAGCAGGAACGCCTGCAGGCCACCGGCGAGCCCGCCGCACACCGCGCTGATGAGGAACGCGAGGATCTTGGTGCGGCCGACGGCGATCCCGCTCAGCGACGCGGCGACCTCGTCGTCGCGGACCGCGCGGAAGTCGCGCCCGAGCCGGCCGCGCACGACGTTCACCACGAGCACCAGCGCGATGAGCACGCTGAGCCAGACGATCCAGGTCTGCCAGCGCAGCTCGGGCACGCCGATCCCCGCCGGTCTGCTGTGGACGGTGAAGCTGAGCCCGTTGCTGCCGCCCAGGAAGTCCTGGAACCGGCGGGTGAGGGCGGGCAGCCCGACGGCCAGCGCGAGCGTCGCCCCGGCGAGGTACGGGCCGCGCAGCCGGGCCGCGGCGGCCCCGGCCAGCAGTCCCGCGAGCCCGCCGGCGGCCGAGGCGAGCAGCAGGTCGGCCCACAGCGGGAACGACGGCACGTGCTTCACCAGCAAGGCGACCGTGTACGCGCCGATGAACATGAACGCGCCGTGGCCCAGCGAGACCTGGCCGGTCAGGCCGGTCAGCAGGGTCAGCCCGGCCACCGCGACCAGGTAGTAGCCGATGGTCGCGATCCGCAGGTTGGTGAACTCGTCGGTGACCAGCGTCAGCAGCACGACGGCGGCGAACGCGGCCAGCGCGTACAGGGTGTGGCGCAGCAGCGGTGGCAGCACCCGCCTCTTCGCGGCGGTCTCCACGCGGGTCCGGGGAAGGCTCGTGCGCACCGTCATACCCGCCTCACCTTCGCCCGGCCGAACAACCCGCTGGGCCGCACGATGAGCACGACGACGAGGATCGCCAGCGCGGCGATCGTCACCATCTCCGGTCCCAGGTAGCCGGACACATAGGACAGTCCGACGCCGAGCACGAACCCGCCGGCGATGGTGCCCAGCGGGTTGTCGAGCCCGCCGAGCACGGCCGCGGTGAGGGCGTAGACGAAGACGCCGTCCAGGACGTTCGGGAAGAGGAACGGCGGCGTGGCGAGCAACCCGGCCAGCGAGCCGACCGCCGCGGCCATGCCCCAGCCGACGGTGAGCATCAGCCCGACCCGCACGCCGAGCGTGCGGGCGACGTCCGGGGCGAACGCGGCCGCCCGCATCCGCAGGCCCAGCGGCGTGTACTTGAACACCACCAGTACCAGCGCGGCGATGGCGAGCACCACCAGCACCACGAACAGGTCGTTGGCGGAGAACCGGCCGCGGAAGTCGAAGGCGTACGGGAACGCCAGCGGCTCGTTGGACCAGATCATGCCCGAAACCGCTTGCAGCACCAGCAGCAGCCCGAGGGTGACGATGATCGAGCTCAGCTCGGAGCGGTGCCGCAGCGGCCGGATCAGCAGCCGTTCGGTGGCCACGCCCAGCGCCGTCCCGGCCACGATCGCGACGGCGAAGCCGAGCCAGTAGCTGCCCGTCGCCTTCGTCACCGAGTACGCGAGGTAGGTCGAGATGAGGGCGAGGGCGGGCTGGGCGAAGTTCACCACCCGGGTGGCGCGGTAGATGATGACCAGCGCGAGCCCGAGCGCCGCGTAGACCGCGCCGGCGGAGATCCCGCCGAGGGTCAGGTCGAGGAATTCCTGCATACCGGACCGTTCTCTCCCTGATGGTTGCTCAGAAACCGAGGTAGGCGTGGCGGAGGCCGTCGTCGGCCAGCAGTGCGGCCGCGGTGTCGACGGCGACGACCCGGCCCAGCGCCAGGACGTACCCGCGGTCGGCGATGGACAGCGCGGAGTGCGCGTTCTGCTCGACGAGCACGACGGTCAGCCCGGTGGCGGCCCGCAGGTCGCGCAGGATTCCCATGATCCGGGCGGTGATCAGCGGCGCGAGGCCGAGCGAAGGCTCGTCGAGCAGCAACAGGGACGGCCGGCTCATCAGCGCGCGGCCGATGGCCAGCATCTGCCGCTCGCCGCCGGACAGCGTCGACGCGGGTTTCGCCGAACGTTCCGCCAGGGGCGGGAAGAGCTCGTACACCTCGCGCTTGGCGGCCGCGCGGTCGGCGCGGTCCCGCCGCCACAGCGCGCCCAGCCGGAGGTTCTCGTCGACGGTCAGTTCGGTGATGACCCCGCCGCCTTCGGGCACGTGCGCGACCCCGCCGCGCGCGATGCGGTCGGGCGCCAGGCCGGTGAGTTCCCGGCCGTCCCAGGCGATCCGGCCGCCACGGGCGGCTGCAGGCCGCTGATCGTGCGCAGCAGCGTCGTCTTGCCGGCCCCGTTCGCCCCGAGCACGGCGGTGATCCCGCCCCGCTCGACCTCGATGCCGACGCCGTCGAGCGCGCGGACGGCGCCGTAGGCCACGGAAAGCTCGTCGATCTCAAGCACTCGGTGCCTCCTCGGCGGGGTCGCCGAGGTAGGCCTCGGCCACGCGGGGGTCGGCCTGGATCTCGGCCGGCGTGCCCGCCGCGATCACCTCGCCGAAGTTGAGCACCACGACCCGGTCGCACACCTGCATCACCAGGTCCATGTGGTGCTCGACGAGCACGACCGCCATCTGCCGCCGCAGCGACCGGATCAGCGCCGACAGCTCGGCGAGCTCGGCGGCCGACAGCCCGCTCGCGGGTTCGTCGAGCAGCAGCAGTTCGGGTTCGGCCACCAGCGCCCGGGCGAGGGCGACGCGTTTTCGCACGCCGTAGGGCAGCACGCCGGGCAACCGGTCGGCGAGGTCGGCGATCCCGAGTTCGCCGAGCGTGGCGCGGGCCCGCGCGGCCAGCTCGGACTCGTCGCGCGCCGAGCGGCCGGCGCCGGCGAGCGCGGGCAGGGCGCCGGTGCGGGCGTGGCGGCCCGCGCCGGCCATCACGTTCTCGAGCACGGTCAGCCCGGCGAACAGGCCGAGCCCCTGCAGGGTCCGGACGATCCCGAGGCCGGCGAGCTGGTCGGGGCGGTGCCGCACGAGGGGCCGCCCGCGCCAGACGACCCGGCCGGACTGCGGCCGGACGAACCCGCAGACGACGTTGAACAGCGTGGTCTTCCCGGCGCCGTTGGGGCCGATGACCCCGACGACCGTGCCGGCGTCGACGCTCAGCCGGACGTCGCGGAGCGCGGTGAGCCCGCCGAACCGGACGGTGAGGCCGTCGACCACGAGCAGGTCTTCGCTGGGAGGGGTCATCGTCGACTCTCCTGTCTGCGTCCCACTATGTGGACAGTGCCGTACCGCGCGGTCGGTATGAAGAGAGTGGGGTGTGCGGCCGGTCATGTCAAGGCGTCAAAGCGGACGTTTCCGGCATCCAACGCACGAAAAGGGGCCTTCCCTCGCTTCGAACGCGAGGGAAGGCCCCTTTCGGCAGCGGGTCGCCCGGGGGCTCAGCCCGTGCTGGCCTGCGGCGTGATCATCGAGGAGGCGTCGAGCTTCGTCTGGACGACACCCAGCTGCTGCAGCAGGTCCGGCACGCGCTGGATGCGGCGGGCGTCGAGGGTGGACCCGAACGCCGGCATCACCATCAGGCTCGCGATGTCCTGGTCCACGTGGGCGTTGCGGACGACGAGCGGCTCGATCCGGCCCCGGTCGACCGCGGCGCGCGTGGCGTTGAGCATCGCGCGCTGGAACGCGAGCATCGTCTTCGGGTGGTCCTGGACCCACTTCCCGGTGGCGCCGAAGCCGGTCAGGGGGAAGGCCTGCGTGCTGCCGCTCGCGGCGTCGATGACCGGGAACGCCCCCGCCGTCTTGGCGGCCTGGGTCAGGAACGGCTCCGGCTGGTACGCGGCGTCGACGCGGCCCTGCGCCAGCGCGTTCCCCATCTCCGGCAGCGGCATCGGGACCCACTGCACCTTGTCGAACGCGACGCCGTGGTCGCGCATCACCGACCGGGTCAGCACGTCCGAGGCGGCGTTCTTCGAGCTGATGGCGATCCGCTTGCCGTTCAGGTCGTTGACGGACTTCACCGGCGAGTTGGGCACGGTGACCAGTTCGTTGCTGCGCGGGCTGGCCGACGTGGCGTCGGTGACCAGCTTCACGTCGGACCCGTTGTTCTTCGCCAGGAAGAACAGGGTGTAGGTCGAGAGCGCGAGGTCGTCCTGGCCGTTCGCCATGCGGGTGAGCGATTCCTGCCCGCTGGCGGCGGCGTCGGCCTGCACGTCGAGGCCCTCCGCCTTGAAGTAGCCACCTTCCTGGGCCAGCCAGAACGTGGCGAGGTCGACGGTGGCGAAGACCGCGACCCGGATCGACGGCTTTTCGACGGCACCGCCACCGGAGGCGGTCCGCTGGCTGCACGCGCTCACCAGTGCGAGGACGAGCGCGAGCACGGCGAACCGGCGTGTCGAGGCGCGTTTGCGCATAGCACTCCTCGGAAAGAAACACGGGGACCACGGATTCCGGCTTTCGAGCCGTTGATCGCCGGACTGTAGATGACGATTTCCCGGACCGCAAACACGTTGCCGAGAAATACCGCGCCGATGATCACCATCGGAAACAAACCAACGAGAAGTGGCCACACAGCGTGATCGATGTCCGCCATCCGGCCCAGCCCACTGCGTCGGATGATCGTCAGCATGGTTCGTCCTCGCCGAGTCATCCGAAAACGAATAACCCGCGCGACCGCGAATGGCGGAAATCGAATCCGTCGTAACAGACGGGCCCGCCGCGGAGACTCTGGCGTCGAAAAAGAGGGGTGGTGGACGATGAACGAATCCTGGAAGTACCGGCCGCCGATGCTCTCGCCCCGGTTCGCCCACGAGGTGGCGACCGTCGGCGACGACGTCTTCGTGTTCGGCGGCACCGACGGGAACGTCGGCTACGGCTCGGTGGAGACCCGCAAGCTGACCGGCAGCGGCGAGTGGCACTACGTCAGCCCGATGCCCACGCCGCGCGGCAACCACGCGGTCGGCGTCGTCGGCGAGCTGGTCTACGCCGCCGCGGGGATCACCCCGGACGAGCGCACGACCGACGTGGTGGAGATCTACGACCCGGCGGCCGACGCGTGGCGGCCGAGCCCGCCGCTGCCGGTCCCGCTCGGCGCGGCCTCGGCGGCCGGGCTGGCCGGAAAGCTCTACGTGGCGGGCGGTTTCGTCGGCGACAGCGATCCGGAGGAGCACGCCACGGACGCCGTGCTCGTCTTCGACCCGGCGGCGGGGCACTGGGCGCCGGTCGCCCCGATGCTCACCCCGCGGGCCCGGTTCCGGCTCGTCGCGGCCGGCCGGCACCTGTACGCGCTCGGCGGGCTGCCCAGCAGGCAGCAGAACGCGCTCGACTCCGTGGAGCGGTACTGCCCGGACACCGATCGCTGGGAGGCGGTCGCCCCGATGCGCAAGCGCCGCGGCGCGCCGGGCGCGGTCCGGGTGGAGGACCGGATCGTCGTGGTCGGCGGCGGTCCCGCGCCGGTCGAGGACCCGACCGCCCGGGACCGCACGGCCGAGGTCCTCGACGTCCGCACGGGCGAATGGGTACTGCTGGGCACCCTGCTCCCGCACGGGCGCGCATCGCTCGTGTGCGCGGCCACCCCGGCGCGGCGGGTCCTCTCGATCGGCGGCAGCGCGAACCTCTACGGCCAGCGCGTGACGGTGCCCGACGTGCTCTCGCTCAAGGTGCCCTGAGCGGTCAGCAGAACCAGCCGGCCTGGATCCAGCCGCGCTGGTTCACGTGGCCCATGGCGTAGCCCTCGGCCCAGTCGCCACTGGGCGAGTACCGCGACAGCTCGAAGTGGTCGCCGCGGTAGAGGGTGCCGATGATGACGCCGGCGGGCTGCGTCCGGACGTAGAGGTCCTGCGCGCAGATTTCGCGCACGGTACCGGCGGTGGCGGCGGGCGCGAAGGTGATCGCCGCGGCGGCGGCGAGGACGGTGGTCAGCAGGGCGCGGTTCATCGGGTTCCCTTTCAGTTCAGGGTGAAGCAGTCGCGGAGGAGGAAGCCCCACTTGCCCGTGCCGTGCCAGAAGACGTCGGCGGAGTAGTGGTCGGCGGTGATGTACCGGACGCCGATGTAGTTGCCCTGGACGAGCGTCGCGATCGGGTCGGAGTGGCCTTGGCCGGGGGTGTAGTTGCCGAAGAGGGTGGCGGTCTGGCAGGTGATGTGCGCGGCCCGGGTCGGCACCCAGGGGTCGGTGATCGTGCCGCTTCCACTTTGGACGGACGCGTGCGCGGGGACAGCGGTGAGGGCGGCCGCCGCGACGGCGATGGCGGCGGCCGCGCGGATGCGTTTCGGCATGGCGGGTCCTTTCCGGACGGGCGAAAGGTGTTGTCGGGAAAGGACTACCCGTCGGCGCGCCGCGGTGGAAGACCACGGCGTGCCGGTGCGTGCACACTTCGGGTCCGGCTGTGCACCGGCGGGCTCGCTACTCCGCCGCGGCCTTGGCCGGCGTCGCGAAGCGGCGCAGTCCCGGTGTTCCCGCGCCCACCCACGCCACCGCCAGCACGCACAGCAGCCCGCCGCTGACCAGCGCCGCCGTTCCCGAGGTCGCGCCCGCCACCAAGCCGGCCCGCAGGTTGCCCAGGTCCGGCCCCGCCTGGCCGACGATCTGCTCCGCCGCCGCAACCCGGCCCAGCAGCTCGTCCGGCGTGTTGAGCTGCACCAGCGCCCCGCGCGACACCACCGAAACCGTGTCCGCCGCGCCCGCCAGCGCCAGGCACCCCAGCCCCACCCACGGGTCCGGCGCCAGCCCGAACACCACCAGCGCCCCGCCCCACGCGGCCGAGCCGGCGAGCATCACCAGCCCCGGCCGGGGCAGCCGGGTGAACGTCCCGGAAAACACCGAGGCCACCACCCCGCCGGCCGCGATCGCCGACAGGAACAGGCCGAGCGTCCGCGGGTCGCCGGCGAACCGTTCCGCGTTCACCAGCGGGAAGAGGCTGATCGGCATCGACAGGACCGTCGCCGCGAGGTCGGTCAGCAGCGCGCCCCGGACGACCGGCGTGCGCACCAGGAACGCCAGCCCGTCCAGCACCCCGCGCAGCCCCGGCCGCGACGGTTCGCCGTCCGGCCGCATCGCAGGAAGACCGAAGACGCCGTAGAACGCCACGGCGAACGTCAGCGCGTCGACGACGTAGCAGCCGCCCACGCCGAGCCGGCCCAGCAGCAGCCCGCCCAGCGCCGGGCCGAGCAGCATCGCGCCCTGGAACGCGATCCGGTTCAGCGCCAGCCCGGCCGGCAGTTGCGCGGGCGCCAGCAGCCGCGGGACGAACGTCCGCGCCACCGGCCCGCCGCCCGCGACGAAGCACGACTGCGCGGCCACCAGCCCCAGGACGAGCAGCACCGGCACCTCGCCCAGGAAGCCCTGCACGGCGAGGAGCACCGAACAGACCGCCTGCCCGGCGGTGGTGACCAGCGCGAACCGCCGCCGGTCGACGCGGTCCGCCAGCGAGCCCGCGAGCAGCCCGAACACCACCACGGGCAGGGCCTGGGCGAGCCCGACCGCCCCGGTCCAGACCGTGCTCCGGGTCTGCTCCCAGACCTGGAACATCACGGCGACGAGCGTCATCTGCGAGCCGAAGCCCGAGAAGACGCGGCCGATCCAGAGCCGCCGGAAGGCCGGCGAGACGCGCAGCGGGGTCAGGTCGACGAAGGCACGGGACAGCGGCACACCAGAATTGTAACAGCGCTTATGTAATTCTGAACTCCAAGATCGACCGCCCGCCCGCGTCCGTCACCGAGTCCAGCGCGAGCCCGTGGTCCGCCGCGAGGGTTTCGAACTCCTCGACCCGGCGTTCGCGGCCGCCGAAGATGACGAGCATGGCCAGGTCCGAGTCGGTCCCGGCCTGCCGCCCGCCGACCGGTTCGACGACGACGATCCGCCCGTCCGGCGCGGCCGCCTCGACGCAGCGGGCCAGGATGCGGTGGGCGTGCTCGTCGTCCCAGTCGTGCAGGATGTCCACCAGCAGGTAGACGTCCGCCCCGGCCGGCAGCGGGTCGAAGAAGCTGCCGGCGACCACCGTGGCCCGCTCCCCGAACCCGTGCTCGGCGAAGGTCGCCGCGGCCGCGGTGACGTCGAGGTCGACCAGCCGGCCCCGGATCCGTGGGTGGGCCGCCAGGACACCCGCGAGCACCGTGCCCGGACCGCCGCCGAGGTCGACGATCGTGGCGAACCGCCCCCAGTCGAACCCGGTCGCGAGGTGCGGCACGCCGGCCCGCAGCCGGTGCGCCATCTGCCGGTCGAAGGACTCCCGCAGCGGCGGGTGCGCGGCGAGATCGGACCAGAAGTCCTGCCCGTACCGGCGGTCGTACCCGGCCTGACCGGTGGTGACGCTGTGCAGGAGCTCGGTGAACGCCAGCTCGGCGCGGCCGCCCGCGGTGTCCAGGTTCAGCAGGACCGTGGTCAGGCTGTCGCCGCACAGGTTTTCGCCGTAGTCCGTGGTGCGGTAGCCGGTGGCGGTCCGCTCGAAGAACCCCAGCGTCGCGAGGTGCCCGAGCAGCAGCCCGAGCGGAACCGCCCGGACGCCGAGGTCGTCCGCCAGCCGGTCCACGGCGACGTCCTGATCGCGCAACCGGTCCGGCAGCCCGAGGGTCACCGCCACCCGCAAGGCCATCGGGGTCGCCAGGCTCGCCATCCGCAGAATCGTGTTCGTGTCGTCACTCCCCATGACCACGCATGGTCCCAGCCCGGCGATTCCCTCCACAAGGGACGATCGGTGAGCGTACGACCACTGCGCGCGAAGGGAAGCGGATTGGAAGTCCGCTCGGGCAAGATCGACGCGCATCCCGAAGCGTGAGGAGTCGAAACATGAAAGCCCGTGTTCTCCAGGCCGTCATCGGTACGGCCTTCCTGGCCGTCCTCGTCCTCGCGCCCGCCGCGCAGGCGGCCGAGACCCCACCGCAGCCCGGCCCCTCGATCGGCGTCGGTCCCTACATCGGCGACTCGCCCAAGCCCGGGACGGCCAACGCGGAAACCAGGTAGGCCGAGCGCAGGACGGCGTCGCGCAGCAGCGCGCCGCTGTCCCGCTCGCGCGCCGGGGCGAGCACGAACCCCGCTTCCGTGTGCTCGCCCCAGCCCGTCATCAGGTGCGGCTCGCCGAAGCCCCGGATCGGGCACGGCAGCGGCGGTGCCACGGGCACGTGCGCGTCGCTGGCCAGCAGGCTGACGTCCGCGCGGGCCGCCTGCTCCGGCACCACCCGCGCGGCCCGGTCCGGCGGCGCCTGGTGCGCCACGACGAGTGCCCGCGGGACCCCCAGTCCCGCGGCCACCCGCCGCTGCGCCAGCCGGTAGGCCACCAGCGCGCCCAGCCCCGCGCCGAACAGCACGTGCGGGCGGGCGAGCACCCCCGCCAGCTCCGCCGCCAGCGACTCGACCAGCAGCCACATGTCCCGGTACGGGTGCTCGGCGCGGCGCTCACCGCGACCGGGCAGCTCGACGACGTGCACGGCGATCCGCGGATCGCGCCACGCCCGGTACCGGCCGGCTGCCTCCCCCGCGTCCGGGAAGCAGACGAACAGCAGCCGCTCGGTCTCGTCGGTGTCCACCCACGGCCTCCTTTTCCCTCGCCCCGCCGTTGCCGATCCGACCAAAGCAGGCCGCCCCCCGGGCTGAACGCGACCGTTGCTGTGGAGCTATGGCCGTGGCTGCGGTCGGATCGGCGACGAGGCACACAGTAGGGTCGGGCACGGCACTTCCGTTCCGCTTCGGTCGGCCTTCTGGGGGCTACTCGTGCGCTACCGCCTGCTCGGACCGGTCACGGTCCTCGGCGACGCGGGCGCCGTCCGGCCCGGTGGCCAGAAGCAGACGTCGGTGCTGGCCGCCCTCCTGCTGAACCCGAACCGCGTGGTCAGCGAAGACCGGCTCATCGACCTGACCTGGGGCGAGAACGCGCCGCCGAGCGTCCGCGGGCGGCTGCAGGTGCACATCTCGGAACTGCGGAAGCTCCTCGGCCGCGACGCGATCGTCCGCCGCGCGCCCGGTTACGTCCTGGAAGTCGCACCCGGCGACCGCGACCTCGATGTGTTCGACGACGAGGTCGCCCTGGCCAGGGCGACGACCGGGCCGGCCGCCGTCGCGCACCTGCGGGCCGCGCTCGCGCTGTGGGACGGCACCCCGCTCGGCGGGGTGAGCGAAGCGCTGGCCGCGCACGAAGGCCCGGCGCTGGCCGAACGCCGGCTCGTCGTGCTGGAGGAGCTGTACGAGCAGGAGCTGGCGTCCGGACGCCACGGCGAAGTGGTCGGGGAGCTGCGCCGGATCGTCGACGAGCACCCGTTCCGCGAACGGCTGCGGGCCGCGCTGATGCTCGCGCTGCACCGCTGCGGCCGCACCCCGGAAGCGCTCGACACCTACGCGCGGGCGCACGAACTGCTCGTCGACGAGCTCGGCATCGAACCCGGCCAGGCCCTGCAGGACCTGCGGCTGCGCATCCTGCGCGGTGAGGGGGAACCGGCGCCGGCCGCGGCCCCGGTCGTGCCGCGGCCCGCCGAGCTGCCACTGGACGTCCGCGGGTTCACCGGCCGAGCCCCGGAGCTGGCCGCGCTCGACGAGCCGGGTGACGTCTGGGTGATCACCGGGACGGCCGGGGTCGGCAAGACCGCGCTGGCCGTGCACTGGGCCCACACCGCGCGGGCCCGCTTCCCCGACGGCCAGCTGTACGTCAACCTGCGCGGCTTCGACGCCGACGACGAGCCGCTCACCCCCGCCGCCGCGCTCGCCCAGCTGCTGCGCACCCTCGGCGTCGACCTGCGGGACGTGCCGCCCGGCGTCGACGACCAGAGCAAGCTCTACCGCTCGCTGCTGGCCGACCGGCAGGCGCTCGTCGTGCTGGACAACGCCCGCGACGCCGCCCAGGTGCTGCCGCTGCTGCCGTCGTCGGGCCGGGTGCTGGTCACCAGCCGCCACCGGCTCGACGAGTTCGTCGCGCGCACCGGCGCCCGGGCGCTGGGCCTGGCGCAGCTGCCCGAAGACGACTCGCGCGCGTTGCTGACCGCGTTGCTCGGCGAGCGGGCCACCGCCGAACCGGACGCGGCGGGCGAGTTGGCCCGGCTCTGCGGGCACCACCCGCTGGCGCTGCGGATCGCGGCAGCGAACACCGGGGTCGCGAGCCTCGGCGAGCTCGTCGACGAACTGCGCGGCGACCCGCTGGCCCAGCTCGGCTTCGACGGCGACGAAGAAAGCGCCGTCGCGAAAGCGTTCTCGGTGTCCTACCAGGCGTTGCCGCCCGGGCTGCGGCACGCGTTCCGCCTGCTGGCGCTGGTGCCGGGGGCCGACTTCACCGCGATCGACGCGGCCGCCCTGCTGGACGTCCCGGCCGAGGAGGCGGCGCGGCGGCTGCGCGGGCTGACCGCGGCGAACCTCCTGGAGGCGCACGCTCCCCGCCGCTACCGGTTCCACGACCTGGCCCGGCGCTACGCCGAGCGGTGCGTCGTCGCCGACGAAGACGAGATCGCCCGCGAAAAGGCGTGGGAGCGGCTGTTCACCGGCTACTGCGCGGCCGCCGACGCCGCCGTCGCGCTGCTGGGCGCGCGGATCGTGACGCTGCCGCGTGAAGACGCCCCGGCGGCGCCGAGCCCGATCGCGTTCGCCGACGCCGCGGCCGCCGTGGCCTGGCTGGACGTCGAGGCGACGAACCTGGCGGCGGCGCTGCGGCTGGCGGCGACGCGCGGGCCGTACCCGGCGGCGTGGTACCTCGCCGACGCGCTGCGGCGCTTCTTCCACGACCACGGCCGCCGCGCCGAGTGGCTGGAGCTGGCGCCGATCGTGCTGCGCGCGGCGCGCGACCACGGCGCCCAGCCGGCCGAAGCGCTGGTGCACCTGTCGGTCGGCGGCGCGTACTTCCGCGAAGGCCAGCACGAGGCGGGTATCCGGCATTCGGAGAAGGCGGTGCTGGCCAGCCGGGCGTGCGGCTGGCGCGAGTGCGAGGCGACGGCGGTCGCGAACCTGGGCTCGATGCTGGAGTGGACGGGCCGGCTGTCGGAAGCCGTCGAACACAGCCGGCGCGCGATCCAGCTGTTCCGCGAGCTGGCCAACTCCTCGGGCGAAGCGCTCGCGTTGAACTCGCTGAGCTGCCACTACCGCCAGCTGGGCCGGCTGGAGCAGGCGGAAGACTGCCTGTGCGAGGCGGTCGCGCTGTGCCGCCGGGAAGACCTGCGGTTCTGGGAAGCGGCGAACCTCGCCGACCTCGCGTGGGTGCGGCTGGAAACGGGCCGGTTCGACGAGGCGGGCGAGGCGGGCGAGCAGTCCCTGGCGGCGTTCCGCGAGCTGGGTTCGAGCTTCGGCGAAGCGACGGCGCTCACCGCGTTGAGCGCATTGCGGGGCGCTCGCGGAGACCACGCGGCGGCGGCCCGGACGGCGGAGGAGGCACTGGACCGCGTCCGCCGCGACGGCGACCGCCAGGTGGAGGCGGCGGCGCTGATCGCACTCGGCCGCGCTTCGGAAGCCGCCGGCGACCTGGCGCTGGCGGAGCGGGTGCTTTCGGA
Source organism: Amycolatopsis sp. NPDC003865 (assembly GCF_053605345.1). Classification (NCBI taxonomy): domain Bacteria; kingdom Bacillati; phylum Actinomycetota; class Actinomycetes; order Pseudonocardiales; family Pseudonocardiaceae; genus Amycolatopsis; species Amycolatopsis sp. NPDC003865. The sequence goes on along the minus strand of NZ_JBSGJA010000023.1, from coordinate 67,570 downwards.
AGCCCGTGAGCTGGCGGTGGAGTCGGGGCTGCGGGGCCAGCTGGCGGAGGCGTCGGCGACGCTGGCGGGGGTGCTGGCGGCGGCCGGCCGGGTTCCGGAGGCGGGCGAGCACGCGCGGACGGCGCTGGACGCGGCCCGCGCGGGCGGCTACCGGCTGCTGGAGGCCCAGGCGTTGCTCGGGCTGGCTGCGGTCGAGGGCGCGGCCGGCCGGCCGATGCTGGCCGCCGGGACGGCCCGCGAAGCCAGGGGGCTGTACCGGGCGGTCGGGCACGTGACGGGGGAAGCGCTGGCCGAACGCTTCTTGACCGACCTCGCCCGCCGCGCAACGGGCTGAGCTGATCGCGCGCCGCCGCTGGCCCCGACGGCAGGCCGTGCCTGCGCCCGAACGTCGTCACCACCACGTCCTGGCCGCCGCGCCACCGGATGAGCGGTGTTACCCCCGGACCGGCGGCGCGACATACTGAACCCATGCCCCGTCCCAAACACGTCCCCGCGAGCGATCTCCGCCTCCCGGACGCGCTGCAGCCGGGGCGGCCCAAGGGCGACCAGCTGCGCGAAATCCTGGAGAGCGTCGCGACCGAAGCCGGGCCCGGGCGCCTGATGCCGTCCGAACGGTTCCTCGCCGAGCACTTCGGCGTCGCGCGCGGCACCGTGCGGCAGGAGATCAACCGGCTGGTCTCCGACGGCGTCCTCTACCGCCAGCACGGCACCGCCACCTTCACCGCCGAGCGCCAGGCCGCGCACATCGACATGCTCACCTCGTTCACCGAGGACATGAAGGCCCGGGGCGTCGTGCCGAAGACGAAGGTGCTGCACGCCGAGGTCGAGTCCGCGCTCCCGCGCCTCGCCGGCCGGCTCAACGTCCCGCCCGGCGCGCGAGTGTTCCACCTGGAGCGCCTGCGGTACGTCGACGACGAGCCGTTCGCCGTCGAGCGCACCAACCTCTCGGTCGACCGGTTCCCGGGCATCGAGCTGTTCGACTGGGAGACCCAGTCCCTGCACCGCACGATCGAGGAGCGCTGGGGCGTTCAGGCGGAGTGGAACGACACGGCGATCTCGGCGGTCCTCCCGGACGCCGGCGACGCCGCCCTCCTCGGCATCGAGCCGAGCCAGCCGTGCCTGATCATCGAAGGCACCCTGCACGACCAGAGCGGCGGCGTCATCGAGGCGGGCCGGTCGCTCTACCGCGCGGACCGCTACACCGTCTTCACGCAGGCGCGGCGCAGCCCGGCCTGACCGGGCAACCCCCGGCGTCCCGCCCGCGTGCTAGCGGCATGGCACGCCGAACCAAGCTCTTCGCGCTCGCCGCCGCCCTCCTCGGGTCGACGGCCGCGCTCGCGGCGTGGTCGGCCCGCCGGCCCCGCACGACCCCGAAGCCCCCGCCGAAGCCGAAGCCGGAACGCCGGCCGAAACCCCGGCCGGTGCCGGACGACGACCCGGGGTGGCGACTGGAGAAGGTCTACCGCCGGCTGGTGTTCGCCGGCGTCCTCGCGGCTTCGGCGGCGATCTCGGTCTGGGCCGCGCACCAGGAAACCCGGGGCGGGGAGGCGGTCGTCTGCATCGCCGGCTTCGGCGGGCTCGGCGCGGTCCTGTGGGCGGTCGCCTGGTGGCGCGGAGCCTGGATGTGGGACGCGGACTACGGCCAGCTGACGTTCACCATGCTCGGCTTGGCCGTCCTGGCGCTCTCCGGCCCCGGCTTGGTCACCGACCTGGTCCTGACCCACCGCGGCACGCCCGTCCTGATCGAAGTGGCACCGGCGCAGGGCCGCCACTTCGTCCCGCTCGTCCTGCCGGGCGGCTCGACGCCACTGCGCGGTGACCTGCGCAGCACCGCCGAAACCGTCGTGGGCGAACGGTTCACCGTGGTGTACGACCGCGGCGGGTTCGTCCGCCCGGAGCTGCCCGACGAGGTGAACCCTTCGCTCGGCACGGTGTTCGTGCTGGCGGGCGCCGGGATCCTCGGCGTCACCGTGCTCGGCTTCGGGTTCCCCCTCGAGTGGCCTAGGTGGGGTCCGCCTGATGAGCCCGCAGCAGTTTGACGCAGTGCTCCACCAGGACGTCCCCCGCGTCGGGCTCGAACAGCGTCACGTACGACTCGTACACGCCGTTGCGGTGGCCGTCCGCGTCCGGCAGGTATCCCAGGTAGCCGTCGGAATAGCCGATCACCCGCGTGTGGCGGAACGGGCTGCCCCGCCGGATCCGCAGCCCCAGCGACGCGAACAGCTCGAACGGCGTGTGCAGCCAGGCGATCTCCCCCAGCGACACGACGCTGACCGGGACCTCCGCGCAGCCCGTCGGCCGGTCGGTGGCCGCCATCGCGGCCAGCATCGCGCAGCCCTCGTAGCGCGTCTGCGCGATCCGGACGGCCGGGTGGTCCTCGCCGTGGTGCGCCAGCTCGCGCTGCCACTCCCGTTCGGCCGACTCCCGCAGCTCCAGACTGTGTTCCAGCGTCGGCACCTCGCGGTACGGCAGGTGCAACGCCGAGCGCGTCATGCGAACCGGGCCGGTCTCGGCGCCGGAAGACGCCGCCGCGAGCGTGCGGGCGATCGACGTCGCCAGGTGGCCGCCGAGCGTGCGGACTTCGTCGTGGTCGCGGCCGCGGCGGACGAACCGGGAGCTGGCGTCCCCCGCCGCGCCCTGGAGGAACGCCGCGACCGGCTGCCCGATCAGCGCCGCCAGCTCGCGCCGCGTCGCGCCCGGCCAGTCCGCCGACCAGTGGAGGTTGTCCGGCCCGAGCACGGTCGGGTGGCTCGCGTAGTCGAACAGCAGCGCGGCCGGGGAACCGTCGTCGCGGCGCAGCTCGAGCACGCCGAACGACGTGTCGTGCGGCCCGTCCCGCCGGTAGCGGTTGCTGCCGACGGCTTCGGTCGACCCCGCGTGCCAGCGGGCCCGGACGCGGCCGCGGCACGCGCGCAGCCGCAGCGCCGCGCCGGTGACCGTCTCCGCCATGCGGCCGACGAGCCCGGCGTCGCGCCGCCCCGGCAGCCCCGGGTGCAGCGGACCGGTCCAGCCCTCGGGCCCGGAATGCGTGTGGGACGCGCAGAGGACGACCCGCTCGGGGTCGATGCCGACCGCCGCGGCGACGGCGTCGGCCAGGGTGCGGGTGAGGCCGGCGTCGACCGCGAGCGCGTCGAGCGCCACCCACAGCACGCCCGGGTCGTCCTCGGTGGACAGCCAGATCAGCGACGCCTCGAGGTCGTCGTGCGTGCCGGTGGCGACGCCGTGCCGGGCCAGGTAGCCGCCGAGCGGGTGCCCGGGCTCCGGCGTGATCCGGACGTCTTGCGCGGCGAGCAGGAGCGCGGCGGTCACCAGGTCGATTCCAGGACGTCGACGACGCCGTCGCGGCCGGCGGCGCGGGCCACCCCGGCCAGCTCGGTGACGTCGCCGGTCGTGTGCAGCAGGACTTCCAGCAGCATCGGCAGGTTGAGCCCGGACACCAGCTGGATGCGCGGGTGCACGGCGGCGAGCGCGCGGACGGCGTTGAACGGCGAGCCGCCGTGCAGGTCGGCGAGCACGAGCGCCTCGCCCGCCCCGCCGAGCAGCGCGAGCAGCCGGACGCCGAACTCCTCCGGGCTGTCGTGCGGGCTCAGCTCGCACACCTTGAGCCGCGACTGCGGCCCCAGGATCATTTCGGCGGCTTCCCCCACGCCGGAGGGCAGCCGCCCGTGCCCGGCGAGGACGATCGGGACGGACATGGCGGTGTCTCCTAACTCTTCGCCGGGGCCGACGGCGCGAACCAGCCGAGCCACCCCAGGAGGACCCCGGCGACGACGACGATGGCGATGATCCAGACGGGCCGCAGCCGGGCCTTGGCCGTGAGCAGGTACACCCCGGCGGTGACGAGCACCGGCAGCAGGAACGGGACGAGCTCGTCGAGCCGGTCCTGGATCGCCACGGCCTGCGTGACCGGCTGCCCCTGGACCGTCGTGGTCTGGCGGTAGGTCAGCGTGGTGACGACCTTGACGATCGACGGGATGAAGCCGCCGAGCACGACGAACCCGAGCACGGTCGCCCCCTGCGCCACACGCGCGAGCGCGCCGGCGGCGAGGTGACCGGCCAGCCGTTTCCCTTCCCGGTAGGCGAACCCGAACTGCCAGCGCCGGATCAGCGCGTAGGGCACGAGCACCATCACCGCGGCGAAGGCGGGGCCGAGCCAGCTGCCCTGCAGCGCCCAGGACGCGCCCATGGTGAAGACGATGCTGTTGTACAGCGCGAAGACGACGGTGTCGCCGATGCCCGCCATCGGGCCCATCAGCGCGACCTTGGTGCTCGCGGCCGACTTCGGCGTGCCCGCTTCTTCGAGGGCGACGCTCGAGCCGAGGATCAGCGGGCCGCCGACGAGCACGGAGGTGTTGAAGAACTGGAGGTGCCGCTGCAGCCCGGCGACGTAGTCGGCCTTCTCCGGGTAGAGCCGGCGTAGCACCGGCTCCATCGAGTACGCGAAGCCGAGCGCCTGCATCCGCTCGTAGTTCCAGGAGATCTGGCTCGACCAGAAGTACCGGCGGAAGACCCGGCGCAGGTCCTGCTTGCTCAACCGTACGTCCACAGTGGACTCTTCGGCGCCTTCTCCGGGGACCGCGATCGCCGGTTCGTCGCGCTTGAGCGTCACGAACAGCATCGCGACCGCGACGCCGATCAGCCCGATGCCCAACAGCGGCACGTGCAGGTAGGCGAACGCGACGAACCCGATCAGCAGCAGGTACCAGTACCGCGAGAGCTCCATCATGCCGAGCAGCAGCGCGAACCCGACGGCGGGCAGCAGCGACCCGGCGAGCGTCATGCCCTGGACGAACCCGGCGGGGATGCTCGCGGTGATGTCCTTGACCAGGCCGCCGGACGCGGCGAGCGCGGCGAGGAACGTCGGGATCGCGCGCACCGCCACCCACGGCACCAGGCTGACCCAGTGGATCACCGCGAGACCGCGGGCGTTGCCGTCGGCGGCGTAGCCGTCGGCCCGGTGGACCAGCGCGGTGGTGATGATCTTGCCGACCGGGTCGAGCGCCGACAGCAGGATCGCGGCGGGCAGCCCGACGCCGAGCCCGATGGCGACCTGGGCCGAGGTGTCCCCGGCGGCGCCCGCGGCCAGCGCGGTGCCGACGATCGCGCCGGTCTGGTAGTCCGGGATGGTCGCGCCGCCGTAGGTGTAGACGCCGAGCGCGGCCAGCTCCAGCGTGGCGCCGATCAGCAGGCCGAGCAGCGGGTGCCCGACGATCAGCCCGGCGACCGAGCCGGCGATGAGCGGGCGCTGGGCGTAGATGAGGAACGGGCCGAGCCCGTCGTAGGTGCAGTAGATCGCCCAGAGGGTCAGGGCCAGCGCGACGAGCATGCGGGGCTAAAGCCCTTTCCGGTCGAGCAACGGGACGAATTCGGCGGGCTTGTCCTGCGGCATCAGCTGGGTGACCAGCGGGACGCCGGACGCGGCCAGCTTGCGGTAGGCGTCGGCCTCGTCCGCGGTGACCGCGATCGAGCGCGTGACCATGGTGTAGGCGGTGCCGGGGCGTGGTGCGACATTGCCGACGTTGACGGTTTCCGGCCGGAGGCCGCTTTCCACCAGGCGAAAGGCGTCTTCGGGGTCCTTCGCGAGGATCATGACGTCCGTCTCGAGCGTTGCCTCGAGCGTCTCGGCGACGGTGAGGACGTCGGTGGGCAGCCCGCGGGCGGCCTGCGGGAGCAGCATCCGCTGCAGGTCGTCGGCGGCGACGTCGTCGTTGCAGACGACCAGCCGGCGCACGCCGAGCCGCCGCGTCCACGCCACGGTGACCTGCCCGTGGATCAGCCGGTTGTCGATCCGGACGTGTACCCCCGCCATGCGTCTCCTCCCGGCCGGCAGCGTCCATACTGGTTCGTACCAGTAGTTGTGTCAACGCTGTCCGTGACCGGCAGTGTCGAACGACGGCTTCGCGCGGCCGACGGAAGGACCCCTCAGACCTTCCGTCGGCCCGCGAGCGCGAAGCCCCCTCGGATTCACCCGGACCCTCCCATAAAGGTATATACCAGTATGGGCGTACGAGATCGACTGTCAAGACCTGCGCCGATGATCGGCGCGAAGATCCTTTTCAATCGTTCGGCCGAAATGCCGTCCGGGCAAGAACTGAGCGTGCCGCCGGTCCCGTGAGCGATTCACCTCAAGCTGTCCGTTCTTGTCAGTGACAGCCCCCTCACCCCCTGCCTATCATCCTCGGTGGTCTAGACCGCACTTCTCGTCCCCGGCCGTACCGGGAAAGGCGGAACTCCCCCATGACCGCGAGATCCCGGCGCTGGGTCATCTCCGGGTAAAACCCCGCAACCTGCTCGCGCCCCCGTCGTTATCCGCTTCGTCAGTCCAGGGGAGGAACCATGCCGGCCGTCACTTCGAACATCGTCCCGCTCCGGCACGCGCGCCCGGGAGTGGTCGCGTACGTGAAGAGCCCGGCCGAATGGTTCGTCTCCAACAGCGGCTGGATCCAGGGCAGCGAGGGGGTCGTGCTGGTCGACACCTGCGGCACCGAGCAGGCGACGCTGGAGCTGGTGCGCGACGTCCGCAAGTACGCGGGCGAGCAGGAACTCACCGTGGTCGTCACGCACGCGCACGGTGAGCACCACAACGGCGTCGGGGTCGCGCTGCGCGAGGGCGGCACGGCGTTGGCCGCCCCCGGCAGCGTCGAGGAGGTCAAGGCCGGCCCGCAGACCTACGGCAACGTCTTCACCTACACCCAGTGGGGCGTGCTCGAGCCGCCGGAGCCGGCCGCGGTCAAGCCGGTGCCCGGCTGGCAGCGGCTCGACCTCGGCGACGCGGTCGCCGACGTCGTCGCGGTGCCGGGTGTCGCGCACACCGCGGGCGACCTCGTGGTGCACGAGCCGCGCTCGGGCACGCTCTTCACCGGCGACCTCGTCTCCATCGGCGACACGCCGGTGGCGGTGCACGGCTCGGTTCCGGGCTGGCTCAGCGCGCTCGACTGGCTGCAGGACACGTTCCGCCCGCGGACGCTCGTGCCCGGCCACGGCCCGGTGGCGACCCCGGGGCACACCGCGCTGCACGCGATGCGCGTCTACCTCGAGTGGCTGCTCGAGGTGACCGAGCGCCAGAGCGACTTCACGCGGCTGGCTAACCAGGCCTCGCTGCGCTGGCCGCACTGGCGCAACCCCGAGCGGCACATCGGCAACCTGATGCGCGCGTACGCCGACCAGCACGGCCGCAAGCTCGACGTGGACCTGGCGGTGGACGCGGTCCTCGCCGCGGCGGGCGGCCGGATCGACCTGGACTGCGTGCTCGGCGGGGAGCCCGTCCGCCGCATCTCCTAGAGGCGCACCACTTCCGGCGCCACCGGCGTGTCGCCGAGCACCGTGCAGGCGGGTACGCCAGTGCTCGACGGCACCGGCAGCGCCCGGCCCACTTTCACGCCGGCCACCGGCCGTCCGCAGGCGGCGAGGTCCAGCACCAGCAACGGTATGACGAGCAGTACTTTCCGGATCCGCATATCAGCTCACCCCGGTTTTGTCTCCACACTCCCACCCGGCACACGGCCTTCACGGCGGCGCGGTTCAGTGCGAACGGGTGTATTTCCGCGCCGGCCCGCGGATCCGGGTGGTTAGCTGGGCGAGCCGATCGGAGGTGCGGTGGACACCACGACCCTGCTCGAAACGGCCGCGCGCGGCGACCAGGCGGCCTGGGACACCCTGGTGGACCGGTACGCGAGCCTGCTCTGGGCGATCGCGCGCGGCCACCGGCTTTCCGACGCCGACGCGGCCGACGTCGTCCAGACGACCTGGCTGAAGCTCGTCGAGAACCTCGGCCGGATCAAGGACCCGGACCGCCTGCCCGGCTGGCTCGCGACGACCGCGCGGCACGAGTGCCTCCGCCAGCTCCGCCGGGCCGGTCGCGAACGGCCGTCCGACGAGCGCGACTGGCCCGAAGAACCCGCCGGCCACGCGGGTGTCGACGCGGCCCTGCTGCTCGACGAGCGCAACGCCACGCTCTGGCGCGCGCTGGCCACGCTGTCGGAGCAGTGCCGGCAGCTGCTGCGGGTGCTGATGGCGACTCCGCCGCCGTCGTACGCGGACGTGGCGGCCGCGCTCGGCATGCCGGTCGGCAGCATCGGCCCGACCCGGCAGCGCTGCCTGGCCCGGCTGCGCGAGCGGGCGGGTGCCGCCGGGCTCGGGACGGAGGACCGGACGTGACCGACGACGAACTCCTGGACGAGCTGCGCGCGGCCGCCGCGCGGGCGGACCCGGTACCGGACCTCGTGCTGCGCCAGGCCCGCGCGGCGCTGGCCACCCGCGACCTCGACACCGAGCTGGCCGAGCTCGGCTTCGACTCCGACCTCGCGGCGGCGGGCGCGGTCCGCGGCGGCGACGTCCGCCTGCTGTCGTTCGAGTCGGCCCGGGTGTCGGTGGAGCTGCAGGCCGAGTACGAGGACGACCGCGTCACGCTGCGCGGCCTGGTGACGGGCGCGGCCGGCGACGCGGTGATCGAGGCGGCGGGCGAGCGCCACGTCCGGCCGATCGCCGCGGACGGCTGGTTCACCGCGACGGGCCTGCCCCGCGGAGCGACGCGGGTGCGGGTGACGGCGGCGGACGGCACCACGGTCACGACCGGCTGGACCAGTCTCTGACCGGCGCCGGCCGGGGCATCATGGAACCGTGCGGATCACGGCCTGGTGGCGCGGCATCAGCCCGCGGCGGCGGCTGCTCATGGGCGGCCTCGTCGTCGCGGTGGCGGGCGTGCTCGTCGCGTCCGTCGTCGCCGCCACCGGCACCAGCGCCGCGCCGCAGTCCGGCGTTCCCGACCAGGCCAGACCCGGGCCCGTGCTGCTCGTCCCCGGTTACGGCGGCGGCCAGGGCGCGCTGAACGAGCTCGCCGCCCGCATCCGGCAGACCACCGGGCGCGCCACCGAGGTCCTCACCCTGGCCGGCGACGGCACCGGTGACCTGGTCGAACAGGCCGGCGTCCTGGCCGAAGCCGTCGAGAACGCCTACGCCCGCGGAGCGCCCTCGGTCGACGTCATCGGCTACTCGGCCGGCGGGGTCGTGGCCCGGCTGTGGGTCAGCCGCGACGGCGGCGACCACCAGGCCCGCCGCGTCATCACGCTCGGCGCGCCGATGCACGGCACGGGCCTCGCGGCGGCCGGTGGCGCGCTCGTCCCCGGCGCCTGCCCGGCCGCGTGCGTCCAGCTGGCCCCGGGCAGCACGCTCATGCAGGAGCTGGCGAAGGAACCCGTCCCGGCGACGCTGCCGTGGCTTTCGGTGTGGACCGAGCGGGACGAGACCGTCACACCGCCCGACTCCGCCCGGCTCGACGGCGCCGTCAACGTCGCCATCCAGCAGGTCTGCCCCGGCAACCAGGCCGGCCACGGCGACCTCCCCACCGACCCCGCCGTCACCGAGCTGGTCCTGCAGGCCCTCGGCACCGGCCCGCTCGAAGCGCCCGCCGAGTGCCTCAGCTCGTGACGTCCTTGGTCGCGAAGTTCGCCCACGCGGCGCCGAAGAACACCACGACGTAGCCCGCCTGCAGCAGCAGCCCGTGGTCGATGTTGCGCCATAGCACGGGATCGCGGAAGAAGTCGATCCAGGACAGCCAGTAGTGCGTCGGCAGGTACGGCTTCACCGACGCGGCCGCGTCCAGCGTCTCCAGCACCGAACTGGTGATCAGCACCGCCAGCCCGCCGAGCGCGGCCCCCAGCGCCGAGTCGCTCAACGTCGAGAGGAACACCGTGATCGCGGCGAACCCCAGCATCGACGTGACGATGTAGGACACCGCGCCGAGCAACCGCAGGCCGAGCCCGGACGAGCTGAGCGACTGCCCCGACAACGACGTCACGCCGGTCGGCTGCCCACCCGGCCCGGCGACACCCGGCGTCCCGCCGGTGCCGAACAGGATCACGCCGAGCACCAGCGAAGTCAGCACGACGATCACGATCGCCGCGGTCACGTACACGGCCAGCGCGACCATCTTCGCGCCGAGCAGCCGCGTCCGGCCGACCGGCCGGACCAGCAGGTACCGCAGGGTGCCGCTCGACGCCTCCCCCGCGATCGAGTCGCCGGCGACGACCGCGACGGCGATCGGCAGGAACAGCGGCAGGACGAGCGCGAGCGCGGCCGCCGGGAACAGCGCGCCGTCGTTGACCACCGCCGAGAGGAACGCCCCGCCCTGCCCGGGTGGTGGCGCGAAGTCGGCCGTCGCCAGGAAGACACCGACGATCGCCGGCAGCAGGCAGAGCAGCAGCACGCTGACCCAGACCCGCGGCCGCAGCGCGAGCTTGCGCAGTTCGACGGCGATCACCCGGCGGCTCCGAACCGGTCCGAGCCCGGACCCGTCACGTCGAGGACGACCTCTTCGAGCGTCCGCCGCTCGGCGTGGATCGACGTCACGCGCACCCCCGCTTCGACCAGCAGCGCGTTCAGCGCGGCCGGGTCGCCGTGCCGGATGACCAGGCGGTCACCGTCGCGGGCCTCGAGCTGGCCGTCGAGGACCGCGGCCGCCGCGGCGGCGTCCGGCGTGCCGACCAGCACGCGGCCGGTCGCGGCCCGCAGCGTCGCCAGGTCTTCTTCCAGCACGAGCCGGCCGCGGTCGACGACGCCGACGCGCGTGCAGAGCTGTTCGACTTCGGCCAGCAGGTGGCTCGACAGGAACACCGTGGTGCCGGCCGCGTTCAGCGCGACGAGCAGTTCGCGGATCTCCTTGATGCCCTGCGGGTCGAGGCCGTTGGTCGGCTCGTCGAGGATCAGCAGCCGGGGCTTGCGCAGCAGCGCGCCGGCGAGGCCGAGGCGCTGCCGCATGCCGAGCGAGTACGCCTTCACCGGCCGCTGGTCCACCCCGCCGAGGCCGACCTGTTCGAGGGCCTCGTCGATCCGGCGGCGCCGGGTGCGCCGCCCGCCGCCACGCCCGGCGGCGTCGAGCAGCGCGAGGTTCCGCCGTCCGGACAGGTGCGGGTACGCGGCCGGGCCTTCGACCAGCGCGCCGACCTCCGGCAGCACCTCCGCGACCCGCTTCGGGACGGGCTTCCCGAGCACCTCGATCTCGCCGCCGGTCGCGTACACGAGGCCGAGCAGCATCCGGACGAGCGTGGTCTTGCCCGAGCCGTTCGGGCCGAGGAAGCCGTACCGGTCGCCTTCCCGGACGGCCAGGTCGACGGCGTCGACCGCGAGGGTGGTCCCGTACCGCTTGGTCAGCGCGCGCGTGACGATCATCGGCCGCTCCGGCGCAGCCGGGACAGCTCGTCGGCGACGGTCCGCAGCACGTCGGGCGTCACCGTCCCGGCCAGCAGGTACGAGCGGCGGAACACCGAGGACCGGACGATGGCCAGCGACAACGGCGTGATCGACAGCTGCACCACGGTCCCGGCGGCCAGCTTGACCTGCACCGCGCCGGCCTTCCCGGCGGCATCGGCCGCCGCGTTCCCGACGGCGCGCGGCACGGCGATGACCGCGAAGGCCGCGAGCCCGGTGCCGTAGAGCGCGGCGCCTTCGACGCCGCCGAAGTTCGACGACACCACCGGGCGCCCGGCGAGCGTCGCGGGCAGCGGAACCTGGCCCAGCGCGCCGAGCGCGTTCGAGACGTCCGGGGCGCTGGCGACGGTGAACCCCGAGCCGAGCACCGGCCGCGGCGCCTCGACGACCGGCGTCGTCTGGTCGAGCTGCCGGAACTCGGTGACCAGGATGGGCGCCTGCTGGCCCCGGGCGGTGACCTCGACGCGCACGGCCAGGCCGGTCGCCGGGTCCGCCCAGACGTCGACCCGCCCGATCGTCGTGGCCGGGTCGGCGGGCACGAGCCGCAGCCCGGACGCGGCGACCCCGGCGACGTTGCGGCCCGGCAGCGCGCTCACCGGGTCGCCCTTCGCCGCCTTCAGGATCCGCCGCGCGAGCTCGGGCGGCAGCAGGTCACCGGCCCGCGGCAGCCGCACGGCCGGTTCCCCGATCAGCTCGGTCAGCGTGTTGTCGCCGTAGTCCCAGGTGTATTCGCCGTCGGGCAGCCGGTAGACGTCGTGTTCGCCGGCGGTGCCGAGGATGTCGACGCGGTAGCGGTCGGGCCCTGCGTACCAGGCGCGCATCGGCGTCCGCATGGAGAACAGCGCCGTGACGGGAGCGAGGTTCGGCAGTTCCGGCAGGGCGAGCGAACCGGCGCTTTCGGCGTAGCCCTGGTACGGCTTTCCGGCGGAGCCCAGCACGAGGTCGCGCAGCCGGGCGGGATCGACGCTCGCGCCGGCCGGGGCGAGCGCGGCGAGCACCGACGGCACGGACACGAGCACCGCGGCCACGGCGGCGACGACCGCCCACCGGCGCCGCTTCGCGTGCCGCACCACCGAGGGCGTCATCCGGCATCACCTCTTCGTCCTTTGTACGCCATGCCGGACGCAACGCGGACTACTCGGCTGGGCACGCGCGGCCGAAGTCACGGACCTCCGGCACCTCAGTCCTTAAAGGACACCCAGGCCCGCGACCGCCTCGACGGCTTCCCGCGTCTCCCGGACGTTGTGGGCGCGAAAGACCGCCGCACCCGCGTGCGCCGCGATCGCCGTGGCCGCGAGGGTGCCCGCCAGGCGGTCGTGGGCCTCGACGTCGAGGGTCTCGCCGATCAGGTCCTTATTCGACAGCGCCACGAGCACCGGCCAGCCGGTCGCCACCAGCCGGTCGAAGTGGCGCAGCAGCTCGAGGCCGTGGCGGGTGCTCTTGCCGAAGTCGAACGTCGGGTCGACTAGCACGCCGCCGCGCGGGACGCCCGCCGCGACGGTCCGCTCGGCCGCCGCGGTCAGCTCGGCGACCACGTCCGCGACGACGTCGTCGTAGCGCGGCCAGAACGGGCGCTCCGCGGTCGGCTCGGGGTACGGGTCGGTGCGCACCGGCATGCCCCCGACGTGGGAGCAGACGTAGCCGGTGCCGAACTCGGCGGCCACCTCGACCAGCTTCGGGTCGGCGCCGGCCCAGGTGTCGTTGAGCAGGTCGGCGCCGGCTTCGCAGACCCGGCGGCCGACCTCGTGGCGCCAGGTGTCGACGCTGATGACCAGGTCCGGGTGGCGTTCCCGGACCTCGGCGACGAACGGCACGACCCGGTCGCTCTCCTCGTCGACGCCGACCTCGGGCCCCTCGCCCGCCTTGACCCCGCCGATGTCGACGATGTCGGCGCCCGCCTCGACCGCGCGGTCGACGGCCTCGAGCGCGGCGTTGCGCGCGAACGTCGCACCCTTGTCGTAGAAGGAGTCGGGCGTGCGGTTGACGATGGCCATGACCAGCGCGCGGTCGCCGGGCATGCGGCGGCCGCGGAAGACCGTCTCCGGCCGGGGTGGCGTCATGTCCCCAACCCTGCCAGGTCACGGCTCGGTCCGGAACGCCGCGTCCGGGGCCGCCGCCCGGTTATCCTCGGGCGCACACCGAGCAGGGGGAACGACATGACGAGCGCCGAGGGCCCGGCCCGCAGCGAAGCCGAGATGATGATCGCCGAGGCCAAGAAGGCCTTGTGGGTGATGGTCGGCCTGCTGGCCGTGGTGTGGGTCATCCAGCTGGTCAACGCGCCCACCGGCTACGACCTGAGCAACGAGTTCGGCATCGAGGCGCGGAACCCGGCGTCGCTGCCGGAAATCTTCACCGCCCCCTTCCTGCACGGCAGCTGGGGCCACATCGAGGGCAACTCGGGGCCGCTGTTCGTGTTCGGCTTCCTCGCCGCCTACCGCGGCGTGAAGAAGTGGCTCGGGGTGAGCGTGCTGATCATCGTCGCCAGCGGGCTCGGCGTCTGGTTCATCTCGCCGTCGAACTCGGTCACGGTCGGCGCCAGCGGCCTGGTGTTCGGCTACTTCGGCTACATCATCGTGCGCGGCCTGTTCGACCGGCACCCGATCGACATCGTGATCGGGCTGGTGATGGCGTTGTGCTTCGCCTACCAGTTCGCGTCGCTGCTGCCGAGCGAAGAGGGGGTCAGCTGGCAGGGCCACCTGTTCGGCTTCGCCGGCGGCATCATCGGCGGCTGGCTGTTCCGCGACAAGCGCCCCAAGGCGGACACCGCCCCCGACCCGGCGACCACCCTGCTGCCCAAGAACTCCGGCTAGTCCAGGTCCGCGAGGTCCAGGACGAAGCGGTAGCGGACGTCGTTGCGGGACAGGCGATCCAGGACCTCGTTCACCCGGGCCGACGGGACCACTTCGACGTCCGCGGCGACGCCGTGGCGCGCGCAGAAGTCGAGCATCGCCGCGGTCCCGGGACGGCCGCCGCTGCCCGCCGACGTCAGCTTCTTGCGACCCACCAGCAGGTCCATCGCCTCGACCGTGAGCGTGCCGAGGTGCCCGACCTGGCTGAGGGTGCCGTCCAGGGCGACCAGGCGCAGGTACGGGCCGAGGTCGTGGGGCACCGCGATGGTGTCGATGACGACGTCGAACCGGTCCCCGGCCGCCGCGAGCTGCGCGGGATCGGCCGACACCACCAGCTCACGCGCCCCGAGGCGGCTCGCGTCGGCGGCCTTGCCGGCGGAGCGGCTGATGACCGTCGTCTCGGCGCCCAGGGCGACCGCCAGCTTGACGGCCAGGTGACCGAGCCCGCCGAGCCCGGCCACCGCGACCCGGGTCCCGGGCCCGGCACCGAGCGCGCGCAGCGGCTCCCAGACCGTGATGCCCGCGCACAGCAACGGCGCGGCGGACGCCGGGTCGAGGCCCGCGGGGAGCCGGTAGGCGAAGTCCTCCCGCACGACGTACTCGCGGGAGAACGCGCCGAGCGTCGGGGAGCCGTCGTGGCGGTCGGTTCCCCCGTAGGTGAGCGTCGGGAATTCCGCGCAGAAGTTCTCCTGGCCGCGGCGGCACATCGCGCACGTCCCGCAGGAGTCGACGATGTTGCCGACCGCCACCGGATCGCCGGGCGCGAACCGTGTCACCGCGGGCCCGGCGGCGGTCACGACGCCGGTGAACTCGTGGCCCGGCACCAGCGCCGTGTCGCGGCGGCCGCGGACCGCGTGCAGGTCCGTGTGGCAGACCCCGCAGTGGTCCACGCGGATCGCGATGTCGTCGTCGCGCAGGTCGCGCCGCCGGAGGGTGGCGCGCCGGAGGGCCGGTTCGGTCGCGCCGGCCAGCCAGCCGGTCGTGGTGCGTCGCATGGCCGACAAGCTGCTGACCGCCCGCGGAGCCGCCACGAAGCAGCGCATCATCGACGCGGCGACCGAGGAGTTCGCCCGGTACGGCATCGCCGGGGCCCGCGTCGAGCGCATCGTCGAGGCGGCCCGGACCAACCGGGCCCAGATGTACGCCTACTTCGGCAGCAAGGACGGGCTGTTCGACGCGATCTTCTTCGCCTCGCTGGAGCGGATCGTGAACGTGGTGCCGATCGACGGCGCCGACCTCGCCGGCTGGGCGGTCCGCCTCTACGACGAGTACCTGCGCCGCCCGGACCTCATCCGCCTCGCCACCTGGACCCGCCTCGAACGGCGGCCGGCCGGCCACCTCGTGGCCGACGCCGACCGGCTGGACGACGCCAAGCTGCGCGCGATCGCCGACGCGCAGGCCGCCGGGCTGGTCCGGCCGGGCGACCCGTTCGACCTGATGGCGCTGGTGATCGCGATGTCGATGGCGTGGTCGCCGGTCAGCAACGTCTACGCCGCCACGGAAGCGGAGGCCGCCGAGGTCCACGACCGGCGACGGCAGCTGCTGCGGGAGTGCGTGCGCAGCGCCATCGCACCCGCTTAGCCCCCGAAGGCGAACACCGCCGCGGCGAACCGGTCCGGGTCGAAGTCCATCGCCTGGTGCGCCTGGCCGTGCAGCGGCACGACGTCGGCGCCGGGGACGCGCGCGGCCACCGCGTCGGCGGCCAGCCGCAGGTACTCGGGGCTCTCGGTGCCGGCGAACAGCCTGACCGGGATCGCGATCTCGCCGAGGCCCGCGCCGAACTCCATCGCCTCGACGACGTCCAGCTCCCGCGGGATCGTGTGCGCGGCCGCGACCCGAGACCGCCAGACCGGCGTGTCGCGCATCGCCTCGACGTCGGCCTCGCCGAGCCGCAGCGCCTCCCGCAGGAAGATCCGCAGGATCTCTTCGGGGTCTTCGGCCGCCCGCATGCGGTCGCGCGCGGCCGCCCCGACGACGTGCTCGCCCGGCTTCGGCCGGGGCGGCTCGTAGGCCACGAGCCGCGCCACGGCGTCGGTCTTCCGGACGGCTTCCAGCGCGCACAGGGCGCCGTAGGAGTGCGCCAGGAGGTAGACGCCACCCCCGGCGACCTCGGCCACCGCGGCGATGTCCTCGCCTTCGCGCTCGATGGCGTACCCGGGCGCTTCGTCCCGGCTCAGCCCGCGCCCGCGGCGGTCGACGAGGTGGAGGCGGTAGCGCGCGGCGAGCCGCTCGCGCACCGCCGTCCAGCGCGTGTGGTCCGCGCCGGTGCCGTGCACGAGGACCATCGGTGGGCCGGCGCCCACGGTTTCGAACCCGATGACCGTGCCGTCGGGCGACCTGACCGAACTCGACATGCTCCCGAGGCTAACGGCGTCGCGGCCGCTGTGAAGTCGCTGTGCATCGCCCTCGTCGCACTGCCGAGCCGGCGCCGGTGTGGTGATCTGGAACCGTGGCGATCAAGTTCCTGAGGCCCGTGGTCGCGGGCGCGGCGGCGGTGCTGCTCCTCGGCGCCGGCCTCGTCGCCGGCACGGGCACGACCGCAGACGACGCCTACGCCGCGGGCGCCGTCCCGGCCCCCGTCACCACCACTTCCGCACCGGCGAAAACCGTCTCCCCGGTCGGCGCGTTGTTCGCGAACGGGAGCCATTTCTGCACGGCGAGCGTCGTGCATTCCGGTGCCGGCGACCTGGTGCTGACGGCCGCGCACTGCGTCAAAGACGGAATGGCGTTCGCCCCGGCCTACCACGACGGTGTCGCGCCGCTGGGAATGTGGACGGTCACGGGTGTCGCCGTCGCGGACGGCTGGACGGACTCGGCCGATCCGGATCTGGATTTCGCGTTCCTGACCGTTCGGCAGGCCGGAAATCCGGCGTCGCTGGAAAGCCTCACCGGCGCCGAAGTCCTCGGCACCGATCGCGGATTCGACCACACGATCACCCTGACGGGTTACCCCGATACGACCGATTCCCCCGTGGTGTGCACCGGCACCACGACACGGTCCGACACCTACCAGCTGCGCGTCGCTTGCCCCGGCTTCCCGGACGGCACCAGCGGCGGGCCGTGGGTCACCGGCGGCGCGGTCATCGGGGTCATCGGCGGCTACCAGCTCGGCGGTGACACCCCGGACGTCTCCTACAGCCCGTACTTCGACGACGACATCGCGAAGCTGTACGCCTCGGTGGCCGGCTGAAAACGCGAACCGGGCCCGCGTCCCTGGCGGAGGACGCGAGCCCGGTTCCCCTCTCGCGAACCCTCAGCAGGTCACGATGAGCCCGGTGAGCGCCGAGCACGTCTTCGACGCGCTGTCGTTGGCACTGTTGGGATCCTGCGGCGAGCTGGCGGTGCGGATCGCCGTCGTGGTGTACGAGCCGAGCGCCAGCAGGCCGCCGTTGACCGAGAACTTCGCCGTCGCCGAGGCGCCGGGCGCCAGCGACGCGAAGTCGCAGTTCACGTTCCGGGTGGTGCCGACGCGGGCGCAGCCGGTGCCGCTCGCGTACGTCAGGCCGGACGCATACGTTGCCACCACACGGATCCCCGACGCGGCGGCCGGGCCGTTGTTCGTCACGGTGACCGTGTAGTCGATGCGCGCGTTGAGTCCGCCGTGGCCTGTCGCGGCGAGGCCGACCTTGACGTCGGCCTGCGTCGCGGGGCTCGCGACGGTGATGACCGGGCCGTCGAGGATGTCGAAGGCGTAGTTGTCGCCGACGAACTGGTGCTGCAGCGTGAACTGCCCGAGCGGCGCGGTGTCCTTGACCCGCAGCGTCCACACGGTGGTCTTCGTGCCGCCCGCCTCGAGGTCGCCGAACGCGGCGCGGTAGCTGCTGCCGGCCTGGAAGCAGCCGACCGCGGTCGTGTTGGTGCAGGAGACGACGTCGACGACGTCGGTGATCGCGGTCGGGTTGCCGTAAATGGCGCCCTTCGCGAAAGTCACCGTGAAATCGCGGTCGTTGTGAATGGTTTGCGTGACGGTGAATGTCTGTCCCGGCACCACGGTGGTGGTGCTGACGTCGACGGCACTCGTGGGCGTTTCCGCCTGCGCGGCGGGCGCCAGCGCGAGGAACGCCGTGGCCAGTGCGGCCACCGAGGCCAGGATCGTGGTCCGTCGCCAGGGTCTGTGCATAGTCGTGGTCTCGCTGTTCCGTCCGGGGAATGCCGCTCTGACTGATGCTGCGTGGTATTCGTGGACATCCGACGCTGATCAGTCGTCGCGAAACGGGCATTCGTTACCGCCATCCGGACGCGTCGCGCAGCGGCCGTCAGGACGGACGCCAGCGGCCGTTCATCTCACCCGGGCGCGGCGGCGGACCGGGCAGCACGCGGTCTTTTCCCGCTTCCAGCCCCTCGACGAGCATCGCCAGGTACCGGCGGCGCAGCTGGGTGGTGCGCTCCGGGTCGTCGACGCGGATCGCCGCGCAGCACTCCAGGATCATGCCGATGTCTTCGGTGACGGCGTCTTCGCGCAGCCGCCCGGTTCCCCGCGCCCGCGCGAAGAGGGCCGCTGACAGCTCGTTGGCGCGCCGCGCGTCGGCCCCCATTTCCTCGGTCGGGGTGAACGTGCCGGCGAGGTGGACGGTCAGCGAGTGGACGTCGGCTTCGACGACCCGTTCAAGGAAGCCCGTGAGCGCCGTCCAGGCGTCCGGCTCTTCGTCGGCGGCCTCGGCCTCGGCGATGTACCTGCGGAGGCCGTCGTGGCAGAGGCGGCAGAGCAGGAGCTCCTTGCTCGGGTACCGCCGGTAGAGGGCGCTGATCCCGACGCCGGCGCGCTCGGCGACCTGCGAGATCGGCGCCTTCGGGTCCGCGAGGAAGACGTGGCGGGCGGCGTCGAGGATGACGACGTTGTTGCGGGCGGCCTGGCCGCGGCGGCCGGGCAGGGCTGTCTCGGGCATGCCCTGCAGATTAGCACTGGAACGGATCGTTCCGGTCTGCTAAAGTTCGGAACGAAGCATTCCGTTCCAGCAAATCGTTCCACAGCGCCGACCCGAGGAGCCAGTCATGACCGTTCGCCCGTTCCGCGCCGAGATCCCCCAGTCCGCCCTGGACGACCTGCGGGGCCGTCTCCAGCGGGCGCTGTGGCCGGACGACCTGCCCGCCGAGTACGGCGTCACGAACGAGCGGGTTCGCGCGCTGGCCGAGCACTGGCTGGAGAAGTTCGACTGGCGGGCGTTCGAGGAGAAGCTCAACGCGTACCCGCAGTTCGTGACGGAGATCGACGGCGAGACGATCCACTTCCTGCACGTCCGCTCGTCGCGGGCGGACGCGACGCCGCTGGTGCTGACGCACGGCTGGCCGGGCTCGATCGTCGAGTACCTCGACGTGATCGGCCCGCTGACCGAGCCGGAGTCGGCCGACGAGCCGGCGTTCCACCTGGTGATCCCGTCCTTGCCGGGCTTCGGGTTTTCGGGCCCGACCAAGGCGGCGGGCTGGGGAACGCACCGCACGGCGGCCGCGTGGGCGGAGCTGATGAGCCGCCTGGGCTACGAGTCGTACGGCGCGGCGGGCAACGACGCGGGTTCGATGATTTCGCCGGAGATCGGCAGGCTCGCGCCGGAGAAGGTGGTCGGTGTGCACGTCACGCAGCTGTTCTCGTTCCCGTCGGGCGACCCGGCGGAGATGGCGGACCTGAGCGAGGCCGACCAGGCGGCGCTGGCGCACCTGCAGTGGTTCTACGAGAACATGTTCTCCTTCAACACGCTGCACAGCCAGCAGCCGCACACGCTCGCGTTCGCGCTGGCCGACTCCCCGCTGGGGCTGCTGGCGTGGAACGCGCAGCTGTTCGGTGAGCACCTCGACGCGGACTTCGTGATCGCGAACGTGGCGCTGTACTGGCTGACCGGCACGGGCGGCTCGTCGATCCGCTTCTACTTCGAGGACGCGCACACGACGGCCCACCCGGAGGGCCCGACGACGGTCCCGACAGGCCTGGCGATGTTCGCGGGCGACTTCCAGTCGATCCGCCGCTTCGCCGAGAGAGACCACGCGAACATCGTCAGCTGGAACGCGTACGACGCCCGGTCGGGAAGCGGCGGCCCCCGCGACGCGGCCGGCCACTACGCGGCGCACGAGGCCCCGGAGGTCCTGGTCGCGGACATCCGCGGGTTCTTCGCGAGCCTGGACCGCTGGCCGGTGCTGACGGCGGCGCACAACGCCCTGCGCGCGGCGGTGGCGGGGGTGACGGAGTGGAAGCTCCCGACCCCGTGCGCGGAGTGGAACGTGGCACAGGTGGCCCACCACGCGGCGGGCGACCAGCAGGGCTACGCGGCGTTCATCACGGGCGAGCCGGGCCCGGACTTCAACCCGTTCGCCCCGTCGGGCGAGCTCGAGGACGTACCGGCCTTCCTGGAGCCGACGCTGTCCGCCTCGGCGGCGGCGTTCGCCACGGTTTCCCGCACGGCAACGGAGGTCCCGACGCCGTTGCCCCAGGGCGCGCTCCCGGCCCGGGTGGCGGTGGGGGCGGCAGCACTGGACGCGGCGGTCCACGCATGGGACATCGCGGTGGCGACGGGCCAGGAGTCCCCGCTGACGCAGTTCCTGGCGGAGTCGCTGCTGCCGGTGGCAAAGGAGCTGGCCGAGCCGCTGCGAGGATTCGCCTACGCACCGGCGTTGGAGGAGTCCCCGAGCGACGACGCGGCTGCGCAGCTGCTGCGCTACTTGGGCCGCGATCCCCAATGGACGGCGTGAGGGGCGCTCATCGGCCGGGGACCGCGGAGGCGGCCCCCGGCCGGCGTTTCCGTCGCCTGCGGAACGGAATTCTCTGGCCAGTTCCCCCAGCCGACAGTCGCTCACCCCGCGAACCTTGGCCTTCCTCGGCAAGTGAGCCACGCGGCCAACGAACCAACCAACCACAGAGGACCACCCCGCCGCAACCGGTTACCGACGCCAAAACCCTTTGCCCCCAAGCAAATCCCCTCCTTACCCTGGCCCCATGACGAACCGACCGTTCCGGTGGGACCTGGTGCGTCCCGACCAGGTCGGGACGCTCCTCGACCACACCAGGCAACCCCGCCTCTGGTTCCTCGAAGACCTCACCGAAGCCACCGCGAAGGTCCTGGCCCGCTGCGGCGACGGTGAACTCCACTTCGTCGGCCGCTCGCTCGACAGCATGCACGATCTCCTCGGTGGCGCCCTCGAACGGACCTCCTGGCACGATCGCGTCCGGCAGCTTCCCGTCTCGCTCAAGCCACGGGCCGACTACAGCCGCCGGGATGTCGAACACCTCCGGGGCAACCTCGCCGCGAACGGCATCACCCCCTACGCCCTCGCCCGCGGGACTCGGCCCACCGTCTTCGTCGATCTCGTCTACGAAGGCGATACCTTCACCGAGCTCTACCTCCGGCTGCGCGACTGGATCGACGACGAACGCGAGGCCTGGCACGTCATCCGGCGCAAGCTGCGGTTCCTCGGGGTCACCCTCCGGCAGCCCGTCCGGCCGGATGCCTGGCGGTGGCAGGAGGACGCCGGCTGGACGCGGGAACTGCCCGCCGCCGCCGTGCGGAACGTCTCGCTCTCCCCGGACGTCTGGTTCTACTTCGGGAACGATCAGGCGAAGCTCACCCCCTCCTTCCCGCGGCAGCGGTGGACCGACGAGACCGTCCGGACCCCCGACCACGGCAAGGCCACCCGGCGGGCGCTGGCCGAAGCCTTCGCCCTCGTCGAGGCCGGGCGGTCCGCCGAAACC
Organism: Amycolatopsis sp. NPDC003865; assembly: GCF_053605345.1. Taxonomy (NCBI): domain Bacteria; kingdom Bacillati; phylum Actinomycetota; class Actinomycetes; order Pseudonocardiales; family Pseudonocardiaceae; genus Amycolatopsis; species Amycolatopsis sp. NPDC003865. The sequence goes on along the minus strand of NZ_JBSGJA010000023.1, from coordinate 45,841 downwards.
CGCGACCGGCTCGTCCGGACGATCTCCGCCGAACCCGCGATCGCCGGGCCGTGGCTGCGGGCGCTCGTCACCGAACTGCGGTGCTGACCAGCCGGGTACCGTGACCCCATGAAGCGCAAGGAGGTCGCCGTCCGGCGGGAAGAAATCCTGCTCGCCGCGCTCGATCAGGTGCGGCTGCGGGGGATCGCCGGGGTGCGGGCCGCCGACGTCGCCCGGGGCCTCGGCGTCAGCACCGCGCTCCTCTTCTACCACTTCGGCACCCTCGAAGCCCTCATCATCGAAGCCTTCCGGCACGCGGCCGAACGCAACCTCGCCGTCTTGCGCGACGAACTCGCGCAAGACGGCCCGGCCGGGGAACGGCTGCGTGCCGTCCTCCTCCTCTACGGCCCCACCACGCCCACCGCCGGGTGGCACCTGTGGATCGAGGCCGGCGCCGCCGCGATGCGGGACACCGCGCTGCGGGAGGTCGTCCAGCGGCTCGACCTGCGGTGGCGTGACGCCGTCGTCTCGCTGATCACCGAGGGCGTCGCCGCCGGGGAGTTCCGGTGCCCCGACCCGCACGGTGCGGCCTGGCGGCTCACGGCCCTGCTCGACGGGCTCGCCGTGCAGTTCGTCGCCCGGGAAGGCACCGTCACCGCCGCCGACTGCGCGCGCTGGGTCGAGCAGGCGCTGGCCCACGAACTCGCGCTGACCGCGGAGGTCCGATGACCGAGCCCGCCCTGCTCGAAGTGGCGTGGACCGACCCGGTCACCGGGTGCCGCGGCTACCTGGTGATCGACCGGCTGGTCCGCGGCGTCGCCAGCGGCGGGCTGCGGATGCGCCGCGGCTGCACGCTGTTCGAGGTGCGCGGCCTGGCCAGGGGCATGACGCTCAAGGAAGGCCTCAACTACGACCCGGACGGCCGCTACGTCCCGCTCGGCGGCGCCAAGGGCGGCATCGACTTCGACCCGTACGACGAGCGCGCCCGCGACGTCGTCGCCCGCTACCTGCACGCCATGCGGCCGCTCATCGAGCGCTACTGGACCATGGGCGAGGACCTCGGCCTGCGCCAGGACGTCATCGACGGCGTCATCAGCGAAATCGGCCTGCTCAGCTCGGTCCAGGCGGTCTACCCGCTGCTCGAAGACCGCGAAGAGGCGACGGCCCGGCTGGCGGACGCCTTCCGCATCGAGGTCGGCGGCCTCGGGCTCGACGAGCTGGTCGGCGGCCTCGGCGTCGCCCAGGCCACCCTCACCGGCCTGGAGATGCTCGGGCTCGGCGGGCCGAACCGCGTGGTCGTCCAGGGGTTCGGCTCGATGGGCGGCGCCACCGCGCGGTTCCTCGCCGAGGCCGGGCTGCGGGTCGTCGGCGTCTCGGACGTGCGCGGCGTGGTGGTGAACCCGGACGGCCTCGACGTCGAAAACCTGCTGCGGCACCGCGACCGGTTCGGCGGCATCGACCGCGACCACCTTCGCCCGGGCGACGAGCTCCGGCCGCCGGAGGCGTGGCTCGACGTGCCGGCCGAGGTCCTCGTGCCGGCGGCGATCTCGTACTGCGTCGATGCCGACAACCAGGCCAAGATCGGCGCGAAGCTCATCGTCGAGGCGGCGAACATGCCCGTGACGGCGGACGCCGAGGCCCTGCTCGGCGCCCGCGGGATCCGGGTGCTGCCGGACTTCGTGGCCAATTCGGCGACCAACTCCTGGTGGTGGTGGACGCTCTTCGGCGACGTGGGCGCGGACGCCGACGAGGCCTTCGGCAAGGTCCGCACCCGGATGCGCGACCTCGTGACGGCGATGTTCGAGCGCGCCACCCTCGACGGGCTCAGCCTCCGCGCCGCCGCGCTGCAGCTGTCGGAGCAGAACCTCGAGGCCATCCAGGCCCGCTTCGGGAACGAATTCACCCCCTAGATAGTTGAACGCTCTATGAAACTCGGCATCTACAGCTTCGGCGACCGCGCGCCGGACCCCCGCACCGGTGAGCAGCTGTCCGTCGCGCAGACGCTGACCAACACCCTCGAGCGGATCAAGCTCGCCGACGAGCTGGGCCTCGGCTTCTACGGCCTCGGCGAGCACCACCTCGACCAGTACGCGATCTCCAACCCGGGCACCGTCCTGGCCGCGGCGGCGAGCATCACGAACCAGATCACCCTCAGCTCCGCCGTGACCGTGCTGAGCACCGAAGACCCGGTCCGCGTCTACCAGCAGTTCACGACGCTCGACCAGCTCAGCCACGGCCGGGCCGAGCTCCTCGCCGGCCGCGGGTCGTTCACCGAGTCCTTCCCCCTCTTCGGCAACGACCTCGGCGACTACGACGAACTGTTCGAGGAAAAGCTCGCCCTGCTGCTGCACATCGACCGCGAGGACCCGCTCACCTGGTCCGGCAAGTTCCGCCCGCCGCTGGACGGCGCGCGCATCCTGCCCCGCCCGTACGGCGACCACCTGCGCATCTCGATCGGCACCGGCGGCAACCCCGAGTCGTCGATCCGGGCCGGGCTGCTGGGCCTGCCCGTCGTCTACGCCGTGATCGGCGGGCGCCCCGAACGCTTCGCCCCGCTCGTCGACCTCTACCGCCAAGCGGGCGAGGCGGGCGACCAGAAGGACCTGCACGTCACCATGGGCGCCATCGGCTTCGTCGCCGAGAAGTCCCAGGACGCCAAGGAAACCTTCTACCCGTACTGGCTCGAGACGATGAAGTACGGGGCGAAGGCCCGCGGCTGGGCGGTCCCGACCCGCGCCGAGTACGACTCCTACACCCGCGACGCGCAAGCGCTGTTCGTCGGCAGCCCGCGGGAGATCGCCGACCGGCTGATCACCGTCGGGAAGCTCACCGGCGCCGACCGGTACGCCCTGCAGATGGACTGGTCCGGCGTGCCCCACGCGCACGTCATGCGGGCCATCGAACTGCTCGGCACCGAGGTGCTCCCCCTGGTGGAAAAGGAGTTCTAGGCGTCCAACGCCCGCGAAAGCGCACTCAGGCTGACGTCGACTATCGCGCGGAGCTGTTTGCGGCTCGCCCCGGCCCTGCTCATCACCGCCAGCGACTGGTTGACGGCCGCGAAGTGCACGGCCAGGCTGTCGGCGTCGGCCACCTTCGCGGCGGTCAAGGCGGCCCGCAGCCGCGTGCGCATGTCGGGGGCGGCGATACGATCGAGGGTGACGTCGAAGAACTCCCGGATCGCCCGCAACGGCTCCTCGGACGCACGGCCAAAGCACTGTGCGGTCGTGGCCGCGTTGACCGCGTTCGGCGCACCCTAGACGTCGTTGCCCGCGACGAACCCGAACGTCATCGCCGGCCCGATGGTCGAGCCCGCACCCGCGTAGCTGTGGCCCATCACCGCCGCGCTCGCGTTGCCCGCCGCGTACAGGCCCGGGATCACCGAGCCGTCCGGGCGGAGCACGCGAGCACGCGCGTCCGTGCGCATGCCGCCCTTCGTGCCCAGGTCGCCGGGCACGATCTTGAACGCGTAGAACGGCGGTGCCCACAGCGGTGCCAGGCACGAGTTGGGCAGCACCAGCGGGTCGGTGTAGTAGTGGTCGTACGCGCTCACGCCGCGCCGGAAGTCTCCGTCCACACCGGACCAGGCGAACGTGTTGAACCGGTCCACTGTGGACTTCAGCGCCGCCGGCGGCACGCCGATCGCCGTGCCCAGCGCCTGGATGCTCGACGCCTTGTACACGGCGCCGGCCGAGTACCACGCGTCCGGCAGCGGCAGCAGCGGCAGGGTGTCGCGGAACAGGTACTTGTTGCGGTAGTTCTGGTCGACGACGAGCCACGCCGGGATGTCCGGCTCGGTGGGGTTCTTGTCGTACATGACGTGCACGACGTCGCTGTAGGGCGCCGCCTCGTTGACGAACCGCTTGCCCGCCTGGTTGACGATCAGGCCGCCGGGCAGCGTCCGCTCGGCCAGGCAGAAGTACGGGTCGCCCGGGATCGGGATGGCCGGGCCCCACCACGCGTCGTCCATGAGGTCCAGCGCCGCGCCCACCCGCTGCCCGGCGCGGTGGCCGTCGCCGGTGTTCTCCTTCGCGCCGACCGTCCACGCGGTGCCGATCGGCTGTCGCTGGTACTGCGCGCGCATCGCGGCGTTGTGCTCGAACCCGCCGGACCCGACAATGACCCCGCGCCGCGCCCGCACCAGCCCCTGCGGCGTCAAAACGCCGGTCACCGCACCGTTTTCGACGTTCAGGTCGAGCAACGGCGTGTTCAGCAGCACCGGGACGTTCGCCCGGAGCAGCCCGACGCGCAGGCCGGCGGCGAGCGACTGGCCCATGGTGAGCGGCTTCTGCCCGGCCAGCGCGGCGGCCGTTCCGCGCGCGAGGCACGCGGCGGCGACCGCCGCGCCCTTCGCGTTGACCGCGGCCAGGTTCAGCCACTTGTAGTCGGCGCTGAACACGACCATCCCGGCCGGGGTGGCCAGGTAGGGCGGGTTCAGGTTCGCCAGCTCCGCGCCGAGGAGGTTGCCGTCGAACTGGTCCGGCTCGATCGAGCGGCCGTTCGGCAGCCCACCCGGCAGTTCCGGGTAGTAGTCGCTGTAGCCCTCCATCCAGCGGAACCGCAGCGGGCTGTTGGCCATGACGAACGCGATCATCGCGGGCCCGTTGCGCAGGAAGGCGTCCTGGCGCGCGGCCGGGACGTCCGGCCCGACGACGGCGGCGAGGTACTGCGCGGCCTTGGCCGGCGTGTCCGGCACGCCGGCGGCGAGCAGCACCGGGTTGTTCGGGATCCAGATGCCCGCGCCGGAGCGCGCCGCGGACCCGCCGAACGTCGGCGCCTTCTCCAGCACGACGACGCTGAGCCCGCGCTTGGCCGCCGTCAGTGCCGCGGTCATCCCGGCGGCGCCGGCGCCGACCACGACGACGTCGTACTCCCCCACGGTCGCGGCGTTCGCGGCGGCCGCGAGCCCTGGCGTCATGGCGAGGCCCACGCCTGCCGCGGTGCCGCGCAGGATCTGGCGGCGGGTCAGCTCGGCATCCATGGCGCACATCGTGTCGGTCCACTCCGGAAACTGGAACAGGTTCTACACGCATGGAGCAGCCCGGTAGGCCACTGGTCCGAACCCATGACGACATTCGTCGCACCAAGTTGACGACACCCTCAGGTTATGGCTAAGTTGAGGTCGGTCTCAAGTTAATCCGAGGAGGACCTTTGTCCAAAGTGATCGCCGTCCTGGGGGTCGGTCCCGGGCTCGGCCTGTCCATCGCCCGCCGCTTCGGCCGTGAAGGCTTCACGACGGCGCTCGTCTCGCGCACCGATACCCGGCACGCGAGCTACCGCGAATCCGTGGGCGGCACCGCGCACACCTACACCGCGGACGTGACCGACCCCACCGAACTGGAAGCCGTTCTAGCGCGCATCCAGGGCGAGGCCGGGGAGATCGACACGGTGTACTTCGGCCCGGCGGACCTCTCCGGTCCCCGGCCCGTGCCACTGACCGAGGCGGGCGCGGACGCCGTGCGCGCGCCGTTCGAGTCGATCGTCCTGCCGGCGGCGAAGCTCGTCGAGACGGTCCTGCCGGGCATGCTCGACCGCGGCTCGGGCGCGCTGCTCTTCGCGGGCGGCCTGAGCGGCAAGCACCCGATGCCGATGCTGGGCAGCCTCGGGCCGGCGTCGGCGGCGCTGCGCATGTACGTCCTGACGCTGCATGCGGCCCTGCGCGAAACGGGCGTCTACGCGGGCGCGTTGACGATCGGCGGCCTCATCGAGCGCGGGGACATCCACCGCGAACTCACCAAGCAGGGCTTCGCGGCGGGCACCCTCGACCCGGACGACATCGCCGACCAGGCGTGGTCGCTCTACACCGACCGCACGGAGGCCGAAGCGGAGTTCAACGCGATGGCCGCGGTCTAGCCTGGAGATCATGTTCACCCAGGAAGACCGGACCCGGCTCCGCGACGCTCTGGTCGAGGCGGCCCGGTCGGACGGGCGCGTCACCGGTGCCGCGCTCACCGGCTCGGCCGCGCTCGACGCCGAAGACGCGTGGTCGGACATCGACCTCGCCTTCGCCGTCGACGGCGATCCCGAGCCGGTGCTCGCGGACTTCACCGAGCGGATGTACCGCGAGCACGCGGCGGTGCACCACCTGGACGTCGTCTTCGAGCGGACCGTGTTCCGGGTCTTCCTGCTGGCCGACACCCTGCAAGTCGACCTCGCGTTCTGGCCGGCCGCGGACTTCGGCGCCACCACGCCGAAGTTCCGGCTGCTGTTCGGCACGGCCCAGGACCGCCCGGCGACGCCGCCGCCGGCCGCGCGGCGGCTGGTCGACCTGGCCTGGCTGCACGCCCTGCACGCCCGGTCGAGCATCGAACGCGGCCGCGGCTGGCAAGCGGAGTACATGATCGGCCGGGTCCGCGAGTACGCCTTGGGACTGGCCTGCCTGCGTCACGACGTCCCGGCGGTCGAGGGCCGCGGCCTGGACCGGCTGCCCGCCGAGGTCACGAAACCCTTCGAGACCACGCTGGTCCGCGACCTGGACGGGCTTCGAGGTCCGTTCCACGCCGTCATCGAGCTGCTCGTCGACGAGATCGAGCACGTCGACGTCGAGCTGGCCCGGCGGCTGGCGCCGCTCCTGCGCGAGATTTCCTAGGCCAGGTAAGCGAGTTCCGGGTGCGCGGCGACGTAGGCGTCGAGCAGCCGCCGCGCCACCGACACCGAGTCGACCAGCGGGTGCAGCGCGAACGCCCGCAGCGCCGCCGCGCGCGAGCCGGTCGTCGCCGCTTCGATCATCGCCCGCTCGACCGCCTTCACCGCCGTCACCAGGCCCAGCGCGTGGCCGGGCAGCGGCTCGGTGGCGAGCGGTCGCGCGCCGTTCGCGTCGACCTCGCACGGCACCTCGACGACCGCGTCCGCCGGCACGCCCGGGAGCGCGGATCCGTTGCGCACGTTGAGGATCAGCGTCGTGCGCTCGCCGTGGGCGATGGCCCGCATCAGCGCCAAAGCGACCTTCTCGTAGCCGCCGCCCTCGAGATCGTCACGCTCTCCCTCGCGCGTCTCGGCCATGTACGTCGCTTCGCGCTCCAGCCGCGTGCGTTCCCAGGACGCCAGCGAAGGCTCCGCGTAGAAGCCGCGTTGCTGCTCCAGCAACTGGGCGCCGCGCGACGCCGAACCGCCTGCCTCGCGTGCGAAGTAGTAGTAATGCAGGTATTCGTTGGGCACCGCCCCCAGTGCGCGCAGCCAGTCCGCGCCGAAGAGCTTGCCCTCCTCGAAGGATTCGAGGGCACCGGTGTCGGCGAGCAGCCGCGGCAGGACGTCCGATCCGCCGACGCGGACCGCGCGCAGCCAGCCCAGGTGGTTGAGGCCGGCGTAGTCGAACCACGCCGTCGCCGGGTCGATCCCCAGCGCCCGCGCGACGCGGCGGCACAGCCCCACCGGCGAATCGCAGATCCCGAGCACGCGGCCGCCGAGGTGCGCGGCCATCGCTTCGGTGACCGTCCCGGCCGGGTTGGTGAAGTTGATGACCCACGCGCGCGGCGCCAGTTCGGCGATCGTCCGGGCGAGCTCGACGGCGACCGGGACCGTCCGCAGCCCGTACGCGATTCCACCCGCCCCCACGGTTTCCTGGCCCAGCACGCCTTCCGCGTGCGCGATCCGCTCGTCCAGCCGGCGACCGCGCAGGCCGCCGACGCGGATGGCCGAGAACACGAAGTCCACATCGGACAGTGCGGCGGCGAGATCGGTCGTCGTGCGCACCCGGGGCGCGTTCGCCACGCCCGCGGCCTGCTCGGCCAGGACCCGTTCGATCGCCGCCAGCCGCCCGGCGTCGACGTCGTGCAGCACCAGCTCCGTGACGCCGCCGTCGGCGAGCAGGGCGCCGTGCACCAGCGGCACGCGGAACCCGCCGCCGCCGAGGATCGCGAGCCTCACCGCAGCACCTCGACCCCGGCCTCGCGCAGGACCGCGCACGTCGGCTCGTCGGCCCCGGGCGTCGTGACGACGACGTCGAGCGCGTCCGGCCCGCACACCCTCGCCAGCCCGGTGCCGGGGAACTTGCCGGCGTCGGCCAGCAGCACCACGCGGTCGGCCGCGGCGACCATCGCGCGCTTGACCGGCACCTCGACGACCGTCGAGTCCAGCACGTGCCCGTCGCCGCGGACGCCGCTGGTGCCCAGGAAGACCGTGCCGGCGCGCACCTGGCGCAGCGCGTCCTCGGTCAGGAAACCCACCATCGAGTGCTGCGTGCGCCGGACGACGCCCCCGAGGAGGACGAGCTGGACGTCGTCGGCGTCCTTCAGCTCTTCGTAGACGGCGAGGCTGCTGGTGATCACGGTCAGCGCCCGGTCGCGCAGGTGGCGCGCCAGCCGGTGCGCGGTGGTGCCGATGTCGAGCAGCACGGTGTCGCCGTCGCAGACCAGGTCCGCCGCGCGCCGGGCGACGGCCTCCTTCTCGTCGGCTCGCTCGGCGGCCACCCGCGCGAACGGCTCTTCACCGGCCGCCATCGCCCCGCCGTAGACGCGGGTCAGCCGGCCTTCGCGGCCGAGGAGGACCAGGTCCCGGCGCACGGTGGCTTGGCTGACGCCGAGCCGCTCGGCCAGCAAGCCGACCGGCGCCGGTCCCTCCGCGCGGAGGGCCCGCAGGATCAGCTCGTGGCGACGCTGGGGCAGCATGAGCGGACGATAGCAGGCAAACCCGCTCACGAGCCGATCGAGTTTGCGCAGGTCTTGCGCATTCCGCGCATCTCAAGCACGCTCGTGCGCATCCTCGACCCCCGGAGGCGCCCGTGCCGGAAGAGTCCGCACCCGACATCGATGTCTTCCTGTCCGGCCTGCTGTTCTTCGACCTGGTCTTCACCGGGCTCGAACACCCGCCGGCACCGGGCACCGAGGTGTGGACGGGCGGCATGGGCTCCGGGCCGGGCGGCATCGCGAACTTCGCGGTGGCGCTCAGCCGCCTCGGCCTGCGCACGTCGCTGGCGGCCGCGTTCGGCACCGACGTCTACGGGCGCTACTGCTGGGACGTCCTGTCCCGGCAGGAGCACATCGACCTTTCGCGGTCGCGGCGGTTCCCGGAGTGGCACTCCCCCGTCACGGTTTCGCTGGCCTACGCCGGCGACCGCGCGATGGTCACCCACGGCCACCCGCCGCCCGTCCCGGTCGCCGAACTCGCCGGCGACCCGCCGCCGAGCCGCGCGACCGTCGCGCACATCGGCCTCGACACCGCCGAGTGGGTCCACACCGCGCACCAGGCCGGCAGCCTCGTCTTCGCCGACGTCGGCTGGGACCCGTCGGAGACGTGGTCGGCGACGCTGCTCGACCAGCTGGCCTGCTGCCACGCGTTCCTGCCCAACGACGTCGAAGCGATGCGCTACACCAGGACGGACACCCCCGAAGCCGCGCTGGCCAAGCTCGCCGACCACGTCCCGGTCGCGGTCATCACCCGCGGCGCCGCGGGCGTCCTCGCGGTCGACGGCACCACGGGCGAGACGGCGGACATCCCGGCGCTGCCGGTGAACGTCCTCGACGCGACCGGGGCGGGCGACGTCTTCGGCGCCGGGTTCGTCGCCGCGACGCTGACCGGCTGGCCGCTGGCCGACCGGCTCCGGTTCGCCGGCCTCACGGCGAGCCTGTCGGTCCAGCACTTCGGCGGCGCGCTGGCCGCGCCGGGCTGGCACGAGATCGCCGAGTGGCACACGCGCACCCGCCTGCCGGACTACGCGTTCCTCGACGACGTCCTGCCGGCCGAGACGATCGCCGAGACCTCCCGCCGCGGCCCGGTGACGCTCGGGTTCGGCGACGACAGCTGGCGCTAGTGCACCCCCGCGCCGGCCGCTACACGACGTCCGGGCTGCGGACGTCCCTGCTGTCGGTGCCGGGCGCGGTGAGCGCCGAAGCGGTCGGGCTGCGGCCGGTCGGCGAAGTGATGGGCTGCGTGGTCTCGCAGTCCGGCGACCTGGTTTCCGGGCTGCGCCGCGGTTACGCGACGGCGCTGGACCGGTTGCGCGCGGAGGCGACGGCGCTGGGCGCGGACGGCGTGCTGGCGATCGGCTGCACGGTGACGCGGGTGAGCGCGACGGTCCGCGAATTCGTGGTGCTGGGCACGGCGGTCCGGGCCGTCCGCGGCAAGCGGCCGGCCCGGCCGTTCACGACCGGGCTGGCCGGCCCGGACGTGGCGAAGCTGCTGCTGGCGGGCTGGGTCCCGGTGACGCTGGCGATCGGCATCGACGGCGCCACGGCGTTCGACATCGCGATGGCGGACCGGCCGGGCGCGGAGGCACCGATGCCGACCGAGCTGGTGACGCGGGTCCGCGCGGCGGCCAGGGCGGAGTTCGGGAACGCGGTGGCGGAATCGGGCGCGGACGGCGGGCTGGTGTCGTCGACGACGTTGCGGGCGTGGGCGCTGGGGAACACGGGGGCGACGGCGGTGGCGAGCGTCTTCGGCACGGCGATCGCCCGGTTCGCCGGCGGGCCCGCCCCGACGGCCACCCGGGGCGCCGTCCCGCTCGGTTGAGCACGACCTTCCGGACATACCCGTCTTCGTCCCGCCGTGCCGCGAATCCGTGCCACGATGGGTGCAGAGCCGCCGAAGGAGGTCCGCCAGTGCGCCGATGGGACGGTCGCGGCCTGCCGCCCGGCGCGGAAGCCCGCCTCGACCGCTTTTCCCCGTCCGGCCCCAAAACCTCCCTGTTGAGCGTGCCCGGCGCGGCCGGCGCCGAAATCGCCGGCTTCACACCGCTCGGCGAGGTCATGGGCTGCGTCGTGCACCAGGTCGGCTTCGCCGAAGCGACCGTGTGGGCGGCCGACCGGATCACAGTGCTGGCGGATCTGCTGCGCCAGGGCTACACGACCGCGCTCGACCGGCTCGCCGAGGAGGCGGCCGGGATGGGCGCCGACGGCGTGCTCGGGATCGAGCTGAAGACCTCGTCGCCGGACGGGGAGATCCAGGAGTACGTCGCACTGGGCACCGCCGTGCGCGCCCGGACGCGGCAACGTCCCGGGCGGCCGTTCACCACCCACCTGCCCGGCCCGGACGTCGCCAAGCTGATGCGGGCGGGCTGGGTACCGGCCCGGATCGCGATCGGCGTGTGCGGCCGGGCCTTCACCGATCCCTGGCAGCGGTCCCTGGTCATGCGCGGGTGGGACAACGTGGAGATCCGCATGGCCACCGAGCTCGCGACCGCGGTCCGGTCGGCGGCGCGGGCGGAGTTCGCCCGCGAGATCGGCGACTGCGGCGCCGACGGCGGCATCGTCTCCGACGTGCGGTTCCGGCTGTGGCCGGTGCACGACGTCGCGGTGGCCGCCGTCGCCAGCGTCATCGGCACCGCGATCGCCCGCTTCCACGAGGGCCCCACCGCGCCCACCGGCGCGCTCAAGATCCTGCCGTTGAACCGTTCCTGAGGAGGCTTCGTGACCACCGCGGACCCCGCCGCGCAGCACATCCCCGAGGATGCGATGCGCCGGCTCGCCGAGATGAAGCCGGGGCAGAAGACCAGCCTGTTCACCTCGGACCTGAGCGTCAACGAGTTCCTCCTCGTGCGCGAAGCCGGCTTCCGGCCGCTCGGGCTGGTGCTCGGTTCGAGCATCTACCACGTCGGGTTCCAGATGGGACGGTGGAGCAAGAACCAGGAGCTGGACCGGCTTTCGCAGGCGATGTACCACGCCCGCGAGCTCGCGATGTCCCGGATGGAGCGGGAGGCGGACGTCCTGGGCGCCGACGGCATCGTCGCGGTCCGGCTGGAGATCGAGTTCAAGGAGTTCGGCAGCGACCTCGCCGAGTTCATCGCCGTCGGCACCGCGGTGAAGGCCGACGAACCCGGTGAGTGGCGCAACAACACGGGACAGCCGTTCACCTCCGACCTGTCGGGCCAGGACTTCTGGACGCTGGTGCAGGCCGGATACGCGCCGCTGGGCATGGTGATGGGCACGTGCGTCTACCACATCGCGCACCAGCGGTTCCGGCAGATGGTGGGCAACATCGGCCAGAACGTCGAGATCCCGCAGTACACCGAGGCGTTGTACGACGCGCGCGAGCTCGCGATGTCGCGGATGCAGGCCGAGGCCGAACAGCTGGAGGCGGAAGGCATCGTCGGGGTGCAGCTGCTGTCGCTGCCGCACCGCTGGGGCGGGCACACGACGGAGTTCTTCGCGATCGGCACGGCGGTGAAGCCGCTGCGGGCCGACCACCACATCGCCAAGCCGCAGCTCGTGCTGCCCCTCACCGACTGATGGGCGGCGAGCTGGACTTCCACCTGGTGGCCGCGGCCCTGCGCGTCGACCGCGCGGACGTCGAGTCCTACCACCGGGTTTTGTCGGACACGCTGGGCAGCGCGCTGCCGCCGGGCATGGTCGAGGTCGACCGGCGGCGGACGTTCGCCGATCGCGTGGCCGGCCGGGACGGGCAGGCGACGGCGGTGCGGGTGCGGACGCCGGACCGGGTCCTCGTGCTGAGCGCCGGCGAGCACGGCGGGGTCGCGGCGGAGATCCACCAGGTGGTCCGCGGTGTGGTGATCAGCCGCAGGGAAGCCGCGGTCGACGACTGGCTGGCGGCGCTCGCCCAGGAACTGACGGCGTTGGCGGAGAAGGACGCGAGAGCGCGGGATGCGCTCTCGCGCCTCCTCGGCGGCTAACTGTCCAACCGGGACCAGAACGCGGTCAGGGCCCGCGCCACCGGGTGCGGGTCCGTCACCGGCCACCAGTGCCCGGTACCGGGGAGCTCGGCGATCGCGGCACCGGCGGCCTCGGCCGCGAACCGGTGCTGCGCGGGCGTTCCGCTGGCCTGGTCGACGTCCGCGAGAGCGATCAGGGCCAGCCCGGGCCGCTGCCGCGCCTTCGCCAGGTCGCGGCCCGCCTCGGCCATCACCGGCTGGGCGGCCGACCGCAGGAGCGAGAGCACCGCCCGGCCCATGCCGTCGTCCATCCCGGCGGCCACGCGTTCCGCGGCCGGGCCGGTCATCCCGAGGGCGCCCACGACCGCCAGCCGCTGCTCCAGTGAGCCGCCGAAGATCTCCTTCACCGAGGCCTCGCCCGCCCCTTCCTGTTGCCACACCTGCGCCCGCGCGTGCCAGACGTAGTCCGGGGCGAAGAGGCCGAGCGCGTCCGACGCCCAGCTGCGGATCAGGTCCGGGCGGGTCATCGCGATCCCGGCGACGTGCGCGCCGCCCCAGTCGTGGCCGACGAGGTCGACGGGCTCCTTGAACTGCTCCAGCCGCGCGGCGAGCCAATCGCGGTACCCCTCGACGGTGGCGGAGAAGCCGTCCGGCGCGGGCACCCCGAAGCCGGGCGGGGACAGCGTCACCGCGTCGTCCCGGCCGAGCGCGGCGATCAGTGGTCCCCACACGCCGGTGTTCTCCGGGTTGCCGTGCACGAGTACCAGGGGAACAGCCATCTTCCACTCCTAACTTGCGTGCATGTATGCAAGTAAGTGTAGCAGCGGCCGGCGCGGGCGACCACGGCCGGAAGCTACGGCGTGACGGCGAACGCCCCGCGCACCGAGCGCGTCGCCTCCCGGATGAGGGCGGGGACGTTGCGCACCGGGGGCTGGGCGATGAGCTGCAGCCCGGTCCCGCGGACCAGGGCGACGACCAGCACGGCGGCCGCGGCCGGGTTCGCGTCGGGCCGGACGGACCCGTCGGCGACGCCCTGGCGGACCACGTTCGCCAGGAGCAGCCGGAAGTCGGCGTCCCGGCGGGCGAACAGCGGCGCCAGCAGGGGGTCGGCCGCGATCGCCTCGCCCCACAGCTGCAGGAACGCGCGCGCCGAGGGCGTCCGCCGGACGACGTTGCGCAGGTACGCCGCGACGATCCGCGCCAGGTGCTCCAGGCCGTCGCCCTGGTACTCGGGCACGTCGAACCGCTGCGCGGAGTCGAGCACGGCTTCCAGCAGCCGTTCCCGGCTGCCGAAGTGGTGGTAGACGATGCCGCGGCTGTAGCCCGCGGCTTCCCCGACCTCGGCGAGCGTGACCGCACGGGACCCGCTGCGCGCGATGAGCGCCATGGCCGCGTCCAGCACGCGCCGCTCGGTCTCGGCGCGTCGTTGCTCCTGCGTTCGCCTCGCCGGACGATCGGTCATGCGTCGTGCTCCCCTGACTGGCATCGTGGTCGACGAAGTGTGCCACGCTCCGCCGACCACGGTGCCCGCCGGACCTAGCCGACCGTCACCAGCAGGATCTTGTTGTGGCTGTTGTGCGGGGTGCTGTCCTTGTCACCGTCCACACTGGTCGCCAGCCACATCCGGCCCTCCGGCGCCGGCTCCACCGTGCGGAGCCTGCCGTACGTCCCGCTGAAGAACGTCTGGAAGTTCGTCAGCGAGCTGCCGCTGATCACCGCCCGGTACAGCCGCGCGCCGCGCTGGCACGCCACGTACAGCGCGTCGCGGATGATCGTGATCCCGCTGCACGAGCCCTGCGCCACCGGGTACGTCTTCTTCGGCGCGATGAATCCCGCCGTGTCACACGACCCCGACGTCCCTTCGCACGACGGCCAGCCGTAGTTGCCGCCCTTCACGATCAGGTTCGTCTCGTCCATGACGCTGTTGCCGAACTCCTGCTCCCACAGCCTGCCCTGCGAGTCGAACGCCAGGCCCTGGACGTTCCGGTGCCCGTAGCTCCACACCGCGTTGTGGAACGGGTTGTCCGCCGGGATCGAGCCGTCCGGGTTGATCCGCAGCACCTTCCCGTTGGGGCTGCTGGTGTTCGACGCGTTGGCGCCGTTCTGCGCGTCGCCCGTGCCGGCGAACAGGTACTTGCCGTCCGGGCTGAACCGCAGCCTGCCGCCGTTGTGGAACTTGTTGCGCGCGATGCCGGTCAGCAGGACCTGCTCGGTGCTCGTGGTGAGCGAGTCGGCGGCCGGGTCGTACTTGATCCGCACGATCCGGTTGTCGTTCGGCGACGTGTGCATGATGTAGAGCCAGTGGTCGGCCGCGAACGACGCCGGGTTGATCTCCAGCCCGGTCAGGCCGCCTTCGCCGTCGGTGCTCTGCACGTTCGGCACGACGCCGATGGTCTTCTTCGCCCCCGTCCTGGGGTTCAGGTGGACGATGTCGTGCGCGTCGCGCTGGTTGTAGAGGACGGTCCCGTCGGGCAGGGTCACCAGGCCCCACACGACGTCGTCGTCGGTCGCGACCTGCGTCGCCCCGCAGACGCCCTGCGACGGCGTGCAGCCCGACCCGCCGGTGGTCGTGACGTCCAGGACCGGCGTGCTCGGGTCGCTGAGGTTGCCGTTCGCGTCGACGGCCCGCACCTGCAGGTGGTACGGCTTGGCCGGGGTCAGGCCGCCGAGGGTGGTGCTCGTCGAGTCGGACGTGCCGATCTGCGTGCCGGAGTCGTAGATCCGGTAGCCGGTGACCCCGACGTCGTCGGTCGACGCCGTCCACGCGAGGCCGATCGACGTGCTGCCGACCGAGGTGGTGTGCACGTTCCCCGGCACCGACGGCGGCGTGTGGTCGTCCGACGGCGGCGTGGTCACCGACAGGGTGCCGCTGGCCTGCGAGACGTTCCCGGCCGCGTCACGCGCGTTGACGTAGAAGCCGTAGGTGCCCTTCGGGCCGAGGTTCCCGCAGGTGGCCGTGAGCGCACCGGTCGTGCTCGCGCAGAGCTGGCCGTCACGGTAGACGTCGTAGCCCGTGACGCCGACGTCGTCGCTCGCCGCGGTCCACGAAATGGTCGCGCTCGTCGCGGTGACCGCGTCGAGCGTCGGCGTGCCGGGCGGGGTCGGCGGCGTGACGTCCCCGGTCGACCCGTAGACGCCGAACTCCTGCAGCGAGTAGCCCTTCGACGCGTCAGTGCGGCAGCGTTTCGTGCCGTACACCCGGACGTAGCGGCCGGTGCCGTCGAGCGAGGTCAGGTCTTCGACCCCGCCCTTGCCCGCGGTGGTGGCGTAGATCTTCGTCCACGTGCCGTGGTCGGCGGAGGTGTCGATCTCGTAGGCGGTGGCGCAGGAAGCGTCCCACTGCAGCCGCACGCGGCTGACGTGCGCGACCGCGCCGAGGTCGACGTAAATCCACTGTGGATCGACGCCCGCCGCGCTGGCCCAGCGGGTCGCGGAGTCGCCGTCGACCGCGTTCGCCGCCGGGCAGCACCCGCCCGACGACGACGCCGTCACCGGTTTCCCCAGCGACAACAGGGAATCCGCGGCGCCCGCCGGGGTGATCGTCGCGGCGACCAGCGCGAGCGCGATCGCCCCCGCCCGAATCCGTCTGCCCATACCGTCCTCCATGAGTGCTGACGACGGCGGAGGTCGGAAAAAACCCTACGAGCGCGGCGACCGGGTGGTCAACCGGCATCCCGCTCAACGGGCAGCACCCGCCCGAGGAAACCCCGGATGTACCCGGCGATGGCGTCCAGGTGCGTCTCCAGCGCGAAGTGGCCCGCATCGAGCAGGTGGATCTCGGCGTCGGGCAGGTCGCGGGCGTAGGCGCGGGCGCCGTCGGCGACGAAGATCGCGTCGTTGCCGCCCCAGACGGCCAGCAGCGGGACCCCGCTGGTCCGGAAGTACTCGTGGAACTTCGGGTAGAGGCCGATGTTGTGGTGGTAGTCGGCGAGCAGCGCCATCTGGATCTCGGCGCCGCCGGGCCGGTCGAGCAGGGCCTGGTCGTGGATCCAGACGTCCGGGCTGACCAGCGCCGGGTCGGGGACGCCGTCGAGGTACTGCGCCTTCGTGGCGTCCAGGCTGACCATGCCGCGCAGGTCTTCCTCGGTCAGCGTGCCGGCGGCCAGCTTCTGCGGCAGCCCGGCGCCCAGCCCGTCGACGTAGGCGTTGCCGTTCTGCGTGACGATCGCCGTGACCCGGTCCGGGTTCCCGGCCGCGATGCGCAGGCCGACCGGGGCACCGAAGTCCTGGATGTACAGCGCGAAGCGGTCCAGGCCGATCTCGTCGAGCAGGCCGAGGGTGAGTTCGGCGAGCGCGTCGAACGTGTAGGTGAACTCGTCGGCCGACGGCGCGTCGGACGCGCCCGCGCCGAGGTAGTCCGGCGCGACGACGTGGTAGCGGTCGGCCAGCGCCGGGATGAGGTGCCGGTACATGTGCGAACTCGTCGGGAACCCGTGGAGCAGCACGATCGTGGGCGCGCCGGCGGGCCCGGCCTCCCGGTAGAACAGCCGGTGCCCGGCGACGGTGGCGAAGCGGTGGTGCACGGCGACCATCGGTCACTCCTCACGTCTCATGTTTATTGACTCATTTATCCATGAGACGACGTACACTGTCAACATGGAGACCGGAGTTCGGGAGGCGAACGTGGTCACTGCGGCACCCGGCGAGGAGCGCTCGCCCGCGCTGGCGCTGGTCAACACCCGCCGGCTGAGCGCGGGCGGCGAGGTCGACGACCTGGCCGGCCCGGCGGACGCCGCCGGGTGGCTGGGCCTGCCCACGCTCGGCGCGGACGACCTCGGCCGCGTCACCGACCTGCGCGCGGCCGTTCGCGAGCTGCTGGCGGCGGTGACGGAGGAGCGCGTCCCTTCCGCCGACGCCGTCGAGACGGTGAACGCGGCCGCCCGCGCCGACGCCGCCGCACCGCAGCTCGTCTGGCCCCACCGCGAATGGCGCAGCACGCGCCCCGGCAGCCTCGAAGCGGCCCTGGCCGCGCTGGCCCGCGACGCGATCGACGTCGTCACCGGCGACCTCGCCGCGCTGGTGCGCCCGTGCGAGGCCCACGGCTGCGTGCGGTTCTTCCTGCGCGAGCACGCCCGCCGCCGCTGGTGCTCGACGACGTGCGGCGACCGCGTCCGCGCCGCCCGCCACCAGCGGCTGGTGGTCGAGCGGCGCGGGTAACGTGCGTCACATGGAATGGACGCTCGAAGTCGTCGTGGTGCCGGTGTCCGACGTGGACCGCGCGAAGGCCTTCTACGCCGATCAGGTCGGTTTCACCGTCGACCACGACATGACGGTCGGCGAAGGCGCCCGGTTCGTCCAGCTGACCCCGCCGGGCTCGGGCTGCTCGGTGGTGATCGGCAAAGGCGCGGTGCCGGACATGCCGCCCGGCTCGCTGAAGGGGCTGCAGCTGGTGGTCAACGACCTGCCGAAGGCCCACGCGATGCTGCGGGAGCGCGGCGTCGAGGTGAGCGACATCGAGGTCTACGGCACCGGCGCCTGGGACGGCGAAGCGAACCTGGACAACGTGGGGTTCGTCCACTTCGCCGACCCGGACGGCAACGCCTGGATGGTGCAGCAGATCTCGTCGCGCAAGTAGCTAGTCCACCAGGGCACCGCAGCTGACGTTGACCGTCGAGGCCGTCATCGACCGCGCGCGGTCCGACGCCACGAACGCCGCCACCGCGCCCACGTCCGCGAGCGTCGCCGCGCGGCCGAGCATCGTCTTGCCCGCGATGCTCGCCTCGATCGCTTCCCGGCCCGCGAACTCCGCCGGGAGGGTCTCCGGGATGCCGCCCGTCCGCAGCGTCACCGCCCGCACGCCGTGCGGGCCCAGCTCCGCGGCCAGCTGGCGGCGCATCGCCTCGAGCGCGTGGAACGCCACCTGCAGCCCGCCCACCGAGAACTCGCGCACCGGTTCGCCCGCGCCGCCGAAGAACAGCAGCACCCCCGACCGCTGCTTCACCATGTGGCGGGCCGCCGCGCGGGCCGTCAGGAACTGGGTCCGGACCGCCGTCCGCACCGGGCGGTCGTAGTCGTCCGGTGTCATGTCGATCAGCGGCGTGCCCTGGACGTCGCCGTGGGCGATCAGGTTGAACGAGATGTCCAGGCCGTCCTCGGCGGCCACGGCGTCGGCGTGCTCGTCGACCGCCCGCTCGTCGAGGGCGTCCACCTCCGCCACTTCCGCCGAGCCGCCCGCGGCGCGGATCCGCTCGGCGACCACGTCGAGCCGCGCGCGGGTGCGGCCCGCGAGGAACACCCTCGCCCCTTCCCCGGCGAAGGCCGCGGCCACCGCCGAGCCGATCCGGCCACCGCCGCCGTAGATGATCGCGTTCTTGCCGTCGAGCACCGTCATGAGTCCCTCCGAGGTCCGGGTTTCACCGGTGCGTCGAACGGGACCCGGCGGAATCGACACTCAGGGCCGCGGGACGCCCATCGGGTTCGGGACCGGGACGACGCCCGCGTCGACGACCGCCCGGCTGAGCGGGACCGCCAGCTCCAGGAGCCGCTCCAGGTCCTCGCCCAGCGCGTCCACCGGGGCCGACGCCAAGCGGTCGGTGTCCTCCTCGAGGCGGGTGCGCACAGCCGCGCCCGCCGGGGTCAGCCGGTGCTGCGCATCGAGCAGACCGCGGGACCGGAGGCGCGCGGCGGCCGCCGTCCAGTCTTCCTCCGTCCAGCCTCGGTGCGGCTGGACGTCGGCGCGGCCGATGACGCCGTCACCGATGTGGGTCAGCGTGGTTTCCAGGCCGGTCAGCCCGGCGTGGACCGCGGCCAGGACGTGGCCGTCGCCGCGGTGCTCGCGCAGCACCGTCGCCGCCAGCCAGAGCCGGCCCGGCGTGCCGGCCGGCCGGGGCACCGCGGACCAGGCCGCGGCGAGCGGGCGTCCGTCGTACCGGCACGCGGCGGCGGCCCGCTCCAGCAGGTCCGTCAGTTCGTCGTGCGCGGAACCCACGACCCGCTCCAGCGCGGTTCCGACGGCGGCCAGCCGCGAGCCGAGCACGTCCTCCGGCGAGGCGAACGACCACGCGTCCGGCAGCGCCCGCGCCACCATCGGCGGGGCGAAGCCGAACAGCACGGACGTCGCCGGCACCGGGCCGATCGGACCCAGCGGCGCGAGGCGGCCGGCGAAGTACCCCATCCAGTACCCCCGCAGGCCGGCCTCCTTCGCCGCGGCAGCCGTTTCCGGCGCGAAGTACACGACCGCGTGCAGAGGTTCGATGGCCGCCCACAGCCGTCGCGCCGGTGAAGCTGTCATGCCGCCATTCTCAGCCCCAGGCGACCGGCATTTCCCGCACCCCGTACACCAGCGTGTTGTGCTTGAACGCCAGCTCTTCCCGCGGCACCGCCAGCCGCAGGTCCGGCACCCGGCGGAACAGCCGCGTCAACGCCTCCTGCAGCTCGACGCGCGCGAGCTGCTGGCCGATGCACTGGTGCGCCCCGAAGCCGAACGCCACGTGCGTGCGCGGCGAGTCGCGGTGGAAGTCGAGCTTGTCCGCGCCCGGGAACAGGTCTTCGTCGCGGTTCGCCGAGTTCAGCGCGGCCACCAGCCACTCCCCCGCCTTGACCGAGCGCGAACCGACCTGGACGTCGGCGGTCGCGTAGCGCAGCACGCCGAACTGCACGACCGACAGGTACCGCAGCAGCTCCTCGACCGCGCGCTCCGGCGCCGCCAGCACGACGTCGCGCTGGGCCGGGTGTTCCAGCAGCACCAGCGTGCTGAGCGCGATCATGTTGGCCGTCGTCTCGTGGCCGGCGACCAGGAGACTGAGGCCCAGCACCACGAGTTCCTCCATGGTGAGCGGGTCGCCGGTCCGTTCGCCGCGCGAAATCAGCCTGCTGAACAGATCGTCCCGCGGATTCCGCTGTTTGTCGGTGAACAGTTCCGCCAGGAAGCCGGAAAGCTCGTCGTAGGCCTGCTGTCCCTCTTCGCGGGTGGTGTCGGTGCTGACGAGCAGGCCGCTCTGGCGCTGGAACCGCGCGCGGTCGGCGTACGGGACGCCGAGCAGCTCGCAGATCACCAGCGACGGGATCGGCAACGCGAAGTCCCGCACCAGATCGGCTTCCCCCGGCCGGGCGAGCATCGCGTCGAGGTGGGTGTCGACGAGCTCCTGGACGTAGCCGCGCATCGCCTCCACGCGCCGCACGGTGAACTCCGCGATGACCATCTTCCGGATGCGGGAGTGCGCGGCGCCGTCCAGCTGGATGATGGAGCCGGGGCTGACCTCCTCGTCGAGGTCGGCGTTCGGGTTGACGTGCACCGAGGACGCACCGCGCGAGCTCATGGTCCGGTCGGCGAGCACCGCGCGGACGTCGCTGTAGCGCGTCACCAGCCAGGCGTCCATGCCGGCCGGGCAGCGCACCTGCGACGTCGGCGCGGTTTCCCGCAGGGCGGCGTAGTTTTCGGGCGGGTCGTACGGGCAGCCGGCCGGTCGTGCCGTCGGGAGGGCCGGGGTTGCGGACGCTGCCGTCACGGCGGATCACACCTCTCGTGCGGTGGTCTGGACACTTCCACCATGGAGAGAACCGCGGCGGTCGTGGGACGTTCGACCCACTTCCGACCCGGATGGCCTAGCGAGCCCCGTACACCCCGCCGTTGACGTGCACCACCTGCCCGGTCACGTGCCCAGCCTCCGGCGAAGCCAGGAACGCCACCGCGGCCGCGACCTCCTCCGGTGTCCCCGCCCGCTTGTCGAAGGCCACCGACACCCGTGCGGCCACCCATTCCTCGGAAACCGTGCCGTGGAAGAACTCCGTGTCGAGGGTGACTCCCGGCGCCACCACGTTGGCCGACCCCGCCGCGCCCAGCTGCCGCGCCAGGTCGGTGTTCCACGCCTCGATCGCCGCCTTCGCCGCGCCGTACGAGCCCGAACCCTGCTTCGCCGCGACAGACCCGAGCGTCACCACCCGCACGTTGTCCGCGAAGCGCGGCTTCAACGCCGTCGTGACCAGCACCGCGGAAACGACGTTCGCCTCGAAGTTCGCGCGCCACGCGTCCGCCAGGCCCGCGAGCCCGACCGGGGCCTCCCGGACCCGATCGGTGTTGCCCCCGGCGTTGTTGACCAGGACGTCCACCCGCGAAGGCAGTTCCGCCAGCGCGGCCTGCACCGCCTCCGGGTCGCTCGCGTCGAACGCCACCGCCCGCGCGCCGAGCTTCTCCGCCGCCGCTTCCAGCACGTCCTTGCGCCGTCCCGTGATCGTGACGCGCTCACCCGCCGCCGCGAAGCGCGCGGCGATCGCCAGCCCGATGCCCGTGCCGCCCCCGGTGACCACGACTTCCCGTTGTTCGCTCATGGCGTCATCTTCGCCGAGCGGACCGCCGGCGCGGGCGGTTTTCCCGGCGACCGGGACACGAACCGGATTCGTTAGGAAACTTTACGAACAGGTCTTGACGGGGCGCCGCCGCCCGGCGAACCTGGACCCACGCCGCAGTCATCGTCCGCCCCACCCCTCCCGGAGGCAGCATGACCCGGCGCGCGCTCGTGCTCGTCGTGACCCTGTTCCTCGCGCTGGCCACCGCCGGAACCGGCGTCGCCGACGCGGCCACCACGCAGCCCACGTTCCTCACCTTCTACGGCTGGTGGGACAACACCCCGCCCGGCGGCGACATCTCCTACCCGCGGATCCACGACACCGCGGGCGGCAAGGGCACCTACGCCGACCCGATCACCTTCGCCACCAGCAGCGACGAACTCAAGCCCGGCACCAAGGTCTGGGTACCGCGCGTGAAGAAGTACTTCATCATGGAGGACGGCTGCGACGAATGTTCCGACGACTGGAACAGCCACGGCCCGAACGGCGGACCCGGCCTGCGCCACATCGACCTTTGGCTCGGCGGCCAGGGCGGCAGCGCGTTCGACGCGATCGACTGCGAAGACGCGCTGACGCACTACAACCCCGACAACACGCCGGTCATGGAGCCGGTGGTCGTCGACCCGCCGTCGGACGAGCCCTACGACGCGACGCCGATCTTCAACACCAGCACGGGTGAATGCTGGGGCGGCGCGCAACCGAACACGACGGTCGGCCAGTACCGGAACAACTCCACCGGCACCTGCCTCGAAGCGCCCAGCAGCGGCACCACGCTGAAAGTGGCCGCGTGCACCGGAAGCGACGCGCAACGGTTCACTTTCCACGGCGCTTTCCTCGTCATCAACGACAAGTGCGCCGGCATCTCGGGCAGCTCGATCGTGCTGCAGACCTGCACCGGTGGCCCGGCCCAGCAGTGGTCGATCAACCCCGACGGCACCATCTCCGACATCCAGACGAGCAAGAAGTGCTTCCGCGCCTCGGGCTCGACGCTCACCGCGGGCAGCTGCTCCGGCGCCCAGGCCCGCTGGACGTTCACCGCGGCCGGCACACCGAGCGGGCTCAGCGTGACGCCTTCGTCGGTGTCGGTCGCGCCGGGTGCTTCGGCGACGGCCACCGTCACCAGCACGGACGCCGTCACGCTGTCCGCGAGCGGGGCGCCCGCGGGAGTGACCGTGTCCTTCGCGCCGGCGTCGGTGCCGGCCGGCGGGACCTCGACGGTCACGGTCGCCGCCGCCGCGGCCACGAGCCCGGGTTCGGCGACCGTCACCATCACCGGCGGCTCGAAAACCACGTCGCTCGGCGTGACGATCACCGGGGGCACGGAAACCCTGCTCTCGCAAGGCAAACCGGCGACGGCGTCGTCGACGGAGTCGTCGTCCTACCCGGCGAGCGCGGCCTTCGACGGCAACCTCACCGGCACGCGCTGGGCGTCGAAGGAAGGCTCGTCGAGCGAGTGGCTGCGCGTCGACCTCGGCGCCACCAAGCAGGTCTCGCACGTCAAGCTGACCTGGGAAGCCGCCTACGGCAAGGCCTACAGCATCCAGACATCGGCCGACGGCACGAACTGGACGACGGTCTACAGCACCACCAGCGGCAACGGCGCCACCGACGACCTCACCGGCTTGACCGGCAGCGGCCGCTACGTGCGGATGAACGGCGTCACGCGCGGCACGTCCTACGGCTACTCGCTGTACGAGATGCAGGTGTACGGCACGGCCTGAGTTGCCATTCCGGCAACGCGATTTGCCTCCTCGGTGACGTCCTCCGCATGCTGGGGACGTCACCGAGGAGGAACCATGCCGCACGAGGGGCCCATGATCGTCGAAGACATGCTCAAGCAGGAGTTCTGGGAGGAGATGTACCAGCGCGACGAGCACCGGATCTGGAGCGGGAACGTCAACGCGAACCTGAGCTCCGAGGTCGAGGGGCTGGCTTCCGGGCGCGCCCTCGACCTCGGGTGCGGCGAAGGCGGCGACGCGATCTGGCTCGCGAAGCGGGGCTGGACGGTCGACGGCGCCGACATCTCGACGGTCGCGCTCGCCCGCGCCGAAGAAGCAGGCCGGGAAGCGGGCGTGACCGTCCGCTGGCTCCACAAGAACATCCTGGAGTGGCAGCCGGAGGAGAGCTACGACCTGATCTCCGCGCAGTACATGCACCTGCCGCCGGACCTGCGCCGCGACGTCTTCACGGCGGCGGCCGCGGCCATCCGGCCGGGCGGGTCGCTGCTGGTCGTCGGGCACTCGCCGAAGGCCATGCGCGAGTTCGACGGCCAGAAGCCGCCGGAGGAGCTGTTCTTCGAGCCGGAGGAGATCACGAACTACCTGGGCGACGCCTGGGAGTGGCTCGTCGAGACGTGCGAGACGCGCGGCGAGGGCCACCACACCGACGCCGTCTACCGGGCGAAGCGGCTCTGAAATGGAAGCGGGGGTCCCGCCACGCGCCCTCGACACGTGTGACGGGACCCCCGCGGGTCTCTATCAGGCGAGCTCGAGCCCGTAGGCCTGCAGCTCCAGGGTGAGCGGGTAGAAGTAGCTGGTCACGGTGTCGCCGCCGGACAGCGTGCCGAGGCCCTTCTCACCGTCGTAGGCCGGGCCACCCGAGTCACCGTGGTCGGTGTGCGCGGTGGTGCCGAACTCGTGGTTGAGCACGCCGACGTCGAAGTTGACCGACTCGTCGACCGAGGTGACCTCGCCGCTGCCGCCGCCGGTGGTCGAGCCCTGCTTCTGGATCTGCTCGCCCACGGTCGGCTCCGCGGCGCTGGTGATCGCCTGGCCGGTGTTGATCTCGCCGGGACCGGTGCCGTTCGGGCGGGTCAGCAGGCCGGAGTCGGCGCCGGGGCAGTCGCTCTCGACGACCTCGGCCCCGGAGACGTCGCCGCCGGACCAGGTGCCGCCGAGGTTGGTGCAGTGGCCCGCGGTGAGCAGGAACGGCTCGCCGCCGCGCGTCACGTTGAAGCCGAGCGAGCAGCGGCCCTGGCTGTTCTGGATGGCGTCGCCGTCCTGGATGTGCAGTTCCAGCTTGCCCGTGCGGTGCTCGACCCGGACGCTGTCGCCGTACTTGGCGGCGGCCGCACCGACCTTGTCCGCGGTCTCCTTGCTGGCGGCGTCGTAGACCTTGACGACGACCTGGTTGGTCTTGGTGTCGATGCCCCACGCGGTCTGCGGGACGTTCTTCACCGCGTCGAGCTGGTTCTTGACGCCGGTCAGCGCGGCGAAGGTGTGCTTGACCTTCTTCGCGGTGAGGCCGGCGGCCTGCACCTGCTGCACGGCGGCGTCGTCGACGACGTTGACGACGGCCTTGCCGTTCTCGAGGTAGACACCGCCGGAAGCGGCGCCGAGCGCGTTCGCCACCTGGGTGGCGCTGGTGATGGCCTTGGCCTGCATCGCGGCGAAGGCCAGCGGGGACGCGGTGGCCGCCGACGAGCACACGCCCGCCGTCAGCGCGGCGGCCGACAAGACGGCGAAGGTCTTGAGGGCGGTCTTCCGGGGAGTCATCAACTTCCTCCAGGTTGCCGGTTCGAAGCCTGCGCCGGTCACTTTCGTTGCCGGGCAACCAACGCAACACCGACGAAGGTTGGTTAATAACCAGCAGATCCGGACATACCTCGCGTTAAGGACCCATTCGCCGCAGTGACACTGATGCGTTCGGCGTAACCGCCGACTGAACGACTGCCCACCGCCAAAGGCCGACGCCAAAGGCGAGGGGCCCCGAGAACAGGCACCGACGAGGACCCAGACCTCCCCGCACCCCGATCCGAAGCCAGAACACGGCCGGCAGCGCCGGGTCAAGGCACGCTTTCCCGCCTTGACGCGGTGTTGCCGGCCGTAGTCACAATGACAGCTTCGGGGTGCCGGAAGGGCTTTGACAGGAACAGCTGCCCCCGCCCCGCCCGCGGAACGCTGCCCCTGTCACCCGACGACACGAATGACTCATTCAGCCCTTCGGCCACCGAACGTGGTCCTCGTACCCCGGGTTCTTCTTCAGGTATCCGGCGATGAACGGGCACACCGGCACAATCGTCCGGCCCTTCGCGACAACGTCGTCGAGCGCGCCGGCCGCCAGCACCTTCCCCAGCCCCTGCCCCGAGAACGCGTCGTCGATCTCGGTGTGGGTGAACACCGTCAGGTCGCCGCGCTCGTCGTAGTACGCCGAACCCGCCGGCTTCTCGTCGACCCACAGGTCGTAACGGCTCTCGTCGCGGTTGTCGACCACTCGGGTCTCGGTCATGTGCACTCCTGTCGTCGCTGGGCCGGCCGGGGGAAGCGCCCGACCCGTTCGTGTGCAACCCCGCCTGCTCCTCTTGGCGGGCACCCGCGTCTTTGGTTGCCTCACGAGGTGCCTGAGCAGCCCTTCGTCCTCCCCGAGTTCTACATGCCCTACCCGGCGCGGCTGAACCCGCACCTGGAACGGGCCCGCGCGCACAGCAAGGCGTGGGCGCGCGGGATGGACATGATCGACGTCCCGCAGCACGGCACGGTCGTCTGGACCGAGCACGACCTCGATTCCCACGACTACGCGCTGCTCTGCGCCTACACCCACCCGGACGCCGGCGCGGCCGAGCTCGACGTCATCACCGACTGGTACGTCTGGGTCTTCTACTTCGACGACCACTTCCTCGAGCTGTACAAGCGCACCGGCGACATCGAGAACGCGCGCACCCACCTCGACCGGATCGACCTCTTCATGCCGGCCGACGGCGAGATCACCGCGACGCCGGAGAACCCGGTCGAGCGCGGCCTCGCCGACCTGTGGGCCCGGACGGTCCCGCACCGCTCGGCCGCGTGGCGGCGCCGGTTCGTCGACAGCACGAAGGCCCTGCTCGAAGAGTCGTTGTGGGAGCTGGCGAACATCAACGAAGGCCGGCTCGCCAACCCCATCGAGTACGTCGAGATGCGGCGGAAGGTCGGCGGCGCGCCGTGGTCGGCGAACCTCGTCGAGCACTCGGTGCACGCCGAAGTCCCGGACGCGATCGCCGCGACGAGACCCCTGGAAGTCCTGCGCGACTGCTTCGCCGACGGCGTCCACCTGCGCAACGACCTCTTCTCCTACCAACGGGAAGTGCAGGACGAGGGCGAGCTGTCCAACGGCGTGCTCGTGTTCGAGAAGTTCCTGGATCTCACCACGCAGGAGGCGGCCGAGGCGGTCAACGACCTCATCACCTCGCGGCTGCACCAGTTCGAGCACACGGCGCTCACCGAGGTCCCCGCGCTCTTCGACGAGCACGGCGTCGACCCGGCGGCGCGCGCGGCGACGTTCGCCTACGTCAAGGGCCTGCAGGACTGGCAGTCCGGTGGGCACGAGTGGCACCTGCGCTCCAGCCGCTACATGAACGAAGGCGCGCTCGACGACCGGCCGCAGGCCGCGCGGATCCTGTCGTCGGTGCTCGCCACCGCGCCGCAGCGGCTGCGCGCCTACGGCCACTCGCCGTTCGGCGAGGTGCGCGTGGCGCGGCCGGCCGTCGAGCCGCCGTTCCCGGTGCGGCTGAACCCGCACCTGGACCGGTGCCGCCGCCGCAACGTCGACTGGGCGCGGACGACGGGCCTGCTCGACGGCGTGGTGTGGGACGCACGCAAGCTGCGCGCCGCCGACCTGCCGCTGTGCGCGGCGGGCATCCACCCGGACGCGACGGCCGAGCGGCTCGACGTCACCAGCGACTGGCTGACCTGGAGCACCTACGCCGACGACTGGTTCCAGGAGGTCTTCGGCGCGACGCGCGACCTCGCCGCGGCGAAGGCGTGGCGCGAACGCCTGAAGCTCTTCCTGGGAGACGGGCCGGCCCCGCTGAACCCCCTCGAAACCGCGCTCGCCGACCTCTGGCCGCGGACGGCCGACCGCGGCGCGGTGCGGCGGGCCGTCGAAGCGATGACCGAAAGCTGGCTCTGGCGGCTGGCGAACCTGGCGCAGAACCGGATCCCGGACCCCATCGACCACATCGAGATGCGGCGCCGGACGTTCGGCGCGGAGCTGTCGATGACGCTGGCGGCACCGCACGCGCGGCGGGCGCCGAAGAACCTCGCGGCCGACTACGGCGGCCTGCTCAACGACCTGTACTCCTACCGCAAGGAGATCCGGCACGAGGGCGAGCTCAACAACGGCGTCCTGGTCGTGCGGACCTTCCTGGGCTGTTCGGAGGACCGCGCCTTCGCGGTGGTCACCGAGCTGGCCGAGGCGCGGCTCGCGGAGTTCCGCCACGCGGGCGACCCTTCGCTGCGGGACTGGCTGGCCGGCGTGGCGCACTGGCACGAGCACGCCGGCCGCTACACCGGCACCGAACTGGGCCACCACCCCCGGTTCGGCGGGCCGACCGGGATCGGGACGTCGGCGCTGCGGATCTCGTCGCTGCTGCCCGCCGGGCGCTGAGGTGCCGACCGACAAGCAGGTCCGGATCGCCGAGCTGCTGCACCAGATCGGCATGCACCGCGAAGCCGAACAGGCGCTGCGCACGGACCTGCGCGCGAGGTGGCGCCGGATGCGGCGGCGGCTCCGGAAACGCGCCCGGCGGGTGCGCCGGCGGTAGCGCGTCACCGCCGAAGCGTTGTCCGCGCCACTCCGCCGGGCGTTCGCCGGGGGTGAGGGCGATACTCGACACCGTGAGCGGCTTCAACCTGCGTTTCCTCGGCCATTCGACCGTCCGGCTCGAACTGGCCGGCCGGGTCGTGCTGACCGATCCCGTGCTCACCGCGCGCGTCGGCGGGCTCGTCCGGGTCGTGCCGCCGCCACCGCCGGACGCCTACGCCGGCGTCGACCTCGTCCTGCTCTCCCACCTGCACGGCGACCACCTGCACCTGCCGTCGCTGCGGCTGCTCGGCCGGCACACCCGGATCGTCGTCCCGCGCGGGGCCGGGGCGTGGCTCACCGGGAAGGGCTTCCGGAACGTCGAGGAAATCGCACCCGGCGAGACCCTCACCGAGGGCGCGCTCACGGTCACCGCCACCGAAGCCGTCCACTCCGGACACCGGTGGGGCCCGCGGCTGACCCACGGCCCGCAGAGCCCCGCCATCGGGCACCTCGTCGAGGGCGGCGGCACGAAGGTCTACAACGCCGGCGACACCGACCTCTTCGCCGGGATGGCGGGCTACGGCCCGGTCGACGTCGCCCTCCTGCCCGTCTGGGGCTGGGGGCCGAACCTCGGGCCGGGTCACCTGGACCCGGCCCGAGCCGCGAAAGCGGCCGGGATCGTCAAGGCGCGTGCCGCCGTGCCGGTGCACTGGGGCACCCTCGCCGTCCCCGGCCTGAAGCGGACCGCGCGGATGCGCCGGCTGCTCGCCGACCCGCCGCGCGTGTTCGCCGCCGAGGTGAAAGCCGCCGGCGGCAGCACCGAGGTGCTGTTCACCGAGCCCGGCGCCGACGTCGTGCTCCCCGCGCCGACGGACCGCGCGTGAACTGGACCGACCCGGCCGCCATCGGGTACCCGGCCGTGTTCTTCGGCGTGCTGCTCGGCTCGATCATCCCGATCGTGCCCACCGGTGCCGTGGTCGGCGCCGCGGCCGCCGTCGCCACCACCACCGACCACCTGTCCCTGCCCCTGGTCATCGTGCTGGCCGTGCTCGGCGCGTACGTCGGCGACGTCGTGACGTTCGGGATCCCGCGCCTGGGCAGCGAAGCCGCGTTCCGCTGGATCAGCCGCCGCCAGCCGGCCGAACGGCTCGAGAAGGCCCGCGAGCAGTTCACCCGCCGGGGCTGGCAGCTCGTCGTGATCGGCAGGCTCGTCCCGGCCGGCCGGATCCCGGTGCTGCTCGCGGCGGCCGCGTTGAGCTACCCGTGGCGGCGGCTGCTGCCCGCCGCGCTCGTCGCGTGCGTGCTCTGGGCGACCGCGTACAGCTTGCTCGGCATCCTCAGCGGGGGCATCTTCGACTCACCGCTCATCGCGACCCTGCTGGCGACGGTGCTGGTCCTGCTGGTCACGGTGCTGGTGAACCTGATCTCCCGTCGGCGGCGCAAGACCAAGGAGAACGTGTGACGACGACCGCGCCGAAGGGCCGCCTGTTGCGGGGCGGCCGGGCCGTGGCCCGCATCCTCCTCGTGTGGGCCGCGGTCACCGGAGCCCTGCGCCTGCTCGACGTCCTGCTGCCCGGCTTCCGGATGACGCACTGGTGGCAGCCCACGGTGTGCGCGCTCGTGCTGGGGCTGCTGGTCGCCTTCGTCTGGCCGCTGGCCATGCGGATCGCCTACCCCTTGGCGTTCTTCACGTTCGGGCTCTTCGGGTTCCTGCTGCTCGGCGCGGGCACCCTGGCGGTGTTCCGGACGATCCCCGGTGTCGAGCTGGTCGGCTTCCGGACCGCGGTGATCGTCACCGTCGCCATGGCCGGCGTCGGCGCGCTCATTTCGACGGCGCTGGCCGTCGACGAGGACGAGATCTTCTTCCGCCGCGCCAACCGCCGCCGCCGCCGGCACACGCCCGAAGCCGGCGTCGCCGACCAGCCGCCCGGTGTGGTCTTCCTGCAGATCGACGGACTCGGGTACGACACCGTCCGCCGCGCGGTCCGCGACGGCGACATGCCGACGTTCGCCGCCTGGCTCGCCGAAGGCAGCCACACGCTGACGCCGTGGCACACCGACTGGAGCTCCCAGACCGGCGCGAGCGTGTGCGGCATCCTGCACGGCTCCAACCACGACATCCTCGGCTTCCGCTGGTACGAAAAGGACCGCGACCACGTGATGGCGTGCGCGCACCCGACCGACGCGGCCGAGATCGAACGGCGCCACTCCGACGGGCGGGGCCTGCTGTCGGGCGACGGCGCCAGCCGCGGCAACCTGTTCTCCGGCGACGCCGACCACGTCAGCCTCACCATGAGCTCGATCCCGGTGCTGGTGCCGAAGAAGCTGCGCCACCGCCGTCGCGACCGGCTCGGCGCGGGTTACTACGCCTACTTCGCGAACCCGGTCAACGCGCTGCGGACGTTCGTCGTAGCGCTCGTCGACGTCTTCCGCGAGATCAACGCGTCGGTGCGCCAGCGCCGGGCGGGCGTGGCGCCGCGGATCCCGCGCGGCGGCTGGTACCCGCTCGCCCGGCCGGGCACGACGGTGATCGCGCGCGACGTCGTCGTCTCGGCGATCCTCGGCGACATGCTGGCCGGGCGGCCGGTGGTGTACGCGGACTTCCTCGGCTACGACGAGGTCGCCCACCACTCCGGCATCGAGCGGTTCGACACGCTGTCGGTGCTGCGCTCGATCGACCAGCAGATCGCGCGGCTGCACCGGGCTTCGCGGCTCGCCCCGCGCCGCTACCACGTCGTCGCGCTGTCGGACCACGGCCAGACCCAGGGCCAGGCGTTCTCCGCGCGGTTCGGCGAGACGATCGAGGCGTACGTCGGACGGCTGTGCGGCGGTTCGCCGTCGGCGTCCGCAGGCAAGCGGCGCCAGGCCGAGAGCTGGCAGATCAACGCGGCACTGGCGGAGGCGACGAAGAGCGGCGGCCTGATCGCGCGCCGGCTGCGCGCCCGGGTGGAGGACGCGGAGTGCGCCGACGACCGGCCGCGCACGACGTCCGGTTCCCCCGGCGCGGTGACCCGCGTGGCGCCGGGCGTGGTGGCGGTCGTGTCCGGGCACCTCGCGATGGTGTCGTTCACCGAGCACGAGGGCCGCGTCGAGCTGGAGACGATCGAGCGCGAGTTCCCGGACCTGCTGCCGTCGCTGGTGGACCACCCCGGGGTCGGGTTCCTGCTGGTCCGCAGCCGCGAGTTCGGCCCGGTGGTGCTGGGCCGCGACGGCCTCCACCGGCTGGCCACGGGTGTCGTGATCGGCGAGGACCCGCTGCTGCCGTACGGCCCGCACGCGGCGGACCTGATCCGGCGGGTGGACACGTTCCCGCACTGCGCCGACGTGATGATCAACAGCCGCTACGATCCGGACTCGGACCAGGCGTCGCCGTTCGAGACGCACGTGGGGTCGCACGGCGGGCTCGGCGGGCCGCAACAGCGGGGGTTCGTGGTGCACCCGCGTTCGCTGGCGCCGCTGGGCGAGGTCGTCGGCGCGGAGGCGCTGCACCGGGTGTTCCGCGGGTGGCTGACCGACCTGGGGCACCCGTCGCCCGTTCCCGACGCTGTTTCGGAGGTTGTTTCGTGAGTTTGACGGTGTACGGCGCTTCCTGGTGCCCGGACGTGCAGCGCAGCCGCGCGCTGCTCGACCGCGAGGGCGTCGACTATTCCTATGTGGACGTCGAGGCGGACGCCGCCGCCGAAGCCCGCGTCCGCGAGCTGCAGGACGGCGCGCGCCGCATCCCGACGATCGTGTGGGACGACGGCAGCTTCCTGGTCGAGCCGTCCGACGACGAGCTGAGCGCCCGGCTGTGAAGCTGCTGCGCGACCTGCCGCTGGGCACGCGGGTGGTGGTGCGCTACCGGATCGAGGGCGGGTTCACCGACGCGCTCGGGAACCTGGTGGCCCGCGACTCGGCGACGTGCACGGTGGAGACCCGCCGCGGCCCGGTGGTGGTGGCGTTCGACGCCGTCACGCTGGCCAAGCCGGTGCCGCCGCCACCGGTGCGGAAGTCGAAGTTCGACGCGCTGGTCGCCGAAGCCGAAGCGGTGTCCGTCGACGGCTGGGACTTCTCCTGGCTCGACGGCCGGGCCACCGAAGCCCGCCCGTCCTGGGGCTACCAGCGCTTGCTGGGCTCGCGCCTGGCGGATGTCCAGGCGGCGCTCGACCTGGAAACCGGAGGCGGCGAGGTCCTCGACGGCTGTCCTTCGTTGCCGCCCTTGACGGTGGCTACCGAGTCGTGGCCACCGAACGTGGCTCGCGCTTCGGCCCGGTTGCGGCCACGCGGGGTCGCCGTGGTGGCCACCGCGGAGTTCCCCTTCGGCGGCGACGTCTTCGACCTGGTCTCCAGCCGTCACCCGGTGACGACGAACTGGCCCGAGATCGCCCGCGTCCTGCGTCCCGGCGGCAGCTACTTCTCCCAGCAGGTCGGGCCGGCGAGCGTGTTCGAGCTGGTCGAGTTCTTCCTCGGTCCGCAACCGGAGGAAGCGCGCACCAGCCGCCACCCGGACCACGCCGTGCGCGAAGCCGAAGCAGCCGGCCTGGAAGTGGCCGACCTGCGCCACGAGCAGCTGCGGACCGAGTTCTTCGACATCGGCGCGGTGGTGTACTTCCTGCGCAAGGTGATCTGGATGGTCCCGGGCTTCACGGTGGAGCAGTACCTGCCGAAACTGCGGGAGCTGCACGAGCTGATCGAGCGCGACGGCCCGTTCGTCGCCCACACGACGAGGTTCCTCATCGAGGCCCGGAAGCCTTGACGATCGCCGCTTCGACGCCGTCCAGGAGCAGTTCCACCCCCGCTTCGAAGGACAGCCGCGCCTCGCGCTCCAAGTAGGGCTCCTCCGACACTTCGACCGACGGGCCCAGCTTCGCCACCGTCGGGAACCGCGCGGCCAGATCCGGCACCAGCTCCCCCAGCAGCACCGACCGCGCCCCCCACCAGTCCTCTTCGGACAGTCCCGTCTCGCGGGCCGCCTGGCGGGACTCCGCCGCCGCCTGGACCGAGCCGCGGACCACGTTGAACAGCGCCGACACCACCCACCTGACCCGCGCCAGCGGCAACCCCGTCGCCGCCAGCACCGACAGCAGCGTCTCCTGGACGTGGAACTCCCCCGGCCCCAACACCGGCCGTGCCGGCGAGACCTGCAACAGCCACGGGTGCCGCAAGTGCAGGTCCCACAGGGCATCGGCCAAACCGAGAGCCGCCTGCCGCCACCCGTCCGAAGCGGAAAACGACGACGGCAGCTCCCCCAGGGTCCGGTCGTACATGAGGTCGACCAGCTCGGTCTTGCCCGGCACGTACGTGTACAACGCCATCGCCGTCCGGCCGAGGCGCTCGCCCACCGAGCGCATCGACAGCGCCGCCATGCCCTCGGCGTCGGCGATGTCGATCGCCGCCGCGACGATCGCCTCCACCGACAGCCCCGGCTTCGGCCCGGGCCCCGTGCGCGGCGCCACCACGCGCGGTCCCCACAGCAGCTCCATGGACCGGCGGGCGTCGCCCTGACCCGCGAAGACGACCACCTTGCCGACTCCTTACACCCTAAAGTATTGTACGCTGGAGATCACTTTACAGCCTAAACTATCAAGAAGGACGGTATGACCTCACCCAGGCGGGCCGCCGACACCCACGACGTGATCGAGGTCCGGGGGGCCCGGGAGAACAACTTGACCGGCATCGACCTGGACATCCCGAAGCGCCGGCTCACGGTATTCACGGGCGTGTCCGGCTCCGGCAAGTCGTCCCTGGTCTTCGGCACCATCGCGGCCGAGTCCCAGCGGCTGATCAACGAGACCTACAGCGCCTTCCTCCAGTCGTTCATGCCGAGCCTCTCGCGCCCGGACGTCGACCTGCTCGAAAACCTCAGCGCGGCCATCGTCGTCGACCAGGAGCGGATGGGCGCCAACTCGCGCTCCACCGTCGGCACCGCGACCGACGCCTACGCGATGCTGCGGATCGCCTTCTCCCGGCTCGGCGAACCGCACGTCGGCACGTCCGGCGCGTTCAGCTTCAACCTGCCCGAGGGCATGTGCCCGGCCTGCGAGGGCCTCGGCCGCGTCTCCGACCTCGACGTCAACGCGCTGCTCGACTTCGACCTTTCCCTCCACGAAGGCGCGATCCAGGTGCCGGGCTTCACACCGGACACGTGGTACGTGCAGACCTACCTGTCCTCCGGCTTCTACGACCCCGACGCCAAGATCCGCGACTTCACGCCGGAGCAGCTCGACGCGTTGCTGCACAAGGACTCCTGCAAGGTGAAGGTCGGCAAGACCAACGTCACCTACGAGGGTCTCGCGGTGAAGGTCCGGCGGCTCTACCTGCACAAGGACGTCGAATCGCTGCAACCGAAACTGCGCGCGTTCATCGAGCGGGCCGCCACCTTCAAGACCTGCGCCGCGTGCGGCGGCGCCCGGCTGAACCAGGCCGCGCTGTCGGCGAAGATCGACGGCAGGAACATCGCCGACTGCGCCGCGATGCAGATCAGCGACCTCGCCGAGTTCGTCCGGAGCCTCGACGCGCCGTCGATCCGGCCGCTGCTGGGCAACTTGCGCGACACGCTCGACTCGCTGGTCGAGATCGGTCTCGGCTACCTCTCCCTCGACCGCGAATCCGCGACGCTCTCCGGCGGCGAGGCGCAGCGCGTGAAGATGGTGCGCCACCTCGGATCGAGCCTCACCGACGTCACCTACGTCTTCGACGAGCCGACCGTCGGGCTGCACCCGCACGACATCGAGCGGATGAACAACCTGCTGCTGTGCCTGCGGGACAAGGGGAACACGATCCTGGTCGTCGAGCACAAGCCGGAGACGATCCGGATCGCCGACCACGTCGTCGACCTCGGCCCCGGCGCGGGCACCGACGGCGGCCGGCTCTGCTACACCGGCAGCGTCGACGGCCTGCGCGCGTCCGGCACGCTCACCGGCCGCCACCTCGACCACCGCGTCACCCTCCGGGAGCGGGTCCGCACGCCCACCGGGCACGTCTCGATCACCGGCGCTCGCCTGCACAACCTGCGCGACGTCAGCGTCGACATCCCGCTCGGCGTGCTGACCGTGGTCACCGGTGTGGCGGGGTCCGGGAAGTCGTCGCTGATCCACGGCTCCCTCGCACACCGCGACGACGTCGTCGTGGTCGACCAGTCGGCGATCCGCGGCTCCCGGCGGTCCAACCCGGCGACCTACACCGGCCTGCTCGACCCGATCCGCACCGCGTTCGCCAAGGCCAACGGCGTCAAGGCGAGCCTGTTCAGCGCCAACTCGGAAGGCGCCTGCCCGCACTGCAAGGGGCTCGGCGTCACCTACACGGACCTGGCGATGATGGCCGGCGTCGCGTCGGTCTGCGAAGAGTGCGAGGGCAAGCGGTTCACGCCCAAGGTGCTCACGTTCGAACTGCGCGGCAAGAACATCAGCGACGTCCTCGCGATGTCCGTCGCCGAGGCGCGCGAGTTCTTCGCCACGGGCACCGCGCGGACCGTCCTCGACCGCCTCGCCGACGTCGGCCTCGGCTACCTCACGCTCGGCCAGCCGCTGACCACGCTCTCCGGCGGCGAGCGGCAGCGGCTGAAGCTGGCGATCCGGATGTCGCGGAAGGGCTCGACGTACATCCTCGACGAGCCGACGACCGGGCTGCACCTCGCCGACGTCGACCAGCTGCTCGCGCTGCTCGACCGGATCGTCGACGCGGGCAACACGGTGCTCGTCATCGAGCACCACCAGGCGGTCATGGCCCACGCGGACTGGCTGATCGACCTCGGCCCCGGCGCCGGCCACGACGGCGGCCGGGTCGTCTTCGAAGGGACGCCGGCGGCCCTGGTCGAGAACGCCGCCACGCTGACGGCCCGCCACCTGCGCGAATACCTGGGGAAGCCGTGAAACCGACGGGCCTGCTCGAAGTGACGGCGGTGCGGCACCCGACGCCGCGCACCGTGCGCGTCACGTTCACCGGCGACGGGTTGCGTGACCTCCAGGC
The DNA here is from genome assembly GCF_053605345.1 of Amycolatopsis sp. NPDC003865. Lineage (NCBI taxonomy): Bacteria > Bacillati > Actinomycetota > Actinomycetes > Pseudonocardiales > Pseudonocardiaceae > Amycolatopsis > Amycolatopsis sp. NPDC003865. The sequence goes on along the minus strand of NZ_JBSGJA010000023.1, from coordinate 9,594 downwards.
GTGGCCCGACCAGCAGCTCAAGCTCCTGTTCCCGCCGCCGGGTCATCCGGTGCGGCTGCCGCCGGACGACGGCGACGTCATGCGCTGGTACCAGGCGTACCTGGCGATCCCCGCCGAAGAGCGGCCGGTGATGCGCAGCTACACCGTGCGCTCGCGCGACGGCGACACGATCGACGTCGAGTTCGTGCTGCACTCCGGCCACACCGACGGCCCGGCGACGGCGTGGGCGCGGACGGCGGCGCCCGGAGCCGTCCTCGGCCGGTACGGTCCGGACGCCGCGTACCGCCGTCCACTGTCCACAGCGGACACCCTGCTGCTGGCCGGGGACGAGACGGCGGTGCCCGCCATCGCCACGATCCTGTCCGAAGTGGACAACGCGGTGGCGTTCGTCGAGGTGGCGGACGCGGCGGAGGAGCAGCCGCTGCCCGTCCACTGGCTGCACCGAGACGGCGCACCGCACGGGGCCAGGCTGCTCGACGCCGTGCGCGGCGCCTCGCTCGGCCCAGGATCGGCGGCCTGGCTCGCGGGCGAGGCGGGGATGGTGCGGGCGCTGCGCCGTCACCTCGTGCACGAGCGGGGGTTCGCCAAGAGCGTCATCGAGTTCACCGGCTACTGGCGGCGCCGGCTGACCCAGGACGACGCGCCGACCGCCGAGGACCTCGCCGACGCGCGCGAAAAAACGGGCGGCTAGTGGCAGACTCGGCCGGGTGCGCGCGGAACTGACGGCATCGGGCATCGACCCGGCTTCGGTGGTGGCGGCCGAGAACATCGGCGGCGGGACGTACAACACGGCGATCCGGCTGGAGCTGGCCGACGGGCGGCGGCTGGTGCTCAAGATCGCCCCCACCGCGCCGGGCCTGTCGCACGAACACGACCTGCTGGCCACCGAAGCCGAGTACTACCGCCGGGTTCCCGGCCCGCTGCCGTCCGTCGTCGGCGCGGGGCCGGGGTTCCTGCTGATGACGGAGCTGCCGGGCGTCCCGTGGTCGCAGGCCGCCGACGGGCCGCGGCCGCACCGGGAGCTGGGCGAGGTCGTGGCCGGGCTGCACACCGTCACCGGCGACGGCTTCGGCTACCCGCAGGACCCCCTGCACCCGACGTGGCCGCAGGCGTTCACGGCGATGGCGGACGCGGTCCTGGCCGACGCCGTCCGCTACGGCGTCCACCTCCCGCGCCCGGCGGCGGAGATCGCGCACCTGGTGCGCCGGCACGAGCCGCTGCTGGAGCTGGTGACGACGCCGGTGCTGGTCCACTTCGACCTGTGGGACGGCAACATCCTGCTCGACGGCGGCCGCCTGTCGGGCATCATCGACGCCGAGCGGGCGTTCTGGGGCGACCCGGCGGCGGAGTTCGTCTCGCTGGGACTGTTCCGCGACCTCGAACCCGAGCTGCTCGCGGGCTACCGGGCGGCGGACGGCCCGGTGCGCTTCGGCATGCCGGTGTGGGCGCGACTCGGGTTGTACCGGGTGTACCTCGACTTGATCATGCTGGTGGAGATGGTGCCCCGCAAGGTCGACGACGCCGACCGCGCCCGGTTCCTCTCGGCCCGCCTCGGCCGGCACATCGACGCCCTGCAGCGCGCGGTGTGATCACGTCGCGAACCCGCCAGACCGGACCCGTTGCCCCGCCTAGGGTCGCGAGCATGAACCGCGAGATCGTTCAGCACGCCTGGCGGGAGTTCGCCAGCCACGACGCCGGCCGGATCGCCGCCGTCTTCACCGAAGACGCCGAATGGTCGGCCCCGCCCGGGAACGCCACCGCCGTCGCCCTCGACGGGCCGTCGCGCCTGGTCGGCCGCGAGGCGATCGTGCGGTTCCTCGCCGAGGACTTCCCGCGCTTCTTCGTCAGCGACGTCACCGTGACGTTCCACGGCTTCCACGCCGACGGTGACCGCGTCGTCGTCGAGGAGACCATGACGGCGACGCTCGCCAACGGCAACCACTACGCCAACGACTACTGCTTCGTCTTCGAGCTCCGCGACGGGCTGATCCACCGCGTGCGCGAGTACATGGACACCGCGCGCGGTCACCGCATGGTGTTCACCACGTGACCGGGAGGCAGTGCACCCCGTACACCAGCATGTCGTCCTTGAAGGCCAGCTCCTCCACGGGCACCGCCAGCCGCAGATCCGGGATGCGCCGGTACAGCGTCCCGTACACCACCTGCAGCTCCACCCGGGCCAGCGTCTGCCCCAGGCATTGGTGGACCCCGTACCCGAACGCCACGTGGTGGCGGGCCTCGCGCGTCACGTCCAGGCGGTCCGGGTCGGCGAACGCGGCGGCGTCGCGGTTGGCCGCGTCGCCCGCCGCGATGACGCCCTCGCCCGCGCGGATCAGCTCGCCGCCCACTTCGAGGTCCTCGACCGCCACCCGGCGACGGCCCGTGTGCGTGATGTTCAAGTAGCGCAACAGTTCCTCGACCGCGCGGCGCAGCAGGTCCGCGTCGCCCGTGCGCACCAGTTCGAGTTGCGCGGGGTGCTCCAGCAGCGCCACCGTGCCGAGCGCGATCATGTTCGCCGTCGTTTCGTGGCCCGCCACCAGCAGCAGCTGACCCATCGACGCCACCTCTTCGGCGCTCATGCGGCCGGTCGCGTACTGGGACACCGCCAGCTTGCTCAGGACGTCGTCACCCGGCGCGGCCGCCTTCCGCTCCACCAGGCCGCCCAGGTACGCCAGCAGTTCTTCGGTCGCCCGCACCGCTTCCGCGGGCGTCGCCGTCCGGGACACCATCACCTTCGTGATGTCCTGGAACAACTCCCGGTCCTCATACGGGACGCCGAGCAGTTCGCAGATGACCAGCGACGGCACCGGCAACGCGAACGCCGTCACGAGGTCGGCCGGTTTCGGGCCGGCCAGCAGTTCGTCGACCAGGTCGTCGACGATGCGCTGGATCGCCGGGCGCAGCGCCTCCATCTTCTTCACCAGGAAGTCGCCGGTCAGCAGGCGCCGCTGGGCCGCGTGCTCGGCGCCGTCCATCGTGATGAACGACTTCGCGCGCCGCCGCCGGGCCGCCGAAGCCGCGCTCTGGTGCGGGTAGCCGGGCCGGTCGGAGTCGGCGCTGATCCGCGAGTCGCGCAGCACCGCGCGGACGTCGTCGTAGCGCGTGACCAGCCACGGCGTACTGCCGTTCCACAGCCGGACGCGGGACACCGGGGGTAGCTCGGCGAGTTCGGCGGGCGGGTCGAAGGGACACCGCCGGGTCATCGGAAACGCGGGCACGCCGTCCACCGGATACCTCCCGAAGCTGCCGGAAATTTACATAGCTATGCTAAGCATCTCCCGGGAACTTCGCCAGGGCCGGTTCGATATTGCCTTGCCGCTCCGCGGGGCCGGTGCCTACGTTGCGGTGATGGGTTCGCGACTGCTGGCGGTGACCTTCGAGGCGGACGACCCGGCCGAACCGGCGCGCTTCTGGGCCGGCCTGCTCGGCCGAGAGGTCGTCGACGACGGCGGGGGCCTGCTGCTCCCGGGCGGCGACACCCAGCTCGGCCTGCGGTTCGCACCGGGTCGCGATGGCCGGCCCGGCGAGAACCGGATGCACCTGCACCTGACCAGCGCCGACCTCGACGACCAGAGGCACACGGTGGCCACGGCGCTCCGGCTCGGCGGCCGCCACCTCGACGTCGGGCAGCGCCCCGAGGAGGCGCACGTCGTCCTGGCCGACCCGGCGGGCTACGAGTTCTGCGTGATCGAGCCCGGCAACGGCTACCTCGCCGGGTGCGGCCCGCTGGGCGAGCTCACCTGCGCCGGCACCCGCCAGGTCGGCCAGTTCTGGGGCAAGGCGCTGGGCTGGCCCCTGGTGTGGGACCAGGGCGAGCAGACCGCGATCCAGTCACCGCGCGGCGGCACGAAAGTCGCTTGGGACACCTGGGACGGCGGCCCCGCGGCGGAGCCGAACCGGCAGCGCTTCGAGCTGTTCCCGGCCGACGGCGGCCAGCCGGCGGCGGTCGCCGCGCTGCTCTCCCTCGGCGCCACCCGGCTCGGCACCCGCGACGACGGCACCGTCGTGCTGGCGGATCCGGACGGCACCGAGTTCCGCGTGCGGCCGGCCGGCTGACCGCCACCCGGAACCCCGACAGCGGCGGTCAGGCGAACACCAGCGACACCAGTTCGTCGACGAACGGCTCCACCAGCTCGGCCCCGGTCCGGTTCAGCACGCTGTGGAACAACGCGACCCGCCCGTGCGCGCCGACGAACACCACGGCCGCCGCGCGCCCCGGTGTCACGCGCAGCGCGTGACCGGCCTCGACACACCTTTCGAACCCCGCCGCGAGGCGGTCGATGACGTCCAGCAGCGGCCCTTCCGCGCGGGCGCCGGGCTCCGGCCGGGACGCCCCGTTCGCGAGCATCAGCCGGTAATGCCCCGGGTTCTCCATCGCGAACGTGCAGTACGCGTGAATCTGCGCCCGGACGCGGCCGACGACGTCGGTTTCGCCGAGCGTCTCCTCCGCCGCCCGCATCGATTCCGCAAGCCGCGCGTATTCGTGGTCGAGCAGTCCCTGGACCAATTCCGCGCGGTCGGAAAAATGCTGGTAGATGCTGGCCGGGGCGATGCCGACCGCGCGTGCCACCCCGCGGATCGTCAGCCCGTCTTCCCCGCCGAGCTCGGCCAGCAACCGCCCGGCCGCCGCCAGGATCTCCCCGCGCAGCCGTTCGCCTTCGCCCCAGCGGTTCCTCGTTCGGCCGTTTCCGGCTTCGACGTTCTCCGGCACCCGCCCATTCATACGCCCGGACCCGTGACGCCCGTGTTCCGGGGTCCCCGAAAGGACCCCGGAACGCCGCGCTCAGTGGTTGTTCACGAACTGCCGCGCAAGGGTTTCGCCGGTGCTCACGGCGTTGGCATGGCTCTCGATCGGCGTGACCTTGGAATTCTTGAAGAACAGATAGGTGACGCCGGAATCGGTTCCGCCGTTCGACGGGTCGGGGTTGATCCCCAGCGAGCTCGCCGTGGCGTACGAGGCTTCGCCGATGATGTCGGTCGGCCCGGTGTCGCCGACCACGGCGTAGGTGACCTGGTTGTTGAAGATCACCGCCACCACGCCGGCGCCCGCGATGCCGAACTTCCGGTAGTCCCAGGTGCTGCTCGGGCTCGGCACGACGACGTACGGCAGGGTGGCGGCGTTCAGCGGCTTCCCGTCGGACTGGTGGAACGCGGTGTCGGCCTGGAAGCAGCAGTCGGTGTTTTCGTTGCACTGCGACGTGCGCTGGCCGTCGCAGTCGATGTCCATGTCGGCCTTCCAGAAGACGGCGTCGGAGAGCCCGCAGACCGGGATCGTCCGGCTCGTCTCGGAGTCGGTCTTGTACTTCCCGCTGGAGATCTGACTGCACGACGTCAGCTTCGAGAGCAGCTCGGACGCGCTCGGCGCACCCCCGCCGCCCCCGGCGTCGCTCACGGCCAGCGAGTCGACGTTCGGGCCGCCGTTCGCGGTCGTCGCCGTGGCCCGGACGGTGTGCGTGCCCGCGGCCAGGGTCGTGGTCACCGTCGTGGTGGTCCACGTCGTCCAGGCGCCGGTACCGGCGAAGGACGGCGTCGCGACGGTCGTGCCGTCGACGGCGATCGTCATCGGCCGGGCGGTCGTCGTGCCGTTGGCGAAGCGGAACGCCAGCGACGCGCTGCCGGCCGCGGCGACCGAGACCGACCACTGGACGGCCGAGCCGGTCACGTTGTCGTAGTTGACGAATCCGGTGCCGGTGAACCCGGCGTGGTCGGAGTCGACCACGCCTTGGGAGATGGTGGCGTTTTCGGCTTCGTAGGTGACTGTCGCGGCGTTCGCGGCTGCCGGCGCCACCAGGAGGGCGCCGACGGCCGCGATCGCCATGGCGATCGCCCGGGGTCTGTGCATGAGGACCTCCGACAGTTAGGAAAGTTTCCTTACTGTCGGAAAACGCTAAGTCGACATACCGCCGCGGTCAATACGGACCTCTGCGGCCCGGTGGGCTCTCGTTGAGCGGGAACCCGTTCAGCCGGCCGATACCGTCCGATGTGGACTCAGGAGACGAGCGCCGGGTACAGCCCGGCGAGGTCACCCGAAAGCCCGGCCCGGACGTTCCGGCTGACGTCGTCGGCGAGCACCTCGAAGCGGCCCTGCTCGACGCCGTCGAGCGCGAGCCCGGCCACGACCGCCGGGTCGACCTTCGGCCCGTCGACGTGCTTGGCCATGTCGGTGTCCATGTAACCCACGTGCAGCGCAGTCACCTGCGTCTTCTGCGGCGCCAGTTCCAGGCGCAGCGCGTTGGTCAGCGACCACGCCGCCGACTTGGCCGCGGAGTACGCGGCGACCCGCGGCGCGGTGAACCACGACAGCACCGACAGCACGTTGAGGACCGCGCCGCCGCCGTTGCGCTCGAGGATCGGCGCGAACTCGCGCGTCACGGCGAGGGTGCCGAAGTAGTGCGTGTCCATCTCGAGCTTGATGTCCTCGAGCTTCCCGGCCAGCAGCGTGGAGCCGGTGGACGAACCGGCGTTGTTGACCAGCAGCGTGACGTCGCCGGCCAGCTTCGCGGCCTCCCGGATCGACTCCGGGTCCGTGACGTCGAGGCGGATCGGCACCACCCCGGGCAGGTCGACGGACTCGGGATTGCGCGCGGCGGCATAGACCTTCTTCGCACCGCGCGCGAGGAGCGCGGCGGCGAACTGCCTGCCGAGCCCCCGGTTGGCTCCGGTGACCAGCGCCACCGCACCCGTGATCTCCATGACGAGCTCCTCTCGCACCTGACTTGCTCGTTGCAAGCTAGCTGGAGCCGACAGTACGACGTAGACTTGCTTCAAGCAAGTCAGGTAGGAGGAATCACATGAGCCGCCGGACCACCTGGGAGGACAACTCCTGTCCGATCGCCCGCGCCGCCGACGTCCTCGGCGAGCCGTGGACGCTGCTGATCCTGCGCAACGCGACCGCGGGCACCACCCGGTTCGAGGACTTCCGCGCCCAGCTCGGCATCGCCGACAACGTGCTGACGACCCGGCTCGCCAAGCTCGTCGAGCGCGGCCTGCTGACGAAGCTCCCCTACCGCGACGGCGGCCGGACGCGGCACGAGTACCGCCTCACGAAGGCCGGCTCGGACGCGTTGCCGGTGCTGCACGCGCTCGGCGCGTGGGGTGACGCCCACACGTCGACGGAAAACGCGTACGGCCCGATGCAGCTGGTCCACTGCGCCTGCGGCGAGCTGACCCGGCCGGGCAAGAAGTGCGACGCGTGCGGAAAACCGCTGGTCAGGGACGACCTCGCGTGGCGCGGCTCGTGGTTGTCCGAAGGTGAGATCCCGCTGGCGGACCCGGTCGGCTGAGCCGGACGGCGCATCCTCGTATGCGCGGCCACGCATGTCAACACGACGAAATGGTTGGTAAATCACCGTTCGCCTTGCAGTACGAAAGTCGGGTCACAAGAGCCGGGCGATTCCGTAAGTTCGACACCCAGCGCGCGCAAACCCGGCAAATTCCCCACGGCAAGGAGTCGTCCCGATGTCCAGGAAGTACCTGCTGCCCGGCGCCGCCGTCGCACTGGCGATGATCGCGACCCCGCTGACCGCGGCGCCCGCCATGGCGGCCCCGGAAGCGGCCACGATCGTCTACTACGACACCTCGGACGCCCCCACCTTCCGCGACCAGATCAACGCGGGCGCGGCGAACTGGAACGCGGCGGTGTCGAACGTCAAGCTCCAGGAGAGCTCCTCGGGCGCGTCGCTGCACTACACCGAGGGCAACGACCCGCGCGGTTCGTACGCCCAGACCGACGGCCACGGCAGCGGCACGATCTTCATCGACTACACGCAGGCCGAGCAGTACAACCAGACCCGCATCACCGCCCACGAGACCGGGCACGCGCTGGGTCTGCCGGACCACTACGAAGGTCCGTGCTCGGAGCTGATGTCCGGCGGTGGCCCCGGCCCGTCGTGCACCAACGCCAACCCGAACTCGGAAGAGGCCGCCCAGGTGGAATCCCTGTGGGCCAACGGCTTCGCGGGTGCGCGCAAGGCGCCGGTCCGCGTCTACGAGGTGACCATGCCGGTCAAGTGACCGGGGTCTGACGTCGTCGGGGGAGGCCGCACCGGGTACGCCCGGTGCGGCCTTCGTGCGTCAAAGCCGCGACGGCAGGCGGTCCCGCGCGGCAGGTCGCGCTGCTCGCCGTCGGTGAACTGTCGGGGGTGGCGGCTAGGTTCGGGGCATGCTGACCACGCTGGCCGTCGAGAACTACCGCTCGCTGCGCGACCTGGTGCTGCCGCTGTCCGGGCTGACGGTGGTGACGGGGCCGAACGGCAGCGGCAAGTCGAGCCTGTACCGCGCGCTGCGGCTGCTGGCGGACGCGTCCCGCAACGGCGCGGTGGCGGCACTGGCCGGCGAAGGCGGTCTGCCGTCGACGTTGTGGGCGGGACCGGAGAACGGCTCGCGCCCGGGTTCACGGGTCCAGGGCACGGTCCGCACGAAGGCGGTCGGCCTCCGGCTGGGGTTCGCGGGCGACGAGTTCGGCTACGCGCTCGACCTGGGGCTGCCGGTCCCGGGCAGGACGATGTTCAACCTCGACCCGGAGTTCAAGCGCGAGGCGGTGTGGTCGGGGCCGGTCTTGCGGCCGGCCGCCCTGCTCGCGGACCGGGCGGGCCCGGCGGTGCGCACGCGGGTGGCGTCCGGCGGCTGGGACCCGGAGACGTTCGAGATCCGGTTGTCCGACAGCATGCTGAGCGAGTTCGCGGACCCACGGGCGTGCCCGGAGCTGCTGGTGGTCCGCGAGCGCATCAGGTCGTGGCGCTTCTACGACCACTTCCGCACGGACGCGGCGGCCCCGGCCCGCCGGTCCCGCGTGGGCACCCGGACGTTCGTGCTGTCCCACGACGGAGCGGACCTGGCATCGGCGTTGCAGACGATCATCGAGATCGGCCGGGCGGCGGAGCTGGCAGAGGTGGTGGACGCGGCGTTCCCGGGCTCCCGGGTAGCGGTGGAGTCCCAGGACGAGGTGCTGTCGATCCGCTTCCACCAGCACGGGCTGCTGAGGCCGCTGTCGGCGGCAGAGCTGTCGGACGGAACGCTGCGGTTCCTGCTGTGGGTGGCGGCCCTGCTGACACCGCGGCCACCGGAGCTCCTGGTGCTGAACGAGCCGGAGACATCACTGCACCCGGACTTGCTGCCGGCACTGGCGGCGTTGATCGCGGTCGCGGCGAAGGAGACGCAGCTGGTGGTGGTTTCCCACGCGGCCCCGCTGATCCGGGCGCTGTCGGAGGTGGCCGAGGTCGGAGAGTTGGAGCTGGAGAAGGAGAACGGCGAGACAAAGCTGGTGGGCCAGGGAAGGTTGGACCGCCCGAGCTGGCACTGGCCGAAGCGCTGACACGCGGCCGCGCCGACACAGGGGCGTCCCACCGGCAGTCGGCAGTCGGCAGAGCAAGCCGGCAGCCGGCAGCTTTGAACGGGCAGCCGGCAGAGCAAGCCGACCACGAGATCACCAGACCTCCCCCGCCCTCCTCCCAAGCCGCATCCCAGTCGACGACCGGGTTTGTCAAGGCACGCTTTTGAAGTGCTCCGAAGATTTCGGACGCTGCTCAAGCGGACTGTATCATGCTGCGTGGTGTTGGGTGAACCATTCGTCGAGTACTTCGCGTGGTGGCCGGT
>NZ_JBSGJA010000022.1:0-178075 GCF_053605345.1 Amycolatopsis sp. NPDC003865 | reverse complement strand
GCCGGCTACCCGTCGTCGCCTTGGTAGGCCACTACCCCACCAACAAGCTGATAGGCCGCGGGTTCATCCTGCACCGCCAGAACTTTCAACAACCCTGGATGCCCAGGGAAGTGATATCCGGTATTAGACCTCGTTTCCAAGGCTTATCCCAGAGTGCAGGGCAGATTACCCACGTGTTACTCACCCGTTCGCCACTCATCCACACCCGAAGGTGCTTCAGCGTTCGACTTGCATGTGTTAAGCACGCCGCCAGCGTTCGTCCTGAGCCAGGATCAAACTCTCCAACAATGTCTTCGAATTCAATCGAGGCAAAATACTTGCTCTCAAAGGAAACCCCGACGAGGGGTTTCATACATAAGCTCTACTGGCTTAGTTCACTAGCACACTGTTGAGTTCTCAAGCAACACACTCTGGACTCACCGCCTTATCAGCGGCTTTATCCTCGGCAGTTGTTCCAAGCGATATTCAAAGCTTTTGGTCGAGCATGCCTCAGCCTACGGTGTTAGTCGTAGGGATTCGGCGGCCGCTCGTGGGCCGACGCTGAACATTACCCGGTCCGATCCGCGGTGTCAACCCGCTCGGCCCGGCCGGATCTTCGGGGCTTGCGGCCCCGGGGCGACCCGGTGTTCCTGGCGACGAAGAGAAGATTACATGCCCCGAAACCGGTCCCGAACAGGGGGGTCACTTAACGCCATTGCCGCAGGTCAGAGCGTGTCCAGAGCCCTCACGACGGCAGCGTCGGCAAGTACCCCGGCGGAACCCGCACCGGAGCCGCCCGCGAGAAGTCCGCCGCGAGCGCGAGCATCCGGGCGTCCGACCACCGGGCACCCATGAACGAATACCCACGGGGAGCGGTCCGGCAAACCCGGCGGGCACGGTCACGTCCGGGTAGCCCGCGACCGCGGCCGGGGTCGACGACGGGATCACGTCGTTGTCGCCCACCGCGCAGTCGGTCTTCCACGCCGGCGGGTTGGTCGGCGACGCGATCGCGTCCAGGTGGTACTTCGCCAGGGTCTCGTCGAGCGACCGCCGGGCGAGGTCCGACAGCTCGGCGCGGCCGGCCAGGTAACCGGGGTCGGTCGGCGGCGGCGCGGCCAGTGCCTGCTCGAACAGCTCCTGCCCCGCGAAGCACGTCCGCTCCAGCGGGTCCGCGCGGTTGTAGGCGATCAGGTCGGCCAGGTTCCGGGGGCCGGTCGGGCGGGTCGCGAGGTAGGCGTCGATGTCCCGGTGGAACTCGGTGAGCAGGGCCGGGAACTCCAGCTCCAGGAGCCGGTCCTGGTACGGCGGGGTCACCTCGACGACCGTCGCTCCGGCCTTGACCAGGGAATTCCGGGCGGACGTCATGACCGCGTCGGTGGCCGGGCCGAGCACCGGCAGCCGCCACAACCCGATCCGCGCGCCGCGCAGGACTCCCGGGCGGAGCAGCTTCGCGTAGTCCTTCGGCTGCGAAGACGGGTACTGGAGAGTTGCCGGGTCCGCGGGGTCCCGGCCTTGCAGGACCGACAGCGTGAGCGCGACGTCGACGACGGTGCGGGCGATCGGCCCGGCGGTGTCCTGCTCGGCGGAGATCGGCACCACGCCGGTGCGGCTGACCAGGCCGAGGCTGGGTTTGTGCCCGACCGTCGCGGTCATGCCCGCGGGGCACACGATCGAGCCGTCGGTCTCCGAGCCGATCGCGACCTGGGCCAGCGACGCGGCGACGCCGGCCGCGGACCCGGCGGACGACCCGCACGGGTTGCGGTCCAGCACGTACGGGTTGTTCGTCTGCCCGCCGACGCCCGACCAGCCGGACGTCGGCTTCGCGGCGCGGAAGTTCGCCCATTCGGAGAGGTTCGCCTTGCCCAGGATCACCGCTCCGGCGTCCCGCAACCGGGTGATCAGCGTGGCGTCCTTCGCCGGGTGGCTGCGCAGGGCCCGCGACCCCGCCGTCGTCCACTGGTCGCGCGTGTCGACGTTGTCCTTGACCAGCACCGGGATGCCGTCGAGCGGGCCGCGGAGGCGGTGAGCCCGGCGCCGGGCGTCGCTCTCGGAAGCCTGGCGCAGCGCCGACGGGTTGAGCGCCAGTACCGCGTTGACCTTGCCGTCGATCCGGTGGATCCGCTCGAGGTACGCGCTGGTCAGGCCCACCGCGGTGAGCCGGCCGGCCGCCATCCGCGCCTGCAGCGCCGGGATGTCGGCGGAGTCGAGGTCGAAGCGTCCGGACGCCGAGGCGACGGGCGCGGCCGGGACGAGCAGGAGTACGGCGGCCAGCAGTGCGAGGAGTGCCGGCCGCCGCCCCATCAGAGCACCGGGAGGAGCGTTCGGAGTTCGTACGGGGTGACCGCGCTGCGGTAGTTGTCCCACTCCACGCGCTTGTTCCGGAGGAAGAAGTCGTAGACGTGCTCGCCGAGCGCTTCCGGCAGGAGCTCCGACTTCTCCATCTCGGACAGCGCCTCCCCCAGGTTCTGCGGCAGCTGCGAGTACCCGGCGGCACGCCGCTCGGCGTCGCTGAGCTGCCAGATGTTGTCCTCGGCGGGTGGCGGCAGCTCGTAGCCCTTCTCGATCCCCTTGAGCCCGGCGGCCAGGATGACCGAGTACGCCAGGTACGGGTTGCACGCCGAGTCCAGCGTACGGATCTCCACCCGTCGGGATGACGCCTTACCGGGTGAATACATCGGGACGCGGACGAGCGCCGAGCGGTTCGCGCGGCCCCACGAGACGGTCGTCGGGGCCTCACTGCCGCTGATCAGGCGTTTGTAGGAGTTGACCCACTGGTTCGTGACGGCGGAGATCTCCTTGGCGTGGTGCAGCACGCCGGCGACGAACGCCTTGCCGGTCTCCGACAGCTCGTGCGGGTCCTCGGCGTCGTAGAAGGCGTTGCGGTCGCCTTCGAACAGGCTGACGTGCGTGTGCATCCCCGAGCCGGGCTGGTCGGTGAACGGCTTGGGCATGAAGGTCGCGCGCACGCCCTGGGTCAGCGCGACCTCCTTGACGACGTAGCGGAACGTCATCACGTTGTCGGCCATCGTCAGCGCGTCGGCGTAGCGGAGGTCGATCTCCTGCTGCCCCGGTGCCCCTTCGTGGTGGCTGAACTCGACCGAGATGCCCATCGCCTCGAGCGTCTCGATGGCGTGGCGGCGGAAGTGCGTCGCCGTGGCGTGGCTGGCCTGGTCGAAGTAGCCGCCGTTGTCCGCGGGCTCCGGCTCGCTGCCGTCCTCGGGCATGTTCGAGAGCAGGAAGAACTCGATCTCGGGGTGGACGTAGCAGGTGAACCCCGCTTCGGCCGCCTTCGAAAGCTGGCGGCGCAGGACGTGCCGCGGGTCGGCCCACGACGGCGAGCCGTCCGGCATCGCGATGTCGCAGAACATGCGGGCCGAGTACGGGCTGCCGTCGGGGGTCTCCCAAGGCAGGACCTGGAACGTGGCCGGGTCGGGCTTGGCGACCATGTCCGATTCGTAGACGCGCGCGAAGCCTTCGATGGCCGAGCCGTCGAAGCCGATGCCGTCGTTGAAAGCGCCTTCGAGTTCCGCCGGCGCGACCGCGACGGACTTGAGGAACCCCAGCACATCGGTGAACCAGAGACGGACGAAACGGATGTCGCGCTCCTCGAGCGTGCGGAGCACGAATTCCTGCTGGCGATCCATGGCCGCACCCTAACGACAGCGTGTTAACGGGATGTTTCACGACGCGCCGGGGGTGACGAAGTCACGTCGCGAGCACCGCGACGGGCTTCTTCGCCCGCGTGATGGCCAGTGAGGCGACCGACGCCAGCACGGCCAGCACCGCCGCCGAGTACCAGGCCAGGTCGTAGTTCCCGAGCTGGTCGCGGACCAGGCCGGCGGCCGACGCCGCGAAGGCCGCGCCCAGCTGGTGGCTGGCGAAGACCCAGCCGAACACGATCGGGCCCGCGTCGCCGAAGGCGCGGACGCAGAGCGCGACCGTCGGCGGGACCGTGGCCACCCAGTCGAGGCCGTAGAACAGGATGAACGCCCACATGCTCGGCTGCACCGAGTCCGTGAACAGCTGCGGCAGCAGCGCCAGCGAGAGCCCGCGCAGCGCGTAGTAGACGCCGAGGAGGATGCGCGGGTCGACGCGGTCGGTGAGCCAGCCCGAGAAGATCGTCCCGACGACGTCGAACACGCCGACCAGGGCCAGCAGGCTCGCGGCCGTCGTCTGGGGCATGCCGTGGTCGTGCGCGGCCGGGACGAAGTGCGTGCCGACCAGGCCGTTCGTCGTGGCGCCGCAGATCGCGAAGCCGATCGCCAGCAGCCAGAACGTCCGGGTGCGCGCGGCCTGGCCCAGCACCGAAAGCGCGCGGCGGGCCGAGCCGGTCTTCGACGCCGGGCGCGTGACCTCGGCGTCGGCGGGCGCGCCGTACGCCGTGGTGCCGATGTCGGCCGGGTGGTCGCGGATGACGAGCAGGACCACCGGGACCACCGCCAGCGCGGCGATCGCGATCACCAGCGACGCCGTCCGCCAGCCCGAGCTCACCGCGAGGTTCGCGATGACCGGCAGGAAGATCAGCTGGCCGGTGGCGCCCGCCGCGGTCAGCACGCCGGTGACGACGCCGCGGCTGCGGACGAACCACCTGGTCGCGACCGTCGCGGCGAAGCTCATGGCCATCGAGCCGGTGCCCGCGCCGATGAACACGCCCCAGAACAGGATCAGCTGCCAGCTCGCGGTCATGAAGACCGTGCCGGCCGCGCCGACGGCGATGACGAACAACGCCGTCGCCGAGACGCGGCGGATGCCGAACCGCTCCATCAGCGCCGCCGCGAAGGGCGCGAAGAGGCCGTAGAGGACGAGGTTGACCGAGACGGCCGAGCTGATCGTGGCCGTGGACCAGCCGAACTCCTCGTGCAGCGGGTCGATCAGGACGCCGGGGGCGGAGCGGAAGCCGGCGGAGGCGAGCAGCGCGACGAACGCGGCACCGGCGATGAGCCAGGCACGGTGCAGCTTCGGGGCAGGGCGGGTCTCGACAGTCACCCGGCCAGTCTCACCGAGCGCGCGTGGCTCCGACAGTGGCCGGAAGGACATCATCCGAAAGGATCGGGCCAACAGTAGGCTCGGGGGATGTCGCGCCTCGCCCTCCTCCTCGTGCTCCTGCTGACCGCGGGGTGCACCGGGTCGCCCGACACGCGCGGGCCGTTCCCGGCGGGTTCCGAGCTGGTCCGCGACGCGGCGACGTCGTTCGCCTCGGTCCGGAGCGTGCACTTCGCGGCCGGCGTCAACGGCGTCCTGCCGGGCTTCCCGCTCCGGCAGATCGAAGGCGACGCGACGCTCGACGGCGGCGGGGCCGCGACCGGCACGGCCGACGTCCAGGACGGCGACGGCCACACCAAGTTCCGCTTCGAGGTGCGGGGCGAGCAGGTCGCGGAGCGCGGCCCGCTGCCCGAGGAGTACGCGGTCGGCGCTTTCCTCGGGCCGGACGGCGGGCTGAAGCGGCTGCTCGACGGCGTCACCGACGCGAAGACCGAGGGCAAGGAGAACGTCGACGGCGTGGCCGCGCTGCGGGTCGGCGGCCGGGTGCCCGCGGCGGTCGCGCACGGCGTGCTGGCTCGGGTCACCACCGACATCACGGTCAAGGTGTGGGTTTCGGCCGAGGGGCCGCGCCGGTTCGCGCGGCTGTGGGTGCAGATCCCGCCGGCCGGGGACCACCTCAGCCCGGTGATGATCGAGCTGTCGCTGACCAGGCAGAACGACCCCGTGGACGTCGACTAGCAGCGGGTCTCGGCCGCCGTCCCGCCGATCAGGTACGCGATGCCCGCGCGGTCCACGCAGCTGTTGCCCTGCAGGAACACCGTGTGCTGGACGCTCTCGTAGGCGAGCAAGACGCCACCCAGGTCCTTCGCCAGGTCGATGCCCTGCTGATGGGGTGTCGCCGGGTCGTGCGTGGTCGAGACGACCAGCGGCTTCGGCAGGTTTTCGGGCCGCGGCGCGTGCTCGGTGGACGTCGGCGGGACCGGCCAGGTCGAGCAGATGTCCAGCTCGCTCGTGTCGGGCGTGCCGCCGGCCAAGAACGGGGCGCCGGCCAGCATCTTCCCGTGCGCGCGGTCGATCACGGCCCGGTCGGTGACGCGGGTGTGGTCGACGCAGCGGACCGCGAAGTACGCGTCGACCGCGCCGCTGTAGTGGCCGTCGCGGTCGCGCTGGTAGTAGTCGTCGGCGAAGGCCAGCAGGGTCCGGCCGTTGCCCGCGGCCACCTGGGCGAGCGCGGCCTTCAGGGCGGGCCAGTCGCCGCGTGCGTAGAGCCCGCCGAACGTGCCCGTGATCGCGTCCTCGAACGACAGCTTCCGGGCGCCCGCGGGCAGCGGCTCGGTGATCAGCGGACGCACGAGCCGCTGAAACGCTTCGGTGCTGCCGGCGAAGGGGCACGCGCACCATTCGGTGAACTCGTTCAGCGCGTCCTGGAAGCCCGCGGCCTGCGTGACCAGGGAATCCACCAGCCCCTGGGCCGGATCGACCGCGCCGTCGAGAAGCAGCGCGCGGACGTTGCGCGGGTACGCCTCGGCGTAGGCCGCGCCGATCTGCGTCCCGTACGAGTAGCCGAGGTAGGTCAGCTTCTCGTCGCCGAGCGCGGCGCGAAGGACGTCGAGGTCGCGTACGACGTCTCGCGTGCCGACGTTCGCCAGGAACTCCTTGCCGAACTTCGTCCCTTCGGCACACTTCGCGCCATACGCGGTCGTCTCGGCGAGCTGCTTTTTCACCCCTTCGGGCGACATATCGCTTTCGACGTCGGACGCGCGGTCCGCGTCCACCTCGGCGTCGGTGCGGCAGGTGAGCCGCGGCTCGCTGGTGCCGACGCCACGCGGGTCGAAGCCGACCAGGTCGAACCGCTCGAGCAGGGGCGCGGCGGCCGGCGTCTTCGCCAGCGCGGCGGCCGTCGCCGTGCCCTGGCCGCCGGGCCCGCCGGGGTTCACGACCAGGGAGCCGATCCGCTGTTTCGTGGCCTTGTGCCGCAGCAGCCCGACGGTGATCGCGGGCCCGTCCGGGGCCGCGTAATCCAGCGGCACGCTCAGGTGCGCGCAGTCCAGTGCCTCGCCGCACGGCGTCCACGCGAGCTTCTGCCTGGTGAACTTGCCCAGGTCAGGCGGGGGTGACGACACCGGCGGGGCGGCCGGCGGCGCGCTCGTGCACGCCGCCAGCAGCACCGCCAGCGCGGCCAGGCCTACTGCGCGGTGCACCGCGTCCCGTCCGGCGGCACGGTGCCGTCGACGAGGTAGTCCGTGCCGGCCTCGTCGACGCACTTCACGCCCTGCAGGAACACCGTGTGCTGCGTGCCCTCGAAGGTCAGCAGCGCGCCCTTCAGGCCCTTCGCGAGGTTGACGCCGGCCTGGTACGGCGTCGCCGGGTCGTTGGTCGTCGAGATGACCAGCGTCTTCGCCAGGCCTTCGACGTTCGGCACGTGCGGCTCGGAGGTGTTCGGCACCGGCCAGAACGCGCACGCGTCACGGGCCGCCGAAGCCGGGCGGCCGTCGTCGAGGAACGGCGCCACCTTCACGTACTGCTCCTGCGCCTTGAGGATGACGGCCGGGTCCGTGACGCGCGGGTCGTCGACGCAGCGGATCGCCGTGAAGGCGTCCTGCGTGGTGCCGTACTTGCCGTCGGTGTCGCGCTCGTTGTAGACGTCGGCGAGCTTCTCCAGCGTGGCGCCGCGCTGCTGGCGCAGCTCGTTGAGGCCCGAGTTGAGCGTGTCCCAGAGGCTCTCCTGGTAGAGCGCCTGGATGACGCCGGTCGTCGCGTCCTCGTAGGAGAGCTTGCGGCCGTCGCCGACCGGGACCGGGAACTCGATCAGCGGCCGGACGAGGTCCTGGAACGCCTTGACCGCGCCGCCGGCGTCCTGGCCGAGCGCGCAGTCCTGCTGGGCGGTGCACCACTTCGCGAACTCGGTGAACGCCGTCCCGAAACCCTGGCCCTGCGCGACCAGCGACTCCACCGCGTCCTGCTCCGGGTCGACCGCGCCGTCGAGGATCATCGCCCGGACGTTCTTCGGGAAGGCTTCGGCGTACGTCGAGCCGATCCGGGTGCCGTAGGAGTAGCCCAGATAGGTGAGCTTTTCGTCGCCGAGGACCGAGCGCAGGACGTCGAGGTCCTTCACGACGTCCCGGGTGCCGACGTTGGCCAGCATCCCCGTGCCGTCGTCGGTGCGCTGGGCGCACTTCGCGGCGAAGTCCTTTTCCTGCGCTTCCTGCTTCAGGACGCCGGCCGGCGAGCCGTCGGTCTCGCTGTCGTCGGCGCGGTCGGCGTCCCGCTCGGAGTCGGTGAGGCAGTGGATGGCAGGCTGGCTCGCCCCGATCCCCCGCGGGTCGAAGCCGACCAGGTCGAAGCGCTTGGCCAGGCCGGCGCTCGTGGCCGGCTTGACCAGCCCGGCGGCCGCGACCATGCCCGACGCGCCCGGCCCGCCGGGGTTGACCACCAGCGAGCCGATCCGGGAGCCGGAGTCCGTCGCCTTGTGCCGGAGCAGGCCCAGCGTGATGGTGTCCCCGGCCGGCTTCGCGTAGTCCAGCGGCACGGTCAGCCGGGCGCACTGGACGTCCTTCGCCTGGAACGCCGACCTGCTGTCCTCCGACGTCGCGTAAGGTGCGCACTCGGCCCAGCTCAGGCTCTGGCCGTAGAACCGCTCCAGCCCGGCGGGCACCGGCCCGGACGGGGGGTGCGACTCGGTCGTCGGCGCCGGTGGCGCCGGCTTGCCGGTGGACGTGCACGCGGCCAGCGAGGCCGCGATCAGCACGGATGTCGCAATTGCGGTGATCCGGCGGCGTCGGATACGTCCGGACCTGGCGCTGGGATGAGGGAACACGGTTGGATCGTCCCATCCGGCCGCGGAACTCGAACGCACCACCGCCACGTTGGGTGGGGCAGGCCGGTCGAGCGAAGAGAGAACGGGAGACCAGGGGTGGCAGCACTGATCAGCCGGGTGGGCAAGAAGCTCCGCCGGATCATCCAGCGGCCGGGCAGCGTCGAGCTGACCCGCTACGAAGCACTGCTGCCCGCGGTCGAGAAGCTCGAACCCGAGCTCGAGAAGCTCTCCGACGCGGAGCTGACCGAGCGGGCGAACGAGCTGCGCGAGAAGCTGAAGGACACCGCCTTCGGCGACGACCAGCTGATCGAGGTCTGCGCGCTGGGCCGCGAGGCCGCCCGCCGGGCGCTGGGCGAGCGCGCGTTCGACGTCCAGGTGCTCGGCACGATGGGCCTGCTCACCAAGCACGTCGTCCAGATGGAGACCGGTGAGGGCAAGACGCTCGCCGGCGCGCTGGCCGCGGCCGGGTACGCGCTCCGCGGAAAGCGCGTTCACGTCGTCACCGTCAACGACTACCTGGCCCGCCGCGACGCCGAGTGGATGGGCCCGGTCTACGCCCTGCTCGGCGTGTCGGTCGGCTGGGTCGAGCCCGCGCACTCCCGCGAAGAGCGCCGCGAGGCCTACGCCAAGGACGTCACGTACGGCGCCGTCGCCGAGATCGGCTTCGACGTGCTGCGCGACCGGCTGGTGACGTCGGTCGACGACCTCGTCCAGCCGGCCCCCGAGGTCGCGATCGTCGACGAGGCGGACTCGGTGCTGGTCGACGAGGCCCGCGTCCCGCTGGTGATGGCCGGCTCGATCGACCACACCGACGCCGACGAAGAGGTCGCGAAGGTCGTCCGGCGGCTGCGGCTCAACCTGCACTACGAAACCGACTCCGAAGGCCGCAACGCCTGGCTGACCGACGCCGGCGCGTCCGTGGTCGCGAAGTCGCTCGGCCTGGAGGTCGACGACCTCTACGGCGAGACGGCGTCCGACCGGCTGCCCGCGGTGAACGTCGCCCTGCACGCGCACGCGCTGCTCACCCGCGACGTCGACTACCTGGTCCGCGACGGCAAGGTCCAGCTCATCAACGCCGCCCGCGGCCGCGTCGCCGAGCTGCAGCGCTGGCCGGACGGCCTCCAGGCCGCCGTCGAAGCGAAGGAGCAGGTCACCGCGACCGACCGCGGCGAGATCCTCGACTCGATCACCGTCCAGGCGCTGCTGGCGCGCTACCCCGAGGTCGCCGGCATGACCGGTACCGCGGTCGCCGTCGCCGAGCAGCTGCGCGAGTTCTACGAGCTCGAGGTCGCGGTCATCCCGCCGAACACGCCGAACATCCGCGAGGACCTCGAAGACCGGATCTTCGCGTCGCCGTCGCAGAAGCTGCGGGCGATCGAGGAGGAGATCCGCACGGTCCACGAGACCGGGCGGCCGATCCTCGTCGGCACCCAGGACGTCGCCGAGTCCGAAGAGCTCGCCGAGAAGCTCGCGAAGGTCGACCTCGAGTGCGTCGTGCTCAACGCGCGCAACGACGCCGAAGAGGCGGCGATCATCGCCGAGGCCGGCAAGAAGGGCGCGGTCACCGTGTCCACGCAGATGGCCGGCCGCGGTACCGACATCCGGCTGGGCGGCACCGACGGCGCCACCCGCGACGAGGTCGTCGAGCTGGGCGGGCTGCACGTCATCGGCACCGCGCGGTACCCGTCGAGCCGGCTCGACGGCCAGCTGCGCGGCCGCTCCGGCCGGCAGGGCGACCCGGGCAGCGCGATCTTCTTCGCGAGCCTGAACGACGAACTCGTGCTGTCGAACGCGCCGGACGTGCCCGAGGGCATCGTCGACGACGAGGAGACCGGCGAGATCAAGGACCCGGCGGCGCTGCGGCAGCTCAACCACGCCCAGCGCGTCGCCGAGGGTGTCGACCTGGAGATCCACCGCAACACCTGGCGCTACACGCGGCTGATCGAGCGGCAGCGGCGTGACCTGCTGGTGCACCGCGACAAGGTGCTTCGCACCGCGTACGCGGCGGAGCAGCTGGAGAAGGCGCACCCGGAGAAGTTCGCCGAGCTGAAGGAGAAGCTCGACGACCAGGACAAGCTGGACCAGATGTGCCGCGAGGTGCTGCTGTTCCACGTCGACCAGCTGTGGTCGGACCACCTGGCGTACCTGACCGACGTCCGCGAGAGCATCCACCTGCGGGCGCTCGCGCGGGAGACCCCGCTGGACGAGTTCCACCGCGCCGCGATCCCCGAGTTCCACAAGATCATCGGCGAGGCCGACTCGCGGGCGGCGAAGACGCTCGAAGAGGCGGAGCTGACCGACGAGGGCATCGATCTCGGCGAGGCCGGCGTCCGGCGGGCCAACACGACGTGGACCTACCTGGTGCACGACAACCCGTTCGACTCCGACTTCGAGCAGACCATCAAGAAGGTCCGGAGCATGATCAAGCGGAAGTAGCGATCTTCCCGCCGAAAACCCCCGCCCGGTTCGTCCGAGCGGGGGTTTTTTCGGTTGCCGGGGCCGGAAGAATCGGGGCATGCGCAAGATCCCGACGCTGTTCCGCCGCGACCCCGAAGACCTCCGGCGGGTGACCCGCGAGGTGCACCCCGGCTGCCAGTGGGTGCTCGACGGCGAAGGCGTGCCCACCCGCAAGTACGACGGCACCTGCGTCCGGCTCGACGAGTCCGGCACCTGGTGGGCGCGGCGCGAGGTCAAGGCGGGCAAGACCGCGCCGGACGGGTTCGAAGCCGTGCAGACCGACCCCGAAACCGGGAAGACGGTCGGCTGGGAGCCGGTCGAGCAGTCGCCGTTCGCGGCGTTCTTCGACGAGGCGCTCGACGGGCTTTTCGGTGCGGCGCCCGGCACCTACGAGCTGTGCGGGCCGAAGGTCAACGGCGATCCGGAGAAGTTCGGCGAGCACCGGCTGGTGCCGCACGCGAGCGCGCAGGAGTTCGCCGGCGTCCCGCGCGACTACGACGGGCTGATGGCGTGGCTGCTCGCGCACCCGGAGTTCGAGGGCGTCGTCTGGCACCACCGGGACGGGCGGATGGCGAAGCTCAAGCACCGGGACGCGGTCGCCTCGACCTAGCGTGGCGTTTCGCCCACATTCGCTCGGCCTGCCGGGTGGCAGTGAGCCAGAATGGCGGCATGCCGCAACTGCGCATCGCGCTCGCCCAGGTCAACCCCACCGTCGGCGACCTGGACGGCAACGCCGACCTGCACGTCTCCTGGACCCGCCGGGCCGCCGAGGCCGGCGCCCACGTCGTCGTCTTCCCCGAGATGTCCCTGACCGGCTACCCCGTCGAGGACCTCTCGCTGCGCAAGACCTTCGCCGCCGCTTCGCGGCAGGGCGTCGAGTCGCTGGCTCGCCGCCTCGACGAAGCCGGGTGCGGCGAGGTGCTCACCTACATCGGCTACCTCGACCTCGACGAGGCCGGCCCGCGCGACGCGGCCGCCGCGCTCTACCGCGGTGAGGTCGTCGCGCGGCAGTTCAAGCACCACCTCCCCAACTACGGCGTCTTCGACGAGCACCGCTGGTTCAAGCCCGGGACCACCCTCGACGTCGTCCGGTTCCACGGGCTCGACATCGGCATGGTCATCTGCGAGGACATCTGGCAGGACGGCGGCCCCGTCTCGGCGCTGGGCCGCGCGGGTGTCGACCTGGTCGTCGCGCCGAACGCGTCGCCCTACGAGCGGTCGAAGGACGAGCAGCGGCTGCCGCTCATCGCGCGCCGCGCCGCCGAAGCCGGGGCGCCGCTGGTCTACACCAACCAGATCGGCGGGCAGGACGACCTCGTCTTCGACGGCGACTCGCTCGTCGTCGCCGCGGACGGCACCGTGCTGGCGCGGGCGCCGCAGTTCGTCGAGCACCTGTCCGTGCTCGACATGGACCTGACCGCGGGCGGCCACGCCGGCGACGGCGAACTCGAAGGGCTGCACGTCCGGCGCCGCGTCCTGAGCGAGGACCCGCTGCCGGCGTACGAACCGACGGCCGAGCCGGTGATCAGCGAGCCGTTGTCGGACGAGGCCGAGGTGTGGCACGCGCTGGTCGTCGGGCTGCGGGACTACGTGCACAAGAACGGCTTCTCGTCGGTGACCTTCGGGTTCTCCGGGGGCATCGACTCGGCGGTCTGCGCCGCGCTGGCCGCGGACGCGCTGGGTGGCGACAACGTCTACGGCGTCTCGATGCCGTCCAAGTACTCCTCCGGCCACTCGAAGGACGACGCCGAAGACCTCGCGCGGCGGATCGGGGCGCACTACCGCGTCGAACCGGTCGAGGACATGGTCCGCGTGTACGTCGACCAGCTTTCCCTGACCGGCCTCGCCGAAGAGAACATCCAGGCGCGCACGCGCGGCATGCTCCTGATGGCACTGTCCAACCTGGACGGTCACCTGGTGCTGGCCACGGGCAACAAGACCGAGCTGGCGGTCGGCTACTCCACGATCTACGGCGACGCGGTCGGCGCGTTCGCCCCGATCAAGGACGTCTTCAAGACGCACGTCTGGCAGCTCGCGCGGTGGCGCAACGCCGAAGCGGCGAAGAACGGCGAGACCCCGCCGATCCCGGAGAACTCGATCTCGAAGCCGCCGTCGGCCGAGCTGCGGCCGGGCCAGATGGACTCCGACTCGCTACCGGACTACGCGCTGCTCGACGACATCCTCGACGACTACGTCGAGGGCGACCGCGGCTACGCCGACCTGGTTTCCGCCGGGTTCGACCCGGAGACCATCGACCGCGTGGTGCGGATGGTCGACAAGGCCGAGTACAAGCGGCGCCAGTACCCGCCGGGCACGAAGATCACGTTCAAGGCCTTCGGCCGTGACCGGCGGCTGCCGATCACCAACGCCTGGCGCGAGGGCAAGGCCTAGCTCAACGCGACCTGGCGGCCGTCGGCGGTGCGTAGCGCCGCCGTCATGGTCGCCGCTTCCGCGCGGCGGACCAGGAACTCCAGGCCGAGCGCGTCGGTCGCCTGGTGGATCGACGCGGGGTCCGGGTGGGTGGCCGTGACCATCAGCAGCGGGATCGACGGCAGGCCGCGGGTCGTCGGGTGCGGGGTCGTGCCCCAGTCGATGAGGAACGGGCGCAGCGTGCCCGGGGCGCTCGGCGGGGTCAGGCGCCAGCGCAGCGTCTCGCCGTCGGCCGTCGCGCGGGACATCTCCAGCGCGTCGCCCGGGTCGAAGCCGTGGGCACGGGCCCGCGCGATCGTCGCGTCGAGGTCGGTCGTGCGGACCGCCCACGCGACCAGCGCGGGCTCGGTCAGCTCGTCGATGCCGAACGGCCGCGGCACGGCCGGGTCCGGTTGCGCCGGGTCCGGGCCGATCACTTCCAGGTACATCCCCGCGCCGAGGTCGGCGAGGTGGTTGGCGGTGCCGAGGCCGACGTGGCTGCCGCCCGGCGCCGGGGTGACCCCGGTCAGGTCGGCGACGCAGGCGACGGCTTCGGCGAGATCGGGACCGGCGTAGACGAGGTGATCGAGCACGCAGCCATCATCCCGCGCCGACCGCGCTCGCCGCATCGACCATCCCGTGGCCGTAGTACGTCGTGCCGTCCTTCGTGGACGTGCAGGTGGTGTCCGGGCACGGCAGCGGCGTCGCGGTGGCGTAGAGGGCGCGCTTGATCCGCTCGGCACTCCACCACGGGTGCTCACTCGCGATCAGAGCGGCGACCCCGCTCGCGTGCGGCGCGGCCATCGACGTCCCGCTCGCCGAGCGGTATTCGCCGTTCGGCCACGTCGACCACACCCGCGCGCCGGGCGCCGCGACGCTGATCCGGGACGCCGAGTAGTTCGAGAAACTCGCCTTGGCCAGCTTTTCGTCCAGCGCGCCGGTGCCGACGACGCCGGGCAGCTCGTGCGGCAGCCGGGTGCACGTCGGGTCGATCCGGCGTTCCACCGGCGTGCTGTCGGCGGGGCTTTCGCGGTCGACCGAGCGCGTGTCGAGGTCGATCCCGGCGTTGCCGGCCGACGCGACCACGAGGACGTTCCGGCGCTGGGCGTAGGCGACCGCGCGGCCGACGGCCAGCTTCGCCGCGGCCTGGTCGGGCTGGTCGTCGCAGTTGTAGCGCCACGGGATCGAGCGGTAGCTGTTGTTGGTGACGGCGAAGCCGTGTTCGGCGGCCCAGACGAACCCGCAGACCATGCTCTCGGCCGTCTCGGTGTCGTCGAGCTCGGCCAGCTTCACCGCGGCGACGCGGACGCCGGGGGCGACGCCCACGACGCCGGATCCGTTGCGGGCCGCGGCGATCGTGCCCGCCACGTGCGTGCCGTGGCCGTCGAGCGTCGGCCGCCAGGCGCCGGGACTCCGGTCGGCCCAGCCGGACAGGCAGGACACGGAATCCGTGCGGTCGAAGGCACCGGCGAGGTCGGGATGGGTGTCGTCGACGCCGACGTCGAGCACGCCGACGACAGTGCGCCGGCTGCCGTCGGTGACCTCGTGCGCTTCGGGCAGGTGCAGCGCCGGGACGTCCCACGCCGTGCCCTCGGGCGGGACCTGGCCCGAGTTCGGCGAGTTCGGCCCGGTGTAGCGGACGTCCTTGCGGGGCGCGAAGAACTCCTTCGGGATCTTCGCGGTGCGCGTCGCGCCGACAGCCTCGATGCCCGGCGTCTTCCGGACCTTCGCGGCGAAATCGTCCTTCGCCGTGTACGCGACGACGACGCCGATCTGCGGGTACGCGGCGACGACCGTGCCGCCGGCCTTCTGGACGGTCAGCGCGGCCCACCAGGTGTTGTGGGCCACGACGACGTGCGGCATGACGAGCGGGTCCGCGGCCGCCACCGCGGGCGCCGCACCCAGGCCGAGCAGAACCGCCGCCACCAGGATCGCGCGTCGCACCGACAGCCTCCTCGAACTCGGCAAATCCCCCAAACCGAACCTAGCGGTCCGGCGCGTCCGGGGAACCCTTCTTCGGTCGTAGGCTGATCGCATGACAACGGGGTTCACGGTGTTCGACACGGCGATCGGGCCGTGCGGGCTGGCGTGGCGGGGCGACCTCGTCACCGGTACTTCGCTGCCCGGCGCCGGCCTGCCCGCCCGCATGGCGAAACGCTTCCCCGACGCCGCCGAGGGCCCGCCGCCGCCGTCGCTTCGGCCGGCGGTCGACGGGATCGTGGCGCTGCTGGCCGGGGCGCGCGAGGACCTCACCGCGATCCCGCTGGACCTCGAAGGCGTGCCGGAGTTCCACCGCCGCGCCTACGAGATCGCGCGCACGATCCCGCCGGGCAAGACCGTGACCTACGGCGACATCGCGCACCGCCTCGGCCTGCCGGGGTCGGCGCAGGCCGTCGGGCAGGCGATGGGGCACAACCCGTTCCCGATCGTCGTGCCCTGCCACCGCGTCCTCGCCGCGGGCGGCAAGGACGGCGGCTTCTCGGCTCACGGCGGCGTCGCGACCAAGCGCCGGATGCTGGTGATCGAAGGCGCGCTGGCCGACGAGCCGACTCTGTTCTGACCCGCTCAGGCCGGCGCGGACGCGGGCTGCCACGGCTTGATGAACGGGGACTCCGGCCAGCCCTCGGCCGCCGCCATCAGCGGCATCGCCGTACCGCCGTCGATGTGCTCGCGGATGATGTCCGCGTGGCCGGCGTGGCGGGCCGTCTCCTGGATCAGGTGCAGCAGGACCCAGCGGACCGACCAGGCGTCGACGTCCTGCGGGAACCACGGCACGCCCTTCGGCACCGGGACGGGCCGGCCCAGGTCCTCGATCCCGCCGATGACCTCCACCGTCCGCGCCGCGACCTCGTCGTAGCGGGCCAGCACGCCCGCCAGGGTCTCCTCCGGCAGCAGGCGGTGCGCCAGCTCGTACTCGGCCACGCCCTCCGCGAACGGCTTCTGCGGCACCTGGAGCACGGTGTCCATCCAGCCGTACTCGGTGCTCGCGACGTGCTTGATCAGCCCGCCCACCGACAGCGAGCTCTTCGTCGGCGCGGTTCTCGCCTGCTCGTCCGTCAATCCGTGTGCCGCGAGCTTCAGCACGTACCGCTGCTGCTCCAGGAAGCTCAGCAGCCCGTCCCGCTCGTCGGCCACGGGGCGCACGTTTCCCGCCATGTCGATCCACTCCTTCGCGTTCGTTGGGTGGATCGTGCCACCTGGCACCGACAATTCCGGCGGGAACGGCTCAGCTGCCTCGAGGAGCATGCCGCGGCGCGGGCTTGATGAAGGCGTACGCCCCGCCCAGGCCGTACAGGACGGCCCGCACCACCTGCTGGGCCCGGCTGACCACGCCTTCGGCCGTGTCCAGCTGGCGCGCGAGCACGAGGACGGCCCAGGTGAGGAGCACGACCACGAGCCCGGCGACGGCGAGCGCGCGCCAGCCCGGCGGCCACCACAGGATCAGGCTGATCACCCCGACCACGAGCACCACGGTGGCCAGGGAGGAAAGCACGTCGCTCTGCTCGGGGTAGGCGGCCTGCAGCAGCGCGACCAAGCCGAACGCGCTCACCGAGATCGAGCTGAACCGCGCCGACCACTGGACCGGCCCGAGCCGGTGCAGCGGCGGCCCGGCGAGCAGGAACGCGACCCCCGAGACGGCGAGCAGCACGCGGAACACCGGCGGGCCGGTCAGCAGCGCCTCGACCGGGTCGTGCACCGGCGAGACGCCCGTCGGCAGGAAGAACTCCAGGAGCCACCCCGAATACGCCAGCACGGCCAGTCCCATGAGGAGGGCCGAGGCGAACCGAGCCGTGCGCACGAGGCACACATTAAGCGACCCCGCCGGATCCGGCGGTACCAGCGTGATCAGATCGATCGAGTCGTTATGCCTGCGGACGGACGAAGGGGAAGAGGACCGTCTGGCGGATCGACGCCCCGGTGAGCATCATCAGCAGCCGGTCGACGCCCAGCCCGAGCCCGCCGGTCGGCGGCATCCCGTGCTCCAGGGCGAGCAGGAAGTCGTCGTCCAGCTCCATCGCCTCGACGTCGCCGCTGGCCGCGCGCAGGGACTGCGCCTCCAGCCGCCGCCGCTGTTCGACCGGGTCGGTCAGCTCGGTGTAGGCGGTGCCGACCTCGGATCCGAACGCGATGAGGTCCCAGCGCTCGGCCAGCCGCGGGTCCTCGCGGTGCTGGCGCGTGAGCGGCGAGACGTCGGTCGGGTAGTCCGTGTAGAAGGTCGGCAGCACGGTCGCGCCCTCGACGAGGTGCTCGAACGCCTTGAGCACGAGGTCGCCGTGGCTCGGGTCCTCCCCCACCGGCACGCCCGCCGCGTGGCAGAGCCGGCGCAGCTCGGCCACCGACGTCCCCGAGTCGACCTGCTCCCCGAACGCCGCCGACACGGCGTCGTGCACCGTGACCACCGGCCAGTCGCCGGAGATGTCGTGTTCGGCGAGCTTCCCGTCAGGGCCGGGCCGGCGCACGACCTGGGCGCCGTACGCCGCTTCGGCCGCGTGCTGGACCAGCTCGCGCGTGAGCGTCCGCATCGTGTCGTAGTCGGCGTAGGCCTGGTACGCCTCGAGCATCGTGAACTCGGGGTTGTGCGTCGCGTCGACGCCTTCGTTGCGGAAGTTGCGGTTGAGCTCGAAGACACGCTCGACGCCGGCCACGCACAGCCGCTTGAGGTACAGCTCGGGCGCGATCCGCAGGTACATCCGCATGTCGTAGGCGTTGATGTGCGTGACGAACGGGCGGGCGTTCGCGCCGCCGTGGACCGTCTGCAGCATCGGCGTCTCGACCTCGAGGTAGTCGGCGTGGTGCAGCCGGTCGCGCACCGCGCGGACCACCGTGGACCGCAGCCGCAGCATGTTCGTCGAGTCCGGGTTGACCGCGAGGTCGAGGTAGCGCTGCCGCACCCGGGTCTCGGGGTCGGTGAGGCCCTTCCGCTTGTCCGGCAACGGGTGCAGGCACTTCGCGGTGACCGTCCACTCGTCGACGAGCACCGAGAGCTCGCCGCGCTTCGACGTCACGACCTGGCCGCCGACGCCGACGTGGTCGCCGAGGTCGACGCCGGTCCGCCAGCCCGTGAGGTCGAGCTCGCCGGCCTCCAGCATCAGCTGGATCTCGCCGCTGAAGTCCTTGACGCGCGCGAAGCACAGCCCGCCCATGGTCCGCAGCGCCAGCACGCGCCCGGCGATCCGGACGCGGTGGCCGGTGGCGCTGTCCGGCTGCAGGTCGGAGAACTTGCCGACGACGTCGCCGATCCGGTCGTCCCGCCGGAACCCGACCGGGTACGGGTCGATCCCGGCCTCGCGCAGCTTGGCCAGCTTCGCCATCCGGACGCGGACCTGCTCCGGCCGGCGCACCTGCTTGGCCGCCGGGACCGCCGCGGACTCCTCGATCTCCCGGACGCGCGCGACGAAGTCGTCGCCGACCGTCTCCAGCCGCAGCGACCGCGACCGCCCGGTCGGGACGAACCCTTCGAGCGCGCCCGCGACGATGCCGACGCGCGGGAGCCGCCGCGCCGAGGAGTAGCAGAGGAACCGCGGCTCCCAGTCGGGCCCGTACTTGGCGTTGGACCGGTACAGCGACTCCAGCTGGAAGAACCGCGACGCGACGCTCAGGATCCCCTTCCACGCCCGCAGCACCGGGCCGGCGCCGATCCGCTCGCCCTCGGAGAAGACCGCGCGGAACATGGCGAAGTTGAGCGAGATCCGCTGCGCGCCCAGGTGCGGCCCGGCCGCGACGACCTCGGCGATCATGTACTCGTTGAGACCGTTCTCGGCGTCGCGGTCGCGGCGCATGAGGTCGAGCGAGAGCCCGCGGCGGCCCCACGGCACGAACGACAGCAGGCCGCGCAGGTCGCCGCGCGCGTCGTAGGCCTCGACCATCACGCTGCGGCCGTCGCTCGGGTCGCCGAGGCGGCCCAGCGCCATCGAGAAGCCGCGTTCGGTCTCGGCGCCGCGCCAGGCCTGGGCGCGGGCGAGCAGTTCGGCCATCTCGTCGTCGGGGATTTCGCCGTGCCGGCGGACCTTCGAGGTGTAGCCGGCGCGCTCGATGCGTTTGACGGCCTGGCGGACCGAGCGCCGCTCCGGCCCGGCGAGGCTGAACTCGCGGACGTCGAGCACCGCTTCGTCGCCGATCTCCAGGGCGCGCAGGCCCGCGTCGGTGTACGCCTTCGCGCCGCGCTCGCTCGCCCCGAGCACGCCGGGCGTCCAGCCGTAAGTGCGCGTCTCGTCGAGCCACGCGCGGACGGCGTCCGGCCACGCCTCCGGGTCGCCGATCGGGTCGGCGCTGGCGACGCTGGTACCGCCGAGCACGCGGTAGGTCACCGCCGCGCGGCCGTTCGGCGAGAAGACGACGCTCTTGTCGCGCCGGGTCGCGAAGTAGCCGAGGGAGTCGTCCTCGCCGTGCTCGGCCAGCAGCTTGCGCACGCGAAGCTCTTCTTCGTCGGTTCGCAGGCGGCGGCTGCGCACGCCGCGGAAGAGCATGTACAGCGCCGCGGTGGCGACGGCGGTCGCGCCGAGGTCGAGGAAGACGTCGAGCCAGGCCGGCCCCTCGCCGACGCCGATCCGGCGCAGCTGCAGGTTCTCGCCGGTGGCGTGGTTGACGACCCAGGCGAACCGCTCCCACGAGTCGCCGAGGTGGCCGGGAAACGCTTCCGCGAGCGCCCAGCCGACGAGGATGACCGCGGTGAACCCGCCGAAGAGCATGGTCAGGCCGTCGCGCCAGGCGCTCGGCGCGAGCCGGGCCGGGAACGCCGGGCGCAGGGCGAGCAGGAAGAAGATCAGGGCGACCGACAGGACGTCGGCGGCCGTGAGGGCCCACAGCTGGACCGGGATGTGCCGGACCTGCCGCGACCCGAGCGAGAGCAGCTCGGGCGACCACAGCAGCGTCGCCTGCAGGGCCAGGGTGAGCACCAGCCCGGCCACCTGGAACAGCACCAGCGTGTACAGCGCGGCCTTCTTGCGGCGCCGCAGCGCGCCGCCCAGGACGACCAGCAGCAGCACCATCACCAGGCTCGCGCTCGTCGGCACGCTCAGGCTGGAGAAGGCCATGTCGATGCCGTTGAGCAGCCGCCCGTGCGCGCCGTTCGTGAACAGGAGGAGCACCGAGAACACCGCGGCCAGCTGGACCACGGTCGCGACGATGCCGCCCGCCTTCGCCTTCCAGGCCGGCAGGCGCGGGCGCGTGCTCGCGAGGGTTCCCATCGTTGCGTTCGTCGCCTTTCCCGGCCGGTTCGGTGGTCGTGCGTGCTTATTGACGTAAGTGAACACAGGTTGGTTGTCCCCCGGCATCAACCTGAAGGCTGACGACCCCTGCTACCCAGGGGTGTGAAGCTGGTCGCACCGGGTTGGGGCAGGTCCGGGGGCGTGTCACGCTTTGAGGCGCCTCTGCTCCACGACCCGGGGACCTCACCGAGGCCTCGAGGGAAGGACGGTCGACGACGATGTCCGCCAGCGCCGAAGAACCCGCCCCGTACGGCACCGGACCCGCCGCTCCCGCGGCACCCGCTCCGGGCCGGAAGGTCCGCGTCCACCACCTGCGTGAGCTCAAGGAACGCGGCGAACCGTGGCCCATGCTCACCGCCTACGACATGTACACCGCCGCGCTGTTCGACGAGGCCGGGATCCCCGTGCTGCTCGTCGGCGACTCCGCGGCCAACAACGTCTTCGGCTACGACACCTCGCTGCCGGTGACGGTCGACGAGCTGCTGCCGCTCGTGCGGGCGGTCACCCGGTCGGTCAAACGCGCCCTCGTGGTCGCCGACCTGCCGTTCGGCTCCTACCAGCTGTCGCCGCAGCAGGCGCTGGAAACCTCGGTGCGGTTCATGAAAGAGGGCCGCGCGCACGCCGTCAAGCTCGAAGGCGGCCGGCGGTTCGCCGCGCACGTCGAGGCGCTGACGTCGGCGGGCGTGCCGGTGATGG
The DNA here is from genome assembly GCF_053605345.1 of Amycolatopsis sp. NPDC003865. NCBI lineage: Bacteria > Bacillati > Actinomycetota > Actinomycetes > Pseudonocardiales > Pseudonocardiaceae > Amycolatopsis > Amycolatopsis sp. NPDC003865. Next base: position 156,526 of record NZ_JBSGJA010000022.1, on the reverse strand, counting down.
GCCACATCGGGTTCACCCCGCAGAGTGAACACAACCTCGGCGGCTACCGGGTGCAGGGGCGCGGCGAAGCGGCGGAGGTGCTGCTCGCCGACGCGCTGGCGCTGCAGGAGGCCGGGGCGTTCGCGGTCGTGATGGAGATGGTGCCCGCCGAGGCCGCCAAGCGCGTCACGGCGGAGCTGAAGATCCCGACGGTCGGCATCGGCGCCGGCCCGGACTGCGACGCGCAGGTGCTCGTCTGGCAGGACATGGCGGGGCTGCGGCGCGGCAAGGCACCGCGGTTCGTCAAGCGGTACGCCGACGTCGCCACGGTCCTGCAGAACGCGGCGACGACGTTCGCGGAGGACGTCCGCCGCGGCGAGTTCCCGGCACCGGAACACGCTTTCCACGACTAACCCCGGCCCCGGAACCGCTCGGCGAGCGCCGGGTCGTTTTCCCACCACAGCCCCGTCGCGGGTGCCTCGTCCAGCTGGGCGTCGATCTGCTTCGCGCGCCGCTCGTCGTCGCGGGCCCAGCGCACGAACAGCGCGACCACGAACGGCAGGCCGGCGACGTCGCCGCCGATCCACAGCACCCCCGCGCCGATGATCTGGTCGGTGCGGGGGTCCGGGCCCACGCCCGGGTGCGCGGCCGCGTAGTGCGCCGGCGCGAGCAGCGGCCCGAGCCACAGCACCAGGCCGAGCGCGCCGTCGAAGACCACCTCGGTGAACGCGATCCACACCGACACCAGGTGCGGGTCACGCCGCGGCGTCGGGTCGAGGCCCAGGCGCGTCCAGAAGTACGTGAAGCCGGCCAGTACGAGCAGCAGCCGGACCAGGCCGTCGGCGACCGGCGAGCGCAGCACGAGGTCGTAGAGCGGGGTCAGGTAGAGGACCAGCACCGGCACGACCAGGGCGAGCGTGACGACCGGCGGGAACGTCAGCGCGCGGGCCACCTTGCCGCGGCCGTGGCGCCGCAGCCAGGGCACGCGCCGCGTGTCGAGCAGGAGCCGGATCGGCGAGCCCAGGGCCAGGAGCAGCGGGGTGATCATCAGCAGCGTGACCGTCTGGACCGCGCGGACCCAGAAGAACGTCGTGTCGTAGACGGCCAGCGGCGAGCAGGTGACCAGCAAGATCGTCGCGAGCCCGGCGAGGAACGCCGTCGTGCGGCCGCGCGGCCACCCGCGCCCGTGCGCCGCGCGGACGTAGAGCGTGCCGAGAACGAGCACGGCGAGCAGCGCCGGGACGTCGAGCACCATCACACCGCGAAGAAGATCAGGCTGCCGATTCCGGCGACCACGCAGTAAATGGCGAAGGGCGTCAGAGTGCGCGTTTCGAAGTATCCGGTGAGGAACCGGACAGAAATGTAGGAAGCGACCCCCGCGACCAGGCTGCCGACGAGCGCCGGGCCGAGCGAAGCATGGTTTTCCGGGGCGAACAGCGCCGGCATCTTGAGCACGCCCGCCGCGAGGATGACCGGGGTGGCGAGCAGGAACGCGAAGCGCGCGGCGTCCTCGTGCCCGAGCCCGCGGCGCAGGCCGGCGACCATCGTGATGCCGGAGCGGCTGATGCCCGGCAGCAGCGCGAGGATCTGCGCCGCGCCGATCAGCACCGCCTCGCCGACGCGCAGCTTCGCCAGCCGGACGTCGGTCCGCTCCTCGACGGTGACCGCCCGCATGACGAGCGTCTCCTCGGTCGAGAAGTCCACTGTGTCCGCTTCTTCGACCGGCTTCGCGCGAGAGAACTTCTCGGCGGCGTAGAGGACTCCGCCGTTGAGCGCGAGGAAGATCGCCGAGGGCACCGGCTTGCCGAGGAAGTCGCGCAGCAGCCCTTCCAGCAGCAGGCCGGCCAGCCCGACCGGGATGGTGGCGAGCACGAGCAGCCACGCGAGCCGCTGGTCGGGCGTGCGGACTTCGCGGTGGCGGACCGACGTCCACAGGCCGCGGATGATCCGCACCCAGTCCTTCCGGAAGAACAGCACGAGTGCCAGCGCGGTGGCGACGTGCATCGCCACGAGGACCGCGAGGTACGGCGAATCCTTGCCGATGCTCAGGTCCCGCTGCCACGAGCCGCCGAGCCAGGCGGGCAGGAGGATGCTGTGGCCGAGACTGGACACCGGAAACAATTCCGACACCCCCTGCAAGGCGCCGACGACAATCGCCTCGAGATAGGTCACCGCGGACATTCCGTGCCTTTCCGTGCGGCTTTTCGAAACCTCGACACCGGAACGTACCGGCCCATTCGTTAACGACGCGCAAGGGGCACTGCCGCACTCAGCGTCCCCTCAGCAAGTGTTCACGTATATGAACTTCAATCATGTCCTTGACTCATGTTCGAGGTGTGGCCTAGCGTTTAGCCCGTCGCCGCCACGACGAAGATTCGGACCCTCGACGAGGAGGACGGGAATGCTGCGTCTGCGGGTAGTCAGCGACCCTCTTTCGTCGAACCCGGCCGCTTCGGGCGGCTGACCCCTGGACGGGAGCCCGCTCAGCCCGGCGGCGGGGGCGGGCTCCCACCTTTCTTGGCCGTCGTCCCGGCTCCCGGCGGCGGGGTGTCGGGGCGACGGCCAGGACCCGTCCGGCAGAGTGTCGGGCATGGACGAGCTGTACCCGCCGATCCCCCCGCGCGCCGAAGGGTTCCTGGACGTCGGCGACGGTCACCGGATCCGGTGCCAGGAGGCGGGCAACCCGGCCGGGAAGCCGGTGGTGGTGCTCCACGGCGGACCCGGCAGCGGGATCGCGCCGATGGCACGGCGGCACTTCGACCCGGCGGCCTACCGGATCGTCCTGTTCGACCAGCGCGGTTCGGGCCAGTCGACGCCGGGAGCGGACGACCTGCGCGCGAACACGTTGTGGCACCTGGTTTCCGACATGGAACAGCTGCGCGAACGGCTCGGCATCGAGCGCTGGCAGCTGTTCGGCGGCTCGTGGGGCGCGACCCTCGCGCTCGCCTACGCCGAGACGCACCCTTCGCGCGTCAGCGAGATCATCCTGCGGGGCGTGTTCACCGTGCGCCGGAGCGAGCTCGACTGGATCTACCGCGGCGGGGCCGCGAACCTGTTCCCGCGCGAGTGGGAGGCCTTCCTGGCACCGATCCCGGTTTCCCGCCGAGACGACCCCCTCGCCGCGTACGCGGCACTGCTCGACGACCCGTCCGAGGAGGTCCGCCACCGGGCCGCGGTCGCGTGGAGCACCTGGGAAGGCGCGACGGTTTCGGTGCAGCCGCAGGAGTCGTTCGTCCGCCAGTACGCGGACCCGGCGTTCGCGTGGACATTCGCGCGCCTCGCGGTCCACTACTTCCGCCACGGCGCGTGGCTCGAGGACGGCCAGCTGATCCGCGACGCGGGCAAGCTCGCGGGCATCCCGGGCGTGCTAGTACAGGGCCGCTACGACACGGTGTGCCCACCGACCACGGCGTACGAGCTGCACCAGGCATGGCCGGGATCGAAGCTGAAGCTGCTGGAGGGAGCCGGGCACGCGGTGACGGACCCGGGAGTACTGGCGGCCCTACGCACGGCAACGGACGCGTTCCGCGCGTAGCGCGACCCACAAGAAGAGCTGGGTGGTCATCCCGTCGCCTGAGGCCCCAAAAATCACTTTGAGCCGGGCCCGCAACCCACAGACCAAGGCGAGGGAGAATGCCAGGCTTGCGGGCCCGGCTCAAAGTGATAGGCCTCAATCAGGCGACGGGATGACCACCCAGCGACCCACCCGAGAAGGTGAGGGAACAGCGGGACTAGGGGTCATCCCGGAGCCTGCCCGTCCGGCGAGGACAGTCTTTTGCTTCTAAGCCGCGGCAGAACTTCTACCGCAGCGGCGGAGGCCGGGGGAGGTCTGCTGATCTCGTGGTCGGCCTGCTCTGCCGGTTGCTGCCGTCACAGCCTTCCGCCCGACGCCGTGTCACCGGACAGCCTCTGCGCCAAATACACCGGGACCGTCGATACCACGATCAGCACCGCCGCCACGACGTTGACGATCGGCGCCTGGTTCGGTCGGAACAGGTTGTCGTAGATCCAGATCGGCAGCGTCTCCATGCCCGTGCCCAGGGTGAACGTCGTCACGATGATCTCGTCGAACGACAGCGCGAACGCCAGCAGGCCGCCCGCCAGCAGCGCCGAGCGCAGCATCGGGAACGTCACCAGGCGGAACGTCGTGAAGCCCGTCGCGCCCAGGTCCATCGACGCCTCCTCCAGGCTTCCGCCCATCCGGCGCAGCCGTGCGACGACGTTGTTGAACACCACCACGATGCAGAACGTCGCGTGCGCGATGATCGCCGTCAGCAGGCCCAGGTCGATACCCAGGATGGTCCGGAACGCGTTGTTCAGCGCGATGCCCGTCACGATGCCCGGCAACGCGATCGGCAGGATGATCAGCAGCGACACCGGGTTGCGGCCGAAGAACCGGTAGCGCTGCAATGCGAACGCCGCCATCGTGCCCAGCAGCAGCGCGATCGCCGTTGCCGCGAGGCCGGCTTGCACGCTCGTCCACAGCGCGTGCAGCGCCCCTTCGTTGGACACCGCGCGGCTCCACCACTCCAGCGTGAAGCTCGACGGCGGCCAGCCGAACGTCGTGTCCGCGTTGAACGAGTTGAGCAGCACCACGACCAGCGGGAAGTAGATGACCGCCAGGCCGAGTCCCAGCGCCGTCCACAACAGCGTCCGCATGAGCGCTCCTAGAGGTTGTCGAGCGCGCCGGTGCGGCGCACCGCGGCCAAGTACGCCAGCATGATCACGACCGGGACCGTCGCGACCGTCGCCGCGAACGGGAGGTTGTTGGCCGCGCCGATGTTGTCGTAGACGACGTTGCCGAGCATCTGGGACGTGCCGCCGACGATCTTCACCGCGATGTAGTCGCCCAGGGACAGCGAGAACGTGAAGATCGAGCCGGCCACGATCGCCGGGAACGTCAGCGGCAGGATCACCGACCGGAACGTGCGGAACGAGCGGGCCCCCAGGTCGCCGGAAGCGTCCACCAGGGAATCGGGCAGGCGGTCGAGGCCCGCGTAGATCGGCAGGATCATGTACGGCAGCCACAGGTACGACAGCGTCATGATCGTCGCCGTGACGCCGTAACCGGGCGAGATCGAGCTCAGGGCGCCGTTGCCGGACAGCATCGACCGCCACGCGTACGCCTTCACGAGGTAGCTGGCCCACAACGGGGTCATGATCACGATCACGAGGATCCGTTGCGCCCGTGGCGAAGCGAGCTTGGCCATCGCGTACGCCATCGGGAACGCGACGACCGCGTCGATCACCGTGACCAGCGCCGCGATCCCGACCGTGCGGAAGGTGATCGTGCGGTACACCGCGTCGGTGAACAGCGTCTTGAAGTTGTCCAGTGACCACTCGATGACGACCTGGCCGGTGAACGCGTCGGTGTGCCAGAACGCCGTGACGAACAGCGCGGCGAGCGCGCCCAGGTAGGCCAGGCCGAGCCAGAGCAGCGGGGCCGAGAGCAGGAAGCCCAAGCGCAGCTTGGGCTTCCTGTAGAAGAAAGCCGACAAGGCGGTCATGTCAGCCCTTGATCTCGGTCCAGGCCTTGGTCCACTCGCCGTAGTCCTTGCACTTGACGTCCGTGCGGCCGTCGAGGCACTGCTGGATCGGCGTGGTCCAGTACGCGATCTTCGCCGCGTACCCGGCGTCGTTGGCGTGGTAGGCGTCGCAGAGGGTCTTGTCGGTCATCTCCGCGCACGCCTTCGGGTTCGCCGGCGCTTCGCCGAAGTACTCGGCGACCTGGGCGTTGACCTTCGGGCTGATGATGTAGTCGAGCCACTTGTACGCGCACGTCTTGTGCGGCGACTTCGCCGCGACCATCCACGTGTCGGACCACCCAGTCGCGCCCTCGCTCGGCACGGCCGCCTCCAGCGGCGCGCCCTCGCCCTTGGTGAGGTTGACCGTGACCTGCCAGGCCGTCCCGACGACGGCGTCGGCGTTCTTCAGCGCCTGCGACTCCTTGAGGTAGTCCGACCAGTACTCGCTGACCAGCGGCCGCTGCTGCTTGAGTAGGTTCACCGCGGCGGTGAACTGCTTGTCGTCGAGGGCGTACGGGTTCTTGATGCCCAGGTCGGGCTGGTGCGCCTGCAGGTACAGCGCGGCGTCGGCGATGTAGATCGGCGAGTCGTAGGCGATCACCTTGCCCTTGTAGGGCGAGTTCGCGTCGAACATCACCGACCACGACGCCGGCGCCGGCGTCACCTTGTCGGTGCGCCAGGTCAGCAGGTTCGCGCCCCAGCCGTGCGGGATGCCGTAGGAGACGCCGCCGACGCTGTTCCAGGACTTGTCCTTGAGGAACGGCTGGACGTCGGCGTAGTTCGGGACGAGCGCGGTGTTCACCGGCTCGGCGTCGCCGGAGGCGACGAGCCGCAGCGACGCGTCGCCCGAGGCGGACACGACGTCGTACTGGCCGGTCTTCATCAGCGTCACGGCCTCGTCGGACGTGCCGAACGGCTTGACGTTCACCTTGCAGCCGGTCTGCTGCTCGAACGGCGTGACCCAGTTGACCTTCGGGTCGTTGGAGCCGTTCTCCGCGTAGCCCGGCCAGGCCAGCACGTTCAGCTGCCCTTCCGGTTGGCCGAGCGCCTTGAGCGCCTCCAGCTTCGGCGGCGTGAACCCCTGCGCGCCGGGCGGCGCGGCGGAGTTCGTGCCCGACGTGCCACATGCAGCCAACAGCAGGCTGGCGCCGAGGAGCCCGGCAAGCCGCGTCTTCCTGTTCTTCATGGCAACCCTTCTGGGAACTACTGGACCGGGAAACTGTGTTCGTTCCGCCAGCTCAGCCGGACTCTCCCGGCCGCGAAGGCACCCTCGGTGTTCTGCTGGACGACCGAGAGCTGCCCGCCGGCGTCGAGGGCGACCGAGTAGCGCACGGTCGCGCCCGCGTAGACGACGTCGGTGACCGTGCCGGTCGCGCTGGTGTCCCCCGCCGCGGCGGGTTCGGACAGCTCGCCGTCGATGCGGATCTTCTCCGGCCGGATGCTGAACAGGCCCGGCCGCCCGATCACGGACTCGGCACCGCGGCCGCCCAGCAGGTTGGACGTGCCGACGAACCCGGCGACGAACGCGCTGGCGGGGCGTTCGTAGACCTCTTCGGGCGGCCCAACCTGTTCGATCTTGCCGTCGTTGAACACCGCGATGCGGTCGCTCATGGTGAGGGCTTCGTCCTGGTCGTGGGTGACGAAGACGAACGTGATGCCGACGTCGCGCTGGATCTGCTTGAGCTCCAGCTGCATGGCCTGGCGCAGCTTGAGGTCGAGCGCGCCGAGCGGTTCGTCGAGCAGCAGCACCTTGGGCCGGTTGACCAGCGCGCGGGCGAGCGCGACGCGCTGGCGCTGGCCGCCGGACAGGTGCGCGGGCTTGCGCGAGCCGTAGTCGTCCAGCCGCACCGTCTTCAGCGCTTCGAGCGCGCGTTCCCGGCGTTGCTGCTTCGGGACGCGTTTGACGCGCAGGCCGTACTCGACGTTCTGCTGCACGGTCATGTGCGGGAACAGCGCGTAGTCCTGGAACACCGTGTTGACGTCACGCTCGAACGGCGCCAGGCGGCTCACGTCCCGCCCCTCCAGCTCGATCGTGCCCTCGGTGGGCAGCTCGAAGCCGGCGATCATGCGCAGCACGGTCGTCTTGCCCGAGCCGGACGGGCCGAGCATGGAGAAGAACTCGCCGGGCGGGATGTCGAGGTCGACGCCGTCGACCGCGCGGACGTCGCCGAAGTGCTTGCGCAGCACGGAAAGCCGGATCGCCGGGCGCGTGCTCTCCGGCGCCGCGGGCTCTTCCCGCGTCTCGGTGGGTGCCTGGTTCGGCATCACAGTGCGCTCATCACGTGCTTGACGCGGGTGTAGTCCTCGAGGCCGTACAGCGAGAGGTCCTTGCCGTAGCCGGACTTCTTGAACCCGCCGTGCGGCATCTCGGCCACCAGGGGGATGTGGGTGTTGATCCAGACGCAGCCGAAGTCGAGCTTCGCGGCCAGGCGCATCGCGCGCTGGTGGTCGCGGGTCCAGACCGAGGACGCGAGGCCGTACTGCACGGCGTTCGCCGCCTTGAGCGCCTCGGCCTCGTCGGCGAACCGCTGGACGGTGATGACCGGGCCGAAGATCTCGTGCTGGCTCAGCTCGTCGTCCTGCTTGAGCCCGGAGACGACGGTGGCCTCGTAGAAGTAGCCCTCGTCCCCGGCGCGGTGCCCTCCACAGTGGACGGTCGCGTGGCCCGGCAGCCGGTCGATGAACCCGGAGACCTTGTCCAGCTGGGCCGCGTTGTTGAGCGGGCCGTAGGCGACGTCTTCGTCGTCGGGCTTGCCGGTCTTGGTGTTCTCGGCCTGCCGGGACAGCGCCGCGACGAACGTGTCGTGGACTTCGTCGGCGACGAGCACGCGGGTGGCGGCGGTGCAGTCCTGACCGGCGTTGAAGTAGCCCGCGACGGCGATGGCCTCGGCGGCGGCTTCGAGGTCGGCGTCGGCGAAGACGATGACCGGCGCCTTGCCGCCGAGCTCGAGGTGCACGCGCTTGACGTCGTTGGCCGCGCTGCGGGCGACTTCGATGCCCGCCCGGACCGAGCCGGTGATCGACACCATCGCCGGGATGTCGTGTTCGACCAGCGCGCGGCCGGTGTCGCGGTCGCCGCAGACGACGTTGAACACGCCCGGCGGGAAGAACTCGCCGGCGATCTCGGCGAGCAGCAGCGTCGACGCGGGGGTCGTGTCCGAGGGCTTGAGCACGACCGTGTTGCCGGCGGCGAGGGCGGGCGCGATCTTCCAGATGGCCATCAGCAGCGGGTAGTTCCACGGCGTGACCTGGGCGCAGACGCCGACGGGCTCGCGGCGGACGAACGACGTGTGGCCCTCCAGGTACTCGCCCGCTGACCGGCCTTCGAGCACGCGCGCGGCCCCGGCGAAGAACCGGACCTGGTCGAGGACCATCGGGATCTCTTCGGCCATGGTCAGCGCGATCGGCTTGCCGGTGTTCGCGGACTCGACGGCCACGACCTCCTCGGCGCGGGCTTCGAGGGCGTCGGCGAGCTTGAGCAGGGCGAGCTGGCGCTGGGCGGGCGTCGTCGTGCGCCAGCTCTCGAACGCGGTCGCGGCGACCTGCAGCGCGTTGTCGACGTCCTCGGGCCCGGCGATCGGCGCCGTGCAGTAGGGGCGCCCGGTGACCGGGTCGATGATCTCCGCCGTGCGGCCCGACTTGGACTCGACGTACGCGCCGCCGACGTAGTGCTTCAGCTCTTGCACGGTGACTCCTCGGTGCGATCGAGGCTAAAACATATAAGTCCATATGTAATAGGACAAGCGGATCAGGCAAGATTGGTGCGAACGGGTTGCCGTCGGAAGCGAAGGGTCACGATGCGCAAGGGCATGTCGCACAGCGCGCGATCCGCCATGTTCGCGCCGCTCGGCCAGGTCGGCCGGGCGGAGGCGGTGGCGGCGCGGCTGGCCGACGCCATCACGCTCGGCCTGCTCGCCGACCGGGAGCAACTGCCGAGCGAAGCCGACTTGAGCGCGCAGTTCGGCGTCTCGACCGTGACCGTCCGGGAAGCGCTCGTGGCGCTGCGGCAGCAGGGGCTGGTCGAGACGCGACGGGGGCGCAGCGGCGGCAGCTTCGTCCGCGCGCCGGCCAACCCGCCGCCGGACGCGTGGCGCTCGCGGTTGCGCGAGGTGTCCTTGTCGGACCTGCGCGACGTCGGCGACCACTACCTGGCGATCGCCGGGGCCGCCGCCAAGCTGGCGGCCGAACGCAGCTCGCCCGAGGACATCGCGCGGCTGCGGCTGGCGGCCGACGACCTCCGCACCGCGCACGGCATCGACTTCACCCGGGCGGAGCGGCAGTTCCACCTGGAGGTCGCGGCGGCCGCGCAGTCGCCGCGGCTGACCCACGAGGAGCTGCAGCTGCAGACCGAGCGCGGCGGGCTGCTGTGGCTGCCGCTCGACCCGGGGTCGCCCGCCTGCGAGGAGCACGCGGCCATCACGACGGCGATCGCGGCCGCGGACGGCGAGCTGGCCCGCAAGCTCACCGAGGAGCACATCCTGGGCGCGCTCGACCGGCTCGCGGACGTGCACCTGAACTTGCTCACCCCGTAAACTCCGCTTCACTCCGCGCATCGAGGTGAGCACCGTGAACGACACCCGCACGCTGGCAGGCGACGAGGTCGTCGAGCAGGTTTCGGCGCTGGTGGAAGGGGTCTTCGAACGCCTGAAGCCCGTGCTGGCGGCGGCCGAGTCGGTGCTGGCCGAGGCCCCGTCCGCGGTGGCGTTGCACCGGATCCGCCCGCAGGTCATCGAGGCACTGGGCGGCTTGGTCGTCGGCGCGGGCTTCGTCAGCGCCCCGCGCGTGCTGGCCGATTCCGAGCTCGGCTTCGAATGGTGGACGGCCGGTTCTCCCCCGTCCCAGCTGTTCATCAGCCTGGACCCGGGCAGCGAGAACTTCCTGGACTACACGCGCCAATCGTGGTTCACGGTCCCCCGCGACACCGGGCGGCGGCACATCAACGGCCCGTACGTCGATTACCTGTGCACCGACGAGTACACGCTGACGTTCACGATCCCCGTTCTTCGCGAGGGTTCCTTCGCCGGAGTCGTGGGCGCGGACGTGTTCGTGCGCGAGTTCGAGCGCGCGGTGCGTCCCCGGTTGCGCTCGCTGGGCCGCGGGGCGGCGTTGCTGAACGCGCAGGGGCGGGTGATCGTGTCCAACAGCGTGCGCCAGCCGACGGGGTCGCTGGTGCGCGAGGCCGGCGTCCCGGCTTGGTGGTCGGCGGGCGCGGAACCGGGATCGGAGCTGCGCCGCTGCGGTGACTCGCCGATCGTGCTGGTGACCGGCGGCTGAGGCCCCGGAGTTGCTCAAGCCTGCAGCGCCACCCAGAGCTCCGCCCGCACGCCCGGCGAGTCCAGGTCCCGGCCCAGCAGTTCCGCCGCCTTCCGGATCCGGTTCCGCAGCGTGTGCCGGTGCACGCCCAGCCGCGCGGCCGCCACATCCCAGTGCCCGTGGTGCTCCAGCCAGCAGCGCAGCGAGGTCTCCAGGTCGCCGCGGCCCGTCTCGTCGTGGTCTCGCAACGGCGTGAGCAAGCCGCGCGCGAACGCTTGCGCCACCGTCGGTTCGATCAGGGACAGCAGGCCCCGGCCGGTGTGCTCGGCCGCCGACACCAGGACCTTGCCCTCCGCCTCAGCGACCCGGCACGCCAGTTCCGCCTGCTCCAGCCCAGCGGCGAAGTCCGTTGTGGACACGGGGCCGGCCACTCCCCCGTGCAGGCCGCCGATCCGCAGGGCCGCGTCCGTCACGGCGTCGGCGGAGCCGAGCGCGACCACCGACGAGCCGTGCCGCGCGGCGAACACCGGCTCGTTCTCCAGCGCGCCGAGCAGCTTGCGCCGCGCGGCGGGCGCGCCCGCGAACACCAGCACCGACCACGGCGCGGCCGGCGCCTCGGCTCCGGACGCGGCGAGCACCCGCAGGGCCAGCTCGGCCTGGCCGGCCACCAGCAACTCGAGCAGCCCGGTCCGCAACGCCTCCCGCGCCGCCGCCTGTGCGCGATCCTGTTCCAGCGCCAGGGAAAGCACCGACACCGCCGTGTTGACGATGTGCCGCCCCGCCGTGTCCAGGGCCGCCCCGACGGCGAGCACCCGGCGGGCGCTGGTGTCGAGGGTCTGCAGCACGACTTCCTGCCCGTCGAGCACGACGACCCGAGTACCCGTGCGAAGCCGCTCCAGCTCTTCGCGCAGCGACGCGCCATACCCGCGCGCACTCGCCGGAGCTGCTTCGGACACGGTTGTCCGGTCGAAGAGGAGCACCCAGCCGTCGACGAGCTTCGCCAGCTTCCGCAGCACCCCCGCCGGGCCGCCCTTGCCGACCGCCGTGCGGGTCAGCTCCTGCTGGGCCTTGCCGATCCGGACCGTCGTCGCGTACTCGTCGGCCGCCACCGCCCGCGAGACCGCGCGGGTGATCGCGATGAACGGCGTCTCGCGCGGCACCTCCAGCACCGGCAGACCCACGTCGGCCGCCGTCTCCACCAGCGAACGGGGCACCGATTCGTGGCTCAGCCCGACACCGAACCCGAGGCCCGCGACGCCCGCCTCGACCAGCCGGCGCACGTAGGCGGGCGCCGTCTCCTCGTCCAGCGCCAGGCCGGTCGTGAGCAGCAGCTCGCCGCCTTCGAGGAACGCCTGCGGGTCGGTCAGCTCCGTCGGGTGGACCCAGCCGATCGGGCGGTCCAGGAGGTCGTCGCCGGTCAGCACCCGCAGCCCGAGCGGGCGGTCGGCGGCCAGTCCGGCCAGCGTGAGTGCCATAACGGCCAATCATACGCGTGGAAATAGCCGGAACGTCCAGCTGACGACCGTCCGGTAACCGCTCATCCTGAGGACGTCCACCGACTTCCCAGGAGCACGCCGTGACCGCAAGCACCACCGCCGAGCCGCAGGCCCCGGCGCCCCGGCAGCGCAGGCTGCGCACCGAGATCCCCGGCCCCGCCTCGCGCGAGCTGCAGGAGCGCCGCGCGAACTCCGTCGCCGCCGGGGTCAGCTCCGTGCTGCCCGTCTACGTCACCTCCGCCAGCGGCGGCCTGCTCACCGACGCCGACGGCAACGTCCTGATCGACTTCGGCTCCGGCATCGCCGTGACCAACGTCGGCCACTCCGCGCCGGCCGTCGTCGACCGCGTCCGCAAGCAGGCGTGCTGGTTCACCCACACCTGTTTCATGGTCACGCCGTACGAGGGGTACGTCGAGGTCTGCGAAGCGCTCGCCGAGCTGACGCCGGGCGACCACGCGAAGAAGTCCGTCCTGTTCAACTCCGGCGCCGAAGCCGTCGAGAACGCCGTGAAGATCGCGCGCACGGCGACCGGGCGCCAGGCCGTCGTCGTCTTCGACCACGCCTACCACGGCCGCACCAACCTGACGATGGGCATGACCGCGAAGTCCGTGCCCTACAAGCACGGCTTCGGCCCGTTCGCGCCCGAGGTCTACCGCGTGCCGGGCTCCTACCCCTACCGCGACGGCCTGTCCGGCCCCGAAGCCGCCGCGCTGGCCATCGACCGGATCGAGAAGCAGATCGGCGGCGACCAGGTGGCCGCCGTCGTCCTCGAACCGATCCAGGGCGAGGGCGGGTTCATCGAGCCCGCCCGCGGCTTCCTGCCGGCGATTTCGTCCTGGTGCCGCGAAAACGGCGTCGTGTTCGTCGCCGACGAGGTCCAGACGGGCTTCTGCCGCACCGGTTCCTGGTTCGCGTCCACCGACGAGGACGTCGTCCCGGACCTCATCGCCACGGCGAAGGGCATCGCGGGCGGCCTGCCGCTGTCGGCGGTCACCGGCCGCGCGGAACTCCTCGACGCCGTCGGGCCGGGCGGGCTCGGCGGCACCTACGGCGGCAACCCGATCGCGTGCGCCGCCGCCCTCGGCTCGATCGAGACGATGAAGTCCGAGAACCTCGCCGAGTCGGCCAAGCGCATCGAAGGTGTCGTGCTGCCTCGGTTGCGCGCGCTGGCCGACGAGACCGGCGTGATCGGCGACGTCCGCGGGCGCGGCGCGATGCTGGCCGCGGAGTTCGTGAAGCCCGGCACCGGCGAACCCGACGCCGACCTGACCAAGCGCGTCGCGGCGGCCTGTCACCGGGCCGGCGTCGTCGTGCTGACCTGCGGCACCTACGGCAACGTCGTCCGGCTGCTGCCGCCCCTGTCCCTGGCCGACGACCTGCTCGACGAGGGCCTCTCGGTCCTCGAACACGCTGTCCGCACGGAGGCTCGCGCATGACTTTCCCCTTCTGGGTCGCCGGAAAGCCGGTGACCGGCGGTGCGACCGCCGACGTCCGCCACTCCTTCGACGGTTCGGCGGCCGGGTCGCACTTCGTGCCTTCGGCCGACGACGTCGAAGCCGCGGTGCGGGCGGCGCACGACGTCGCCGTCGAATTCGCGGCACTGCCCGCGCACGTCCGCGCCGGCGCGCTGGACCACGTGTCCCGGGCGTTGGGCGAACGGTCCGAAGAGATCGCGGCCCTGATCACCGCCGAGTCCGGCAAGCCGCTGAAGTGGGCGCGCGGCGAGGTCGGGCGCGCGGTGTCGACGTTCCGCTGGGCCGCCGAAGAAGCGCGCCGCTTCTCGGGCGAACTGCAGCGCCTCGACACCGACCCGGGCGGCACCGGACGGCTCGCCCTGGTCCGGCGCGTGCCGCGCGGGCCGGTGCTGGGCATCACGCCGTTCAACTTCCCGCTGAACCTGGTGGCGCACAAGGTGGCGCCCGCGATCGCGGTGGGCGCGCCGATCGTGCTGAAGCCCGCGCCCGCGACGCCGCTGACGGCGCTGCTGCTGGGCGAAATCCTCGCCGAGACGGACCTTCCGGCGGGCTCGTGGTCGATCCTGCCGGTGGACAACGAGACGTCGTCGCGGCTGGTCGAAGACCCGCGGCTGCCGGTGGTGTCGTTCACCGGCTCGGTCCCGGTCGGCTGGGCGATCCGCGACCGCGTCCCGCGCAAGCACGTGGCGCTGGAGCTGGGCGGCAACGGCGCGGTGCTCGTCTGTCCGGATTGGCCGGATCTCGACTTCGCGGCGCAGCGGATCGCGACGTTCGCGATGTACCAGGCCGGGCAGTCGTGCATTTCGGTGCAGCGGGTCTACGTGCACTCTTCCGTTTACGACGCTTTGGCTGCCAAGGTCGTCGAGCAGGTCCAGGCGCTGCGCACGGGCGACCCGCGCGCGGACGGCGTCGACGTCGGGCCGCTGATCAACGAGGCCGCGGCTTCCCGGGTTTCGTCGTGGGTGTCCGACGCGGTGTCTTCGGGAGCGCGCTTGCTGACCGGCGGCGGCCGCTCGGGGGCGACGGTGGAGCCGACGGTGCTGGCGGACGTCCCGGAGGACGCGTCGGTGATGGCCGAAGAGGTGTTCGGGCCGGTGGTTTCGCTGGTCCGGGTGTCCTCGGTGGCCGAGGGCGTCGAGCGGATCAACGCCTCCCGGTTCGGGCTGCAGGCGGGCGTCTTCACGCGCGACCTGCCGACGGCGTTCGAGGTGTCGGCGGCGCTTCGCGTGGGCGGCGTGCTCGTCGGGGACGTGCCGAGCTTCCGCGCCGATCAGATGCCGTACGGCGGGGTGAAGGACTCCGGCGTGGGTCGCGAGGGCCCGGCGTCGGCGATGGCGGACTTCACCGAGGAGCGCGTCACCGTTCTGACGGGATTGACGCTGTAAACCGCTCGCTCCGCGTCCGGCCCGAGCGTAGTTTCGGGCCGGACAAGGAGGGCGCATGACGCTGTCTCGCAAGGGTTCGCGGCTCATCACCGTCGACGGCGCCGAGTACCGGTGGACGGTCCGCCGCAAGCCGACCTATTCGCAGGGGCTCGGCGCCACCATGACCTTCGCCGTCGAACCCGCCGAGCACCCCGGTGCCACCCTTGTCGTGGACACCGGCCGGCCGCGGCCCGACAACTGGCTCCACCTCCCGGCCGAGCCCGTTCACCCGGCCGAAGTCGCCGAAGCCGTCCGCATGGCGCTCGCCCGGGGGTTCGGCTTCAGAGCCCGGCCAGCACGGCCGTGAGAGCCTCGTGCGCCTCGACGAGTGAAGGTCCGTACCAGGTGAGGTGGCGGCCCGAGACCAGGACGTACCGCGCGTCCGGGAAGTGGTCCGGGCCGTCCTCCTCGGTGAACAGGTAGGGCTCGTCCGGCAGCACCAGCAGGTCCGCGTCGGCCGCGAAGTGCGCGCGCAGCTCCTCGATCTCCGGCCGCGGATAGCGCTCCTCCGCCCCCGCGTACACGTTCGCCACGCCCACGCGGCGCAGGACGTCGCCGCCGAAGGTGTCGCGGCCCAGGACGATCCACGGCTTGCGCCACACCGGGACCACCGCGTGGAACCGCACCGGCCGGACTTCGCGCCAGGCCTCCTCCGCCGCGACCAGCCACTCCGGCTCATCCAGCTCGTAGGCCTGCGTGAGGATCCGCCGCAGCGAGCCCAGCGCGGCCGGCACCGACGCCGCCGCGGCCATCACCCACACCGGGATCCCGTTGGCGCGCAGGCGTTCCACGTCCTCCTGGCGGTTCTCCTCCGAGTTGGCCAGCACGAGGTCGGGCGCGAGGTCCAGCACCCGGTCCAGCTTCGGGTACTTCGACCCGCCCACCCGCGGGACGTCCAAAGCAGCCGGATGGGTGCAGTAGTCCGTCGCGCCGGCCAGCCGGCCGGGCGCGCTCAGCTCGACCGCTTCGGTCAGCGACGGCACGAGCGAAACCACGCGCGAAGCCGGGCCACCCAGCGGCACCGGCTCCCCGAGATCGTCGACGAGGGTCATGCGCGTTCGAACGACACCTTCCGCTTCTCGACGTCCACCGCGGTCAGCCGGACGCCGATCCGCTCCCCCGCGGTCAGCTTCTCGCCCGCGCACTTGGCCATCACCGTCGGGTCCTCGACGAGGATCTCCGCCTTGTTTTCGTCCGCGCGCAGCACCACCGCGCTGAACTCGCCGCCGATGTGCTCGGCCAGCACCCACGCCTCGACCTGGTCGATGCACGCGCGCTCGACCTTCGCGGCGAGCGTGTCCGACGCCGTCATGCGGTCCGGGACGTCCGCGAGCGCCGCCCGCACCCACTCCGGCACCTCGCGCCCGGCCGAGACGGCGAGGCAGATCTCCGTCGCGAACCGGTCGACCAGCCGCCGGATGGGCGCCGTCACGTGCGCGTACGCGCCGCCGATCCCCGCGTGCGTGGTCAACGCCGGCAGCTCGCCGTCGAACGCCGTGTAGCCCGCGCCGCGCAGCAGCCGCGTCGTGTCGGCGTAGAGCGCCATCGACGCCGGCTGGCCCGGGTCCAGCCGGGACAGGAACTCCGAGACGGTCGTCTCCGGCGCCCACGCGATGCCCAGCGCGTCGGCGGAGCGGCGCAGCCAGTCGACGGCCTCGGGTTCCGGGTCGGGCAGGGTGCGCAGGACACCGACCCGCGCGTCGATCATGATCCGCGCCGCGGCCATGCCGGTGAGCAGCGAGATCTCGGCGTTCCACGCGTCGACGACGGTGCGCGGCCGGCGCGCGAGCACCCACCCGCCGTCCGGGTCGCCGCTGATCTCCTGCTCCGGCAGCTGCAGTTCGACGGCGCCGCGCCGGACGGCCAGCTCGCGGCGCCGCCGGCCCAGCTCGGGCAGCGCGGCCACCGACGGGTGCGGGTTCCCGGCGTCGAGCGCGGCCTGGACCGTCTCGTAGTCGAACTGCTCGGTGGACCGGACCAGCGCGCGGCGCACGCGGGTGGCGGTCGGCTCGCCCGCTTCGTCGGTCTCGATGGTCCAGAGCACCGCGGGCCGGATTTCGCCCGGCAGCAGGCTCGCGGCGCCCTCGGACAGGACCGGCGGGTGCAGCGGGACGTTGCCGTCCGGCAGGTAGAGCGTCTGGCCGCGCAGGCGCGACTCGCGGTCGAGCGCGCCGCCGGGCGGGACGAACGAGGCGAGGTCGGCGATCGCGTAGTGCACGCGGAAGCCGTGCGCGGTCTTCTCGACGACCATCGCCTGGTCGAGATCCTTGGCGCCGGGCGGGTCGATGGTGACGAACGGCAGGTCCGTCGCGTCCTCGCGGCGCTCGGCCAGCGGGTCGAGGACCGCCGCCTCCGCCTCGGCCAGCACGTCGGGCCCGAACGACTCCGGCAGCGAGAACTCGGCGCGCAGCGGACCGAAGTCCCCGCCCGCCGAGTGTGTCCTGATCACCAGGGGAGGCACCCCCCAACCCTAACCCCGGAAGGGGCCGATGATCGCCCGATCGGGCGCGGGCCGGTCGGGTGTACGTTGACACTCAATAATGAAAACCGTCTTCATTCTCAGGAAGGGCTTCCCGTGAAGATCGCGTTCGTCGGCAAGGGCGGCAGCGGCAAGACCACGTTGTCGTCGCTGTTCGTCGCGTACCTCGCCGATGCCGGCCGTCCGGTGCTGGCGATCGACGCCGACATCAACCAGCACCTCGCGGTGGCGCTCGGCGCGACCGAGGAGGAAGCGCTCGCCTGGCCGACACTCGGCGACAACATGGCGCTGATCAAGGACTACCTGCGCGGCGACAACCCGCGGATCCCGGACGCGGCGTCGATGATCAAGACGACGCCGCCGGGGCGCGGGTCACGGCTGGTCCGGCCGTTCGAGGACAACCCGGTGTCCGACGCGTGCTTCCGGCAGCTGGGCGGGGTCCGGCTCGGCGTCACCGGTCAGTTCGACGAGGACGACCTGGGCGTCAAGTGCTACCACTCGAAGGTGGGCGCGGCCGAGCTGCTGCTCAACCACATGGTGGACGTCGAGGACGAGTACGTCGTGATGGACATGACCGCGGGAGCGGACGCGTTCGCTTCGGGGCTGTTCACGCGGTTCGACGTGACGTTCCTGGTGTGCGAGCCGACGGTGCGCAGCGTGGGCGTGTACCGCCAGTACGCGGACTACGCGCGCGACTTCGGGGTGCGGCTGGTGGTGGTCGGCAACAAGGTGACCGACGCCGACGACGTCGAGTTCCTGCAGGACCAGGTGGGTGCGGCGCTGCTGGGCTGGCTGTCGGCGTCCGGGCACGTGCGCGCGGCGGAGCGCGGCACGGCCCGGCCGATCACCGAGCTCGAGCCGCGCAACCTCTCGACGCTGCGGTCGATGCACGCGACGGTCGACGCGGAGCAGCGCGACTGGGCGCGCTACCAGCGTCAGGCGGTGGAGTTCCACCTGCGCAACGCCCACGCCTGGGCGGGCGCGGACCTGGCCGCGCAGGTGGATCCGGAGTTCGTGCTGAGCCCGGGGCTGGCGGTCTAGTCGTCGTTCCAGGAGGCGTCGGCGGCGTCGGCCTGCCGGGTCCGTTCCTTGGCGATGTCGAGCGCCCGCCGGGCGGTGGCCTCGTCGGGGTAGGGGCCGAGCAGGTCGACGCTGCGGCTGCGTTCGAGGTGCTCGACCTGGTGGGTGCGGGTGTTGTAGTACCACCCCTGGTCCGGGTTCGGGTCGTTGGACATGAACCCAGGTTCGCACCCTCCGGCCGGATTTTCAGCGCTTGTACCGGTAGGGGATCTCGGTGGGTTGCCCGGTGGGGCCGAAGTCCTGCGGTTCTTCGGGTTCTTTCGGTTCGGAGAACTCGTCGAACCACCCACGCGGAGTGCCCCGCGGCGGGGTCGGGGGGTCTTGGCGCTCTTGAGAGTCTTTGGAGGGCTGCGGCAGCGGGGTGTCGGGCCCGGGGAAGACGGGGCGCGCGGTGGGCGGGGTGGGGGGCATGGTGCCGGGGCCGGGGAAGACCGGACGCGCCGGAGCGGCGTGGCGGGCCGGGAACGGCTGGGGCGTGGATTCGGGACCGGGGAAGACCGGTTTGGCGGGCCGTGCGGGAGTGGTTTGCCACGGCGGAGCAGCGGGCGGTTGCTGAGGCTGCCCACCGGGCGACTGGCGCGGGCCGGCGGACTCCTGCGGCTGAGGGGCTGGCTGTTGCGGGGCAGGCGGCGGGGAGGTCGAAGGCTGCTGAGGAGCGGCGGTCTCCTGCGGCTGAGCTGCCGGTTGCTGGGGCCCAGCGGGCAGCTGAGTCCCGACGGGCTGCTGCGGCTGCACCGGCCCACCAGACCCGGTGATCTCCTGCGACTGAGGGGCTGATTGCTGCGGCTCAGTCGGCAGCTGAATGCCGAAGGGCTGCTGGGAGGCCGAAGGCTGCTGAGGAGCGGCGGTCTCCGGCGGCTGAAGGGCTGATTGCTGCGACCCGGCGGCCGGCTGGTGCTGAGCCGCAGCGGGCGGTTGCTGCGATTGCGGCCCCGGCACGAAGGGCTGCGGCTGCACCGGCGAATGCGGCTGCGCCCGCACCACCGGCTCGACCGGCTGAGCCTGCACCGCCGGGTGCGGAACCTCAGCCGGCGACTCAACGGAACGTGGGTGCCCGGCCTCAGGCTGAGCAGGAGATTGCTGCCCAGCCGCCGCCGGCTGCGATTCAGCGGAAGGCTGTGGCCGCACGTCCGACTCGTCCGGCGAGCGCTCCTGCGCCGCGGCCTGCGGCTGCACGACCGACTCATGGGCCGGAGCCGGCGAACCAACAGACGGTTCCGACCGCGCCGCCGACTCGGCAGGCGATTGCAGCTCGCCCGGCTCCGACTGGACGGCAGGCTCCGGCCGCACTTCCGTCTCGGCAAGCGATTGCTGCTGGTCCCCAGCGTCCGGCGGCACCTCAACGTGCGGCGGCGGCTGGTCCCCGGCCTGCACTCCCGACCGCGACTCGACCGGCGGATGCGGCTGGTCCACGGCCGGCGCTTCAGACTCCGGCTGAGCCGCCGGCTCGGCAAGCGGTTGCTGCTGGTCCCCAGCTTCCGCCTGCGTCTGCGACTCGTCGGGCGACTGAGCCGCAGGCTCAACGACAGGTTGCCGCTGGTCCAGGGCGGCCGCTTGCGGCTCCGCCTCGACAGCCGACTGCGGCTCAACCAGCGCCGCTGCCTCGGATGGTGGCTGCCGCACTTCCACGGCCGCCGGCTCCGGCTCAACCAGCGCCGGTGCCTCGGGTGGCGATTGCGGCTCCGACTCGACAACCTGCTCCGGCTCAGCAGACGAAGGTCGCTGGTCCGCAACCCCCGGCTGCGGCTCGATCGGCCGCTCCCCCGCCCCAACGGGCGATTGCGGCTGAGCCACAACCGCCGACTGCGGCTCCGACTCGACCACCGCCTCCCGCCGGTCCGCGGCCTCCGGCTCAGCCGGCGATTCCGGCGGGGGCGCCGCCACCGACTGCGGCTGCGCCGCGACAGGCCGCTGCACCGCCGACTCAGCGAGCGGTTGCTGCTGCGCCCAAGCCGCCGGTTGCGGCTCCGACTCGACCACCGGTTGCCGCTGATCCGCAACCTCCGGCTGCGGCTCGATCGGCCGCTCCGCCGCCCCAGCGGGCGGTTGCGGCTGAGCCACGGTCGCCGACTGCGGCTCGACCGGTTCCCACCGGCCCGCAACCCCCGGCTGCGGCTCGATCGGCCGCTCCCCCGCCCCAACGGACGATTGCGGCTGAGCCACGGTCGCCGACTGCGGCTCCGACTCGGCCACCGCTTCCCGCTGGTCCGCAACCTCCGGCAACGGCTCCGGCTCAACAGGCTGCCGCACCTCCGGCTCAGCCGGCGATCCCGGCTGAGCCGCCGCCGACTGCGCCGCGACCGACCGCTGCACCGCCGCCCCAGCGAGCGGTTGCTGCTGCGCCACAACCGCCGACGGCGGCTCCACCTCAGCACCAGCCGACGACTGCCCACCGCTGGAAGCCGGCGGCTGCCCAGCACGAACCGGCGCGACGAAAGCCGCCTCGGGCGCCGGACCCGCCGATGAAGGTCCGCCAGTCCGCTGCTGCGCGTCGACAGAAGCCTGCGGAGCACTCGGCGCCGCATGACGAGGAGCCTGCTCGCCCGGACGCCCGGACCACCCCGCAGCACCCTGCCCCGGCAACTGCTGCTCAGGCGTCCCCGGGACCGACTGTGCCGGGGGCGGGTGCGGGACCGTCCGCCACACCGGCGCCGGCCCGATGTTCATCGGTGCCGGTACCTGGCTCGGCGGGGCCCCCGTCGGCGGCGCCGGGCGGGCGGCCGGCTTGGGAATCGGGTCCAGGCACGACACCAGCACCGAGGTGTTCTCCGGGTCCTCGACCTTCCGCCCGCTCCTCTCCCGGTAGACCATCTCGCCGTCGGCGTCCATCTCCACCAGGTAGCCCGCCTCCGCGAGCTGCTCCTCGTCGAGGTCCGCCAGCCTTTCGTACCGCGAGGGCACCACCCGGTAGATCGGCCAGGCCAGCGAAGCGTGCTCCGCGTGGAACTGCGCCAGCAACGCCGCCATCTGGTGCTGCCACGGCAGCGACATGCCCTCCGCCAGCGACCGGGGCAACACGACGTACCCCGGGTCCACGCCCGGGTAGCCCTGGCCCAGCTGGTCGGCCAGGGGCGTGCTGGACACGGGCCGCGCCGACTGCCTCGGCGGCTGGGGTGCGCCGAACAGCGCCGCCGGGTCCTGGGGCGAGCCCGTGCCGGGCTTGCCTCGTTTGCCGAATTTGCGTCCCACGTGCTCATCCTCTGCCAGTACGCGGCCACCTGCTCGTGGAAGCGCCGCGACGTCGGGTGAATCGGCCGGCCCCGTTCGGGTCAAGGGCCCTCAACCCATGCTAAACGCCGGGCCGGACGGCCTGCGGTACGACTTCGGCCTCGTCGAACGAGAACGGCCGCGTGTGCACCGGCACGCCGGTCTGCTGCGCTTCGACGACCTTGCCGTCGCCCAGGTACATCATCACGTGGTGGATCGTGTCCGGGTTCGACGGATCGTTGGCCAGGAAGATGAGGTCACCGGGCTGCGCTTCACGCACCGGCAGCAACGCGCCCGCGTGGTACTGGTCGCGCGACACCCGGGGCAGGATGATCCCGGCCGACTCGTACGCGCGCAGCATCAGGCCCGAGCAGTCGTAGGAGTTCGGGCCGGTCGCGCCCCACACGTACGGCTTGCCCTGTTCGCCCAGCGCGAAGCTGATCGCCTGGCCCGCGGCCTGGCTCGGCGGCAGCAGCTGCCCCAGCCCGGTACCGCACGCGACGACGTCGACGACCTGGCCGACGTTTTCCACCAGCGTCGCCGCCATCGGCTCCCACTTGTGGTACCGGTCCGGGAAACCCGAGCGTTCGACGGCCTGCGCGGCGTCGCCGGGGCGCTTGTTCTCCCAGTCCGGCACCCCGAGCAGCACGTCGTAGAACTTGTTGACCTCGTACGTCGGGTCGGTGACCTGCGCCACCGTCCCCCAGCCCATCGACGGGCGCATCTGGAAGATGCCGAGGGAGTCCCGGTCGCCGTAGGTGAGGTTGTGCAGCCCGGACTCGGTCATCCCGGCCTGGATCGCGACCTGCCACGCGCGCGGCGCCAGCGACCGCTGCTTGCCGATCGAGATGATCAGCGCGACGGTCCCCTTCTGCTCGTCGTCCAGCTTCGACGCGTCGACCGTGCCGCGCTCGCCCTGGCCGGGCTGGGTCGGGCCGACCGAGGCGTCGCAGCTCATCAGCGAAACACCCCGGGCCTGCGCCTGCTGGTTGTCGATGACGACCTTGGCGGCGACGGCGGTGACTATCAGGGCGCCGATCGCGACGAACACGACCAGCCCCAGCCACAACCCCAGCCGCCGCACGGTCAGCTCGCCTGGTCGTAGTCGGCGACGCGCCAGCCCGCGTTGGTGTTCACGACCGTGATGGCGAGCTTCGGCCCGTCCGTCGGGATGGTCAGCTGCACCGAGCTCGTGTACGACGTCCCGACGACCGGCTCACCGGTGACCTTGGTGGCCGGGATGTTCGCCGGGTCGACCGACGCCATCACCGGCAGGTACTCCTCGGTGGTGAACGGCTTCAGTTGCGCCAGCCACTGCTCGGAGGTGATGCCGGCGGGGTGGTTGACCCAGGCCGCGGCCCACTCCTTGGCGACGCGGACGGCGTCGCCGTTCGGCGCGGCGGTGGTCGGGGTGGCCAGCGGCGCGGACAGCCGCGTCGGCAGGTTCGACGTCGGGACCGGCGCCGCGACACCCGGCGGGGTCGCCGTGACCGACGTCGTCGGCCCGGTGGTCGGCGACGCCTTGGCCTGCGGCTTGCCGACGACCTTCGGCAGCACGATGCCGAGCGCGGTGACCAGGATCGCCAAGAAGACCAGCGTCCCCATGAGGTGCCGGGGCGAGCGCAGCGGCCAGCCCCACAGGCGGCGGTAGACCGCGGCGCGGCCGCGGTTGGTGCGGATCGGCACGGGTCACCGCCCCATCACTTGGTCGGTGTCCCGCGGCTCTTCGCGGACCTCGATGCCGCGCGAAGGGCGGTACAGCACGAAAACCGGCTTGCCGGCGACGACTTCGGGGTCGACGCGCCGGGGTTGCGCGCGCACGCCCGGCGTCCGCGGCACGTCCTGCGGCGTGTAGTCGCTGAAGCCGGACTCGGGGCCGCGCAGATCGGACGGCACGACAACGGGTTCGGGCTCGTCGTTCCAGCGCCGGTCGGCGACCGGCGAGGTGTCGACGCGCCGGCTTTCCTCCCGGGCGGTGGTCGGCCGCCCGCCGGCGCCGACGACGACGTAGTCGCCGGGGTCGCCGTTTGCGGGGTTGTACTGACCGAACACCGGAGCGCCGGGGCGGCCGCCCGCGGGCAGCGCGCCCGCCGAACCGCCGCCTCCGACGGCGCCCGGCCACGCACCCGACCAGGCCGCGGCCGGGCGGGCCGCCCCCGAGGCGTTGTCGAGGCGCTGGGCGTTGGCGAAGATCGTGGCTTCGGGCCGGAACCGGCCACCGCCGGCGGTGGCACCGAGCGGGCCGCGCTGTTCGCCGTCGACGACGTCGTCGGTGTCGCGCACGGTCTGCCAGAACTCGTCCTGCGGAGTCGGGCCGTTCTTGTTGCGCCGGAACCGCGAGAAGATCCCGCCCCCGGGCGACGGCACGGCGGCGCCGACCATGCTGACCGACATCTCGACCATCTGCCACAGACGGCGCACGGGCCGCCCGACCATGAACAGCAGCACGGTGATGAGCCCGGCGAGGACCATCTGCGTGAGCATGTTGAGCGAGTTCCCGGCGTCGAAGATGGCTTGCAGCAACAGGGCGTGCACACCCGCGAGCACGGAGAGCACGACGAGGTTGAACGCGACGCCGCCGGCAACCTTGAGCACGCGGCGGAGGATTTCCGGGTGCAGCAGGGCGATGAGCCCGATCAGGGGCGCGGTGAGGGCGAAGAGGCGGATGAGGACCTGGGCGAGGAGGACGCTTGCCTTGGCCAGGAGCTGGAAGAGGGAGTAGACGAGGGCTTGGCCGAGGGACAGGAAGCCCGCGCCGGTGCGGCCGCCCGCTTCGCCGGTGAAGTAGCCGGTGGCGGGGCCGAGCTTGGTGGAGATGTCCTTGTAGGCGTTCTTCTTGCCGTCGATGACCGACTGGTTGGCGTCGTCGCCGTTGCGCAGCTGCGCCCACGTGAACGCCTGGGCGTCCAGCAGTGGACGTCCGAACTGGTCGGCCTGCGGCGCGGTCGGTGACCCGAACTCCCCGCGGATCCAGTTCTTGTAGACGATCTCGTTGTGCAGGCTCGTCGGCAGCACGTGCCGGATGACGCGGTTGTCCGCGTCGTCCACGAACCCGGCCTGGATGTTGGTCGTTGTCTGGACGATCGCTTTGTCGATCGGGTCGAAGTACCGCAGCATCGCCAGCGACGACGCCGCCAGCCACACG
Source organism: Amycolatopsis sp. NPDC003865 (assembly GCF_053605345.1). NCBI lineage: Bacteria > Bacillati > Actinomycetota > Actinomycetes > Pseudonocardiales > Pseudonocardiaceae > Amycolatopsis > Amycolatopsis sp. NPDC003865. Next base: position 131,463 of record NZ_JBSGJA010000022.1, on the reverse strand, counting down.
CCGGCCAATGCGTACAGTGCACGTTTGCTGACCGCGGCGAGGTCGCCGCGCCAGATGTTGCGGAACAGCATGATCGACATGACGAGTGCGACCAGGCCGAACAACTGGGCGTAGATGTTGTTGTAGACCTTCTCCGCGCCGGACTTCACCGCACTGTACAACGGGTTGAGCAGGCCGCCCTCGAGCACGGTGTAGTGCAGCGAGTTCGTCGCGCCGACGATGTTCTTGCCCAGGTTGAAGAGCTGGTTGCCGCCCCACGTGTCCAAAGTGGACCCGGCCGGGGTCAGGTTCAGCCCGGTGCAGTTCGTTTCGAAGGTGTTCCAGACGAACCCGGCGTAGCTGTAGTCGACGTACGCGCTGCCCGCCTCACCGTGCCCTTCGGCCGGGTCGATGGCGCCGACCATGCCCGCGCCGGGGCGTTCGGGGTTGGGGGCCTCGCCGCAGGCCGCCGCGCTCGCCGCCGGGGCCGTCGCGATCGCCTGGAGTCCCAGCACGAGCATGACGGCGAACATCGTCGCCTTGCGTCCTGGGGTGCGCCGGCCCGGGCGCGGGCCTTCCTTGATCCGCCGCTTGAGCGAGTGCCACCCCGCGGCCAACGTCAGCAGGACCGCCAGCGTCAGCACGGTGTTCATGCGGCGTCCCGGCCGGTGCCGCCCTTTCCGCCCGTGCGGGCGTGCTGCTGCCCGCCGTTGCCGTTCGGGGACACGCTGCCGTTGCCGGTCGGGGACACCCCGCCTTCCACCTCGCCCGTCTCCGACGCCAACGGGTCCGGTGCGCCCAGGAGGTTCTCGTCGGCCAGGCCGACCTCCAGTTCCGCCGCCAGCTCGAAGTCCTGCTCCAGCTCGATGTCGTCCTCCGGCGGGACCGCCACGTACGGCTTCTTCTCCTCCGGTGGCAACGCCAGCTCGTTGCCCGGACGACGCGACGGGGACGCCGCGTCCTTCGAACCCGGGGTCGTGTCCATGACCGCCCGCAGGTGGTCCAGGTGCGGGCCCGAGAAGTCGACGCGGATGCGCTCCACGCCTCCGGCACCGTCGCCGAAGATGAACTGGCGAGGCTCGACGTCCCGCTCCAGCCCGCTTCGCTGCGCGCCGGGACGCCGTCCGAGAGCCGCCACCACCTGCTCGTAGCCCACGCCGACCGGGACCTTCAACAGCCTCAGCGCGTCCGCCTGGGCGTCGTCGTCGTCGAGACGCCCCACGAACACCGAGTCCAGCAGGGCCACGAAACCCTGGATCTTCAGGAAGTCCGCCGGGATCTGCGAAGACAGCAGCACCCGGACGTTCCACTTCCGCGAGTCACGCGCGAAGCGGTTCATCAGCACCCGCCCGGTCGGGACCTCCGACAGGAAGAACGCCTCGTCGATCCAGACGCCCTTGCGCATCTCCTTCGGCTTCTCGTACACCGACCGCTGGGTCAGCCACGCCGCCAGGTTCAGCATCTCGACGCCGAGGGACTCCGCGTCCGTCCAGTACTCGCGGGGGACGCCGTCCTTGGGCAGCGTCAGCCCGGCCATCGTCAGGACCGTCAGCCGGTCGTCGCGGGTCTCCGAGTACGGGTCCGCGTCCGTCTCCGGGATCAGCAGCGCCATCCGCTCGCGCATCTCGTCGAGGAAGTCCGCGACGACACCCGCGTGCTCGTGGTGTTCCGAAGAATCCCGCCGCAGCGCATCGATCACCTGGCCCGGATCCGCGTCGAACCGGCCGCCGACGGCTCGCACCGCGCGCAGCAGCACGATCCGGGTCTGGGCCATCCGCGAGACCTCGTACGGCAGAACGCCCGTCAGGACGTCGAGCACCAGACGCCGTCGCGTCGCGCCCGCGAGGGCCTTCTCGCGGCGCCAGGACCGCTCCGGGTCGTCCTCGTCCATGAAGTGCTCGATCAGCGGCTCGGCGACCACCCGGTACGGGTTGAGGATCCCCGGCTGGGCGTTGAGCAGGTTGATCGGCCGCGCGTACGGGCGCAGCTCCGGCAGGTCGCACAGCCGCGACAGCGGGCCGGACGGGTCGAGGATCGTCCAGTTCGCGCCCGCGCGCAGCGTCTTGTAGACGATGCCGCCGCCGAGGAACGACTTACCACCACCCAGGCCCGCCACCATGGCCGTCAGGCCGGAGCCGTCGCGGATCTCCTGGGCCATCCACGGGTCCCAGGCCACCGGGCGCCGCGTGGCCGTGCACGTCTCGCCGAGCAGGATGCCGCGGCGGTCGCCGACCTCTGCCGTCGCCGTCGGGACCGCCGAGGACGCCCAGACCACCGACCCGCGGCGCATGTACGCCGCCGAGGCCAGCGGCTCGCCCGGGATGAACTCCCGGGCCATCGCGTACTGGGCTTCGGGGTGCTCGATGGCGATCTTCGGCTTGTACAGGTCCAGCAGCTGCTGGGCCAGGCGCAGCGCGTCCCGCTCGGTCGGGCCGGACACCGCCAGCCGCCACCACGAGCGGACGCGGGTGGCCAGCGCGGTGAAGCCCGACGTCATCTCGTCGTCGATCTCCAGCACCCGCCCGGCCTGCCGCGACAGCGACTGCGGCGGCTCCAGCTCGTGCTCGTCGGTGTAGTGCTTGACCTGCGAACGGACCTTGTTCATCTGTCGCTGCAGCTCCCCGGCCACTTCCTCGGGGCGCCGGACGTAGATGCGCGCGGACACCTCGACCGCGGCCGGCAGGCGGTCGGCGTGCTGGATCCATGGGTCGTCGACCTCGGGGATCTGCAGGCCGTGCATCTGCCCGACGGTCAGGATCGCCAGGTGCCGCGAAACGCCGGCGTTGGAGCCGGTGCGGCCGCGGACGGTGACCGTCGGCGCGTACGGGTCGGCGTAGTAGTCGGCGGCGTCGGTGAAGCTGGCCAGGTCCTCCGGCTCCCAGGCCGCGCCCGGCACGGCGGGCATGTTCCGCGGCGCGGGCAGCCCCAGCGAGCACGAGCGGTGCATCAGCCAGGACATCTCCTCGGCGTGCACCGGACGGCCTTCCAGCCCGGCGCTGCCGATGACCTGGTCGAGGTGCTCGACCTCGGAGTCCAGCGCGGTCAGCTCGGCGTCGACGGCCTCGGGCAGGATCTTGCGCAGCACCGGCGCGGCCCGCTCGACCGCGCGGTCGACCATGCGCCGGGTCTGCACCTGCACGCCCAGGTAGACCTCTTTTTCGGCCATCGAGCGGCCCATCAGCTGCTGCTGCTCGCCGATCAGGTAGTCGTCGAACGACAGCGCGCCCGGGACGTCGTTGGGGCGGCCGTGCGCGTTGTAGACGTGCGCCTCGGCCCACATCCGGATCGGGTAGGGCCGGTTGGTCACGCGCAGGTGCAGCCAGCGGCCCTGCAGCTCGGCGTACTGGCCGGCGATGGCCGCGACGAGGTCGCGCCGCTGCGAGTCCGACCGGAACGACCAGCGCTGCGGCGCCAGCCGGTACCAGGCGTAGACCTCGTACCCGGTGCGGACGAGGTGCCCGTCGATGCTTCGCACCGCGATCGAGGGGGTATACGCGGGGATCGCCTGCTCGCCGGTCAGGCGCCGGCCCTTGCCGCCTCCCGAACCGTTCCGCGGCGCGCGGACCTGCTCGGGCGGTTGCCATGCGCCCGAGTGCGTCTCCCGACCCCGTTTTCCTCGGCTACCGCCGCGACCGAACAACGACTACCTCCCGGCCCGAGCCGCGTTGCCGCGGCTCCGGCGCGCTCGTGGTGTTCCCTGGGTGAAGGCAGCACCCGGCGGCGCGCCGTGGTGCTGGTACTGCCGCCTCCGCTTGTGCTTCGGCAGCGGGCGCTCGGCCCGTACCCGGACGCGGCTGGCGCTGACCGCGCCCCCGGTGCCCGTGGTCACCTCTCTGGGGGTGTTGAGCTCGCGCCCGGCCATCGTGACCACGGTGCCCAGCGGGCGCTCGTGGCTGATCTTGGCCGTGAGCAGCCGGGTGATCACGATGGTGGCGACGAACGCCCACGCCGTCGAGAAGAACCCGAAGCTCCACCCGGCCCAGCGCTCGATGCCGAGCACGACGAAGAACGCCGGGATGCCGATGAGCCACGCGACGTAGCGGGCTCTCCAGGGAAAAGTCGCTTTCGGCGGGCCGAGCCACACGGCGTCGACCCGGTAAACCTCGTCGTCAGTCCTGATGCGCACGCGGCCCGCCTCAGCCGGTGAACAGGCCGGCGATCCACTGGCCCACGTTCACGCCCGCGCCGCTGACCGCGAGTCCGATGATGGCGAGCGCGATGACCACGCCGGCGAGCCGCCGCATGACACCGGCGTTGTCGCCCTTGCCGCCGCCCAGCCAGAGGAGCAGGAGGGCCACGGCCAGCAGCACCAGGGGGATGATGTTGTCGAGCAGCCACTGGCGCACGTTGCCCGTGCCCAGTTCGCCGCCGGCGGCCAGCGTGTCGAGGGTGGTCAAGGTCATCATCGCGATACTCCCGGTGCGCGGTGGGGCCCGCGCGGCTGTGGCTCAGGCGGTGCTTCGAACATAATGGGGGCTACGAGGGGTAGTGGTCAAAGCGCGCTGCGTAGATGACGGCTGGCTTGTCAACCGGTGTGGCGGGCAGGGCACACGAAAACTCCACGCCCACCATCATCGCGGCAAGGGCCCTCGGGTTAAAGCCCGGGCACCCATCATTCTCAGTGTGCTGACGAACTCACCCCATTGCCCGGGATTTGCTCACTGTGGGTACTGGTGCCATGGCCGTTGTGCGGCCTGGAACAGTGTGACATGACCCGAACGGCCCCTGCGCGCGAGTCCGTTCAGTGACCGCCCCTCGGCCGGTCGGCGGCCATGTCGATCTTGGCGTCCCGCGTTGTCCGTCACACCGCGCTCAAAACCTCACACGGCTTTCACTACATAGCGTGATCTTGGTGCTCAGGAGCGGCGTTGGGCGAAAACGCCCTTCGGGAACGCCCCGGCCGCAACCACGCGGCGGGTGAGATCCCGGCCGAGCTCCTCCAGCCGGGCCAGCTTCTCCGGCCCGAGGCGCTCCCACGGCGCCTTCGCGGCCGACTCGGTCGCGACCTCGACGCGGTCGCGGACAGCGACGCCTTCGCCGGTCAGCGCGCCTTCGCCGTCGAGCAGCCCGCGGTCGCGCAGGCCCTGCTGGGCGGCGTCCCACTGCTCGTCGCTCCAGCCGCGGGTCAGCTTGGCGGAGTCGACGGTGAACCCGGCGCCCGTGGCGACGTGCGTGACGAGCGCTTCGACACCGCTCAGTCCGTTGAGGACGAGGGCGGCGATGTGGCCGTCGCCGCGGTGCTCGCGCAGCAGCGTGATGGCGTGCCAGAGCGCGAGGTGCGGCGGCTCGGGCCAGTCCAGCCCGGCGTGGGCCGCGTAGAGGGGGCGCCCTTCGACGGTGCACCCGGCGGTGGCCTCGCGGGCGAGCTCGCCGGCCTCGACGACCTGGTCGCTCTTGAGCTCGTCTTCGCCGAGGAGCCGGGTCAGGGCCCGGTCGACGCCCTCGAGCCGGGCGGCGAGGACCTGCTCGGGCGACGCGAGGGTCCAGGCGCGCGGGATCACGCGGGCGACGACCTCGGGGTTGAAGTTGTAGAAGGTGGCGGCGACGACCTCGGGGCCGACGGCGCCCATGGCCGCGGACCGGCTCGCGAAGTACGGCATCCGGCCGGGCCGCAGCCCGATGCCGGTGAGGGCCTGGTCCACTTCGGGCGCGAAGTACGCCAGAGCGTGCAAGGAGTCGAACGCCGACTTGAACCGCTTCTCGTCACCCGCCATGCGCGCACCCTACTACCGGGTAACTGCGGGGGTACAGCGCCGAGGGGACGTTCGTCGTGGCGAACGTCCCCTCGGCGGTGGGGCGGACGAGCGGGCATGTAAGCCGGATCCTGTTCCCCGGTCGCCTCGCGGCTCGCGGGGCGGCGGCCATCCATCTCGGCCTGCCGTCGCCGGCAGGCTCCAGCGGCCTACCCGCAGGCTCGGACGGGCCGTCCTCGAACGCCTGCGCAGAAGCCCGGGGGCTTCCTCTTGGCCTTGCTCCGGGTGGGGTTTACCCAGCCGTCCCGGTCACCCGGGACGCTGGTGGTCTCTTACACCACCGTTTCACCCTTACCCCGGCCCTCGCGGGCCGTGGCGGTCTGTTTTCTGTGGCACTTTCCCGCGGGTCACCCCGGGTTGCCGTTAGCAACCACCCTGCCCTGCGGAGTCCGGACTTTCCTCGGGCCGGGTCGCCCCGGCCCGCGACCGCCCTGCCTGCTCGTCCGCGGGGCAGATGGTAGCTCAGCGCGCGGGTGGGGGTTCGGCCGCGGCTTGGCGGGCAAGGTCGGCAGACCGCGGAGCTCAGCCCGGCGCGAGTTCGGCACAGCCCGGCAGGCAGGGGCGGCAGACCGCGAGGCACGGCCCGCCGCGACTTCGGCGCGGCTTGGCGGGCAAGGTCGGCAGACCGCGGAGCTCAACCCGGCGCGAGTCCGGCACAGCCCGACAGGCAGGGGCGGCAGACCGCGAGGCACGGCCCGCCGCGACTTCGGCGCAGCCCGGCGGGGCAGGGTCCGCAGACCGCGAGGCTCATCCCGGGGCGAGTCCGGCGAGCAGGTCGGCCCACCGCGGCGCGGGCTGGCGCGGGCGGCGAAGCCTGGCGCGGGCGGCCCGGCCGGCGCAGGCGCCGAAGCTCGCGGCGAGCCCTCGCGTCAGTACCCGGCCGCCGCGCGGCTGTGGTGGCGGGGCCGCTCCGGTTCCGGGGGACGCTGCGGTGGCACCACCGCCGGCGCCGGGTGTTGCCGCGCCAGCTCCGCCGTCCAATGCAGCACCGCCGCCGGGCTGTCGAGCCCGATCAAGCCGATCAACCGCCCGTCGCGGACGAATCCCGTGATCGGTCTCGTCCCCTGCACCGGGGACTCCAGCAGCACCGTGTCCGTCCCGAGCATCGGCCGCCCCGCGACCTGGATGCGGACGCCGTGCTGCTCCGACCAGTACCTCGGCACCGGCGTGTACGCCGGCGACCCCGCCGGGCCGGCCAGCAGGTTCTCGGCCGCCGCGCGGCTCATCTCCACCGCGTTGAGCCAGTGCTCGTCCCGCCGGGGCGTCGCGTCGTAGCGGAGGTTGGGCCAGCGGGCCACGTCACCCGCCGCGACGATCGTCTCCGAGCCCAGGACGTGGCACGTCGGCCCGCACACGACGCCGTCGTCCAGCGGCAGCTTCGCCCCGCGCAGCCACGACACCGCCGGCACGCTGCCGACGGCGACCACCACGCACGCCACGTCGATCGCCCGCCCGTCGGCGAACTCCAGGGCGACCGACGTGGTTCCCGGGCGCCACCGGCGGATCGTGGTCCCCAGCTCCAGCCGGACGCCGCGGGCCGTGTGCAGCGCGGTGAGCCAGTCGCCGATGTCGGGGCCGAGGACCTCGGCCATCAGCGCCCGCGACCGGCCGAACAGGATCACGTCGCGGTTCATCTCACGCAGGCTCGAGGCGACCTCGCAGCCGATGAAACCGTCCCCGATCACCGCCACCGGGCCCGCGCTGGTCGCCAGCGCGCGCTGGAGCGCCGTCGTGTCGGACAGCGTCCGGACGACCACGACCCGCGGGTGGCCGTGCGGCGCGCCCGGCATCCGGCGCGGCTCGACGCCGGTGGCGATGATCAGGCCGTCGTAGCGGACCTCTTCGTCACGCAGGTGCACGACCTGCCGGTTCGGCGACAGCCCGGTGACCGGGCTGTCGAAGTACCACTCCGCGTCGACTTCGAGCGGGTCGGCCAGCAGCGTCTGGGCGCGGCTGACCGCGCCGGTCAGCAGGCTCTTGGACAGCGCCGGGCGGTGGTAGGCGATGTCCGGCTCGGCGCCGAGGACGACGACTTCGCCGTCGAACCCGAGTTCGCGCAACCGTTCGGCGGCACGCAGGCCGGCGAGACCGGCTCCGGCGATGACGATGCGTTCGCTCATCGGGTGGCTCCCAACACGTGGATGGCTCTCATGGGACAGGCGCGCGCGGCCGCGCGGACGTTCGGCGTTTCCCCGGCACCGGGCCGTTTCTCGTACTCGAGCAGCCCGTCGTGGCCGAGCCGGAAGACCCCGGGCGCCTCGGACTGGCAGACGCCGTAGGAGTGGCACCGGTCGTCGTCGACGTCGACGCGCAGGGCGGCGACCTCGGGGTCGGGCTCGATGAGGCCGGCCCGGACCAGCGCCGGCGAGGGCAGCACACGCAGCGCCGAAAGCAGCACCGGCGGGACGAGCAGCGTGATCCCCGCGAGCCAGACGACCGCCAGGTGCCCGCTCGAAACGGCGCCGAGCCACGCGTGCACCGCGAGCAGCCCGACGGCGAGGTAGCCGGCCTGGTGGAAGCGCAGCCAGCGGGCTTCGCGACCGCGGCGCAGGCGCGCGGTGACCGACACGGCGACGACGAGCTCGAGCCCGGCGATGCCGATGGCGTGCCGCGGCGAGCCGTCGTAGAAGGGCACCAGCAGGTCGGCGACGCCGAACGGGTCGTCCTCGAGGAAGAGGAACGTCAGCCCGTGCAGGGTGCCGGTGGCGAGGGTGAACGCGGCGAGCAGCGCGTGGCCGGTGCGCAGCGCGTCGCGGCCGCTGAACCGGCGGACCCAGCCGGTGGCGGCGAGGACGCCCCAGCACAGCGTGAGGCACATGCAGAGGTACGTGAGGCGGCCGGACAGCGCGGCGGCCTCGGCGATCCCGGTGTCGTGCGGCGAAACCGGGAGCAGCGCGGCGGACGGGGACATGGACGGGCTTACCTCCGGGTGCGCGGCGTTGTCCTGCCGGGGGTTCCGAGCAGGCGGAGCAGGCCGAACGTGGCGACGGCGGCGACGGCCACGAAGCCGGCCCCGAGTGCGACGTCCCCGGCACCGAGGGTGTCGTCGGTGCCGTCTCCGGTGGCGGGGACGAGCAGGGACGTGGTTTCGGCGAGCCCGGTGCTTTCGAGGAGCGTCAGGTGGCCGAGGGAGGTGTCGACGGCGGTCTGGGCGAACGCGCGGACGTCGTCGTCGCGGGTGCCGGCGCGGACGGCGGAGGCGAGGGAGAAGAGGGTGCCGTACTCGGCGCGGAGGCGGTTGACGTAGGCGTGGTCGAACGCGTCGCCGGAATCCGCGGCCAGCTCGCCCGCCCAGGCGCGTTCCTGGTCGGTCGGCTCCCCGGGGAGGGTGACGGCGAGCCGGTCGGCGACCGCGCGCAGGGCGACGCCGAGGCGGGCCTGGTCGTCGGCGATGCGGACGGCGACCGCGCGCACGCGCCGGTTGGTGGCGCGCTCGGCGGCCTGCCTGCTCGCCGGCGTCACCCACAGCGCGTGCTGCTTCAGGCGCGTCAGCAGGGTGCGGTCGGTCTGCTGCAGTTCTCCGGCGGAAGCGGGGAGAACGCAGCCGAGCACGAGCGCGGTCGTGGCGGCGAACAAGGCCACGAATCGGAACGGCATCCCCGTTGTCCCTTCGCGAAGTAGTCCTCACTGGGGTTACGAGGAAAAGGTGTGACACGGTTCTCACCGTCACCTTTTAGTGACTGTGACGTGCGTCACAAGACAGAAAATGAACCATCACGGTTGACGACACGGCCAATAGGGCACGGAAACTAATACATATGGCCTATTAAGTGTTTTTGCGCTACGCTCCGACAGGCCCCACGGTCCGCCAGTCAGGTGAGGTTGCGAGCTTTATGGAAGCACCGGGCAGAGAAAGTCACGGTCACGTCGGCGGCACCTCGTCCGCGATCGCGGTCGAAGCGCGCCCCGACGCGGGAGACGACCTCGTCCCACTGCTCTACAAGGACTTCCGCGCCACCCTGTTTGCGCAGGTACTGGCCCTGACCAACCACGACCGGCAGTGGACCGAGGACGTCGTGCAGGAGACCATGATCCGCGCGTGGCAGCACTCCGGAACCCTCGAGCGCGAGCCCGGAATGCTGCGCGGCTGGCTGCTCACGGTGGCGCGCCGGATCGTCATCGACGGCTGGCGAAATCGCCGGGTCCGCCCGCAGGAGGTCGCTCTGGAGATCCCGGAAAACGCCGAGCCCACCGACCGCACGGACAGTTCGTTAGCCGCACTAACGATTGGCCGGGCATTGTCGGAACTTGATGAGAAATATCAGGCCGTCATCGTCGAGACCTACCTCGCGGGAAACACGGTCCGGCAGGCTGCGACAATTTTGGGAATTCCAGAGGGAACCGTCAAATCGCGGTTGTACACGGCGATGCGGCAATTGCGGAAAGCGCTCGGGGAAGTGGCGGTCCGATGAGGGCGGAGCACCGGGCGGCGGCCGCTTACGAACTGGGTGTCCTCGACGACGCGGAAGAGTTCGAAGACCACCTGCGCGGGTGCCCCCGCTGCCGGGAGCTCCAGGCGGGGTTCCGCCCGGTGGCCGAGGCCCTTGAAGCGGCGGCCCGGCTCGGGTATCTACCCGGCGGTGGCCCGCCGGCCGACGAGGCTCCGGCCTCCGGTGCCGGTCTCCCGGCCATCGGTGGCGCCGGTGCCGGTCTCCCGGCCATCGGTGGCTCCGCCGCCGGTGGCGACCCGGCGTCCGGTGGCGCCGTCCCGCGGCTCGACGCCGGCTACCCCGCGCCGAGCGGCGGCGGGGCCCGGGGCCGGAAGCCGAGCCTGTTCTCGCGCCGGCGGGGGATGGCCGCCGGCGCGCTCTTGCTGCTCGCGCTCGGGGCGACCTCGATGGTCGCCCGCGCTGCCCGGCCGGCCACCGCGAGGGCCTGGCTCGCATCCGCTGCGTCCATCGTCTCCCCTGCTCAGATCGTGGCCGGTACCGGCCATGACCTGCGGGATCCCCCGTGTCGGGCCGGTTTCCAGTAGTCTGCCCCAACCCAACATGAAAGTCCTTACGGTGGATACCGAAGTAAATCCCGAGCACCCCGTCAGCGGGGCTTCGGTACCGAAGCGCCCCGCCCCGCGGCTCCCCGGCCGCGAGCCCGAGCTCCGCCGTCTGACCAGCCTGTTCCCCGTCGCGCTCGGCGGGACGGCCGCGAGCGCGGTGCTGGTCGGCGAGTTCGGCATGGGCAAGAGCGCCACGCTGCACGCCACCGCCGCACTGGCCGCGGACGCCGGCTTCACCGTCGCGATCGCCACCGGGTCGCGGCTGGAGAGCCACCTGCCCGGCGGGGTCGCCCGCCAGCTGGCCGACGCGCTGGACCCCGGCTCGGCGCAGATCCCCGCGGAGTGCGGGCCGGCCGGCGAGAGCGAAGCGCTGGACCGCTTCTTCCGGATCGTGCGGGACGCGACCGAGCGGGGTCCGCTGTTCCTCGGCATCGACAACGTGCACCTCGCCGACGCCTGGTCGATGCGCTGCCTCGCCTACATCCGGCACCGCGTGCTCGACCTGCCGGTGTTGATCATACTCACGTCCTTGATCGGCCACCCGCCGCACCACGAGGTGGCGCTGCTGGAGATGGCGGGCTGCACGCCGGCGACGATCACCCTCAACGGCCTCGGCGACGCGGGCGCGGCCGAAATCCTGGGCCTCGCCCAGGGCGAGCTCGCGACCGCGTGCCGCGAGGCGACCGGTGGGAACCCGTACCTGCTGCAGGCGCTGCGGCCGCGGCTGCTGCCCGGCGCGGACCCGCACGAGCTCGGGTCGTCGCTGATCGGGCAGGTGCTGCACACGCGGATGGCGGAGTTCCCGCACGGACCGGCGATCCTGCACGCCGCCGCGATCCTCGGCGAGGACGCCGGCTTCGACCTGCTGGCCCAGCTCGCCGGCGTCGACGAGTTCGAAGCGCTGCAGGCGATCGACACCATGGTCCGGCTGCACGTGCTGAACAACAGCAACTCCCCCACGCTGACCTACCCGTTCGTCCGCAACTCCGTCCTCAAGGACATGCCGAAGACCACGCGCGCGGTCAACCACGCGCGGGCGGCGAAGCTGCTGTCCGAGACCGGCGCGCCGGCCGAGCGGGTGGCCGCGCACCTGCTCGACGCGACGTCGATCCGGATCCCGTGGGGCGTGGACGTCCTGCGGCTGAGCGCACGCAACGCCGTGTTCTCCGGCCGGTCCGAGCTGGGCGCGCGGTACCTGCGGCGCGCGCTGGAGGAACGGCTGACGTCGGGGCGCCGGGTGGCCGTGCTGCTGCAGCTGGCGCACGCGGAGTTCCAGGTCGACCCGCCCGCCGCGGCGCAGCGCGTCCGGGAGGCCGTCGACACGATCGGCAACCGCGACACGGCCGGGTTCATCGCGTCGGCGATGCTGCTGTCGCTGTGCGGCGGCCAGGACGCGCGGCTGGCGATCAGCGCGGCCGGCCAGATCGCCGCGCGGCTCGACGCGGGCGGGCCGGACGCCGTCTGGCCGCTGCTGTGCATGACCTACCTGGCCGAGGCCGGCAGCCGGCTCGGCCCGCCGCCGGAGTTCCGCGACTTCGAGGAGCAGTGGGCGCCACTGACCGACCCGGCGGCGCAACGCAGCCGGTCGGCACTGCTGGCGCTCGACGCCGTCCGCAGCGGCGAGTCCGCGCCGGAGGCGGTCACGCACTTCGCCGACGCGATGGCGGGCGACGAAGGTGAACTCTTCGAGCAGCACTACTTCTTCACCCTCGCGACGTCGGTGCTCGCCGACGAGCCCGCGCACGTCGACCGGCTCTGCCGCGTCCTCGACGTCGAACGCGAGCCGTGGGACGTGCACGTGCCGCACGGCGCGCTCCCCACCCTGGCCCGCGGGATCGCGCTGCAGGCCAGCGGCGACCTGCAACGCGCGAGCGTCCACTTCGAATCGCTGCTGCGCCGCTTCGACGAGCGCGGCGGGACGACGACGTGCCCGGTCGGCGTGCTGTGCGCGGCGAAGCTCGTCGAGTGCTGGGTGGACCTCGGCCGGTTCGAGGCGGCGACGTCGCTGCTGGACCGGATGGACTTCGTGGCGAGCCAGGGCCTGTTCACCCACACCTACCTGCTGTACGCGCGCGGGCGCCTGCGCGTCGCGACCGGGTACACCCGCTTCGGGTTCGAGGACCTGCTCAGCTGCGGGCGCCGGCTCGCCCACCACGGCATGCGGTTCCCCGGGTTCGTGCCGTGGCGCGCGCACGCGGCGCGGGCGGCGCTGGCGCTGGGCCAGGCCGACGACGCGGCCCGGCTGGCCGAAGAGGACATGAACGCCGCGGCCCGTTGGGGCGCGGCGCGGCCGCTGGGCACGGCGTTGACGACGCTGGGCCTCGTCCGCGAGGACGACGAAGCCGAGCGAGCGCTGACGAAGGCGATCACGACGCTCAGCTCGTCACCCGCCCGGCTGCAGCTGGCGACGGCGCTGACCGAGCTGGGCACGCTGCAGGCGCGCCACGGCCAGTCCGAAAAGGCCATCGAGACGCTGCGGCAGGCCGTCGAGCTGAGCGAGCACTGCGGAGCGCGTCCGCTGGCCCGGCGCGCGGCGGAGGAACTGCGCTCGGCCCGGCGGGCGCTGACCCCGGCGAAGGACAACGAGCACGGCTTGACGCGGCAGGAGAACCGCATCGCCGTGATGGCCGCGCAGGGGCTGACGAACCGCGAGATCGCCACGGCGCTGCACCTCACGCGGCGGACGGTGGAGCTGCACCTGTCCGGCGCGTACCGCAAGCTCGGCATCCCCGGGCGCGCGGAACTCGGTGGCGCGCTGGCGAAGTCCCAGCGCGGCGGGGTCTGAGCCCCGTCAGCCCACCAGTCCCAGGCCGAGCCACAACGCCCCGGTCGCCGCGGCCAGGCACAGGGGTGTCGTGATCGCCCCCAGTGCGTGGAACGTCTTCGCCGACGGGTGCTCCGGCAAGGTGCGGCGCCACAGCAGTGTCGCCAGTGAGCCGAGGTAGCTCGCGTTCGGGCCGATGTTGACGCCGAGCAGGACGGCCAACAGCACGCCCGGCGCCGGGTGCGGACCGAGGACCGACAGCAGGATCAGGGTCGCCGGGAGGTTGTTGACCAGGTTGGCCAGCAGGGCCGCCACGCCGGCCGCGACGAGGAGGTCGAGCAGGCCGGCCGACGTCGGCAGGACGTCGCGCAGCAGCCCGCCGAGCAGGTGTTCCGACACCGCCTCGACGACGACAGCCAGCCCCAGCACGAACAGGCACAGCTGGGGCGAGGCCTCGGTGATCAGCTGCCACGGCTTGATCTTGCCCATCGCCAGCGCCCGGACGCCGAGGACCAGCGACGCCAGCGCCGCGATCCAGACCGGCTCGACGTGGCCCAGCTGGCCGACCCCGAAGCCGACGAGGGTCAGCGCGAGGATGACCAGCGCGAACGTCGGCGTCTCGAGGTGCTGCCGGGGTTCGGCGGTTTCGCGTGGCCGCAGGTCGGTGGCGAAGAAGCGCAGGAACACCAGCAGCTCGATGGCGATCGTGACCAGCCACGGCAACGCCATGACCGCCGTGAACCCGGCGAACGTCAGCCCCGACGCGGCGAAGGCGAGCAGGTTGGTCAGGTTGGACACCGGCAGCAGCGTCGAGGCGGAGTTGGCCAGGTGCGCGCAGGCGTACACGTGCGGGCGGGGCGGGAGCTTCAGGCTGGTGGCCGTGGCGAGGACGACCGGGGTGAGCAGGACGACGGTGGCGTCCAGGCTCAGGATCGCGGTGACGCCCGCCGCCGCGGCGAAGGTGAGGACGAGCAGCCGGCGGGGTTTGCCGTGGCACGCCTCGGCCAGGCGGTTGCCGAGCCAGGTGAAGACACCGTCCACACTGGCCAAAAAGGACAAAAGCAGGATCGCGGCCAGAAAGCCCAGTGTGGGCAGGATTTCCACGGCCCGCTGCCCGGCGGCGGCGGGCGGCACCAGCCCCAGCAGGAGCGCGAGGCCCGCGGCGGGCACGGCGGCGACGGCTTCGGGCCACCCGCGCGGCCGGACGATGGCGAAGACCAGCACGACGGCCAGGAGCGCCAGGCTTCCCGCCCCGGCCCAGAAGTTCACGCACCCACGCTAATCGACGCCCGGCGCGGGCCCGCCGGGGGCGGCCCGCAAGTGTTTCCGGCAGCCGGGCCGGAGCGACCGAGACCCGCCCCCGGCGACCGGCGCCGTGTCCGGTCTCGTCAGCCGGGCATCGTGATGGTCTGGCCCGGCTTCATCGTCGCGCCGCAGTCGTCCAGCGGGCCGCCGAACCGGTCCGCCGCCACCGCCGGGATCGTCTTCGCCGCGTACTCCTGCGCCGCCTTCAGCTTCGCCGGGTCGGTGACCGCGTCGCGGCGGACCCAGTCGCCGTTGCGCAGGCCCTCGATCGGGCTGCTGTAGATCAGCACGTAGTCCCGGTCCAGCCGCGGGTCCAGCGCGATGCCGTTGCCGGCCGCCCACGGGCCCCACGAGTGGATGAACGTCGGCTTCACCGTGTCGAACACGTAGTCGCGCAGGCCCGCCAGGTCGTTGTCGTGCACCAGGTCCGCGATCGGCTTGTTGACCAGGCCCGCCATGTCGACCAGCTCGAGCCGGCTCGTCATCGACGAGCCGCCGAGGTCCGGCAGCAGCAGCGACGCCTTCTGCAGGCCCAGGATGTCGGCGTACGTGTTGAACCCGCGGCCGAAGCGGTCGGCCACCAGGCACGCCGTGATGTTCGGGTTCTTCGCGAACTTGTCCGCCGCGGCCGCGAACCCGACCGCCGACGGCACGAACGCCCCCACCAGCACGACCACGATGCCCACCCGCAGCAGCGCGCGCCGGTGCTTGAGCAGCTCGCCCGCCGAGAGCGTCCCCGCGATGACGGCCAGCGGCCACACCGGGCTGGCGAACCGGTGCTGGTACATCCAGTCGGCGACCATCACGCCGTACGCGACGATCCCCAGCCCCAGCGGCACCAGCAGCGCGCTCAGCGACCGCCGCCACGGCGCCTTGACCAGCGCGAACCCGATCACCAGCGCCAGCAGGACCACGCCCGCCCAGCCCGCGTAGCCGGCCAGCTCGAACGGCCGCTTCAGAGCGTCGATGCCGGGCAGGCCCTGCTGCTTGGCCACCGACGGGTTGGCCAGCAGCCGACCGAACTCCGCGTGCCGCCAGACGACGTACGCGCCGAACGGGACGGCGAACGCCGCCACCGACAGCAGCGCCAGCCGGAAGCTCTTCCAGAACAGGCCGCCGCGCAGCAGGAACAGCGCCGCCAGCGGGTACGCGCCCGCGTAGATCAGGCCTTCCGGGCGGGTCAGCGCCGCGAACGCGACCATGACGCCCGCCCAGAGCGCGACCTTCGGGGTCAGCAGCACGTCGCGCTTCACCGAGACGAACAGCGTCACCGCCAGCGTGACGACGGCGAACGCGAACAGCGAGTTCTCCAGGCCGGACACGACCCAGATGACGAACGACGGGATGGTCGCCAGCGTCAGGCCGGCGATCAGCGTCGCCAGCCAGGCGAAGCGCGTGAAGACCTGCTTCGCCGCGATGTAGCACGCCGTCAGGATGCCGCCGGTGAACAGCAGGCCCAGCGCCTTCGGGAACAGCACGTAGTCGGGCAGGCCGAAGAGCGCGCCGTGGTCGAAGAGGCCGACGAGCTTGCCGAGGCCGAGCAGCACCATCCACGTCGGGTCGGAGAAGCCCTCGACCGGCGGGGCGCCCGGCTGCAGCACCGGGCCGAGGCCGTCGGCGAAGCTGCGGGCGTAGGAGAAGGTGATGGCGGCGTCGTCGACGATCCAGTGGCCGTAGCGGGTGGCGTGGGCGGCGACCGCCGCGACGCCGGCGAGCACGGCCAGCACCGGCGCCAGGCGCGCGCCCCAGCCCCGCGTGGTCGTCGCGGGTGCCGGGTCCTCGGGGACGTCGCTCGGGGAGGTCTCGGTGAGTGCGCTAGCCGTCATGTCCTCGTCACTGTTCCGCCCGCAGGCTTCTGCCGGTGGGATACGCGCGAGCTGGCGCCCCCTTAGTGGGCCGATCCAGCCGGCCCGCCACCGCGGCGACGCGGTCGAGACACTGTAGCCAATACCCCATCCGGGGTCGGCCACGCGTCGGCATTGAGCGTGATCCACCCCACATTTCCGCGGGTCAGGCCAGGTGTGAGGTGTCGTTGACCAGCCGGACCGAAGCGTTCCCGTCGGGGTAGAACTCGACGATCGACAGCGACGCCAGATCGAGGTGCAGCCGGAACAGCAGCTGCGGCCCCGCGTCGAGGCCCATCCGGAGCAGCGTCTTGATCGGCGTCACGTGGCTGACCAGCACCAACGTCTTGCCGCCGTGCTCGGCGATCAGCTCGTCGCGGGCCTTGCGGACGCGCCGGTGGACGACGTCGAAGCTCTCGCCGCCCGGCGGCGGGACCGAGCTGTCGCCGAGCCACGCGGAGTGCAGTTCGGGGTCGCGGTCGGCCGCTTCGGCGAACGTCAGGCCTTCCCAGTCGCCGAAGTCGGTCTCGATGAGCCCGGGGTGGGTCTCGACGCGGCCGCCGAGCGCGTCGGCGACGGCCTGCGCGGTCTGCTTGGTCCGGGTCAGCGGCGAGGAGATGATCGGGACGGCCTGGCCGTCGACGACGAGGCCGTCCGTCGCGGCCAGCCGCTTCGCCGCCGCGGCGGCCTGCGACCGGCCCAGCTCGGTCAGCGGGACGTCGCCGCGGCCGGAGTAGCGGCGCAGCGCCGACATCTCCGTCTGGCCGTGGCGCAGCAGGAGCAGCCGGGTCGGAGTGCCCTTCGCGCCGGTCCACGCGGTGGTCCCGCGGTCCGGCCGCCGGGTCGGCAGCTTCGGCGTGGCGACGGGCTTTCCGGCGGCGGCGTCCATGGCCTCGTTGGCGAGCCGGTCGGCGTGGGAGTTCTGCGCGCGCGGGATCCACTCGTACTTGACGCGCGAGAAGCCGGCGGCCAGCTCCTTGGCGCGTTCGGCGAGCGGCTGCATGTCCGGGTGCTTGATCTTCCAGCGCCCGGACATCTGCTCCACCACGAGCTTCGAGTCCATCCGGACGTCCACAGTGGACGCCCCGAGCTCGGCCGCGGCGGTCAGCCCGGCGATGAGCCCGTGGTACTCGGCGACGTTGTTGGTGACGACGCCGAGGCTTTCCTTGCGCTCGGCGAGGACCTCGCCGTCGCTGTCCTTCACCACGGCGCCGTAGCCCGCGGGCCCCGGGTTGCCGCGGGACCCGCCGTCGGCTTCGACGATGACATGCGACGTCACAGACCCGACTCCATGGTCCGGACCAGGATCGCGCCGCAGTTCTCGCACTGGATGACGTCGTCCTCCGGCGCGGCCTTGATCTCGGCGATCGTGCTGCGGTCCAGCTCCAGCTGGCAGGCGCCGCAGCGGCGGGCCCGCAGCAGCGCGGCGCCGATGCCCTTGTGCTCGCGGACGCGCTCGTACAGCTTGAGCAGCGGCTCCGGGAAACGCGGCAGCAGCTTCGCGCGGTCTTCGTCGCGGCGCGCGCGGGTGGTGTCCAGGTCCTTGAACGCCTCGTCACGGCGGGCGACGGCGGCGGCGACCTCGGCTTCGGCCTTGTCGACCTCGGCGCCGGTGCGCTGCGCGTCCATGCCGAGGGCCTCGCGCTGCTCCATCAGCTCCAACAGGTCGTCTTCGAGGGCGCTCTGGCGGCGCTGCAGGGTCTGCAGCTCGTGCTCGATGTCGGTCATCTGCTTCGCGTTGACCGACCCGGACGCCAGGAGCTTGCGGTCGCGGTCCTCGCGGGCGCGCACCGACTCGATCTCCTTCTCCTGCCGGGCGATCTCGCGGTCGAGGTCGGAGGCGGCGGTCTCCACGGACACGAGCGCGTCGCGGCGCTCGCGGGCGGTCTTCTCCCCCGCGTCGATCTCGGCCAGCTCGGGCAGGGTGCGGCGGCGGTGCGCGGTGCGCGAGAGCTCGGCGTCCACCTTGGCGAGCTCGAGCAACTGGCGCTGCACGGCGGGTTCGGCCTTCACGGTGCTCCTCTAAATCGATGTGCGCTCGGCGCGGACGGTCCACGGGTCGGTGCACCGCGTGGAGACGTGAATGTCGACGTTACCCGCAAAGGCCCGCGCCACGACCGCCGAGGCTTGCCCGCACCAGGGCCATTCGCTGGCCCAGTGGGTCAGCCCGACCAGCGCGGGCACGGTGCCCGGGTTCGCCAGGTGCTCGCCGGCGGGGTGATGCCGCAGGTCGGCGGTGACGAAGGCGTCGACACCGGCCGCGGTGGCCTGCTTCAGGTAGGAGTCCCCGGCGCCGCCGGAGACGGCGACGGTGCGGATCGGCCGGTCGGCGTCACCGGCGCCGAGGACGCCGGGCACCGTCGCGGGCAGGGCGTCGGCGACGCGCTGGACGAACCGCGCGAACGGCTCGGGCTCGGGCAGTTCGCCGAGCCGTCCGATGCCGGTGACGCCGTCGGCGTTGGGTTCGAGCGGGCCGGTGACGCGCAGCCCGATCGCCTGGGCGAGGGCGTCGGACACGCCGGGGTCGGCCGAGTCGGCGTTGGTGTGCGCGCAGTAGAGGGCGATGCCCTCGCGGATCATGCGGTGGACGAGCGCGCCCTTGGCGGTGTCGGCCGGGACGCCGTGCACGCCGCGCAACAGCAGCGGGTGGTGGGCGACGATCAGCTGCGCGCCGAGCGCGGCGGCCTCGTCGACGGTTTCGGCGACCGGGTCGACGCAGAAGAGCACGCGCGTGACGGGTTCGGCGGGGTCGCCGCAGACGAGGCCGACGGCGTCCCACGACTCGGCGAGCGCGGGCGGGTACGCCTGCTCCAGGACGGTGATGATTTCGGAAAGCGCGGGCACCGGGGGATCTTCGCATGTACGGTCGCGGGCCATGCGAGTACTGGCTGTGCTCTTCGCGGTGGTGTCCGGCCTGGTCCTGGCTTCGGTCCCGGCGTCGGCTTCGGCGTCGGCTTCGGCACCCGGTCTGTGGCGGCTGACGGACCTGGCGGCGCAACGCGTCGCGATCGCGGACCAGGTGGCGGCGGCGAAGTACGGGACACCGTCCCCGATCGACGACCCGGCGCGCGAGCAGCAGATCTACGACTCGGTGTCGGCGCAGGCGCCGGGGCTCGGCCTGGACCCGGCGGACGCGGTGCGGTTCTTCCGCGCCCAGATCGAGGCGAACAAGCTGGTGCAGCGCGGGCTGTACGCGCGCTGGGACGCGCACCCGGCGGAGGCGCCGACGACCCGGCCCGACCTGGGCCAGATCCGCCCGGTGATCGATCGGGTGAACGCGAGCCTGCTGACGGAGCTGGCGGCGACGCTGGGTGTGCGTGCGTCGCGCTCGTGCCCGACGCGGCAGCTGGTGGCGACGGGGCTGGCGGAGGTGGTGCACCGCTTCGACGCGCTGCACGCGCGAGCGCTGGGCGAAGCGACGTCGGCGACCTGCCTGCCGGGTTAGGGGGCGCCCCGGCGGCGGGTCCACCGCCGCCGCCGCGAGCGCCGGTTCGGCGTCAGTTGCAGTTGCCGCAGCAGCCGCAGCCCTGTCCCGTGCACTTCGAGCAGCACCCGTGCATGATCGCTCTCCTTCCGGTTCGCGTCCTCGCGTGATCGACGCTAAGTGGCCATGCCGGGCGGCGGGTACCGCCGAGCGAGCGGGTGACCGGGTGAACCGGCCGGTTACCCGCGCGGCGCGGCAGGCACCGGCGGCGAGCCCGCGGCGCAGGCACCGAGCCGCGACAAGCGCGCCCCCGCCCGCGGGAAGAGTCCCCGGCCGCGCGCCACGCCGGCGGCAGGCCCTCCGGTGAACACGAGCCCGCCGACCGCAGGCAGATCCCGGCCGGACCCCCGCCGCACAGACAGCGCGGTCGCACGCCGTCCGGGTACCGCCGAGCGAGCGGGTGACGGGGTGACCGGCCGGTTACCCTCGCGGCGTGACGCACCTCGTCTTCGTCTGCTCCGGCAACATCTGCCGCTCGCCCATGGCCGAGCTCGTCTTCCGCGCGAAACTCGACGACGCCGGTCTCGCCGATGTCCGCCTCTCCAGCGCCGGCATCGGCCCCTGGCACGCCGGGGAGCCCGCCGACAAGCGCGCCCGGGCTACGCTCGAGGCCCACGGCTACCCCACCGAGCACGTCGCCTCCGAGGTCTCCGACGACGATCTCCGAGCCGACCTCCTGCTCGCCGCCGACGAGGGGCACGCCGAGTTCCTCCGCGCCCGCGTCGACGATCCCGCCAAGGTGCGCTTGCTCCGGTCCTTCGACCCCGACGCTCCCGAAGGCGCCGAGGTCCCGGACCCCTACTACGGCGGTGACGACGGCTTCGAGGACGTCCTCGCCATGATCGAACGCGCCGTGCCCGGTTTGCTGGATTGGGTGCGTTCACGCGGGTAGACGTCACAACGGCGGAGGTCGGCGGGCGGCCGCGCCCGGGCACGGCCTACCGTGGTGGGGTGCGGTTGCGGTTCCTGCTCAAGCCCGGGTGGCTGGCTCTGACGGTGGTGGTGTTCGCCTTCGCCATCTGCTGCTTCACGCTGCTCTCGCCGTGGCAGTTCAGCCGCAACGCCGAACGCGAGCAGCAGAACTCCGCGCTCGAAGCCTCGTTCACCGCCGCGCCCCTGCCGCTGGCGCAGCTGCTGCCGCCGGGCAGCGGGCCCGACCAGCGCACCGAGTGGCACCTCGTCTCGATCAGCGGCCAGTACCTGGCGGACAAGGAAGTCGTCGCGCGGCTGCGGACGGTCCAGGGCGAAGGCGCCTTCGAGGTGCTGACGCCGCTGCGGACCACCGACGGCACGATCGTCCTGATCGACCGCGGGTACGTCCGGCTCGACAGCAAGTCCGGCGTCCTGCCGTACGCGCCGCCGCCGCCCGGGACCGTGCAGGTCACCGCGCGGGTGCGGACCGACGAAACCGACCCGAAGAACCGGGATGCCTTCGCCGACGCCTCGACCGGCGGGAAACTGCAGAGCTACGTCGTCGACTCGCGGGTGGTCGCGCGGGCGGGGAAGCTCGACATCCGGCCGGGGTACTTCCAGCTCGACGCCGGCCAGCCCGGCGTGCTGGGCGCGTTGCCGCTGCCGCAGACGGACTCCGGGCCGTTCCTGTCGTACGCGCTGCAGTGGATCGCGTTCGGCGCGATGGCGCTGCTGGGCTGGCTGTACTTCACCGTGCGCGAGCTGAAGCCGGGCGGGGCGCTGGACGCTTCCGCGGCACCCGCGCAGCGCCGGAAGTCCGTCGCGGAGATCCTGGCCGAGGACGAGCTCGCCGAAAGTGGCCATCAGAAGTAGCTCCGAAATGGCCCTTCTACCGGGCCACTTGCGGTGGTGACACTGGCCGCATGCTGATCCACCCCTGGGACGCCGCCGCGGACGCGGAGTGGCGCGAATGGCTGGCCACGCACGACTTCGGCCAGCTGATCGCCGGCGGCGCGGGCCGCGACCTCCCGGTGGTGACCCCGGCGCACTTCGCGTTCGACGGCGACGACACGATCATCACGCACCTGGCGCGCCCCAACCCGATCTGGCCGCTGCTGGAGGAGCACCCGCGGGCGCTGCTGACGGTGGTCGACGACTACACGTACATCCGCGCGGACTGGAACACGGCGGGCGACCCGGCGGTCGGGGTGCCGACGTCGTACTACGCGACGGTGCAGCTGGAGGGTGACGTCCGGCTGGTCGACGCCCCGGAGGCGAAGGCGGCCTTGCTGGACAAGCAGCTGCGCCACTTCGAGCCGGACGGCGCGCGGGCGCCGGTGAGCGCTTCGGAAGCCCCGGACCGGCGGTTGCTGCCCGGGATCCGCGGGATCGAGTTCACGATCACGGGGGTGCGGGCGAAGTTCAAGTTCGGCGGCAACAAGACGGCCGGGGACCGGGCCCGGATCGGGGACCGGCTGGCCGAACGGGACGGGCGGCTCGACCAGGAAGCGTTGGCGCAGCTGCGCCGTCGCGGCTGAGGGCCCTTCAGCCGCGACCCCGCCGCCGGCTAGCCGCCGCAGGCCGGGACCGGGAGCACGTCCAGGAAGCCGTGGATGGTCTCGCCGGTGGTGTGGTTCAGCGCGTCCGCGGTCATGTGCTGGGTGACGCCCGGCTGGTTGGCGGTCGGGTGCTGCTCCCGGATGCCGGTGGCCGTGGAGACGTCGTCGCCGGTGAAGAAGACCTTTCCGTTGTCGGCGAAGGTGATGGACCAGGTCTGGCCGGCGACGTTCGTGTGGATCTCGAACTCCTCCCCCACGACGAACGACCCGCCGGGGCCGTCGTCGTCGTGCTTGGACTTCAGCGTGAACGGCGTGCCGAGACTGCCGGTGGAGTCCTGCTCGTAGGTGGGCCCACAGCGGCGCTGGGCCTCGGCGGTGCCGGTGACGACGAAGGTGAACAGGCTCGCGGCGATCACGCCCGCCGCAATGTGCTTGTACCGCACGGAAATCCTCCCCGTATCTGCGAAGCGTTGCTACGCCTGTCGATACGCGGCGGAGTTACAAGGTCAGCGGCGCCGAAGTCCCGTGATCAGCGCGAGCACCACCGCCGTTACCCCGGCCAGCCACCCGACGACCCGGGACAGCTCCACCGCCCGCGTCACGTGCCCGGCGTCGGGATTGCGCCCGACGCCCAGCACCGGCAGCTCCGCCACCCCGTGCGGATAGACCGTCCGCCCGCCGACCCGGACCTCCAGCGCCCCCGCGAACGCCGCCTCGACGCGGCCCGCGTTGGGGCTCGGGTGGGCGATCGTGTCCCGGCGCCACGCCCGCCACGCCCCGCCCGCCGAGCCGCCGACCACCGGGGCCGCCAGCACCGTCAGGCCCGCCGCCACGCGGGTCGGGACCAGGTGGACCAGTTCGTCCAGCCGGTCGATCGCCCAATGGCCGCGGCGGCCCATGCGGGCCCGCCGCAGCAGGCTCACCGTGCGCGCGCCGAGCAGGCCGGGGACCCCCGCCACGGCACCCCAGACCAACGGCGCCACCACCGCGTCCGACGTGTTCTCCGCGACCGTCTCCACCGAAGCCCGCGACAGCCCCACCAGGTCGAGGCCGTCGGCCACGCGGGGGTCCAGCTCGGACAGCGTCGCGCGGGCCGGGGCGAAGCGGGACTCCTCGAGGTCGCGCGCCAGCTCCGTGCCCTGCACGGCCAGGCCGGCCGCGCCGAGAACCGCCCAGGTCGCCACCGCCGTCGCCGATGCCTGCACCAGCGGGCGGCCGCGGCCGGCGCGTTCGAGCAGGAGCCCGCCCGCCACCGCGACGCCCGCGACGACCATGCCCGAACGCTGCGGGAGGCGGCGGAACGCCGTCACCGGGAGCCGCCGACGGGGATCGCCGAGGGCGCCGTCGGCCGCCACGCCCAACACCAGTCCGATCGCGCGCGCCGCGCTCACCCGTGCCCCCCGGCATCAGAAAGTCCAGTACCCGAGGAGGCTACTCGACCAGCGCGGCGATCTCCTCACGCGCCTGGACGACGATGTCCCGCATCGCCCGCTCCGCCCGGTCCGCGTCCCCGGCGGCCACCGCCGCGGCCACCTCGAGGTGCAGCGCGATGGCCTCGGGCTGCGGTTCCGGCGGCATCAGCCCGTGCCCGGTCCGGCCGGTGAGCACCTCGGCGACGACCTCGGACAGCTGCGCGAACATCGGGTTCCCGGACGCGGTGAGCAGCAGGTCGTGGAAGGCGATGTCGAACTCGAGGAACGTCGTGAGGTCGCGCGCCTTCGCCGTGCGCGCCAGCCGCTCCCCCAGCGCGCCGAGCCGGCCGCGCTCTTCCGGGGTCGCGCGCAGGGCCGCATAACGCGCCGCGCAGGGCTCGATCGCCGAGCGCAGCTCGTTCAGCGTCGCGAGCGCGGCCGGCCGCGCGGGACCGTCGAGCTGCCAGCGGATCAGCCGCGGGTCGTAGTGGTTCCACTCCGCCGGCTCCCGGACGGTCACGCCGACCCGGCGTTTGCTGCTGGTCAGCCGCATCGTTTCGAGCACCCGGACGACCTCGCGCGCCACCGTCCGCGAGGCGCCGAAGCGCTCCTGAAGCTCTTCGGAGCGCAGAACGGTCCCCGGTTCCAGGGACCCGTTCGCGATCGCCGCGCCCAGCGCGTCCAGTACCTGCTCGTGCCTCACCGGACCCAACCTAGCGATCTGACTCGATTAAGTAGTACTTCATCTTGAATAAGTAGTACTTTTGAGTTTGACTCACCTGGGCACAACGAAGTGGGAGGTGCGGATGACCGTCATCGTGGTGATGGGGGTGTCAGGCTCCGGGAAGACGACGATCGGCACGGCGCTGGCCAACGCGCTGGGCGTCGAGTACGCCGAGGCGGACACGTTCCATCCGCAGGCCAACATCGACAAGATGACCGCGGGGCACCCCCTGACGGACGAGGATCGCGCCCCCTGGCTCGAGGCCATCGCCGGCTGGATCCGCGACCACCAGGCCTCCGGCGGCGTCGTGACGTCGTCCGCGCTCAAGCGCCGGTACCGCGACGTGCTGAGAACCGGCGGCGCCGTCTGGTTCGCCCACCTGCACGGCGACCGCGCGCTCCTGGCCGAGCGCATGACGACCCGCACGGGTCACTTCATGCCGGTGTCGCTGCTGGACTCGCAGCTCGCCGACCTGGAACCCCTCGAGCCGGACGAGCCCGGCGCGATCTTCGACATCAGCGGCACTCCCGGGGACATCACGGAAGCCGCACTGACCGCTTTCCGGGAGCACGTGTGAACACCCTCCTCGCGGCCGGCTGGACCGGCCACGACACCCGCCTGATCATCGCGACCGTCGTCGCGATCGCCGTCATCGTCGTGCTGATCACGAAGGTGAAGCTGCACCCGTTCCTGTCGCTGGTGCTCGGCTCGCTCGTGCTCGGCCTGACCGCCGGGATGCCGGTCGACAAGCTGTTGAAGAGCTTCACGACGGGCGTCGGCAGCACGGTCGCGTCCGTCGGCATCCTGATCGCCCTCGGCGCGATGCTGGGCAAGCTGCTGGCCGACTCCGGTGGCGCCGACCAGATCGTCGACACCGTGCTCGGCAAGGCCCGCGGCGGTGCGCTGCCCTGGGCGATGGCACTGGTCGCCGCGCTGATCGGGTTGCCGATGTTCTTCGAGATCGGGCTCGTCATGCTGATCCCGGTGGTGCTGCTCGCGGCCAAGCGCACCGGGAAACCGTTGCTGCTGCTGGGAATTCCGGCGGTTGCCGGACTTTCGGTGCTGCACGGACTCGTCCCGCCACACCCGGGCCCGCTCGCCGCGGCGGGCGCGCTGAACGCGAACGTCGGCGTGACGCTGGCGTTCGGCCTGCTCGTCGGCATCCCGACGCTCGTCGTCGCGGGTCCGCTGTTCGGCAAGGTGGCGGCCCGGCTGGTGCCGGACGCGACACCGCCGGAGCGCCTGATCCCGGAGCGCGCCGACACCGGCAAGCCGCGTCCGAGTTTCGCCGCGACGCTCACGACGGTGCTCCTGCCGGTCGTGCTCATGCTCGCGAAAGCGCTCTCGGACATCCTGCTGGCCAAGGACAACGGCGCCCGCAAGATCCTCGACTTCGTCGGCGACCCGCTGATCGCGCTGCTGGCGGCGGTGCTCGTCGGCATGGTGCTGCTCGGCCGCCCGGCGGGCCTGGACCGCGCGCGACTGTCCACTGTGCTCGCCGACTCGCTGGGCCCGATCGCGGGGATCATCCTGATCGTCGGCGCGGGCGGCGGTTTCAAGCAGACCCTGGTGGACGCGGGCGTCGGCGACGTCATCACGGGCTTGGCGAAGGACGCGCACCTGTCACCGCTGCTGCTCGGCTGGCTGGTCGCGGTGGCGATCCGCCTGGCGACGGGCTCGGCCACGGTGGCGACGGTCTCGGCGGCGGGCATCGTCGCCCCGCTGGCGGCGGGGATGGATCCGTCGCACAGCGCGTTGCTGGTGCTGGCGATCGGCGCCGGGTCGCTGTTCTTCTCGCACGTGAACGACGCCGGGTTCTGGCTGGTCAAGGAGTACTTCGGGCTGTCGGTCGGGCAGACGCTGAAAAGCTGGTCGGTGATGGAGACGCTGATTTCCGTGGTGGCGATCGCGCTGATCCTGCCGCTGTCCCTGGTCGTTTAGCCGCCGCACGAACGAAGGCCGTCACCCCACGGCGGGTGACGGCCTTCTTCATACGTTGACATGTGACCTTTTGGTCACCTATTCTCGCCGAGTGCCCGACGACGACCTGGTGTTCAAGGCGCTGGCGGATCCGACCCGCCGGTTCCTGCTCGACCTGCTCTTCGAGCGTGACGGCCGCACGCTCACCGAGCTGGAGACCCAGGTCGAGATGACCCGCTTCGGCGTCATGAAGCACCTGAAGCTCCTGGAAGAGGCCGGGCTCGTCGTCGCGCGGAAGGAAGGCCGCGAGAAGCGGCACTTCCTCAACCCCGTGCCCATCCGGCAGATCCACGACCGGTGGATCGACAAGTACACCGAACGCCAGGTCACCGCGCTGCTCGATCTCAAGAACGAACTGGAAGGCGAAGAACCATGACGACCACCGTGCAGGTCCACCGCGTCTACATCAAGGCCACCCCGGAGCGCGTCTGGGACGCCATCACCAAGCCCGAGTGGACGCAGAAGTACGGCTACACCGGCCTTGCCGACTTCGATCTCAAGGTCGGCGGCAAGCACCGCACGCGTCCGACGCAGGCGTTCGTCGACGCCGGGTGGACCGGTGACCTCGTCGACGGCGAGGTCCTGGAAGTCGACCCGCCGCGCAGGCTGGTCATCACCTGGAAACTGCTGATGGGCCCGGAAGGCATGGGCGCCGAGCCGTACACCACGCTCACCTACGACATCGAGGCGACGAAGACCGCCGGCACCAGACTGACCGTCACCCACGACCTCACCGGCGCGCCGCTGACCGCCGACATGGTCGGCGGGGTACACGAGGACATCAACGCCGGGCCGGGCGAGAACGCCGGCGGCGGCTGGGCCTGGGTGCTGTCGGACCTCAAGTCCCTGCTGGAGACCGGCGAAATCCTGGTGCCGTAAGGGGGTCTGGCGGGGCCTGTCTCGCGCCGCTTCGAGGCAGGCCCCGCCAGGGTCTTCAGACGCGCTGGGTCGCCGCCTTCAAGGCCGCCTTCGCGGCCTCGGACGCGCCCAGCTCGTCGAGTCCGAACAACGCCGCCCCCACCACGGGGTTCACGTCGACGACGCGGACCACCGCTCGCGGCGCCACCTTCAGGCACCGCTTCTCGATCTCCGCGATCACCGGCGCGCCGATGCCGGTCAGGACACCGCCGCCGAGGACGATCTCCGGCGCGTCCTCGGTCAGGTCCAGCTCGCGCAGGATCACCGCCGCGAACACGCTGACCTCCTCGACGAACCGCGTCACGATGTCCTGCGCGACCTCGTCCCCCGCCGCCGCCACCTCGAACAGCAGCGGGCAGAGCCCGTGGATCGACGCCGGGTCGATCTCCTCGAAGTGCAGGCCCTGCACCACGTCCAGCAGCGTCGGCTTCCCGAAGTAGGCCGCCACCGCCGGCATCAGCGCGGTTCGCGGGCCGCGGCCGTCCTCCGCCCGCACGGCCCACCACAGGGCCTCCTCGCCGAGCCGGTAGCCGCCGCCCCAGTCGCCGGAGATCTTGCCCAGCGCGGGAAAGCGGTGGACGCGGCCGTCCGGGCCGACGCCGGCGCCGTTGATCCCGGCGCCGCAGACGACCGCGACCCCCACCCCCGCGCTGCCCGCCCGCAGCAGCGCGAGGGTGTCGTTGCCGACCGTCAGGGTGTCGCTCCACCCGCGCGCGGACAGCGCCGCGTGCAGCGCCTCCTCCTCGCGCGGGAAGTCCAGCCCGGCCAGGTACGCCGAGGTGTGCACCGCGAACGGCTTTTCCCCGAAGTCCTGGTACGCCTCCAGTACCAAGCCCTCCAACGCCGTGACGCAGGCTGCGACGCCGATGTTCTGCGGCGACGCGCCGGGGCCCCTCGACTTGCCCAGCACCACGCCGTCTTCCGAGATCACGAGGACCTCGGTCTTGCTGTTGCCGCCGTCGATCGCGATGACAGCGGGCCTCATCCGCGCGCCCAGGGCAGGTATTCGCGGTTGATCTGCACGAGCGAGTCGGCGAGCGTGTCGGCCTTCGAGTACTGGCCGACCAGCGGGTGCGCGAGCAGCGCGTCGGCCACGCGGTCGCGGCCACCCTTGAGCGCTGCCTCCAGGGCCAGGAACTCGTAGGCCGTGGTCGCCGAGATCAGGCCCGAGAACTGCGGCTCCACCGCCGGCTGCGGGATCGGCGCCGCCCCTTTCGAGTCCACGATGGACCTGGCTTCGATGACGGCGTCGTCCGGCAGGAACGGGAAGGTCCCGTCGTTGCGGACGTTCACCACGTGCTCCTCGGCCGGGCCGCCCGCGGTCAGCGCGTGCACCAGCTGTACGGCGGCTTCCGAGTAGTACGCGCCGCCGCGCTTTTCGAGGGACTCCGGCTTGGTGTTCTGCTCGGGGTCGAGGTAGATCTTCAGCAGCTCTTCCTCGACGTCGGAGACGACGTCCGCGCGCGGCCGCTCGGTGCGCTGCTTGGTGACCTGCTCGTCGTGCGCGTAGAAGTACTTGAGGTAGTACGACGGCACGACGTTCATCCGCCGCAGCCACGTCTGGGGCACGCTGACCTCGGTGGACAGGTAGTCCAGGTGGTTCTCCAGCAGCTCCGGCAGCCGGTCGACGCCGTCGACGAGCGCGCCGCGCTCCCAGCTCAGGTGGTTCAGTCCCGTGTGGACGAGCTTGACGTCGTCCGCGCCGACGCCGAGCAGCTTGCCGAACTGGCGCTGCAGGTTGATCGCCACGTTGCACAGCCCGACCGCGCGGTGGCCCTCGTTGAGCAGGGCGCGGGTGACGATGCCGACCGGGTTGGTGAAGTTGACGATCCACGTGTCGTCGCCGGCGATCTTGCGGACGCGGTCGGCGATGTCGAGCACCACCGGGACAGTGCGCAGCGCCTTCGCCAGCCCGCCCGCGCCGGTCGTCTCCTGCCCGACGCAGCCGCACGCGTGCGGGAACGTCTCGTCCGAGCGCCGCGCCCGCTGGCCGCCGACGCGCAGCTGGATCAGCACAGCGGAAGCGCCGTCGACACCCTCTTCCAGCGACTGCGTCGTCTTGACCCGCGCGGGGTGCCCGGCGTGGTCGAGCAGGCGCTGGCTGAACCCGCCGACGGCCTCGACGCGGTAGGCGTCCGGGTCGACCAGCACGATCTCGTCGACGTCCAAAGTGGACCGGCGCCCGGCGATCCCGTCGATCAGCTCCGGCGTGTAGGTGGACCCGCCGCCGACGACTGCCAGCTTCATCCCTTGACTCCCGTGAATGTGATGCCCTTGACGAACGACTTCTGCGCGAACACGAACAGCACGATCACCGGCGCCATGATCAGCGCGGTCGCCGCCATCGTCATGTTCCACTCGACGTGGTGCATGCCGCGGAAGGACGCGATCGCCAGCGAAAGCGGCCAGTGGTCCTGGTTCTCGCCGGTGTAGAGCAGCGGCCCGAAGTAGTCGTTCCAGGTGAACAGGAAGCAGAACATCGCGGTGGCCGCGATCCCCGGCTTGGCCATCGGGATCAGCACCCGGACCATCGCCTGGAACTCGTTGCAGCCGTCGATCTTCGCCGCTTCGATGTAGTCCTTCGGAATGGTGAGGAAGAACTGGCGGAGCAGGAAGATCGAGAACGCGTCGAAGAAGAAGTACGGCACGATCAGCGGGACCAGCGTGCCGGTGAGACCCATCCGGACCCACAGGTCGTACAGCGGCACGACGGTGACCTGCGGCGGCAGCAGCATCGCGGCCACGGTCAGCATGAAGAACAGGTTCTGCCCGCGCCACCGCAGTTTCGCCAGCCCGTAGGCCGCCGGGATCGCCGAGAGCAGCGCGCCCGCCGTCGCCAGCGCCGAATACAGCAGGCTGTTGCCGAAGTATTCGAGCAGCGGTGCCTTCTGGAACACCTTGACGAAGTTTTCGAAGTGCCATTCGGTCGGCCACAGGCTCGCCGTCATCGCCTGGTCGCTCGCCATCACCGCGGTGAGGAAGACGAACAGGATGGGCAGCATGAAGATCACGCCCATCGCGATGCCCACCGAATGCAGAGCGATGAACGACAGCCGCTTGTCCCAATTGCGCTTGAACCGCACCTTCGGCGGTACGCCCGCCTCGCGCTGCGGCGCTTCGGCCACGGCGGTCATGCCCCCTCCTCCTGGTGCTGGGACTTCCGCAGCTGCCGCACGAGGATCCACGTGAAGGCCGCGGAAACGATGAACAGCAGCACGGCCATCGCCGCCGCGTAACCCATGTTGAAGTAGCGGAAACCTTGGACGTACAGCCAGATCGGGTACGTCAGCGTCGAGTTCTGCGGCGCCCCGATGAGCTTCGAGTTCCCGGCGACGTCCGCGGTACCCGCTGATGCGGACGCCGCCACGATCGCCTGGGTGAAGAACTGCAGCGCGTAGATGATCGAGTTGACCACGCCGAACAGCAGCACCGGCGAGATCGACGGCAGCGTGACGTGCCAGAACCGGCGGATCGGGCCGGCGCCGTCGAGTTCGGCGGCTTCGTACTGCTCGGTCGGGACGTCCAGCAGCGCGGCCAGGATGATGATCATCAGCTCGCCGGAACCCCACAGCGCCAGCAGCGTCAGCGCCGGCTTCGACATCGCCGGGCTGTTGAACCACAGCCCGCCGTCGATGCCGACGAGCCGCAGGAACCGGTTGACCGGGCCGAACTCCGGGTTGAACACGAAGACGAACGCCAGCGTCGCCGCCGCGGGCGGGGCCAGCGTCGGCAGGTAGCAGAGCGTGCGGACGAGGCCGACGCCCGACTTGAGCCGCGAGATCACCGAGGCGACGCCGAGCGAGAACACCACCCGGCACACCGTCAGGACGACCACCAGCCACAGCGTGTTGTACGCGGCCGTGCCGACCAGCGGCTCGGTGGTGAACATCCGGATGTAGTTGTCGAAGCCGACGAACTGCGGCGGGTTGATCAGGTCGTAGCGCGTGAAGGAGTAGTAGACCGTCGCGATCAGCGGGTAGCCGAAGAAGACGAGGAACCCGACGAACGCCGGGGCCATGAAGAGGAAGACGGTCCGGCGGCGCTTGGCCCGGCGGGCCCCCGCCCGCACCTTCGCAGGTGCGGACGGGGAAGCCTTTTCGGCGAGCGGGGGCGAGGTACTCGTTACCGCCGAGACCCCATCGGACAGAGTCATCCGCCCGCGCCCTTCTGCTTCAGTTCGTCGTCGATCTGCGCGTCGACCTTCTGCAGGCCCGCGGTCAGGTCGGGGATCGAACCGGCCTGCCACTTCTCGGCGAAGTCGTTGACCGCCTTGAGGTGCGCGTCGCCGATCGGGGTGGTCTGGTTGGCCACCAGCTTGCCGCTGTCGTAGATGTCGAGGAACGTCTTGAACTGCGGCTGCAGGTCCAGGCGCGGCGAGGTGAGCGACGCCTTGGTGCTCGGCACGTTCTTCAGGCCGTTGGCCATGTCCACCAGGGTGTCGGTGTCCAGGGTGACCTGCTTGATGAGCTCCCACGCGGCGCCGGGGTTCTTGGCGCCCTTGGGGATCGCGATGATCGTGCCGGTGGTGAAGCCGCCGCCGTAGTGGTCGGCCATGCTGTCGAGCACCGGCGCGGGCGCGGTGCCGTAGTTGACGTTCGGTGCCTGGTCCTTGAGGAACGCGGTGCGGAACTCACCGTCGTAGATCATCGCCAGCTTGCCCTTGTGGAAGCCGTGGTCGGCGGAGTACTCGTCCCCGAGGCCGGCCTTGAACTGCTCGACCTTGTCGTGGCCGCCGTAGAAGTCGATGAGCTGCTTCTGGAACTCGAACATCGCCTTCCAGCCGGGGTTGGTGGCGAGGTCGGACTTGCCGTCCGGGCCGAGGAAGGGCGCGCCGAAGTTCGGCGCCCAGTACTGGGCCTGGTTGGCGTAGAACGGCATCGAGGGCAGGAAGCCGGCGACCTTGATCGAGCCGTCCGGGTTGAACTCGGTGAGCTTCTTGGTGGCCTCGAACAGTTCCGACGTCGTCTTCGGCGGCGAGGTGATGCCCTTCGCCGCGAACATGTCCTTGTTGTAGTACAGGCCGTAGACGTCGGCGAGCATCGGCATCGCGCACCGCTTGCCCTGGTACTCGGTGTAGTTGCGGACCGCGTCCGGGATCTGGTTCAGGTCGATCTTGTCGCGCTCGATGTAGGGCTTGAGGTCCTGGAAGCTGCCCGTGGAGCACCAGGCACCGAGGTTGTCGGTGTAGAAGGAGATCGCGACGTCCGGTGGATTGCCACCGCGGATCGACTGGGTGAGCTTGTCGTCGTCCTGGTTGCCCTCGTGCTTGATCTCGATGTTCGGGAACTTCGCCTTGAGCTTGTTGAGGCCCGCGGTGACCACGCCGTACTCGCGGTCGGTGAACTTGGAGTACACGGTGATCGTGATCTTGTCGTCCTTGCCGGGCGCGGCGGCCGCGTCACCGCCGCTCGGGGCGGCGGCGCCGGAGCAGGCGCTGGTCAGCAGGACGGACGCCGCGGCGGCGGCCAGCAACAGGGCGCCTCGGCGGGTCCGGGTGGTAGGGGGCATGGCCCTCCTCCTCATCGGTTGGGCTACTCGGTCGGGGACGGGTGCTTTCGTCCTCGGGCCTGCGACCCGAGGAGCGTGGGGGTGACGACGCCGAAGACGTCCTCACGGGCGGTGGCCAGCGCGGACTGCAGCGCACCGGCGCGGACGGCGTTGCCCTGCACGGAAGCGCAGCCGACCGGCGTGCGCGGCAGGACCAGTTCGTGGAGCTTCGCCTGCACCAGCGCGGCGAACTCTTCGCCACCGGCGCGGCTGGTGTCGCCGCAGAGGAGCACGAGCTGCGGGTCGGCGACCGCGACGAGGTTGGCGACGCCGCCGGCGACCCGCTTGGCGAGGTCGTGCCGGAAGGGGTGGTCCGGTCCGGTTTTCGCCATGGCGTCCCAGGCGGTTTCGGCTTGGACGCCGTGCGCGGCCGCGAGACGGCAGATCGCGGGCGAGTCGACGAGGTTGCCGAACCGGGCGCCGGCCTCGGGCCAGACGTCACCGGTGTCCACTGTGGCCGGATCGGGCACCCGCATCCAGTCGATCTCGCCGCCACCGCCGGTGGCCCCGCGCAGCAGCCGCCGTCCGATGACGACGGCGCCGCCGACGCCTTCGGACAGCCAGACCATGACGAAGTCGTCGACGTCCTGCGCCTGCCCGACGGTCATTTCCTCGACGGCGACGAGGTTGACGTCGTTCTCGATGAGGACGTCGACGCCGAGCTCGTCGGAGAGTTTCTGCGGGACGTCGAAGCCGAGCCAGCCGGGGATGTGCGGGGCGGAGGAGAGCAGGCCGGTCCGCGGATCGAACGCCCCCTGCGCGCCGATCACGACGTGGGCCAGGTCTTCTCGCCCGACCCCGGCCTCCTCGGCGACCTGGCTCAGTGCCTCGCCGAAGGTCCCGACGACGTCGGCGCCTTCGTGGACGGGCAGCGGCGTCCGGTATTCGGCGAGCACGATCCCGGCGACATCGGCGACGACGAAGTCGGCGACGTGCGGCGTGAGATCGACGGCGGCGACGAAGGCGAGACCGCCGTTGGCGGCCCAGAGCTGGGCGCGCGGTCCCCGGCCACCGCCCCGCACGCCGGCTTTCACGACGAGGTTGTCCTGCTCGAGCCGCGTGATGAGCTGCGCGGTGGCGGGCTTGGAGAGCCCGATGGCGAGTTCGAGTTCGGCGCGGGTCAGCGGGCCTTCCCGAAGGAGGACCTCGATGGCGGCGCGATCGTTGATCTCGCGCAGCATCCGCGGGCTACCGGCTCGCACTCGTCGCTCCCGACTTAATTAGGATACTTTACAGACGGTTTCGCAGGACTGTAGTGAGCCGGGGCACAGCCGTCAACGGTCTGGTGAAACGAGCAGGTAACGCCTCGGGCCCCGCTGGGCCACCTGGCGGAAACACCGGTTGACGAGTTGCGCCGGTGCCGCCGGGCCTGGTCGACGGATTTCCGGTTGCGCATGCGGGGATGCTGGTGTTCGTGGACGTCGTGGCGCAGAAGGTGCGGACCACCTGGACCAAGAGGTCGCGGGGTGGCCCGCTCGCTGCCGTGCGCAACGCGGCGCCGGTGGCGTTCCCCGTGCCGGCGGGGGCGGCGCTGCACCTCGTGGATGTCGACGAGTCGACCGGCTTCGAGCCGCGGTTCGCGCTGCGCCCGCTCGCCGAATTGGACGGTGTCAGACTCCGCGAGGTCGACGGCGGATTGCTGGTGATGGTGGTGCCGTCGGCGTGGAGCCGGCCCAACCGGGCGTGGCGGCCCTCGCCGGTCCGCCTGCTCCCGGGTGAGTGGATCCGGTGGCAGGTCAACATGCGGTTCGGCGCGACGTGCCAGTGCGGCAGCGACTGGAGCTACCGGCTCGAAACCCTAAACCTGGCGTACCGCGCGAAGCCCGACTTCAGGGGCACGCCGACCCGCTCGGTGATCGAGCGCGCTGACCTGCGGTGATCTGCCCGAGGACGTGCTCGGCTGTCCGGTGCCGCCGCACGGCCCGCCCACGAACTGGCAAACAACGGCTACAACGCGAACCAAGGCGTTCCGCTCCCGGCCGACAGCTGGGAAGTCATGCGAGACGCCTTGGTCGCGGCAACGATCGACGATGAGCGATGAGCGATGTCGTGAAGGCACGCCATCAGCACGCCTTCACGACGGCGGGCGGTTACTCCTCCGCGTCCGCCCAGGCCTTGAGCATCACGCGGGCGATCGACGAGTTCCCCGGCAGGATGATCTCCGCCGCCCCACCGGCGATCGGCGTCGGCTTCGAACCCTCACCCCGCACCGCGCTGTTCGCGAACGCCGCACGCACCTCGGCGCGCGACACCCACAGCGCCTCTTCGATCTCCCCGTCCGCCGGCACCAGGGGCAACGACCGGTCCGCCCGCGCCGTGAAGCCCAGCATGATCGACCGCGGGAACGGCCACGGCTGGCTCCCGAGGTACCGGACGTCCGACACGGACGCCCCCACCTCTTCGCGGATCTCCCGGATCACGCACGCTTCCAGCGACTCGCCCGCCTCGACGAACCCCGCCAGCACCGAATACCGGCCCGCCGGCCAGATCGGCTGGCGCGCCAGCAGCACGTGCGAGCCGTTCGTGCCCTCCGCCGAGTGGACCAGGCAGATCACCGCCGGGTCGGTGCGCGGGTACTCCTCGCGGCCGTCGTTCGTGCACTTGCTCGCCCAGCCGAACTGGATCAGCTCCGTCGGGTGGCCGCACCGCGTGCAGAACTTCGCCTGTCGACGCCAGTTCCGCAACGCCTGCGCCGTCGTGAACAGGCCGGCCGACGTGTCGTCCAACAGGTCGCCGTAGCCGCGCAGCTCGACCCAGATCTCGCCGTCGGCGGCCGGGACCTCCTCGACGAAGCCCCAGCTGCCCGCCATCTTCACCGTGCCCGCGTCACCCGACGGGCCGCCCGGCAGGGACCAGTAGTCCGTGTCCTGCCACTCGCCGAGGAACACGGCGTCCGCCGGTGGCGAAGCACCGAAGTCGATCGCCTTGCGGAACGACAGCACGGACGAGCCCTCGACGACCGGGGTGCGCCCGGTGTCGTCCAGCAGGACGACCCGGGCGTCCGCCCAGCGCGACAGCAGTCGCGAAGGGTTGGTGCGCAAGCCTTCCTGGCGGTCCACAGTGGACCGCGACAGGGTCGGCGACGAACCCAGCGAGAACGGGACGGACATCAGGCCGGCTCGCCCACGACGACGTCGCCCAGGGACAGGAGCTTGCGTTCCAGGACACCCGCGTCGCCGACCACCACGCCCGTGAACCGCTTGGGGGCGAAGTACTTCAGCGCCGCTTCGGCCACCTCGTCGGCCGTCACCGCCGCCACCCGCGCCGGGTGCTCGTTCAGCCACTCCAGGCCCAGCCCGGTCGACGCCAGCGCCAGCACCTGCCCGGCCAGCCCGGACTGCGACGACGTCGACGTCAGCAGCGAGCCGATCGCGTACTGCCGCACCGACTCCAGCTCGTCGCCCGACGGCGGAACCTGGCCGAGGCGGCCCAGCTCGTAGCGGGTCTCCAGCAGCGCCGGGGCGGTCGCCTCGGTGGCCGTGTCCGCGTCGACGTTGACCACCGCGGTGCCGTCGGTGAACTCGAACCCGGAGTGCGCGGAGTACGTGTACCCCTTGTTCTCGCGGATGTTCTCCACCAGCCGCGACGAGAAGTACCCGCCGTAGGCCAGGTTCGCCAGCTGCAGCGCCGCGTAGCCCGGGTCGGTGCGCGGCACGGTCTGCGCCGAGAGCCGGATCTGCGACTGCACGGCCCCGGCGCGCGGCACCAGCAGCACGTTCGGCCCGGTCAGCTCCGGCAGCGGCGGCAGCCGGACGGCGGAGCGGTCGGACGCCCAGCCGCCGAGCACCTTCTCCAGGTCACCGATCACCGATGCCGGATCGAGGTCGCCGACCAGCACCAGCACCGAACCCCGCGGCAGCACCGACGCCTGGTGCAGCGCCCGGACCTGCTCCGGCGTCACGACCGCGACGTCTTCGGCGCGCGGGACCTCGCGCGTGGCCGGGTGGTCGCCGTAGCGGTGCTTCTGCAGGGCCTCCCGCGCGATCGTGCGCGGCTGGGTCCGCGAGACGGCGATCCGCTCGACGAGCCGCTCCTTCTCGCGGGCGATCTCCTCGTCGGCGTAGGTCGCCCCGGTGAGGACGTCGCCGAGGACGTCGAGGAACGTCGGCAGCTTGTCGGCGAGCGCGGATCCGGTCAGCACCAGGCGTTCCGGGTCGACGCCGGCGCCGATGTCGCCGCCGATCAGCGCCAGCTCGGCGTCGATCTCGATGCGGTCGCGGCGCGCGGTGCCGGTCAGGATCGTCTCGGCGAGCACCTCGGCCGTGGCCGGGTGCAGCGCGTCGTCGCCCGCGAACGGGATCCACAGCCGGGCCTCGACCAGCGGCACGGTCGCCTTGCGCACGGCCAGCACGCGCAGGCCGTTGGCCAGCTCGGTGTCCACATGGGACAGGTCCGCGGCGGCGCGCTGCTCGCCCAGCGGCGGCAGCGGGCGCGGCCCCCGCGTCGTGCGGCCGATCTCGTCCGCACTGCGGTGCGTTGCTGAAGTCACTGCTCGTTGGTCCCTTCCGAAGCGGGCTTGACCACCAGGACGGCGCGCGCGTCGGGGCGCAGCGCCTTCGCCGCCGCCGAAACGGCTTCCGAGGTGACGGCGGACATCCGGTCCGCGAGCTTGTACACCAGCGACGCGTCGCCGTAGAGCAGCTCGAACGAACCGAGGGCCAGCGTCCGGGACA
This sequence comes from Amycolatopsis sp. NPDC003865, assembly GCF_053605345.1. Lineage (NCBI taxonomy): Bacteria > Bacillati > Actinomycetota > Actinomycetes > Pseudonocardiales > Pseudonocardiaceae > Amycolatopsis > Amycolatopsis sp. NPDC003865. The sequence goes on along the minus strand of NZ_JBSGJA010000022.1, from coordinate 93,613 downwards.
CCAGCCGGTCGTGCTCGGAGTGCAGGCTCGCCGTCCAGCGGGCGGTGACCTTGCGCAGCTCCTCCTCGCTCGGCGGGGTCTCGGCGAGCTTCTCCAGCTCGTCGTCCAGCGCGGCGAGCACGCGCTCGCGCGGCACCTCGTGCGGGTGGATCAGGGTGATGGTGAACGTGTCGGGGTCGCGCGCCTCGAACGGGCCGAACAGCCCGGCGCCGGCGCCGATGTCGACGACCAGGGGCTCGCGGTGCACCAGCCGCTGCTGCAGGCGGGAGCCGTCGCCGTCGGTGAGGACGCCGGCGAGCACGAGGTAGGCCAGGTAGCCGTCGACGTCGTTGATCGGGTCCGGCATCCGGTAGCCGATGCCGAGCGCGGGCAGCGGGGCGTGCGGGTCTTCGACCTCGCCGCGCAGCTCGGTGGTCGGCAGCGGCTCGGCGAACGACGGGCGCTGCGGCGCGGGCCGGTGCGGGACGTCGCCGAAGTGCGTCTCGATCAGCTTCTTGGCGTTGTCCACCTCGAAGTCGCCCGCCACGGTGAGCACCGCGTTCGCCGGCGCGTAGTAGGTGTCGAAGAACGCCGCGCAGTCGTCGACCGTCGCGCTCTCGAGGTCCTCGAAGCCGCCGTACCCGTTGTGCGCGTTGGGGAACGTCGAGTACAGCACCGGCGGCAGGGTGATCCACGGGAACCCGCCGTAGGGCCGGTTCAGCACGTTGAGCCGGATCTCCTCCTTGACGACGTCGATCTGGTTCGCCAGGTTCTCGGCGGTCAGCTTCGGCGCGCGCATCCGGTCGGCCTCGAGGAACAGCGCGCGCTCGAGCGCGGCGCTCGGCAGCACCTCGAAGTAGTCCGTGTAGTCCGGGTGGGTCGACCCGTTGAAGGTGCCGCCGCTGGACTGGACGTGCCGGAAGTGGGCGAGCTTCTCGAGGCTCTCCGAGCCCTGGAACATCAGGTGCTCGAAGAGGTGCGCGAAACCGGTGCGCCCCTCGGGCTCGGAGCGGAAGCCCACGTCGTAGTGGACACTGACGCCGACCACCGGCGCGGTCGCGTCGGGTGCGAGGACCACGCGCAGACCGTTGTCGAGGGTGTATCGGACGAGCTCGGGATCGGCCATGGCCCCACCCTACGACGGGTCGGCGCCCGCGTGCGTCCCGACTGGCGAGTGAGAACGGGTGTGCTGCCGCACGGCGTCGAGGCGACGGCCGCGACGGGCGCCGGCGAAGGTGCCCGCCAGCGCCGTCGCGAAGGATCCGGCCTGGTCAGGCGTGATGTCGCCGTCGTGCCAGTAGACCGGCGGAGGGTGCTCGAGGGCGGCGAACGCGGCCACCCACGGGCCCAGTTCGCCCAGAGCTGACGCGTACGGGAGGCCACGCGAGAACACCAGCTCGCGTTGGGGCTTGTCGAAGTCCTTCGCCCGGGTGGTGGCCAGTTCTTCGGCGACGCCGCGCAGCCGGCGCGCGACGTCGGCACCCGCGCGGCGGCGAGCGGGCAGCGCCGCCGAGACGGCGACGGCCGCGACCCCGGCCAGCGCGAGGATGACACCGAGCTGGGCGTACCCGGCCGTCAGGGCCAGCAGGACGGTGAGGAACACGCCGTAGAACACGACCCGGATCCCCGCGCGCCGGAGCCGCCCGGTCGCGAGCCACCCGCGGCCGGCGAGGTCCGCGGTCAGTTCCGCGCGGGGAATCTCGACGTGCCGTTGCCGCAGTTCGGCGAGGGTCACCGACTCCTCCGGCAGGACGGCTTCGAACACGGCACGCTCGAAGGTCGTGAGGTGGGCGTCGGGCGGGTTGCGGCGGGTCAGCCGGGAGCCGTCGCTCACCCAGAGGTAGTTGCGGACGGCGAGGTCGAGGACGGTCGCGGCGAGGTCGGCGGCCCCGGCGCGGCCGTGCAGGAGGATGCCGGCGTGCCCGGGCAGCACTCCTTCCGGGGACGCGAACTCGCCGTTCTTCGCGATCAGGCCGGCCTTCGGCGGGTCGCCGGTGTCCCGGCGGCGGGCGAGCAGGACCCAGGCGGCCGCGGCCAGCAGGAGCGCGCCGAAGCCCGCCCACGCCCAGGCGACCGGTGCGGTGAGGACGAACGCGCCGGCGATCGTCTTGGCGGGGACGAGGACTTCGTTCGCCGGCACGGTGCCCGGGGGCAGTTCGACGGTCGCCGTCATCCGCTCGCCCGCGGGGAGGTTCTGCTGGCTGAACCGGGTCAGCCCGGCGTGGTCGATCTGCGCGGCGGCACACGGGAAGTCACCGGCCAGGCAGTCGACGGCCGTCGGGATCTTCGGCGCCGCGAAGGAGGCCCGGACGAACTTCAGGTCGGTGCTCCAGCCGCCGGCCAGCTCCCAGGTGACGCGGTCACCGCCCACCGCACCGTCCACTGTGTACCGGAGGACCGAAGTGCCGGATGTCAGGTGGACGGTCAGCGCGTCCTGGTCCACCTGGGCGTTCCCGCTGCCTTCGAGGACGACGTCGCGGACGCCGTAGACGCGGTCGCGGTGGTGCGGGGCGGCGACGCGCAACGGGACGCGGCGGTCCATGGTGACGCCGTTCGGCACCGAGATCGCCTCGGCGACCGAGAGCGAGCCGTCGCGCTCGACCTTGAGCTGGATCTCGGCGCTTTGCGGCACCGTCGGCAAGGGCGGCTGGTCCGCCGGCGCCGCCGCCAGGACCAGCGCCAGCACCGCCCCGGCGAGCACGGTCAGCGGGCGGTGCGGCCGGCCGCGGTGAGCAGCCCGTCGAGCGCGGTCAGGAACGACGGGAAGTGCGCGCCGAAGCGGCGCAGGTCGTGGTCGGCCTCCATGCCGCCGTACCAGTAGAGGCCGGCCGAGCCGTCCGACGCCGGGTTGAGCGCGGCGAAGGCGCCGAGCCAGCGTTCGGTGTCGCCCAGCACGACCGCGTACGGCAGCGAGCGCGAGAACACCATCTCGCGGTCGGCGGGCGGGATGTCCTCGGCTTTGGCGGTGTGCAGGTAGTCGAGCAGGCCGCGGACCTGGCCGACGAGCGCCCGGCCGCGCGCGGTGCGCGAAGGCAGCAGCGCGGCCGCCGCGGCGACGGCGAGGCCAGCCAGCGCGACCGCGACGCCGAGCAGCGCTTCGCCGACCGTGAACGTGAGGACGGCGGTGGCGGCCGCGCCGAGCGCGAAGATGCCGGCGCCGAGCCAGGTCAGCCGGCCGCGGGCGGTGTCGGGACGGCGGGAGAACCAGCGCTTGGTGACGACGTCGGCGTACATCGCGTCGCTGATCTTGCGCAGGTCCAGGGTGCCGCGGGCGCGCAGCTGCGAGACGAGCACGGCGTCGGTGCCCGCCGGGAGCAGCGTCTCGTAGACGGCGCGTTCGAATTCGTGGAGGTGCTCGTCGGGCGGGTTGCGGCGGGCGAGCTGCCAGTCGGGGCCCGGCACCTCGGCCAGCCACAAGTAGTTGCGGACGGCGAGGTCGACGACGGTGGCGCTGATGTCGACGACGTCGACGGTCTCGTCGACGACCGTGCCGACCTGGCCGGGCAGCACGCCGTCCGGACTGGCGAAGAAGACGCGGTCGCCGTCGCGCAGCAGGACCTCGACCGGGCCGGTGGCGGTGGTGAGGGCGCCCGCGTCCTCCTTGCGGCGGCGGCGGACGTAGAGGCCGCCGGCGATCAGGAAGACGAGCAGGAGCGCGAAGGCGACGCCGGTCAGCGGCGTGAAGGCGAAGGCGGTGGCGAAGAGGCCGACGTCGGCGAACTTCGCGGTGGCCGGGACGGTGTTCGCGGGCAGGCCGACGAGGAGGTCGACGCGGTCGCCGGGGCGGACGTCGTTCTGTTCGAGGCGCACGACGCCGGTGTGGTCGAGCTCGGCGAGCGTGCAGCGCTGGTTCGAGCCGATGGGGCCGGCGAAGCAGTCCACAGGGGACAGTCGCGGGGACGGGGCGAGGAAGGAGGCGGTGAGCTTGGCGAGCGGGGTGTCGAAGCCGCTGGCGACCTGCCAGCGGGCTTGCTGGCGGCCGCTCTGGTCGGCGACGGCGCCGTCGACGGAGTAGGTGACCGTCGACGCGCCGCCGGTGAAGGTGAGAACGAGCTGGTCACCGGTCAGCAGGCTGGTGGCGGCGCCTTCGGTCTTGACGTTCTTGACGGCGAAGACGCGGTCCTGGTCGTCACCCGCGGAGACCTTGAGGGGAACGCGCGAGGTGAGCTGCTTGCCGCCGGGGACGGTGACGTGCTCGGTGACTTCGAGGGAGCCGTCGCGCAGGACTTTGAGGGCGACGTCGGCGGTGGCGCCTTCCGGCGGCTGGACGTCTTGGCCGCTCAGCTGCTGGGGTTTCTTGACCTGGTCGGAAGGAGCGTTCGGCAGCACTGGCCCGGCGGACGGCCCCTGCGCGGCGGCGGGCCCGGCGGCGGCCAGCACCATGACGACGGCCGCGACCGCCGCCCCCCATTTCATCGACACAGCACCACACCCTAGAGCACTCGATCTATGCTGACGCCCGGAACGGCGAGATTTCCGCAGGTACGCCGGTTCCGACGGGGAAATCGCACGGGGGGTTCCGCTTTCATGACGCACGGCCCGCAGGGTCCTGGTTTCGGTGCTGGTCCTGGTCCGCGGGATCCGCGGCGGCCGGTGCCGCCGCCGGGGGCCCGGCCGTTGCCGCCACCGGGGGTGCGGCCGCTGCCGCAGGGGCGGCCGGGGCAGGGTCCGGGTGGGCAGCCGGGGCCATGGCAGGGCGGCGCACCGGGTCAAGGCCCGCAAGGTCCCGTAGGCGCGCCCGGCCAACCGCCGTACCCCGGGCAACCGCCCCGAGGTCCGCAAGGCACCCAAGGCTTCCCCGCGAGCGGCCCCTACCCGCGTCCCGGCTTCCCGGCCCGCGCACCGCTTCCCCCACCGGCCGCCGCCGTGCCGCCCGTCTTCACCCCCGCCTACGCCGGGCCGCCCCCAGGCCATCCCTTCGGGCCGCGGTTCGCGCCCGGCTATCGGCCCTACGTCGCCAAGAAGTCGAACACCGGGGTCATCGTCGCCGTCGCGATCATCGGGATCGTCGCCGTGGTCGGGGGGCTCGTCGCGGCCGTCGCGCTCATCGGCGGCAACACCCGGCACGTCGCCGATGCCGGCTACTCGAGCACCTACCCCTCGGACACCTACGAAACCACCTCCGCGCGCGAAACCACCACCGCGAGCGAGACCACCGAAGAGACGACCACCAGCGAGACCACCGAGCGCACGACCCGCACGTCCGAACAACCGAGCGGCCCGCGTTCGGTCGCCGCGACCGGGAACAACCCGATGTTCGGCAGCCCCGACTACGGCCTGCAGAACATCCCCTGCTCGCTGAGCCGCTGGGCGACCGACCAGGGCAGCGCCACCCGGTTCTTCCAGTCCGGGATCGCCTGCCTCGACGCCATGTGGTCGCGCATGCTCGGCGCCGTGGACCTGCCGTTCCGGTCGCCGAAGCTGTCGGTGCCGCGGTCGCTGTCGGAATCGTCGACGCCGTGCGGCAGCGGCGGCACGACGACCGGCGTCACGCCGTTCTACTGCCCGTCGAACGACACGATCTACATGCCGATGGACCGCATCGAGATCGACGTGTGGGGCAACCACCCCGGCCCGTACCTGTCGATCCTCGCCCACGAGTACGGCCACCACGTGCAGAACCTGGCGGGCATTTCCGAGGCGTACGGCAACCAGCGCTACGACGCGGGCGCCGACTCGGCGATCGGCCTGGAGCTGTCGCGCCGGATGGAGCTCGAGGCGCAGTGCTTCTCGGGGATGTTCCTCGGTTCGGCGTCGGTGTCCGGCGGGTCGGTCGACAAGAACATCTACAACGAGGCGTGGAACGCCCAGGACCGCGGCGACGACTACGCCCGCAACGGCAAGCGCGACCACGGCAGCGCCAAGCACAACATCGCGTGGTGGCAACACGGCGCGACGAAGAACCGCAACCAGCAGTGCAACACGTGGCTTTCGGCTTCCGGAGACGTGTCCTAGCTCGGCGGGGCGAACGGGTTTTCGGCCGCCGGCGCCGGAGTGCCCGACGGCGGCGTGGCCGGCTCGGCCTCGGTCGCGGCGCCGGCCGACCACGGCGAAGAGCCACCCGTGGTCCCGGCCCCGGGCTGCGTATTCGCCGCGTACCCCGGTGACGGCGTGGCCGGGACGTTCCCGCGCGCCGCCTGCACCTGGGCCGCGTACGCCTGCATCGCCCGTGCGTGGTCGCGGTTGCGCCGCTCCGCCAGCACCGCCGCCAAGAACGCCCACGGCGGCACCCCCGGCGGCACCGGCGTGCCCAGCGCGTTGCCCACCTGCTGCGCCAGGCTCCAGCCCAGCGCGTGCGCCGCCTCCGGCGACAGCTGGCCGAAGCGGGCCAGGAACTGGCGGCTCGCCAGGGCGAGGTCGTCCGGGAGCCGGGTCAGGTCGAGCTGGGCCGCCCAGCCCTCGAGGCCCGGGGGCATGCCGATCGCCGGGTACCCCGCGCTCTCCGGGACGCGGTCGCGGATCACCAGCGTGCCCGCCAGGAAGTCGCCCACGCGGCGGCCGTCGGACGAGCACAGCGACACGATCACCGCCACCGCCCCGAAAACCCCGAGCGCCCAGAAGTCGATGACGAACCCCGCCAGCCCGCGGGTCAGGGCGTGCCGGAAGCGGATCGGCCCGCCGTCGACGCGCACCACCCGCAGCCCCACCGCCAGCTTGCCCAGCGACCGGCCGCGCGAGAGCGTCTCGAACAGCACCGGGTAGCCGACCAGGATCAGCACCAGGAACACCAGGATCAGCGTCAGCGCGAGCGATTCGTCCTCGCCCGGCACCGTGAGCGTCAGGACGAAGAACGTGCCGAGCAGCAGCGCGAACTGCACGAGGACGTCCAGCAGCATCGCCAGCGCCCGGCTGGCGAGCTTCGCGACGCGCAGGTCCAGGACGACGGCTTCCCCGGTGACCAGCTCCGATTCCTCGTGCACCAGCCCAGCGTAGCGACCGGTTAGGGTGGTCGGCGTGGATGTGGACGTCTTCGTCGCGACGCACTCGGCGGAGTGGAACCGGCTCGGCGAGCTGACCCACCGGGGCGGCAAGCTGACCGGCGCGGAGGCCGACGAGCTGGTGACGCTCTACCAGCGGACCGCGACGCACCTGTCGATCGTCCGCTCGGTCGCGCCCGACCCGGCGCTGGTGAGCCGGCTGTCCGGGCTGGTCGCCCGTGGCCGGAGCGCGATTTCCGGGTCGCACAACCCCGCGTGGCGCGAAGTCGCGCTGTTCTTCACGCGCCGCTTCCCCGCCGCCGTCTACCTTTCGCGCCGCTGGTGGCTTCCGGCCGCGCTGGTGTCGATCGCGGTGATGGCCGTGATCGCCGTCTGGGTCGCGGGCGACCCGCACGTCCGCGCGTCGCTCGGGAGCGCGGACGAACTGAACCAGCTGACGAAGCCCGGCGGCGACGCCGAGGCGTACTACTCGACGGGCCCGGCGACGTCGTTCGCGGCGCGCGTGTGGACGAACAACGCGTGGGTGGCGGCGACGTGCCTGTTCCTCGGCGTCGCGCTGGGCCTGCCGGTGATCGGCGCGCTGTGGATGAACTCGCTCAACGCGGGCGTGATCATCGGCGCGATGAGCGCGGCCGGCCGCGGCGACGTGATGATCGGTCTCCTGCTCCCCCACGGCCTCCTGGAGCTGACGGCGGTGTTCGTCGCGGCGGGGACCGGGCTGAAGCTCGGCTGGACGGTGGTCGACCCGGGCCGCCGCTCCCGCACGACGGCGCTGGCCGAGCAGGGCCGCTCGGTCGTGGTGATGGCGCTGGGGCTGGCGTGCGTGCTGTTCGTGTCGGGGATCATCGAGGCGTTCGTGACGCCGTCGGGCTGGCCGACGTGGGTCCGGGTGGGCATCGGGGTGCTGGTCGAGGTGCTGTTCCTGGGGTACGTCTTCACGCTCGGCCGGAAAGCGGCGAAGGAAGGCGAGGTCGGTGACCTCGATGCCCGCGACGCCGGGGACTTCCTGCCCGAGTCAGCATAGGCACGAGCCCTCGAAGGCGATCGACGAGCCGTCGTCCAGTCCCGCCGTTCCCACGAACCGCGCCTCGAACTCGCCCACCTCCGTCAGCACCAGTTTCGGGCTCGACGCCGTTCCGTCGGCGCCCGTCTTGACCGTCACCGTCTCCCCGCCGCCCTCGAAGGCCAACGCGTTCTTCGGCCGGGCCGCGCGCACGAAGAACGTCACCGGCACGTCCGCCGCCGGCTGGCCGTTCTCGCCGATCACCCGGACCACGAACGGCGCTCCCGGGTCCTTGGACGCCAGCCGCTGGCCGTTGCCCGACAGGATCGCCAGCGTGCGGCCGCCCGCCGCCCACGTGTTCGCGATTCCCGTCAGGGAACAGACTTCCTGGTACAGCCGGGCTCCCGCGACCGCGTCCTCCGCCGTCAGGCACCGGCCGGTCGCGAGGTTCGCGATCTCCACCAGGCCCGGCAGCCCGGCCACGCGCCGCCACGACTGGTGCTTGTCCGTGTCGGAACACGCGGCCACTTTCACCGCAAGGCCGTCGACCGGGCTCGCCGCGGTCAAGCACTGTCCACTTGAGACGTTCGTGAAGTGCTGCCCGGCGTACGTCCACTTGGCACCCGGGTCCGCCGCGTCCGCCAGCACCGGCCGGCCGGACACCACCGCGAGCGACAGCTTGCCGCCGCCGTCGGCCAGGTAGACGGGCGAGCCGTCGGGAACGGAAGCGATCGCCAGCGCCACGGCCATGAGCTTGAACATGCTTCGGGCTTAACAGGGCGAACGGACGTTCACCACCGCAGTCACCCGTCAGAGTCGCCCGGCCGCCTTCAGCGCGAGATAGCGGTCCGCCAGCGCCGGCGGCAGCTCCTCCGGGACCGCGTCCACGACGCTGACCCCGTGCCGGCCGAGGCGTTCGGTCACGCGCTGCCGCTCCGCCACCGTCCGCGACGCCGCCGCCGCGTCGTACACGGCTTCCGCGTCCTCGCGGCCGGACAGCATCTCCGCCACCCGCGGGTCCGCCACCGACGCCACGATCAGCTCGTGCCGCGCGGTCAGCGAACCCAGCACCGGGAACAACCCCTCCTCCAGGGGCGCCGCGTCGAGCCCGGTCAGCAGGACGACCAGCGCCCGGCGCCGCGTCCGCCGGAGCACCTCCGCGATCATGCCCCGCGCGTCCGTCTCGACCAGCGACGGCTCGATCGGCGCCATCGCGTTCACCAGCGACGTCAGCAAAGCCGCCCCCGACGACCCCTGCACCGCCGCCCGCAGCCGCCGGTCGTAGGCCAGCAGGTCGACGCGGTCGCCCGCGCGGGTGGCCAGCGCCGCCAGCAGCAACGCCGCGTCCATCGCCGCGTCCAGGCGCGGGGCGTCGCCGACCCGGCCCGCCGACACGCGGCCCGTGTCGAGCACCAGCACCACGTGCCGGTCGCGCTCGGGACGCCACGTCCGGACCATGACGTCCGCCGCCCGCGCCGTCGCGCGCCAGTCGATCGAGCGGACGTCGTCACCGATCACGTACTCGCGCAGCGAGTCGAACTCCGTGCCCTGCCCCCGGATCAGCACCGCGTTGCGGCCGTCGAGCTGCTGCAGCCGCGCCAGCCGCGACGGCAGGTGCTTGCGGCTGTGGAACGGCGGCAGCACGCGCACGGTCCACGGCACCTCGTGCGAACCCTGCCGCGCGGCCAGACCCAGGGGGCCCACCGACCGGACCGTCACCCGCGCCGCCGTCCGGTCGCCCCGGCGCGACGGCCGCAGCGACGTCACCAGCGCCCGCCGCTCCCCCGGCGGGACACGCAGGGCATGCCGGTCCGCGGCTCCGGCCGAAGGCGGCCACGCGTCCCGCAGCTGCCCGCGGACCGCACGGCCACCGGGGTTCGCGACGACCAGCGTCACCTCGCACGGCTCGCCGAGCCGCACCGAGGTATCACCTGACCTCTGAAATGTCAGTGGCCGAACACCCCCGGCCAGCACCAGGTCGACGACCACGAGCAGCGCGAGCACCCCGGCGACGGCGAGGATCCCGGTCGTCGACGGCACGGCCAGCCCGACCACCAGCGCGCCGAACAGCGCGAGCAGCCCGAGCCTTCCGGTGACGGCCATGTCAGCGCGGCACGGGCACGGACGCGAGCACGCGGTCGAGGACGCCGTCCGCGGTGACGCCTTCCAGCTCGGCCTCCGGCCGGACGTCCAGGCGGTGCCGCAGCGCGGGCCGCGCCAGCGCCTTGACGTCGTCGGGGGTCGCGTAGTCGCGGCCGGCGAGCCACGCCCAGGCCCGGGTCACCGCGAGCAACGCCGTGGCGCCACGGGGCGAAACGCCGATCCGCACCGACGGCAAGGACCTCGTCGCCCGGCACAGGTCGACGACGTACCCGATCACCTCGGGCCCGACCGTCACGCGCGCCACGGCCTCGCGCGCCGCCGCGAGTTCGGTGGCCCCGGCGACCGCCTTGAGGCCCGCCGCGGCGAGGTTGCGCGGGTCGAAGCCCTGCGCGTGCCGCCAGAGGATGCCGATCTCGTCCTCGCGCGACGGCGCCGGCATCGTCAGCTTGAGCAGGAACCGGTCCAGCTGCGCCTCCGGCAGCGGGTAAGTGCCCTCGTACTCCACCGGGTTCTGCGTGGCGATCACGATGAACGGGTCGGGCAGCGGCCGCGACTTGCCGTCGAGCGAGACCTGCCGCTCCTCCATCGCCTCCAGCAGCGACGACTGCGTCTTCGGTGGCGTCCGGTTGATCTCGTCGGCGAGCAGCAGGTTCGTGAACACCGGGCCCTCGCGGAAGGAGAACTCGCCGCTGTGCGCGTCGTAGACGATCGAGCCGGTGACGTCGCCGGGCATCAGGTCCGGCGTGAACTGCACGCGCGTGGTCTCGAGGTCCAGCGCCGCGGCCAGCGCCCGCACCAGCAGCGTCTTCGCCACCCCCGGGACGCCTTCGAGCAGCACGTGCCCCCGGCACAGCAGCGCCAGGATCAGCCCGGTGACGGCGGCGTCGTTGCCGACGACGGCCTTGCCGACCTCGGCGCGCAGCGCGATCAGCGCGTCACGGGCCCCGGTCGCGTTCTCGCTGGTCAAGTTCGCCCTGCCTCTCGTTCCACCCTGTCCAGTTCGCCCGCCAGCCGGACCAGCGCCGGGTCGTCCGGCACCGGCGGGCCGTAGAGCACTCCGCCGATTTCGGTCGCCGGCCGCCCGGTCCGCTCGCTCACCGACTGCACCAGCGCGGCCGCGTCGGCGTCGCGCGGCAGGCCGAGCACGGTCCGCAGCCGGGTCCGCGCCGCCTCCCGCAGCGTCTCGCCCGCGTGGTCCGCGGCCTTCGCCCGCCGGTACAGCCGGGCGCGCCCCTCCGCGGTCTCGGCCGCGCGGACGACGATCGGCAGCGGCTCGGTGACCACCGGGCCGAGCCGGCGCGCCCGCCACAGCGCCAGCAGCGCCACGGCGATGAACGCCTGCGCGGCACCGTAGTACCAGCCGTCCGGGATCAGCTCGAAGATCGACTTGCGGGTGTCGTCGAGCCCGGGGTCGGCCGTCGACGGCAGGTACCAGACCAGCGTCTTGTGCTGCCCCAGCAGGTGCAGGCCCAGCGCCGCGTTGCCGTCGTCGGCGAGCCGCGCGTTCGTCAACGGCGCCGACGAGCCGAGCAGCGTCGTCGTGCCGCCGGAGTCGGCGAGCTGCAGCAGCGTGCCGCCGCCGTCTTCGCCGGGGTAGCACGACCGCGCGCCCGGCGAGGAGTAGCCGATCCCGCCGAGCGTGACGTCGCCCGCCGCGACCGCCGCGGCGACCGTGCACTCCGGCTTCAGCGTCTTGACGTCGCTCTGGCCGACCGGCCGCACCAGCGGCAGGGAGTCGTGCAGCGTCGGCGCTCCCGGCGTCACGAGGACGACGTCGGCGGCGTGCTGCCGCAGCGCGTCGAGCCGTTTGGCCGGGACCAGGTCCGGCTGGGTGACCAGCAGGGTCGCGTCTTCGCGGACGGCCGCGTCCGCTTCGTCCATCGAGTGCGCGGCGCGGACGTCGACGCCTTGGTCGTCGAGCAGTTTCGCGAGTGCGTGCGCGCCACCGGGTTCGTACGAACCGGGCTCGAGCGCGCCGTGCGTCTGCTCCCCTTGGCCGAGCAGGAGCAGCGCGCCGGCGGCGAAGACCAGCGCGACCAGGGCGAGCGGGATGCGCACCCCGCGCCAGATCCGGCGCACGTCCGGGGAAACCGCTGTGCTCACGAGGCCGCCATCGCGACCGGGCGTTCACGGCGGCAGCGTTCGTCCAGTTCGGCCAGCGTGCGGTAGGCGGCTTCGGTGCCTTCACGGCCGCCGTAGTGGACGTCGTCGAACAGGTGCGCGCCGTGGCGCAGCTCCGCGGCGACGTTCGGCAGCAGCACCCCGGCCTCGGCGGCGGCTTCGTCGGCCGTGCGGCCGGAGCGGACGTCGAGCAGCGCGCGCTCTTCCAGGGCCCGCACAACAGCCCGGAAGCGATCGCGGACGGCGTCGTCGTACTGGCCGGCCGCGGCGGCTTCGGCGGCCGCGCGGCGGTAGTCGTCCGCGCTCCGCCGCTTCCCGCCGAAGACGACCCGGCCGGCCCGCGACGCGCGGGCGATCTTGCCGGTGCGCACCCGGACCACCACGACGAGCACGATCACCACCACGAGGACCAGCAGCACGCCGAAGATCCCGCCCGGGACCACGTTCGACACGCCGTTCAGCAGCTTTCCGAGCTGCTCGGCGAGCCACTGCCCGAACTCCTGCACCGCGCTCGGCCGGGCGGCCTGGTACCTCGGGTCCGACAGTTCCTCCGTCGCCGCGCGCCGGGCATCGTCCCGGTCGATGTCGACCGGGACGTCCTTCAGCAGCAGCGTCACCATGCCTGCGGCGGCTGCACCCCGGCCGCGCGGGCCAGCTCGATGTCCATGCCCTCGCGGCGCATCCGCTGGTCGAGGTAGACGATCACGGTGACCAGCGCGACGAACGGCGTGGCGATGGTGCCGGAGATGATCTGGCCCACCGACTGCAGGAGCAGGTCACCGGTGCCGGGCACGACCACCTTCGACGGGTTGAACATCCCGCTGAACAGGCCGCTGCCGACGCTGAACGGCAGCTGGACGATGCTGCTGACCAGCCACTCGATCAAGCCGGCCAGCAGCAGGATGCCGAACACCCGCCAGAACGCGCCCTTGACCAGGGTGGCCGACCGCGAGAACGCCTGGCGGAAGGTGCCGCGCTCCAGCACGAGCGCCGGGCTGGCCAGCGCCCAGAACACGTACGCGGCGATACCGGGGACGAAGCACAGCAGCGCGCCGATGGTCGTGGCGAGCGAATAGACGAGCCCGACGCCCAGCAGCGGCAGCACCCGCGGCTGCACTTCGCGCCAGGCGATGCCGAACGTGACTTCGCGGCCCAGGGCCGCCCGGCCCATCACCGCGGCCAGCAGACCGTTCGCCAGCGTCGTCAGCAACGTGGCGAGCAGGGTGGTCGGCAGCAGGGCGAGGAGCACGTCGCCGAGCGTTCCGAACACGGCGTTGCGCAGCTCCTCCTCCGTCGCGCCCGGGCCGAGCTCGGCGGTCGTGGCCAGGGTCTGCAGGTCGTCGAGGACGAACTTCTGCACGACGAACGTGATCGCGGCGGTGACCACCGCCAGCACCGCGCCGATGCCGAGGATGAGCAGCGGGTGGCGGCGGATCGTGGTGATCGCGCCGTCGAGGATGTCGCCGATGTTGAGCGGCCGCAGCGCGATCACGCCCGGCTTGCCGAGCCCGTGCGGGCTCCAGGGCCGCTGCTGCTGATACGGCGGAACCTGCTGGTACTGGGGCGCACCCCACTGCGGTTGCTGCCCGCCGTACGGGGGCTGCTGCCCGGCGGCCGGGCGCTCCCAGCCCGGCGGCGTCGCCGGTCCCGGGCTCGCCTGGGCGTCCGGCGGCTGCCACCCGCGCGGCGGCGTCGCCGGTGACGCGGAGTGGTCTTCGGCGGGCTTCGGATCACCCGTTCCGGGGGGCGTTGCCCGAGGGATGCCCTGGCTGGGTGTCGGCGTGTCGTCGCCCTTGTCGCCGGGCGCGCCACCGGTGTCTGTCATCGAAGCCCCTCGCCTGCAGTACCTGCTTGCCCACACTCTTTCAGAGCCCGTGGCACCCGGCCAGACCTGGGGTGACGTCCGTCCGCGGTGACGCGGTGCGCACGGACGGGTGCGAGAGGCCCCGTTCCCCCGATATGCTGAATGGCGGGATCGGGTACCCCCGGTCCGTACCGAGACCCTTCGGGACTGCCCAGTGACGCAACCGCCCCACGGCCGGATACCGCCTCGCGGGACCGTCCAGCCGCCGCCGGTGCCGGATGCACAACCGGATCTTCCCTGGCTGGGCCGCCCCCACACCGTCTCCGCCCCGCGACGCCGGTCCCCGGCGGCCGTGATCGGCGTGTGCCTCGGGGCCGTGGCCGTGCTGGTGCTCGGGCTGGTCGCGATCGTGGCCCTGAACCGCGGCGAAACGCCGCAGGCCAACGCGAACTTCCGTGACGCGCCGACCTCCCAGGACGTCCCCTCGCAGCTGCCCGGCGGCGCGGGTGCCCCGGCGTCGGCGTCGAGCCCGTCGGCCGAGCTGTCGACGCCCAGCCCGACCGGCCCGCAGAAGATCCTCAAGCTGGCCGACCACCCGATCCTGCAGGACCCGAACGCCGGGCTGCAGAACCGCGTCTGCAACCTCCCCGCCTGGCAGAGCACCCAGGACGGCGCGGAGGCGTTCTTCACCGCCGCGAGCAAGTGCCTCGACGCCGCGTGGGGCCCGTTCCTCGAGGCCTACCACCTGCCGTTCACGCCGCCGGCGCTGCACTTCCCGACCGGCGCGAGCTTCGAGACCGAATGCGGCACCATCCAGGTCGGCATCGCGACCGCCGCCTACTACTGCGAAAACAACCTGTACGTCCCGTTCCGCGGGCTGCAGACCGACCAGTACGGCAACAACCCCGGCGTCTACCTGGCCTTGTTCGCCCACGAGTACGGCCACCACGTGCAGGAGGTCGCCGGGCTGATGGACGCGGCCTGGCAGAAGATCTACGAGGCCGGCCAGAACAGCCCGGCCGGGCTGGAGATGTCGCGGCGCAAGGAACTGCAGGCCCAGTGCTTCTCGGGCATGTTCCTCGGCGCGCACGTCGACCAGGGCGGCACGATCAGCCGGGACATGTACAACAAGGCGTGGAACGACCAGGAGACCCGCGGCGACAACACCTCCCGCAGCCACGACCACGGGACGAACGCGCACTACGCGTCGTGGTGGCGGGCGGGGGCGACGAGCAACCGGATCGCCGACTGCAACACCTTCGCGGCGCCGTCGTCGGAGGTCAGCTAGCCGGTTTGGGCCGCAGCGGGATGCTCAGCCAGAGGTAGACGAACATCCCGCCGGAGAAGCAGGCGAACACCAGCAGGAACAGGCCGATCGGGCGCCGCGCGTCCGACGCGCCGGCCGACGTGTCCGCGGCCCGGACGGTCACCGTCCCCTGGTCCGGCAGCACTTCCGGGACGCCGACTTCGACGCGCTCGCCCTGCCCGTGCCCGCAGCCGTTCAGCGTGCCCTCGTGCGTCTTGCCCGCGACGCTGAACTTCACGGTCTCGACCGCGTCCGGCCGGTCGCACGGCGCGGGCTTGGTGACCTCGGCCGTCACCGGGGCGCCCAGGTCGTCGTTCGAGATGCCCAGCAACCCGGGCCCGGCCAGCCAGGCCAGCAGCACGACGAGCACGCCCGCCGCGGCGGGGATCGCCACCGTGGGCCACTTCAGGGCGAGGGATCGCGGGGGCACCTCGCCATGGTTCCAGATCCGCCGGGCAAAACCCAGGTGCCCCTGTCCGACCTCAGCGCTGCTCTATTTTGTCCGCCTGCGTCACCTTCTTGACGTAAAGGAGCTTGTCGCCGGGTTCGATCGCGTCGGCCTGCGGGGCGTCGACGCGGTATAGGACGCCGTCGCGGACCAGGCCGAGCACCAGGTCGGAGAGGTGCCGCGGCGAACCGCCCTCTTCGGACGGCTCGACCGGCCGCTCGGCGATCGCCAGGCCCGACTCGGGCGTGAGCAGGTCCTCCATGATGTCCACGACCAGCGGCGTCGACGTGGCCATGCCGAGCAGCCGCCCGGCCGTCTCGCTGGAGACGACGACCTGGTCGGCGCCCGACTGCTTGAGCAGGTGGACGTTCTCCGCCTCCCGCACCGACGCCACGATGTGCGCCTTGGGCGCCAGCTCGCGGGCGGTGAGCGTGACGAGCACCGCCGTGTCGTCCCGGTTCGGGGCGACGACGACCGCGCGGGCGTGCTGCACCGCGGCGACGCGCAGGACGTCGGACCGGGTGGCCGAGCCGTGCACGGCGACCAGGCCGAGCGCGCTCGCCGCGTCGAGAGCGGCCTGGTCGGTGTCGACGACGACGATCTGGCCCGGGGCGACGTTCTCGTCGCCGAGCAGCGCGTTGACGGCGGACCGGCCCTTGGTGCCGAACCCGACGACGACCGTGTGGTCGCGCACCTTCGTCCTCCACTTCTGGATCTTGAACGCCTGCCGGGAGCGCTCGGTGAGCACCTCCAGGGTGGTCCCGACCAGGACGATGAGGAAGAGCACCCGCAGCGGGGTGATCACCAGCACGTTCACCAGCCGGGCCGACGACGTGGCCGGCGCGATGTCGCCGTAGCCGGTCGTCGACAGCGAGACGGTGGCGTAGTACAGGCTGTCCAGCAGGGACAGGCCGTCGCCGTTGGCGTCGCGGTAGCCGTCGCGGTCGACGTACACGATGATCACCGTGGCCAGCAGGGCGAGCAGGGCACCGATGATCCGCTTCAGGATGGAGCGCATCGGGCTGACCGTCAGCTCGGGCATGCGCAGGACGCCGACGAGCTCGTGGTCCGGCCGATCGGTGAGACTGCCCAGCGGCAACCGCTTCAGGGCCTTCATGCACCCGCTCCCAGCGGCGGGTGTCGAGCGTCACTCACGCCCGGAGGATAGCCGAACGGAGTACTCCGCCGCCGCGTGGAACGATCAGGTCATGGCAGATTCACAACGGCCCGCGCACTTCCTGGCCGGTGTGCTGGGCACGATGGGCGTCCTGCACTTCGCGGTCCCGAAGCCGTTCGACGGCCTGATCCCGGCTTCGCTGCCGGGGTCGAGGCGGGCGTGGACGTACGGCTCGGGCGTCGCCGAGCTGGCGGTCGGGGTCGCGGTGGCCGTTCCCCGCACCCGGCGCCTGGGCGGCCTGGCGGCGGCGCTGCTGTTCCTGGGAGTGTTCCCCGGGAACGTGAAGATGGCGGTGGACGCTTCTTCCCGGAAGGCCCCGGCGCCGCGGCGCGCGATCGCGTGGGCCCGCTTGCCGCTGCAGTGGCCGCTGATCAGCTGGGCGCTGAAGGTCCGCGACCGGGCCTGATCACGCCTCCGGGATGTCCCGCAGCAGCCGCCGGAGGCCTTCGGGGTCCAGGAGGTCGGCCGGGCGGATCGTGCGGTTCGCCCGGACGTAGTGGAACGCTGCGCGGACCTGCTCCACCGGGACGTTCTTCAACGCCGCCCACGCCATCCGGTAGGCCGCCAGCTGCACCGCCAGCGCCGGCTGCCGCGACTCCGCCGGCACCGAGCCGGTCTTCCAGTCGACCACCGTCCAGCCGCCGTCCGGGTCGGCGAACACCGCGTCCATCCGGCCGCGCAGGGTGATGCCCTCGACGTCCGCCGTGAACGACACCTCCACCGCGTGCGGCACCCGCGTGGCCCACTCGCTCTTCTCGAACTCCTCCTGCAGCTCCTCGAAGTCCGCGTCGGGGGCCTCACCGAAGTCGGCCGCGCCGGGGAGGTCGTCGATCTCGATGAGCTGGTCGCCGGAAAACCGGCGCTCCAGCCAGCCGTGGAACTCCGTGCCGCGGCGGGCGAAGCTGTTGGGCTCCATCGGGAGGGGGCGGCGCAGGTCCGCCGCCAGCTTGCCCGCGTCGTCGGCCAGCGAGACCAGCTGGCTCACCGTCAGCCGCGACGGCAGCGGGACCCGGTGGACGTGGTCGTCCTTGCGCGCCCACTCTTCGAGCAGGACGTCGGTGTCGGTCAGCCAGCCGTCCGGATCGTCCTCTTCGGACTCTTCCTCGTCCACAGCGGACATCGCTTCGGACACCAGCTCCACGCCGGTCTGCACGCCGGTGCGGCGGTCGGCCAGCGGGTCGACCGGCCAGCGCCCCTTCCGCGAGTCCGACACCAGCGGGTTCTCGTCCTCCTTGTCCGGCTCCGGCGCCCACTCGGCGAGCTGACCCACGCTCGTCTCGCGAAGGACGTCGCCGATCTCCGTCAGGAACTCCGACGGCCCCTTGTACCGGCTGCTGCTCTCGTTCCACCAGTGCCCGGACACGATCAGCGCGTGTTCCGACCGCGTCAGCGCGACGTAGCAGAGCCGCCGCTCCTCCGCCTGCTCCCGCTCGACGAACCCGGCTTCGTGCAGTTCCAGTCCTTCTTGCACTTCCTTGCGGTCGTAGCCTTCGGCGATCCGCAGCTCCGGCAG
Organism: Amycolatopsis sp. NPDC003865; assembly: GCF_053605345.1. Taxonomy (NCBI): domain Bacteria; kingdom Bacillati; phylum Actinomycetota; class Actinomycetes; order Pseudonocardiales; family Pseudonocardiaceae; genus Amycolatopsis; species Amycolatopsis sp. NPDC003865. The sequence continues at coordinate 75,221 of NZ_JBSGJA010000022.1, read as the reverse complement.
GTCCTGCGAGTCACCGCGCAACGCGGCGGGCAGCGACGTCGCGGTCCGCAGCCACGACGACGAGCGCCGCCGGCCCGGGAAGACGTCCTGCACCAGGTGCGGGACGGCGACGACCTCCCATTCCAGGCCCTTCGCCGAGTGCACGGTCAGCACCTGCACCCGGTCCGGCACGACCTCGACCTCTCCCGGGGTCAGCCCGTCTTCGGCGTGCGCGGCGGTGTTCAGGTAGTCCACAAAGGACAACAACGTGGCCGTCGGCGCCGTTTCGGCGTAGTCGGTGACGACTTCGGCGAACGCGTCCAGGTGCGCGCGCCCGGCGGATCCCGGGCGCGCCAGCGATTCGACGTCGAGGAGCATCGTGCGTTCGACGTCGGCGACCAGCTCCGGCAGCGACTGGTCGAGCCGCCGCCGCAGCGCCGCGAGCTCCCAGCCGATCCGCCGGATCCGCTTGTACCCCTCTTCGGAGTACCGCTCCGGCGCACCCGGCTCGTCGATCGCGTCGATCAGCCCGGCCTGTTCGACGCGTTCCACGACCAGTTCCGGCTCGTCCGTCGCCTTCTCCGGGCTGGAGAGTTCGCCGGCCCGCCGCCACAGCGCGGCGACGTCGGCCGCCGCGAGCCGCCAGCGCGCGCCGGTGAGCAGGCGGGCCGCCGCGCTGCCGGACAACGGGTCGGCGAGCACCTTCAGCGTCGACACGAGGTCCGCGACCTCGGGCTCGTCGAGCAGCCCGCCGAGCCCGACGACCTCGACCGGCAGCCCGCGCGCCCGCAGTTCGGCGGCGATCGGCGCCATGTCGGCGCGGCGCCGCACGAGCACGGCGGCCGTCGGCGGCTTCCCGGTCTCTTCCTGTTGGGTGTGCCACCGGCGAGCCATCGCGTCGGCCACCCACTCGCGCTCGGCGCGGATGTCCGGCAGCAGCGCGGCCGCGATGTCCGCGGGACCGGCGCCTTCGCGGGCACGCAGCCGTTCGACGCCGAGACCGCGCGCCCGCAGCGGTTCGGCGATCGCGTTGGCGAGGTCGAGGATTTCCGGCGGGTTGCGGAAGCTCGTCAGCAGGCCGAATTCGTGCGCGGGAACGAGCTTGTCCCCGTCGTGGCGCGGGAAGTCCGTGGTGAAGCGGGGCAGGTTGGCCGCGCTGGCCCCGCGCCAGCCGTAGATGGCCTGCGCGGGGTCGCCGACCGCGGTGACCGGCATCGGCGGGTTCTCGACGCCGCCGAACAGCGCCCGCAGCAGGACGCGCTGGGCGTGCCCGGTGTCCTGGTACTCGTCGAGCAGGACGGCGCCGAAGCGCTCGCGTTCGCCGCGCACGACCGAGGGGTAGCCGCTCGCGAGCTGGGCGGCCAGCGACATCTGGTCGGCGAAGTCGAGCGCGCCTTCGTTGCGCTTGCGGCGGTGGTAGTCCTCGACGAGCGGCAGCAGCGCGAGCCGGAAGTGCTGCGCGGCCATGATTTCGGTGAGCTTCTGCGGCAGGGCGGCCCGCTGCCCCTTGGCGCGTGGGGCGTTCTCGATGACGCGGCACATCCACGTCGTGTACTCGGCGAGCTCCTCGACCGAGATGAGGTGCTCGCCCAGTTCGCCGGCCAGCTGCAGGAGGTCCGCGGTGACGGTGGGCGGCACGCGGTCGGTGTCGAGTTCGTTGTCCCAGGTGGACACCACGCGGTGCGCGATCTGCCACGACGACGTTTCCGACAGCAGCCGGACGCCGGGCTGGACCGGGAGGCGGAGGCCGTGTTCGGACAGCAGCCGCCCGGCGTAGGCGTGGTAGGTGAGGACGGTCGGCTCGCCGGCGACCACAGTGGACCGCAGGCCGCCGCTGGGGTCGAGCCGGTCGAGCAGCCCCGAGCCGGCCAGGCGCCGCAGCCGCGCGCGGACGCGTTCGCCGAGCTGGCGCGCGGCTTTGCGGGTGAAGGTGAGGCCGAGGACGCGGTCGGGGCTGACGATCCCGTTGGCCACGAGCCAGACCACGCGCGCGGCCATGGTCTCGGTCTTCCCGGCACCGGCGCCGGCGACGACCAGCGAGGGTTCGACGGGCGCGGCGATCACCGTGGCCTGCTCAGGGGTGGGTCGGTGCAGCCCGAGTGCGTCGGCGAGTTCGGCGGGCTCGACGGGGTTGGCGATGACGAGCGGGCTCACGGGCCTGGCACCTGCCTGCCCTCGGGCCGCAGCGGGCAGCACCCGCGGGCCGGGCAGCGGTCGCAGTCCGGGTTCTCCTGGGCCTGGTAGTCCGGCCCCGCCGCCGAAGCCGCCGCGTCGCGGACCAGCTCCAGCCACTGCTTGCCACCCACCTCGTCCAGCGGCGGCTGGGACCGCTCGGTCGCCCCCGTCCTGGTGTTCGCCTTGGCGACGTACACCAGCCGCGCGCCGCCGGGCTCGTTGCTGCCCTTGATCGCGCCCAGCAGCACCGCCAGCTGGTAGGCCGCCAGCTGCGGGTGCGCCTCGGCGTCCGCGCCCGACACCGGGACCTTGCCCGTCTTGATGTCGACGATCACCGGCCGCCCGTCGGCGTCCAGCTCCACCCGGTCGACCCGCCCGCGCAGCAGCACCCGGACCTCGTCCTCGCCGCCGGCCGGCAGCTCGACCTCGATGTCCTGCTCGACGCCCGCCGCCTTCAGCTCGGCCCGGCTGCGCTCCAGCCACGTCACGAAGTTCTGCAGCATCTGCTCGACCCGCCGCCGCTCCCGCCGGGAGAACCACGGCGCCCCGGCGTCGACGCGCACCCACGCCTCGTCCAGCGCCGCCTGCAGCTCGGCGTCCGTCCGCCCCGACGCCACCGCCTGCGCCAGCCCGTGCACCAGTGTCCCGGTGACCGCGGCGAGCTGCGCCGGGTCGGAGCCGCCGTGGCGCTCGATCATCCAGCGCAGCGGGCACTTCGTCAGGATTTCCACTGTGGACGGTGAGATCCGGACCAGGTCGCCGGGTCGGTGCACCGGCTCGTCGGTCGACGCCGGCAGCAGGCCGTACCAGGTGGACGGGTGCGCGCCGGGCACCTTCGCGTCCGCCAGCCGCGCCAGCTGCCTGGCCGCGCGCCGCCGCCGCACGGGGTCGGCCTTGTCGTCGCAGACGACCTCGCGCAGCTCCCCCACCAGCTCGGCCAGCACCAGCGACCGGCCCGGCGGCTTCATCCGCGAGTCGAGCCCGCCGTCGTCGGCGCCGTTCTCCTCGAGGTCGTCGAGGAACCGCGACGGCTGTTCGTCCTCTCCGGACACCGCCGTGACGAGCAGCGTCTGCTTCGCCCGGCTCATCGCCAGGTAGAACAGCCGCCGCTCTTCCGCCAGGATCGGCGCGGTCGCGGAGACGGCGTCGTCGTCCACACCGGACATCAGGTCCTTCAGCCGTTCCACGCCCAGCACGGATCCGCGCAGCCGCAGGTCCGGCCACGCTCCCTCCTGGACACCGGCGACGGCGACGACCGTCCACTCGCGACCCGCCGCCGCGTGCGCGGTGAGCAGCGAGACGCCGTCCGAGGGCACGGCCGCCGGCGCCAGCGTGTCGCCCGCGATCTGTTGCGCCCCCAGGTAATCCGCGAAGGACGCGACGCTCGCGCGGGGCAGCCGGTCGACGTACCGGCCGGCGGCGTCGAACAGCGCCACGACGGCGTCGAGGTCGCGGTCGGCCTGCGCGCCCAGCGATCCCCCGCGTTCGACCTGCTTCAGCAGCTTCTCCTGCAGCCGGCTTTCGGTCCACAGCCGCCACAGCACCTGCTCGACGCCGTCGCCGCGCGCCACGGCCTGGTGCGTGACGCGCAGCAGCCCGCCGACGCGCCGCACCGGCTCGGCCTCGGCGTCGGCGAGCCCGGCGAGGATATCCCCGCCGCGCAAGGCTTCGACGAGCAGTTCGTCGCTCGACCGCTGCCCGCCGCCGGCCAGTTCCAGCCGCCGCAGGCCGCGGCGCAGCCGCCGCAGCGCCAGCGGATCCGCGCCGCCGAGCGCCGACGACAGCAGCATCTCGGCGAGGTCGACATCGAGGAGTTCGGGCGCGGGCGCGAGCTTCAGCACGGCCAGCAGCGGCCGCACCGCGGGCTGGCGCGCCAGCGGCAGTTCTTCGGTCGCCGACCCGATCGGGACGCCGGCGGCGCGCAAAGCGCGTTGCAGCACCAGGAAAGTCCGGGCCGGCGACCGGACGAGCACCGCGATCTCCGACCACGGCACGCCGTCGACGAGGTGCGCGCGGCGGAGCTGGTCGGCGATCCAGCTCGCTTCGGCGGCCGGGGTGGGCATCACGCGGACCCGCACGTTCCCGCCGGTCGCTCCCCGGGGCGGGACGATCTTCCGGTGCGGCGACGCGCCCGGGAGCGTCGCGCCGATCTTCGCCACGGCCAGGCGGACCGCCGGGGCGAGCCGGTGCGACGTCGTGAGCGTGACGGTCCGGCTGCCGTCCGGGTCGGCGTCGGCGAACAGGCTCGCGTCCGCGCCGCGGAAGGAGTACACGTTCTGGTCGGGGTCGCCGGCGACGACGAACTCCGCCGCGGTGTGCCCGATCACCCGGACCAGGCTGGTCTGCAGCGGGTCGAGGTGGTGGGCGTCGTCGACGAACAGGTGCCGCACGCGGGTGCGCTCGCGCTCGCGCAGCTCGTCGTCGTCCTCGAGGGCGAGCAGCGCGGAGGTGACCAGCTCGGCGGCGTCCAGGGCGGGCGCGCTCGCCACGCCGAGCGCGTTGCCGCCCGCGCCCTGCAGCTGCGTGACCTCTTCGTACTGCGCCCAGAACTGCCCGGCGGCGACCCATTCCTCGCGGCCGCGGCGGCGGCCCAGCTCGGCGAGGTCCTCCGGGCCCAGCCCGCGCTCGGCGGCGCGCATCAGCAGGTCGCGCAGCTCCTCGGCGAACCCCGGCACCATCAGCGCCGGCCGCAGCTGCTCGGGCCAGTACCCGGCCCCCTCGTCGAGGTCGCCGGCCAGCAGCTCGCGGACGACGACGTCCTGCTCGGCGCCGGCGAGCAGCCGCGGCGGCGGGAGCTGCTCGGCCATCGCCTCCAGCCGCAGCAGCGAGTAGGCGTACGAGTGGACCGTGCGGACGAGGGGTTCGCGGACGGTCCGCGGCAGCGGCCGCGCCTGCTCGGGGTCGAAGGTGAGCCGGCGGGTGATGTCGGCGCGTAGCGCGTCCGCGGCCTTGCGGGACGTGGTGAGCACCAGCACGCTCTCCGGGTCGGCCCCCTCGGCGATGCGGCGGGTGGCGGCCGACGCGAGCAGCGCCGTCTTGCCGGTGCCGGGGCCGCCGAGCACGCGGCGGAACCCCCCGGGCGCGGAGAGCACGCGCCGGGCACCGTCGTCCCAGGTGAACGTGGGTGCGCCGGTGATCGGCGGGCGCACCAGCCGCGCGTCCGCCCGCCCCGTTCGCCTCGCGTTCACCCAGCGATGGAACCACGCCCGCTCACCCGGGTGGCGCACCGGCACGCCTTAACGACGGGGCGTTCGGTGAAGGTGCCGGAGCGTGCGGCGGGCGGCGGCGGAAAGTGTCGTACCCGTCCGGCAGAGTGTCGGTATGGACGACGTTCTGCACGAGCGCGTGCGGGAGATCATCGAGTCGGTGCCGGCCGGCACGGTGGCCACGTACGGCGACATCGCGGCGCTGGCCGGCGCGCCTTCGCCGCGGATGGTGGGCGCCATCCTGGCCGAGGACGGGCACGACCTGCCGTGGCACCGGATCCTGCGCGCGAACGGGACCCCGGCGCCGCACCTGGTGCACGACCAGCTGGAGCGGCTGCGCGCGGAGGGCGTGCTGGCCGACGGCCAGCGCGTCGACCTGCGGAAGTACCGGTGGAAGCCCGACGGTGACGAAGATCCCGGTGAGGAGGGTCTGTTCTGACCGCTGATTCTTAGGTTAGCCTCGCCTAATGACGACACAGGTGGAGCGGCCGGCTTCGACGTACCACCGGGCCCGGGTGACCGCGGTCCGGACGGTCACGCCGCAGATGGTGCGCGTGACGTTCGAAGCGGCGAGCTTCCGCGAGGTGCCGGCCGGGGCGCCGGACCAGTACGTCAAGGTCTTCTTCCCGCAGCCCGGGCAGGAGGAGCCGCGGCTGCCGGAGGGTGGCTCCGACGTCATGTCGTGGTACCGGACGTACCTGGCGATGCCGGACGACGTCCGGCCGCCGATGCGCACGTACACCGTGCGGACGCACCGGCCCGCGGCGGCGGAGATCGACGTCGACTTCGCGCTGCACGGCGACACCGGGCCGGCTTCGGCGTGGGCGTCGCGCGCGGCACCGGGCGACCGGGTGGCGTTCACCGGGCCGTACGGGCTGTACGACGTGCCCGGCGGCACGGACTGGCAGTTGCTGGTCGGCGACGAAACGGCGTTGCCGGCGATCGGCGCGATCATCGAGCGGCTCCCGGCCGGTACGCGCGCTTCGGCGTACATCGAGGTCTCGGAGCGAGGCGAGCGCCAGACGTTCGAGACGCGCGGAGCGGTCGAAGTCCACTGGCTGGTCCGCGGCGTGCGCCCGATGGGCGAGGCGCTGCTCGACGCGGTGCGGACGGCGAGTTTCCCCGGCGGCGCGCCGTACGCCTGGGTGTCGGGCGAGGCGGGCGTCGTGAAGCTGGTGCGGCGACATCTGGTGCGCGAGCGGGAAGTCGACAAGCGGCGGATCTGCTTCACCGGCTACTGGCGGCAGGGGATCAGCGAGGAGGCGGCGAGCCGGGAGGCGGTCCGCGCGGCGGAAGCGGGCGAGGCGCCGGCCGACGAGGACTGAACGCGCAACCACGGGGTTGCGTTATGGCTTCCTCTTGTGCAACCCTGGAGTTGCACGAGAGGAGTTCGTCGATGCCGATCGAGCGCGAGATCCTGATCGCCGCCGCCCCGGAGAAGGTCTGGCCGCTGGTGGCCGAGCCCGGATTCTGGGCGACCGACGACGAAACCGTCCGCGGCACGCTCGCCGAAGAAGGCCGGACCCTGGTGGTCACGCACTCGGAGCACGGCGACTTCCCGATCCGCGTCGAGAAGGCCGACCCACCGCACTACCTGGCCTACCGCTGGGTGAGCGCGTTCCCGGGAGAGGAGCTGCGCGAGGACAACTCGACGCTCGTCGAGTTCACGCTGACCCCCGAGGGCGACGGCACCCGGCTGCGGGTGGTCGAGAGCGGGTTCACCGGGCTGCCGACGTCCGCCGCCAACCGCGCCACCGTGATCGAGGACCACACCGCGGGCTGGGAGCGGTGCCTGCCCGCGCTGGCCGCGCGCGCCGGCCGATGACCGCCGAAGTCGTCGACGGCGTGCTCGCCGCACTGGCCGACCCGACCCGCCGCCGGCTGCTCGACCTGCTCGCCGCGCACGGCCGAGCCACGGCGACGACCCTGGCGGCCGGGCTGCCGGTGTCGCGCCAGGCGGTGGTCAAGCACCTCGCCGTCCTCGACGCGGCGGGACTGGTTTCGGGGGTGAAGGCCGGCCGCGAGGTCCGGTACGCGGTGCGTCCCGAAGCCCTGGACGCGACGGCCCGCTGGATGGCGGCGCTCGCGGCCGAGTGGGACCGCCGCCTGGCCAAGATCAAACGCTTCGCCGAGGAGTCCTGATGGAAATCGTCGACCGGGGAACTTTCGAAGCTTCGCTGGATCGCTTGCGCGCCAGGGAAAAGGCCCACACCCGGGAAGGTGACGCGATCGCGGCGGCCCGCAGGCGGCTGCCCGCGGTCGAAGTGGACGCGACGCTCCCGCTGCTCGGCCCGGACGGTCCGGTCACGCTGCTGGACGCGTTCGAGAGCCGCCGCCAGCTGATCGCCTACTACTTCATGTGGAACCCGGGCCGCCCGGCGGCCGAGCAGTGCGAGGGCTGCACCTTCTACGCGAACCAGGTCGCGGACCTGTCGGCGTTGCACTCGCGGGACATCACGTACGCGGTGTTCTCGCAGGGCCGGAACGTCGCGGTGGAACCGGCCGACGCGCGGACGTCGTACGAGGAAAGCCTGCGGTACCGGAGGTTCATGGACTGGCGGATGCCGTGGTACTCGGCCCAGCCGTCGCTCGAGGCACTGCTGGCCGGGCGCGAGATCGGGCTGTTCCACCTGGTCTGTTACGTGCGCGACGGTGACCGCGTGTTCGAGACGTACTGGACGAAGCGGCGTGGCGTGGAAGCGATGGACTACAGCTACGCGCTGATGGATCTGACGCTGTTCGGCCGCCAGGAGTCCTGGGAGGACTCACCGGAGGGGTGGCCCCAGGGGCGCACGAACGTCCGCACGGAAGCGGGCGCGCCCGGTTGGCCGCCGTCGACGGAGTGGCCGGGTGGCCGGCCGATCGCCCAGTGGTCACGGCTGGCCGCCGGCCGCGACGACGACCTCGGCGCTACGGCCGGGTCTCCGACGCCCCCTCGGTGCCACCAAGGGTCGTGACCAGCAGCTTCACCAGCGCGCCCAGCCGCTGACGCTCCGGCTGCACCGTCTCGACGCCCGCCTCTTCCAGCGGCGCCGCCGTCACCGGACCCACGCACGCGACCACCAGCGGGCCCCGCAAGGCCGCGAGCAAAGCGTCGTACTGCCCGTACTCCCGGGCCAAGGTCAGGAAGTTCGCCGCCGCCGGAGCGCTCGTGAAGGCCAGCGCCCCCAGCGAACCGGCCACCGCCGCGTCGATCATGGAGTGCACCGGCGTCACGTCCGGCGGCGAAAACCACCGGTATGGCTGGAGCTCCACCAGCGAAGCCCCGGCCTCGGCCAACGGCGCCGTGTGCTTCGGCAACGGCGTCCCGTGCAGCTGGACCGCGATCCGCGCCCCCGAAACACCCTCGGACAGCAGCGAACCGAACAATTCCGCATTGGACTCCGACTCGGCCGAAAAGGACTCGCGCAGCCCCGCGCCGCGGACCGCGCCGACCGCCTTCGGGCCACGCGCGTAGATCCGCGACTCACTCAACCGCTCCAGCAAGGACGAGCGGAGCCCCCAGCCCGCAGCCGCGGCGAGCCAGCCGCGGAAGCCCGCGCCCGTCGTGACCACCGTGAAGTCGACCGGCGACGCGACGACCGCCGACGTGGCCGCGCGCAGCTCCGGATCGCTGTCCAGGGGCACGATCGTGATCGTCGGCGCGTGGCGGACGTCGGCGCCGTGGCGTTCGAGGGCCACGATGAAGTCCTCCGCGCGGCGTTCGGCCGTCACCCCGATCGCGATCCCGCTCAGCTCACCCATAGAACGCGCCCATCTCCTCGATCGCTTCCGCCAGCTCCGCACGCAGGTCCGCCGGTTCGAGAACCTCCAGGTGCGGCCCGAACCGCAGCAGCTCGCCGATGGCCGGCTCGCCCGGCTCCACCGGCAGCTCCACGGTGAGCCAGCCGTCCGCGTCGGGTTCTCCGGTCGCCGCGCGCAGCGCGCGGGCGCCGACCGAACCAGCGTAGAACGGTACGAGAGCCTGCGCGCGCGGCGACAGCCGCACCACGGCGACGCGGGGGAACATCCGGCGTTCGAACTGCTCGGACCACTCCTGCCAGTACGTCGCGAGGTCGAACCCCGCGGGCCGCTCGAACTCCTCGCCCAGGTCGGTCAGCTCCAGCACGCGCGAGATGCGGTAGGTCCGGTCGGTGCCCTCGCAGCGCCCGGCGAGATACCAGTTGCCCGCTTTCAGGATCAGGCCCAGCGGCTCGACGTCCCGCTCGACCACGCGCTGCCCCCACCGCTCGTAGCGGATCCGGATCCGATGCGACGACCAGACGGCGTCGGCGATCGCCGACAGCGCCGGCAGGCTTTCGATGCCCCGGTGCCAGCCGGGGACGTCCAGGTAGAACCGTTCCGCGACGCGGCCGGCGCGGTCGCGCAGCTCCTGCGGCAACGCGGCGTACAGCTTGAGCTGCGCCGCGGCCAGGACGGTGCCGAGGCCCAGCTCGGCCGCCGCGACCGGCAGACCCGCCAGCGACAGGGACTGCGCCTCCTCTTCGGTCATCCCGGTGAGCCGGGTGCGGTAGCCGTCGACCAGGCGGTACCCGCCGGTCCGGCCGCGGTCGGCGTACACCGGGACGCCGGACGCCGAGAGCGCGTCGATGTCCCGGTACACCGTGCGCACCGAGACCTCGAGCTCCTCGGCCAGCTCTTCGGCCGTCATCCGGCCGCGGTTCTGCAGCAGCAGGAGGACGGACAGGAGCCGGCTGGCGCGCATGGAGGTCAGTTTGACAGAAAAACCTGACACAAGCTGACAGGTATGCCCGGCAGGGTGGTCCCCATGAACGAATTCATGACGAAGAACTGGGAAGAGAAGGTCGTCAGCGGCGCCGAGGGCGGCCCGCGGGTGGCCTACGCGCACGTCACGTTCACCTACGAAGGCGTCATCGAGGGTGAGTCGATCTGCGACCTTCTGCTGTACTACGCGGGCGAAGGCTATGACAGCGGGCAGACGACGTCGCCGAGCTTCGAGCGCTTCGAAGGCAAGGTCGACGGTCGCGAAGGGACGTTCATCGTGCGCCACGAGTACACGTTCGACGACAAGGGCTTCGCCTCGACGTTCAAGGTCGTCCCCGGTTCGGCCACCGGCGAGCTGGCCGGCCTGACCGGCAGCGGGACCGCCGGCGGCGCGGCCGGCGTGGACAAGGTGGGCTACACGTTCGAGTACGCGCTCTAGGAGTCGCAAGTGGACCGTCGTCAGGTACTCGCCTACCGCATCGCCGAGCACGGCCTGCACCGCACCGCGAAGGACGTCGCCGACCTCGCGGTCGTCCGGGCCGGGCTGCAGGACAGCATGCGCGACACCGCGCTGCTCGCCCTCGCCGCCCGGCTCGACGGCGACGTGTCCCTTGTGGACGACGAGCGGCTGGTGCTCGCGTGGACGCTGCGCGGGGCGCCGCACTACCACCTCCGCACGGACCTGCCGGAGGTGATCCGGGCGCTGGTCCCGCTGGACGACGCGGACGCGCTGGCACGGATGCTCTGGCAGCGCAAGGAACTGGCGGCGACCGGCCTGGACGCGTCCGAAGTGGTCTTCACGGCCGCGGCGGCCATCCGCGCGGTGGTCAAGGAGCCGATGACCAAGGGGGCGGTGTCGACGGCGGTGACGAAGAAGCTGCCCGCGGAGTTCGCCCGCTGGTGCCGCGGCTGCAACGCGACGCACATCCACGAGCAGCTGATGCGCATCGCGACCCCCCACGCCGGGGTCCGGCTGGTGGCCGGCGCGTCCCCGGCGACGCTGGCCCCGCTGGAGGGCCGGGGCCGGACGCGCCGCACGCCGGACCCGGCGGCCGCGGAGAAGGTCGTGCTGGACTACCTGCGGCTGAACGGCCCGGCCTCCCCGGGGGAGGCAGCGGAGTACGTGGGGACGGCTCGCGCGGTGGTCGACAAGACCTGGCCGGCGGACCTGTCGTCGGTGCAGGTCGAAGGCAAGACCCGCTACCTGCCTTCGGATCGCCTGAACGCGCTGGAGAACCCGCCGGAGCCGGAGGTGGTGCGGCTGCTGCCGCCGCTGGACCCGTTCATCCAAGCCCGCGACAAGGCGTTGCTGGTCCCGGACCCGGCTCGCCGCAAGGAGGTCTGGAAGATGCTGGGCAACCCGGGGGTGCTCGTCGCGGACGGCGACATCGCGGGCACGTGGCGGACGAAGGGCAGCGGCGCGAAGCTGACGTTCACGGTGACGGCGTTCGACCCGCTCCGCCCGGCCGTCCGCGAGGAGGCGGAGGCCGAGGCGGCGCGGGTCGCGGCGGTACGGGGGTTCGAGAAGCACGCCGTCACCTGGGTCGGCTGAGGGCGCCGCTCACCGGCTGCCGGCGTCGATGTCGCCGTACGCGGTGGTCGCGCGGATGGTCAGGTCCGCCGCGCCCTCGGTGTTCTTCAGGGAGTTGCGGATCCGGCCGTAGGTGGTGCCGGCGTCGAGGGACGCGGAGACCCCGGTGGCCGCGCCGACGGTGATGTCCCCGGCCTGGGTGCTCAGCACGAGGGTGCCGCTCGTGGCCTCGGCGATCCGGATGTCGCCCTTGCCGGTGCTGATCTCCGCCGGGCCGGTGAGGCGCCCGACCGACACGTCGCCGGCGTGGGCGGTGAGGCGCAGGCTCGCGGCCTCGTCGAAGACGGCCTCGCCGTGCGCGCCTTCGACGGTGACGTCCCCGAGCCGGCCGACGCCCCGCAGCTCGACGCTGGCGGCCTTGGCGCGGACGTCCGAGCCGGCGGGCAGCCGGACGGTCACGTCCAGCGAGCCGGACGGGCCGAAGTACTGGTTCTTGACCGCGCCCTCGATCCGCAGCACACCGCCGTCGAATTCGACCTCGACCTGACCGGCGGCCTTTACGTCCCGGCTCTTGGCGGGATCGGCGGGCAGGACCTCGACGGCGGCTTCGGCCGAATCGGCGGCGACGAGCCGGACGCGGCCCGCGGGGATGTCGAGAACGGCGGTGATCGGGGCGGTGGTGGTGAAGTTCTGCATCGTGTTCTCCTGGTGGCTCGTTCCGGTGTTGAAGCCACTTTCGCGAGCCCGGCTGACACGACGGGGCCACGGCACTGACACGGCCGCTGACACCGGGCGCGGTCAGAACACCACGCGTGCGGCTTTCAACGCCTCGGCCGCCGCCGGGTCGCCCGTCACGTCCGGATCCGGGCTGCCTGGTCGCCCCGAGAGGCGCCACAGCTGGTCCAGCGCCCCGGCCCGGGCCCAGGCCACCGGCTCACCGTCGCCCAGCTGCCACGAACCACCTGGGCGACGACCTGCGCGTCGTCGGCCCCGATCACGAACTCCCGGCTCGTGGCGCGGGCGATCTCCAGCCGGTGCATCCACGTGTCGCGGTTGGACAGCACATCCAGCACGTACGCCAGCTCCGGCTCGACCAGCGATTCGCCGGGGAAGGTCCGATCGGTGCGCTGCCGCCGGACGAACGACGGGGCGCGCCGCCGCATGCGGACCGCGCGTGGTCCGACCCGCGCGAGCCGCACGCGAAGCTCGTCTCCGGACAGCGAACCGAAAGTCGCCACCTGCAGCGCGTTGTGCGCGTCCAGCGCGGACATCGAAGGAAACCGCTTCCGCGCGGCACGGACCCGGCCGCCGATCGTCCACGGCCGAGCCGTCTCCGCGTGCTGGCCGACGAGGTGGGCGACCGTCTCGTGCACGGTCCAGCCGGCGGCCGTCGGCCGCCGCCACTCCTCCTCGCCGAGCGACCCGAGCAAGGCGTCCAAAGCGGTGAGCTCGGCGAAGCCGACGCGGGCAACCTCCTCCCGGTCAGGGCGCGCGATCGTCAAGGCGTGGGTGGTCCGGATCCCGGGCATGGCTGCTCCCTCGCGGGGGTGAAGTGCCGGACGAACATGGCGAAGGCCTGCGGTAGCAGCGAAGTGAACCGCCCGCCTTCGTAACCCGCACCGGGCTCGTTCGCGAGTTGCTGCGAGAGAGCTCCGGTGACGACGATGGACAACAAGGCGACACCGGCGTCGGAATCGGCCTCCGGCCCCAGCTCGCCGGCCGACACGGCGTGGCGCAAAGCTCCGCGCACCAGCTCGACCAGTTCGACGCTCGGCCGGAACGCCTCGGCCGACGGCGTGAACTCCGGCACCGGCCGCCACGCTACGAGCTGGGCGTGGACGGGATGCGCCATCGCGATCCGGCCGAGAGCCTCCACAGCGGCGGCGAGGGCCGGCAGCCCGGGAGCCCTCCCCCGCAACTCCCGGGCCACCGCCTCTCGCTGCTGTTCCGCTCCCTCCCGGAACAGCTCGTCGTAGACCGCGTTCAGCGACGCGAAGTGCTTGTACAGCGAGGGCTGCCGGATCCCGACCCGGCGCGCGACCTCGGACAGGCTGAGCCCCGCCACCCCGCGTTCGGCCATCACCTCGATCGCCGTGTCGAGGATCTCGCGCCGGGTGTCCGCGCGCCGGCGGCGTTGCGGTCCTCGCGTCTCGGTCTCGGTCAAGGTCCACTCCAAGCTATAGGCTCTAGCTTGGGCTATAGGTTATTCCCTCGGTGGGGAGCCGGCAACCGTCGACGGCCCAGGTCGCCCGTCCGGCCGAACCGCGCGCGGCTCAGGCGTCCACGGCCAGCCGGTACCCCCGCTTGACCACCGTCTGCACGACCTTCCCGCCCCCTAGTGAAGTCCGCAGCCGGCCGATCGCCGTCTCCACCGCGTGCTCCTCCCCGCCCCCGGGCAACGCCGAAATCAGCTCGCGCCGCGAAACCACCCGGCCCGGGGAAGCCGCCAGTGCCCGCAGCAGTGCCATCGGCGCCGGGGCCACCTCGCGCCACTCGCCGTCCACCACCGCCGCCTGGCCGCGCAGCTCGATCGACAGCCCGCCCGCCGAAAACCGGGGCGAGCGGGCCAGCAGTGTCTCCGACACCGTCCGGGCCAGCGCCCCGATCCGGGCCCGGTGCGGCTGGACCGTCGGCACTCCCAGCGCCGCCAGCGGGCCCGCCGTGATCGGTCCGACGCACGCCGCCACCACCGGGCCCGACAACGCCGAAACCAGCCCCGGCAGGCGCCCGGTCCGGCGGGCCAGCGCCAGCAACGACGCCACCGCGGGCGCGCTCGTGAACGGCAGCGCGTGGATCGATCCGTCCAGCACCCCGTCCAGCAGCCGGTCCACCGGGCCCGGGTCCGCCGGGCCGACCCAGCGGTACACCGACACCTCGACGACCTCCGCCCCCGCCGCGCGCAGGGCGTCGACGAAGTACGGCAACGGCTCGCCGTGCAGCTGCACCGCGATCCGCTTGCCCGACACGTCCGAAGACAGCAGGTGCTGCAACAGTTCCGCGTTGCTCTCCGACGCCGGCGAGTACGCCTCGGTCAGCCCCGCCGCCCGGATCGCACCGGTCACCTTCGGCCCGCGCGCCAGCAGCGACGCCGACGAAAGCCGCGAGAGCAGGGCGTCGCCCAGACCCCAGCCTTCGGCCGCCTCGAGCCAGCCGCGGAAGCCGATGCCCGTCGTCGCCACCACCGCGTCCACCGGTGAATCGAGCAGCCTCGACGTCGCCGTGTGCAGCTCGGTGTCGTCCGTCAGCGGCACGATCCGGATCGCCGGCCCGTAGCGGACGCTCGCCCCCTTGCGCACCAGCAGCGCGCCGAGCTCGTCCGCCCGGCGCGCCGCGGTGATGCCGACCACGAACCCGGTCAGCGGCAGGATCACGGGCTCTCCACTTCGACCACGCCCTCTCGCACGCGCACTTCGTACACGGGGACCGAGACGTCTTCGGCGTCCAGGCACCGCCCGCTGTCGAGCGCGAACCGTTCCTTGTAGACCGGCGACGCGACCACCGGGACGCCGCCCGCGTCGCCGACGATGCCGCGCGAGAGCACCGCCGCGCCACTGCACGGGTCCCAATTGGACAGTGCGTACCAGCGCTCGCCCGGCAGGTGGAAGATCGCGACCTGCACGCCGCCGTCGAGCAGGGCCGCCACCCCGGCGTACTCGGGCACCGCGCCGGTGGGGCAGACCGCCGTCCAGGTCCGTTCGATCGACGTCGTCACCGGCGCACCTCCGGAACTCCCAGCATCACGGGCACTTTCTGCTGCCGCTCTTCACGGAACGAGATGGCCGGGTCGGGCGTGCCCGGCGCGTTGACGAAGGAGGTGAACCGGGCCAGCTTCTCCGGGTCCTCCAGGACGCCCTTCCACTCGTCGGCGTAGTTGTCGACGTGCTTGGCCATCGCCGCGTCGAGGTCCTCGCAGATGCCGAGCGAATCGTCGACGATCACCGCGCGCAGGTGGTCGAGACCGCCTTCCAGCTCCTCGATCCACGGCGCCGTCCGCTGCAGCCGGTCGGCGGTGCGCACGTAGAACATCAGGAACCGGTCGATGGTCCGGATCAACGTCTCGGTGTCCACATCGGACACCAGCAGCTCGGCGTGGCGCGGGGTCGTCCCGCCGTTGCCGCCGACGTAGAGGTTCCAGCCGTTCTCCGTGGCGATGATGCCGAAGTCCTTGCTCCGCGCCTCCGCGCACTCGCGGGCGCACCCGGAGACCGCCGACTTGAGCTTGTGCGGCGACCGCAGGCCGCGGTAGCGCAGCTCCAGCTCGATCGCCAGCCCGACGCTGTCCTGCACGCCGTAGCGGCACCACGTCGAGCCGACGCACGACTTGACCGTGCGCAGCGCCTTGCCGTACGCGTGCCCGGACTCGAAGCCCGCGTCCACCAGCCGCCGCCAGATCTGCGGCAGCTGGTCCACGGTGGCCCCGAACAGGTCGATCCGCTGCCCGCCGGTGATCTTGGTGTACAGCCCGAAGTCGCGGGCCACCTCGCCGATCACGATGAGCTTGTCCGGCGTGATCTCGCCACCGGGGATCCGCGGCACGACGGAGTACGTGCCGTTGCGCTGCAGGTTGGCCAGGTACCGGTCGTTGGTGTCCTGCAGCGTCATCTGCTCGCCGCCGAGGACGTGCCCGTTGCCGAGGGTGGCCAGGATGGACGCCACCGCGGGCTTGCAGACGGCGCAGCCGCTGCCCGTGCCGTACCGGCTGATCAGCTCGCTGAACGTGCTGATCCGGGTGGCCTGGACGATCTCGAACAGCTCCGCGCGCGACTGCGCGAAGTGCTCGCACAAGGCCTTCGACTGCTCGACGCCGGCCGCGCTCAGCAGCTTGCCGAGCAGCGGGACGCACGAGCCGCACGCCGTGCCGGCGCGAGTGCACGCCTTGAGCTTCGGGACCGAGTCGCAGCCGTCCTCGTGGATCGCGCGGGTGATCGTGCCCTTGGACACCGCGTTGCACGAGCAGATCTGCGCCGCGTCGGGCAGCGCGTCGACGCCGACCGCGGCGCCGCCGCCCGCCGGGGCGAGGATCGCGCCCGGCTCGGCCGGCAGCGGCCGCCCGACCAGCGCGCGCAGGGTGTTGTACTCGGTCGCGTCGCCGACGAGCACGCCGCCCAGCAGCGTCTTGCCGTCGTCGGTGACGACGAGCTTCTTGTACGTCCCGGCCACCGCGTCGTTGACGGCGACTTCCAGGGCGCCTTCGGCCTTCGCGTGCGCGTCCCCGAAGGACGCCACGTCGACGCCCATCAGCTTCAGCTTGGTGGACGTGTCCGGCTCCGGGAACTCGCCGGATCCGCCGGTGAGCTGGGCCGCGACGATCTCGGCCATCGCGTACCCGGGGGCGACGATGCCGTAGACGCGTCCGTCGACCGCGGCGCACTCGCCGATGGCGTACACCGAGGGATCGCTGGTGCGGCAGGAGAGGTCCGTCAGGACACCGCCGCGGGGACCGACTTCGAGGCCGGACTGGCGGGCCAGGTCGTCGCGCGGCCGGACGCCGGCGGAGAACACGACGAGGTCGACGTCGAGTTCCGTGCCGTTGCCCAGCTTGGCCAGCAGCCGCGAGCCGTCGGCCTCGATCGCGTCGGTCGACGTTCCCGTGTGGACGGTCACGTCGAGGTTCGTGATGAGCCGCCGCAGCAGCGCCCCGCCGCCCTCGTCGACCTGCAGCGGCATCAGCCGCGGTGCCATCTCGACGACGTGCGGCGAGAGTCCCATGTCCCGCAACGCCTTCGCGGCCTCCAGGCCGAGCAGGCCACCGCCGATGACGACGGCCGAGCGCCGTCCCCGGCCTGGCTTCTCGGTCGCCGCTTCACGGATCGCGTCGAGGTCCTCGATGGTGCGGTAGACGAAGCAGCCGGGCAGGTCGTGGCCGGGGACCGGCGGCACGAACGGCCGCGAGCCGGTGGCCAGCACCAAAGCGTCGTAGGAGAGGACGGCGCCGGACGCCGTGGTGACCGTCTTCGCGGACCGGTCCACCGACACGGCCGGCTCGCCGAGCCGGAGGTCGACGTGCGGGTCGTCCGCGTAGTCGGAGCCGGGCAGCGCCAGCGCCGCCGGGTCCCAGGTGTCCACGTAGGACGTCAGCGCCACCCGGTCGTACGCCGGGCGCGGCTCCTCGGACAGGACGACGATGTGCCAGGTGCCGGAGGTGTCTTCGGCGCGCACCGCCTCCACGAGCCGGTGGGCGACCATGCCGTGTCCGGCGACGACCAGGGTGGGCATCTCAGACCTCCGCTCCCGCGAGCGCCAGACCGCGCTCACTCGTGGGCTGTTCGGCGGGCTTGCGCAGGTAGACCGCCCAGGTGACGGCGAAGCACAGCCCGTAGAAGACGAGGAATCCGATGAAGGCGGGGACGCCGCTCTTGGTGTCGGCGAACGACTGGCGGAAGGCGAGGTTGATGAACAACCCGCCCTCGGCGCCGATCGCGCCGGCCAGGCCGATCAGCGCACCGGACAGCCGCCGCGCCTTGAGCAGCTCGGCCGCCTCTTCGGCGCCGTTCGAGATCGCCACCTTCGCCTTGGCGCGGAAGATCGCCGGGATCATCTTGTACGTCGAGCCGTTGCCGATGCCGGTGAGCACGAACAGCACGATGAAGGCCACGGTGAACAGCGCCAGGGACTTCGACGTCGACGCGAGGATCAGCACGACCGTGGCCAGCGCCATCCCGATGAACGTGAAGAACGTGATCTTGCCGCCGCCGATGCGGTCGGCCAGCCAGCCGCCCGTGGGCCGGGACAGCGAGCCGAGCAGCGGGCCGAGGAACGTCACCGCGGCCGCCTGCAGCGGGGTGCGGCCGAACTGGTTCTGCAGCACCAGGCCGAAGGCGAAGCTGTACCCGATGAACGAACCGAACGTGCCGACGTAGAGGAACGACATCACCCAGGTGTGCGGGTCCTTGACGACCTCGCGCATCGCCTTGGTGTCACCCTTCACGGTGGCGAGGTTGTCCATGTAGAAGTACGCGCACACCGCGGCGACGACGATCAGCGGGATGTAGACGTAGAGCACGATCCGCGGCGCGGTCGCGCCCGCCGTGCCGATCACCAGGAGCCCGACCAGCTGGATCGCGGCGACGCCGAGGTTGCCGCCGCCCGCGTTGAGGCCGAGAGCCCAGCCCTTGTGCTTCTCCGGGTAGAAGGTGTTGATGTTCGTCATCGACGACGCGAAGTTGCCGCCGCCGACCCCGCCGAGGGCCGCGACCAGCAGGAACGTGCCGAGCGACGTCCCGGGGTGCAGCACGACCGCGGCCAGGATCGTCGGGATCAGCAGCAGGGCGGCGGACACGGCCGTCCAGTTGCGACCGCCGAACTTCGCCACGGCGAACGTGTAGGGCAGCCGCATCAGGCCGCCGATCAGCGTCGGCGTCGAAACGAGCAGGAACTTGTCGGCGGCCGAGAAGCCGTAGTCCTTGCCCATGAACAGGACGATGACCGACCACAGTGTCCAGATGGAGAAGCCGATGTGCTCGGCGAACACGGAGAACCAGAGGTTCCGGCGCGCGATCTTCTTGCCGGTCGCCTCCCAGAACTCCTCGTTCTCCGGCTCCCAGTGCTCGATCCAGTGCTTTCCTTGGTGTACCACGGCGTTCTCCTCAGTGCGGGTCGAGTCGGTCATTGCGCCGCGAGCCAGCCGGCGATGCCGCCGACGGTGTCGGTGCACCCGCCGCAGCCCGTCGTCGCTCGCGTGGCCCGCGCCAGTGCGGGGGTGTCGGTGGCCCCGGCCTTCCAGGCCTCGATCAGCCGGCCCTTGGTGACGTTGTTGCAGCGGCAGATGACCGCCGCCGCGGGCAGGTCGGCCGGGCTGGCCGCCGGGGCGCTGCCGGTGGGCAGCGCGCGGCCCAGCAGGACCGCCAGCCGGTCGTCCGGCAGCGGCGTGCCGCGGTCGTGGAACTGGGTGATCGACGCGGCCGCGTCGGGCAGGCCGAGCAGGATCGCCCCGGTCACGCGGTTTTCGCGGACGACGAGCTTGCCGTACCGGCCGCCGGTGGGGTCGTTGAAGGTGAGCACCTCGGCGTCCGGGGTACCGGCGTCGAGCTGCGTCTCGCCGAGCGCGGCGAGGTCGATGCCGCGGGCCTTGAGCCGGGTGACGGCCGTGGTGCCGCGGTAGCGGGCGGCCGCGTTGGTGCCGGTCAGGACGTCGGCGAGGACTTCAGCCTGCTCCCAGGCGGGCTGGATCAACCCGGCGGGGGCGCCGGGGTGGCGGGCGCAGTCGCCGAGTGCGTGGATCCGGCCGTCGCTGGTGCGCAGCGTGTCGTCGACGAGAACGCCCCGGTCGACGTCGAGCCCGGCGTCGTCGGCCAGGCGCGTCTCGGCGCGGACGCCGGCCGCGACCACGACGAGGTCGGCCGGGACGAGGCTGCCGTCGTCGAGCTTGAGCCCGTCGCCGGGCAGGTAGCGGGCGGCGGTGGCGCCGAACCGGAACGTCACGCCCATGTCGGTCAGCTGCCGGGCCAGCACGTGCCCGGCGGCCGGGTCGAGCTGGCGTTCCATGACGTGCCCGAGCGGGTGCACGACAGTCACCTGGTTGCCGCGCCCGGCCAGCCCGCGGGCGGCTTCGAGGCCGAGCAGGCCGCCGCCGAGGACGGCGACCGGCGCGCCGAAGCGGGCGGCGTCGAGGATCTTGGCGCAGTCGTCGAGGCTGCGGAAGGCGACCACGCCCGGCCCGGCTTCGAGGCCTTCGACGGGTGGGATCCACGGGTTGGCGCCGGTCGCCAGCACGAGGGCGTCATAGTCCACGCATGCTCCGTCGCCCAGCTCGACGCAGCGCTTCTCGCGGTCGATCCGGGTGACGTCCACGCCGAGCCGCAGGTCGATGTTGTGGCGGGCGGCCCATTCGTCGTCGTGCAGGCGGACGCTTTCGGCGCTCATTCCGCCGGCGACGACGGCCGAGAGGAGAACGCGGTTGTAGGCGGCGTGCTTTTCGGAGCCGAGCACGGTCAGGCGGACGCGTTCGGCGATCGGGTCGCGGCGGCGGATCTCGTCGGCCAGCCGGGCACCGGCCATGCCGTAGCCGACGATGACGACTTCACGGGGGGTCATGCGGCACCATCCACTCCATCCATGCCCCCGCCACCACCCTCAACGGAGGCGCTTCGCACCACTGAATTCAATTCGAGGGACACGGCACACACCTTGAACTCCGGCATCCGGGAGACCGGGTCGAGCGCGGTATTGGTGAACAGGTTGGCGCGCTGCTCACCGGGGAAGTGGAACGGCAGGAAGACCAGGTCGGGCCGCAGCGACTGGGCGAACCGCACCTTCGCGACGGTCTTGCCGCGCCGCGACCGGACCACCGCGCGGTCGCCTTCTTCGAGCCCGGCCCGCTTGGCCGTGTCCGGGTGCACCTCGACGAAGGCTTCCGGCACGACGTCGTTGAGTTCCTCGATCAGCCGCGTCTGCGCGCCGGACTGGTAGTGCTGCAGCACGCGGCCGGTGGTGGCCTGCAACGGGAACTCCTCGTCCGGCAGCTCGGCCGGTCCGGTCTGCTCGACCGGGACGAACCGCGCGCGGCCGTCCGGGTGGGCGAACGCCTCGAGGAACATCCGCGGGGTGCCGGGGTGATCGTCCGCCGGCACCGGCCAGTGCAGGGCTTCGCCGTCGCGCAGCCGGTCGTAGCTGACGCCCGAGTAGTCGGCGATCCCGCCCTTGGACGCGATCCGCAGCTCCTCGAACACCGTCTCGGCGTGGGCGGGGAACCGGTTTTCCGGCTGTCCCAGCCGCTTCGCCAGTCCGTTGAGGACGTCCAGGTCGGACCGGACGCCCGGAGGCGCGTCGATCGCCTTGCGGCGCAGCAGGACGCGGCCTTCGAGGTTGGTGAGCGTGCCGTCCTCCTCGGCCCACTGCGTGACCGGCAGGACGACGTCGGCCAGCGCGGCCGTCTCCGACAGCACGAAGTCGGCGACGACCAGGAAGTCCAGTGCGGCAAGCCGATCTTGGACGCGCCCGGACCGCGGCGCCGAGACGACGACGTTGCTGCCGAACACCATCAGCGCCTTCGGGCCGTCTTCCTGGCCCAGCGCTTCGAGCAGTTCGGCGGCCGACCGGCCGGGGCCGGGCAGGCTGTCCGGGTCGACACCCCAGACGCCGGCGACGTACTCGCGCGCGGCGGGGTCGTCGAGCTTGCGGTAGCCGGGCAGCTGGTCGGCCTTCTGGCCGTGCTCGCGGCCACCCTGGCCGTTGCCCTGGCCGGTGAGGCAGCCGTAGCCGGAGCCTTCCCGGCCGGGCAAGCCCAGCGAGAGGGCCAGGTTGATCCAGCCGCCGACGGTCGCGGTGCCGGTGGCGTGCTGCTCGGTGCCGCGGGCGGTCAGGACGTAGGCGTTGCGGGCGTTGGCGAGCTTCGCGGCGGCCAGGCGCATGTCGGCGGCCGGGACACCGGTGACGCGCTCGGCCCGTTCCGGCCACCAGCTCGCGGCGATCCGCCAGGCGTCCTCGAACCCGTTCGTGCGTGCGTCCACATAGGACCGGTCGAGGTGGCCGCCTTCGACGACCGCGTGCAGGATGCCCAGCGCCAGCGCGAGGTCCGTGCCGGGCGCGGGGGCCAGGTGCAGGCTCGCCAGCTCGGCGGTGGGGGTGCGCCGCGGGTCGACGACGATCAGGTCGGCCCCGCGCAGGTGCTGGGTGAACGGCGGCATGGTCTCGGCCGGGTTCGCCCCGGCGAGCAGCACGACGTCGGCGTTCTTGAGGTCGGTGACAGGGAAGGGCATCCCGCGGTCGGCACCGAAGGCCTTGGTCCCCGCGGCGGCGGCCGAGGACATGCAGAACCGGCCGTTGTAGTCGATCTGCGAGGTGCCGAGCGCGACGCGGGCGAACTTCCCGAGCAGGTAGGCCTTTTCGTTGGTGAGGCCACCGCCGCCGAAGATCGCCACGCCGTCCGGGCCGTGGGCCTCCTGCGTTTCCCGCAGTTTGCGGGCGACGAAGTCGAGGGCGAAGTCCCAGCTGACGGGCTCGAGCGCGCCGTCGACGCGGATCATCGGGGTGGTGAGACGCTTCGGGCTGGTGAGGAGACTGCCGGAGGTCCAGCCCTTCTGGCACAGGCCGCCGGCGTTGACGGGGAAGTCCCGCGGCGTGACGCGGGAGCCGTCGAGGGTCATGCCGCACTGCAGCGCGCAGTACGGGCAGTGGGTGTCGACCTGCGGCACGGGCACCTCCTCGGCGGTTCGGGGATGCCCTGACGCTAAGGAGGCCGTGTTACTCGAAATCGACGGAATGTTTCAGGCAGTTGACATTGCTGCGGGAGTCGCGTGCCCTCGGCGGTGAGGTGCGTGACCGGGGTTACAGAACGCCGGAGACCTCGCGGGCCGCCGCGCGCAGCCCGTCCAGCGAGGCCTGCGTCGAACGAGGATTCAGCGCGTTCGACGCCAGCCGGAACAACACCGCCCGCAACAGCAGCTGCGGCCACTCCGGCAGGTGCGCCCACCGCTCCAGCAGCTCCCGCGACGCTCCGCCCCACGCCAGCGCGTCCACCGCCACGATCGCCGCGCCGTACTCGCCCGGGCGGTAGTACGGGACGAAGTCCACCAGCCCCGGGGCGGCGTCGCCGTCGAACAGCAAGCCCGCCAGCAGCTCGCCGTGGGCCACCTGCGGCGGCAGGCGGATCGGGCGGCGGGCGCCGGCCAGGACCTCGAACCAGCGGCCGCCCTTCGTCTCCTCCAGCGGGACTTCGAGTTCCTCCCACGCCACGCGGTCGGCGATCGCGTCGACGTCGCGGCGCGTGGCCAGGAACTCCGGCCGGGGCAGGCCGATCGTGGCGCGGTGCAGCTTCACCGCGGCCAGCACCGACGCGTCGCCGCGGTGCTCGGGCGTTCCGGGCACGAAGCGGGACGCCGTCCAGCCGCCGACGATCCAGCGGCCGTCGCTGGAGCGGACCGGCTTCGCCACCCGCAGGCCCGGCTCGGTCACGTAGTCGAGCGCGCGGGCCGTCCACAGCGTCCTGGCCTTGTCCGTGACCGGCTTGAACACGAGGTCGCCGCTGCGCCACGCCGTCGAGTCCGGCAGCGGTTCACCGGCGTCGACGAGGCCGCCGAAGGCCGAGCAGACGTGCGCCGGAGGGCGTTCGAGGGTTGACCGCACGAGCGGTGACGTTACCCGGCCGGGTGTTCCACGAACGAGAAGACGCGCTGGTCACAGAGTGTTTTAGCGCCTCAGTACGACTCGGGCGAAACGCCGTGAAGGCCGCCTCCGAAGCCGGAGGCGGCCTTCACGGGGAACCACTGTCAGTAGGTCGGCAGGCTCGGGTCGATCTGCTTGGCCCAGGCCAGCACGCCACCGCCGAGGTGCGTCGCGTCCTTGAAGCCGGCCGCGTGCAGCGCCGCGAGGGCCTCCGCCGAGCGGGCGCCCGACTTGCAGTGCAGGACGATCGGCTTGTCCTGAGGCAGCTCCGCCAGCGCCTCGCCCGAGAGGATCCGGTCCTTCGGGATCAGCGTCGCGCCCTTGATGTTGACGATCTCGTACTCGTGCGGCTCGCGGACGTCGATCAGGGCGAAGTTCTCGCCGCTGTCGAACTTGGCCTTGAGCTCGGCCGGGGTGATGGTGCTGCCCGACGCGGCCTGCGCGGCCTCGTCGGAAACCACGCCGCAGAACGCCTCGTAGTCGATCAGCTCGGTGATCTTGGGGGTCTCCGGGTCCTTGCGGATCTTGACCTCGCGGTACTTCATCTCCAGCGCGTCGTAGCTGATCAGGCGGCCGAGCAGCGGTTCGCCGATGCCGGTGATGAGCTTGATCGCCTCGGTCACCATGATCGAGCCGATGGACGCGCACAGCACGCCCAGCACGCCACCCTCGGCGCAGGAGGGGACCATGCCCGGGGGCGGCGGCTCCGGGTAGAGGTCGCGGTAGTTGAGGCCCTTGCCGTTCGGCGCGTCCTCCCAGAAGACGCTGACCTGGCCTTCGAACCGGAAGATCGAGCCCCAGACGTACGGCTTGCCGAGGATCACCGCGGCGTCGTTGACCAGGTAGCGCGTCGCGAAGTTGTCGGTGCCGTCGACGATCAGGTCGTACTGCTCGAAGATCTCGAGCGCGTTCGACGAGTCCAGCCGGTCGGTGTGCAGGTGCACCTTGACGAACGGGTTGACGTCGGCGATCGACTCCTGCGCGGACGCGGCCTTGAGCTTGCCGACGTCGGACTGGCCGTGGATGACCTGGCGCTGCAGGTTCGACTCGTCCACGACGTCGAAGTCGACGATGCCGAGCGTGCCGACCCCGGCCGCGGCCAGGTACAGCAGCGCGGGGCTGCCGAGGCCGCCGGCGCCGATCACCAGGACCTTCGCGTTCTTCAGCCGCTTCTGCCCGGTCACCCCGACGTCGGGGATGATCAGGTGCCGGCTGTACCGGGCCACCTCTTCCTTGGTGAGCTCGGCAGCCGGCTCGACGAGCGGCGGCAGTGCTGACATGGGTCCTCCATCTCGCGCGCGTATCGCGTCCATCCCACTATGCACAACGCGCGCAGGCAAATATGCCTTCCCGTGTCCGGATGGTGGGAAGGACTACGGCTTCGGCGTGGGATTCGGCCAGGCGTTGGGCAGGCAGGTGCGGCCGTCCTTGGCCACCTTCCCCTTGTCGCCGCCGGGGATGTCGTTGAGCATCGACACGTAGTTGTCGTCCACGCCGAAGGACTGCTGCATCATCACCGGCGCGGGCTGGCCGTTGCCGCCGCAGCCGACGTGCTGGTTGCCCAGCGCGTGGCCGACCTCGTGGTTGATGGCGTACTGCCGGTAGCCGGTCATGTCGGCGTTGAACGCCTTCGCGCCGCGCACCCAGCGGCCCAGGTTGATCAGCACCCGGCCCAGGCTCTTGCGGTAGCAGGACGCCTCGAACTTGATCTGGAAACCGCAGGCGTCGGCCCGGTGGGTGGTCTCCGGCGTGGTGAGGCTCACCCTGAACGACGGGTTCGGGAAGTTGGCGTCGACGCGCTGCAGCGCGATCTTGCCGTCCCAGGTCCACCCCTTCTTGGGGTCGGACAGCGTGCCCTGGACGGCGGCCGCGAAGGCGTCGTCGCCGGCGTAGCTCGCCGGGTCGATGCCGTCCTCGACCTCGACCGTGTAGGTGTAGAGCTTCCCGGTGCCGACCTTCGGGCCGCTGCCCGGCACGACGTGCCACTTCCCGGCGCCGGCCTGGGTGAACGGGGTGCCCTCGGGCAGGTCGGCGGTCGGCACCTTGAGGTCGACCGGGGTGGCCGGGTTCTCCGGGATGGCCTGCTCGCCGTTGCCGTCGATGGCGCCGCCCGCCGCGTCGCCGCCCGCCGACTCGACGCCGGGCGCGGTGACGCCCTGCTCGGCGATCGGCTCGGCCGGGCTGTTCGCGGTGTTGACCACGACGAGCACGGTCAGCACGACGAGGATCGGCAGAGCGTAGACGCGCCAGCCGTAGGTCTTGGTGAGCTTCGCGATGCCCGACTTCTCGGGCGCCGTCTTTTCCCGCGCGGTCTCGACGTGCGGCTTCCACGACGCGCTCAGCGGCTCGGCGGTGGTGCGCCGCCCGCCGGGGCGGTAGCGGTCCTCGCCGACGCGCTGGGCGGGCTGCTTGGCCGGGCGGTACTGCCCGGTCCGCGGGGCGTCTTCGGGCTCGGCGCGCCGGGCCGACGCGCGGTGGGGAGCCCGCCGATCGTCGCCTCGCGCGTCCTGCTTCACCCGATCCACCGCACCAGGGTGCCACAGCGCCACCGAACCGTTATCGGCGACTGGCGGACCACCCGGGGATTCATTGTCACCCGATCGGACTACCAGGTGCCGGCTTCGACGTGCTCCCACATGCCGAGGACGGCCTTCGCTACGACGATCGGGCGTTCCATCTGCGCCACATGCCCGGTCCGCGGCAGCACCAGCAGGCGGGCCTTCGGGATCACCCGGGCCGTCCGCATGGCGCGTCTCACGGAAATGACGCGGTCGTCGCGTCCCCAGACCACCAGCGTCGGGGCCTGGACGCGCGGCGCCGCCGACCACAGCGACGCCTTCCCGAGCGTCGACCACGCGCGGAAGATCGCGAACGTGCTGCGCGCCATGGCCGGCGTGGCCCAGGCGAACCCGGCGCGGGCGCCGTGCTCGTCGGCCAGCTCGTCCAGCCGTTCGGCCGGGAACCGCGACGGGTCGGCGAAGCACAGCTTGATCACCTGCGCGGCGCGCTCGCGCGGGCCGAGTGCGGCCAGCTGCGCGCGCACCCGGGCGCCGACCAGCGGCAGGTACGCCAGCGCCATCCGCGGGTCCGACAGCCGCCGGGGGTCGAGGCGGCGGTCCGGCATCGCGGGCGAGATGAGCGTCAGCGTCTTGACCAGTTCCGGGCGCCGCTCGGCGATCAGCAGCGCGATGGCGCCGCCCATCGAGTTGCCGAGCAGGTGCACCGGCGCGCCGACGTCCTCGATGTGCCGCGCGACGACTTCCGCGTGCGCCTGGAGGCTGAAGTCGAAGCCGGCTTCGGGCTCGGAGTAGCCGAACCCCGGCAGGTCGGGCGCGGTGCCGCCGGCGACCGGCGCGAGCAGCGCGGCCAGGTCGGTCCAGTTCGTGGACGAGCCGCCGAGGCCGTGCACGTAGACCGCGGGCACGCCGCCCGGGCCCGGCGTGCGGCGGACGTGGAGACGGGCGGTGCCGACCTCTTCGAAGGCCGCGGGCCACGGCGGTTTCAACGGCTCGAGGGACGGTAATTCCCTGGTCGACAGGGGCACGTGCGTCAGCGGCACCCGCGTGGTGGCGGTGGTGTTCACGGATTCAGGATGCCCGACCCGTGGCAAGGCATACATACCGGCGAGTAATCTTCAGGTCGACTTCACGCGGTGGCGACCCCGCCCGTCGAAGGGGCGATGACGGGAGGAAGAGCATGACGGAGATGACGCGGCTGCAGCAACGTGGGGTGCGCCTGCCCCGGACGGAACGGCGGGCGCAGCTCCTCGCCGCGGCGCAGCGGGTCTTCGCCGAGAACGGCTACCACGCCGCCGCGATGGACGAGATCGCCGAAGTGGCCGGTGTCAGCAAGCCGGTGCTCTACCAGCACTTCCCCGGCAAGCTCGACCTGTACATCGCGTTGCTGGAGAGCCACGTCGACGAGCTGGTGAAGCGCGTGCAGACGGCCCTGGACTCGACGACGGAGAACCGCCAGCGCGTCCCGGCGACGGTCGGCGCGTTCTTCGACTTCGTCAGCAACGACGCGGGCGCGTTCCGGATGGTGTTCGAGTCCGACCTGCGCGGCGAGCCGGCGGTCCAGGAAGCGGTCGACCGGGCGACGTCGGCGAGCGTGGACGCGATCACCGAGACGATCACGGCGGACGCGGGCCTCGACGAGGACAAGGCGCGGCTGCTGGCGGTCGGGCTGGTCGGGATGAGCCAGGTCAGCGCCCGGTTCTGGCTGCAGCACCACCAGTCGATGAGCCGCGAGGAAGCGGTGGCCCTGACGGCCAACCTGGCGTGGCGCGGCATCGGCGGCGGCTTCCCGCTCAAGGACGCCTGACCCCCAAGGCCGCACTTTCACGTGAAAGTGCGGCCCCCTGGTGGGCACTTTCACGTGAAAGTGCGGGGGTCAGCGGGTGGCGGTGCGGACCAGGGCCGAGATCCGGCGGGCCACCTCGAAGGGACGCTCCTGCGGGAGCATGTGCCCGGCTCCCGGGAACCGCACGAACTCCGCGTGCGGCAGCTCGTCCGCGATCACCTTCGCGTGCGCCAGCGGGCACAGCCGGTCCTTCTCCCCCGCCAGCACCACCGACGGCACGTCGCACAGCGCGCCCAGCCCGCCGACCCCGCGGTGGGACGCGATCGCGTCGAGGAACATCCCCGCGCTCGCCGGGTGGGCCGCCAGCAGCTGCTCGACGACGCTGTCCACCTGCTCACGCCCGGGCCGAACCCCGAACACCAGCCGGCGCGCGCCCGAGCGGACCATCCCCGGCCGCAGCCGCAACGTCTCGCTCCGCAGCCCCGCCAGCAGGCGGGCCACCCGCGGCTCGAAGCGCGTCACGCCCCGGCCGACCAGGCCCGGGAACCCGAGCGTCAGCTGGTCCATGTCGCCCGACGACGTCGCCACGAACGCCGCCCCGGCCAGCCGCTCCCGGACGAGCGCGGGATGCCGTTCGGCGAGCACCATCAGCGTCATGCCGCCCATCGAGTGCCCGGCGAGCACCAGCGGCCCTTCCGGCACACGCGAAGCGATCAGCTCGGCGAGGTCGTCGGCCAGACGGGCGATGGTGGCCCCGCCGGGCCGCGCGTGCGCCGAGCCGCCGTGGCCGCGCAGGTCGTAGCGCAGCACGCGGACGCCGGGGTCGAGGTGCGGCACGACGAAGTCCCACGTGCGGTGGTCCTGCGTCCAGCCGTGCACCAGCACCAGCGTCACCGCCGAGTCGGCCGGCCCGGACTGCGCGACGTGCAGCGCGGCGCCGTCGCTCGTGACGAACCGGTGCTCGATCGACGGGTCGCGCAGCCGCGACGCGGTGGTCACCGGCCCGCCGGGAGCAGGAACGACTTGCGCCAGAAGTACTTCCCCGGCAGCCCGACCAGGCCGGACTCCTCCAGGAACGGCATGATCTTCTCCCCGGCCCACGCGATCGTCCCCTGCCAGTGCGGGTTGTTCAGCGCCGCCTCGACGCCGTCACGCGGCCGGATGCCGACCGCCTTGTAGACGTTCGGGTTGATGAACGCCCGCGTCACGAAGTACGAGATCAGCGCGATGATGAACTGCTGGTAGGCGATCTCGGCCTTCGACAGCTTCGCCATCCCGCGCGTGACTTCCTCGCGGGCGAAGGTGACGTGCCGGGCCTCTTCGAGGACGTGGATCCGGTTGACCATCCGGACCAGCGGCTGGACGCCCTCGTCGTTCATCTGCTCGCGCTGCAGGCGGTCCAGGACCTCCTCGGCGACCAGGATCGCGCCGTAGCGGGCCGGGCCGTAGGAGATCGACGGCATCAGCTTCGCGAGCTTCCGCAGCCACGGCACCGGGCCGTAGGCGGGGCAGCCGATCCGCGACGCCATCCGCGCGAACATCGTCGAGTGCCGGCACTCGTCGGCGATCTCGGTGAGCGCGAACTGGGCGTGCGCGGACGTCGGGTCCTCTTCGTAGACCTCCTTGAGCAGCATCTGCATCAGCAGGATCTCGAACCACAGCCCGGTCGTCGCGACGCTCGCGACCTCGTGCTTGCCCAGCTCGATGCGCTGCTCGGGGGTCAGCTTGTCCCACAGTTCGGTGCCGTACAGCGAGGAGCGCTCGTCCAGGATGAAGCGTTTGCCCTCGACCAGCGGCGCCGTCCAGTCGATGTCGACGTCGGGGTCGTAGAACTTGTTCGCCGACGACTTGAGCAGGCGGTCCGCGGTCTTCTCGCGATCCGGTTCCTTCAGCGTCCGCGTCATTGCCGACACCCCTTCCGCAATGTGTAACTTGAGGTAACAGTTACCTCTGCGTAGCATGAGCCCGGTGATCGAACGTGTCAAGCGCTCCGGCAAGCAGTCCAGGTCCGCCTCCCGCGACGAGGAGGCGACCGGCGACGCACGCCGCGACCGCTGGCGCAAGCACCGGATCGCGCGGCGCAAGGAGTTCGTCGAGGCAGCGCTGCGGGCGCTCGACACGCACGGCCCCGACCTCGGCATGGAGGACGTCGCCGCGGAGGCCGGCGTCACGAAACCGGTGCTGTACCGGCACTTCGACGACAAGGCCGACCTCTACGTGGCGCTGGGCCAGCGCGGCACGGAGATCCTGTTCGAGCGGCTGATCCCGGCGATCAACGCCGAGCTGGCGCCGGTCCCCCGGATCCGGATGGCGCTCGACGCGTTCTTCACGGTGATCGAGGAGCACCCGAACCTGTACCGGCTGCTGGCGCACGGGCGGCCGGAGAAGCCGGTCTCGTCGGACGTCGTGGCCGAGGACAAGGAACTGATCGCGACGGCGCTGACGGCGCTGCTCGGCGACTACATGCGGATGTTCAACATGGACTCCGGCGCGGCCGAGCCGTGGGCGCACGGCATCGTCGGCATGGTCCAGAACACCGGCGAGTGGTGGCTGGACCGCCGTTCGATGGGCCGAGACGCGGTGGTCGAGTACCTGACGCAGATCATCTGGGCGGCGATCGACGGGCTGACCCGCCAGAACGGCGTGGTCATCGACCCGAACCTGCCCCTGGAAGCCAACAAGGTGGTCCAGCTGGGCCGCGCTTCGGACCCGGATTCGCTGGAGGAGACGTCATGAGCGAGCACGAGGAAGACGGCTACAGCGGGCCGGCCACGCTGGAGGTCGACGGCGTTTCGGTGCCGGTGACGGTCGAGCTGCGCGGCTACTTCCAGCCGATCGACGGCTATTACCGCTGGTACGGCCGGGTGGCGGTGAACGAGGAGCTGACCCGCCTGGCGGGCGGCAAGAAGAAGGCCGTCTCCATCCAGGCGGGCGAGCACACGGCGTCGGGCGAGCTGTCGGACCCGGACCCGTGGGGCCGCTACCGGATCATGGGCACGAGCACGCCACCGTTCCACGTGCCCACGACCCTGGAAGAGCTGAACGCCTAGGGCAGGCGGGGTCCCGGCAGCTCCACGCCGGGCAGCAGGCCGTTCGCGATGTCCGTCGCGCGCCACTTGCGCACGGACAGCCGGACCGCCGTCACCGGCGCGGCCAGGAACGGCGCGGCCTCCGGGACCTTCGCGACGAGCAGCTCGCGCACCCGCGCGTCCTCCTCGGCGCCGACGACCTCGGCGAGCGCCTGGGCCTGCAGGAACGGCTGCATCGGCGAGCCCGTCGAGACCACCACCGACACCACGGGGTTCTCACGGATGGCGGCCAGCGTCCGGCCGCGGTCCTCGAGGACGAGGTTGAGCGTGAACTCGCCGGTTTCGGCGAAGTACACCCCGCCGACCCACGGGCCGGTGCTGCCCGAAGTGGCGAGGAACAACGACTTGTGCGCGGAGAGGGTGCTCCGCACGAGGTCCGCGACGGCGGCCGGTTCGAGAGTGGTCACCGGCCGAAGCTAGGTGGCGGGAAAGCGACACTCCAAGCAAGACGCCACAATCCGGTGAATCCGGGCATGCGAAAGCCACCCCGGGAACGTCCCGAGGTGGCTTTCGCGGGCTGGGTGGGTCAGTCGCCGACGCCGAAGCCGACCTTGCGGACGTCGGACGGGGCGATCTCGACGTACGCGATCCGGTCGGACGGGACGATGTACTTGCGCCCCTTCTCGTCGTTGATGCGGAAGAGCCCGTCACCGGCCGTCAGGGCCTCGGCGACCAGCTTCTCCACCTCTTCGGGAGACTGGCCACTGGACACCACCAGCTCGCGCGGCGTGTCCTTGATGCCGATCTTGACCTCCACGTGGGACCTCCGCTGGAAATTCGTAAGGGATGTGCCGGCCAAGGCTAACCGAACCGGCTCGTTCCGGTGGCGCATGTCCGCGCCCGACCGCGTCGTCACTTCCGGGTACTCCATCGAGATCAGCCCAGGCCGAGCGCCTGCATGCGCTTCGTGTGCCCCTGTTGCAACCGCCGGAACAGCGCCGCAATTCCGGAGAGGTCACCCGAACCGCCGATGATCAGCTCCGCCAGCCCGTCGCGCTCGGCGACGACGTACTGGGCCTGCGTGAGCGCCTCGCCGAGCAGGCGGCGCCCCCACAGGGCGAGCTTGTCACGGGTCTTGGGGTCGGCTTCGATGCCGGCGGCGACTTCGCGTTCGGCGAACGCGGAGTGGCCGGTGTCCGCGAGCACGGTGAGCACCAGGTCCTTGGTCTCCGGGTCGAGCCAGCTGGCGATCTCGCGGTAGAGGTCGGCGGCGAGCCCGTCGCCGACGTACGCCTTGACCAGCGACTCGAGCCACGACTTCGGCGGCGTCGACGCGTGCCACGCGTCGACCTTGGCCACGAACGGCGTCATCGCGTCTTCGATCTTGACGCCGTGGGCGGCCAGGTGGTCGGCCAGCAGGCCGTAGTGACCGATCTCCGCGGCCGCCATCCTCGCCAGCGCGGCCCGCCCGGCCAGGGTCGGGGCGCTGCGCGCGTCTTCGGCCATCCGGTCGAACGCGGACAGTTCGAGGTAGGCGATCACACCCAGAAGGTCGACTACGCCCTCTGAGATCTCTTTCGGCTCGGTCACCCGGGCAGGGTATCGCCGAAGCACCCGGGCGTGCCGCGACGAGACCGATCCCACTGGTTCCGGCGCGCCGGGTACTGTCGAAAAACTGCTGACCAGGTACACTGCGTTTGACATCGAAGCTTCCGTACGCCATACCGGCGTCGGGAAACAGGCAGGTCACGCGGCTTGCCGACGTACTGCAATGTGCGTGCACGCCTCTTCCGGCATTCCCGGGACGGACCGGTTCCGCGCTCCAGATCAGCGCCAGGGACCAGGGTTTACTCCCGGTCGAGTGTCGAGCGGACCCACGGCTGTGCGCGCTGGTCACGAGAGAGGCGATCACC
This sequence comes from Amycolatopsis sp. NPDC003865, assembly GCF_053605345.1. Taxonomy (NCBI): domain Bacteria; kingdom Bacillati; phylum Actinomycetota; class Actinomycetes; order Pseudonocardiales; family Pseudonocardiaceae; genus Amycolatopsis; species Amycolatopsis sp. NPDC003865. Next base: position 42,259 of record NZ_JBSGJA010000022.1, on the reverse strand, counting down.
CTGACCGCAGAAATTCCCACAACCGAACAGACCCCCGCCGTCGCGCTGGAACACAGCGAGACCGGCCCGGCCGCGCTCGACACCTCGCACCCGCTGCAGGCGGGCGTCGAGGTCGAGCCCGAGGCCCCGACCTTCGCGTCCTTCGGCGTCAAGCCGGAGATCGTCAAGGCCCTCGGCGAGGCCGGCATCGAGCGGACCTTCGCGATCCAGGCGCTCACGCTGCCGCTCGCGATGGCCGGCGACGACCTCATCGGCCAGGCCCGCACCGGCATGGGCAAGACCCTCGGCTTCGGCGTCCCGCTGCTGCACCGCGTGCAGGTCCCCGGCGACGGCACCCCGCAGGTGCTGGTCGTGGTCCCGACCCGCGAGCTGTGCATCCAGGTCGCCAACGACCTCAAGGGCGCCGGCAAGCACCTCGGCATCCGCACCCTGGCCATCTACGGCGGCCGCCCCTACGAGCCGCAGATCGAGGCGCTGCGCAAGGGCGTCGACGTCGTGATCGGCACCCCGGGCCGCCTGCTCGACCTGGCCGAGCAGCAGCACCTGGTGCTGGGCAAGGTCCGCGGGCTCGTGCTGGACGAGGCCGACGAGATGCTCGACCTGGGCTTCCTGCCCGACATCGAGCGCATCCTGCGGATGGTGCCGGACGAGCGGCAGACGATGCTGTTCTCGGCCACCATGCCCGGTCCGATCATCACGCTGGCCCGCACGTTCCTGCGCCAGCCGACGCACATCCGCGCCGAGGAGAACGACGCCGGCGCGGTGCACGAGCGCACCACGCAGTTCGTCTACCGGGCGCACTCGATGGACAAGCCCGAGGTCGTCGCCCGGATCCTGCAGGCGGCCGACCGCGGCCTCACGATGATCTTCAGCCGCACCAAGCGCACCGCGCAGAAGGTGGCCGACGACCTGGTCGAGCGCGGCTTCGCGGCCGCCGCCGTGCACGGCGACCTGGGCCAGGGCGCCCGCGAGCAGGCGCTGCGCGCGTTCCGCTCGGGCAAGGTCGACGTGCTGGTCGCGACCGACGTCGCCGCCCGCGGCATCGACATCGACGACGTCACGCACGTCATCAACTACCAGTGCCCGGAGGACGAGAAGACCTACGTCCACCGGATCGGCCGCACCGGCCGCGCCGGGCGCACCGGCGTCGCCGTCACCCTGGTCGACTGGGACGAAGAGCCGCGCTGGAAGCTGATCTCCGACACCCTCGGCCTGGACAAGCCCGAGCCGGTGGAGACGTACTCGTCGTCGAAGCACCTGTTCGAGGACCTGGGCATCCCGGAGGGCACCACCGGGCGGCTGCCGCTTTCGAAGCGGACCCGCGCGGGCCTGGCCGCCGAGGAGGAAGAGGACCTGGGCGGCAAGAAGCGCGGCCGTGGCCGCGGCCGTTCCGGCGAAGCCGCGTCGGAGGACGCGCCGCGCAAGCGCACCCGGGCCCCGCGCAAGCGGACCCGCGGTGGCTCGCGGGCGGCCGAGGCGATCGAGGCCGCGGACAACGCCGCGGCCGCTTCGGACGAGGCTCCCGCCTCGGAGGGCCGCACCCGGACGCGTCGCCGCACCCGCGGCACCGCGCCGGAGGCGACCGGCCCGGCCACCGAGAAGGAAGCCGGCGAGAACGCCGAGCGGCCCGCTCGGCGGCGCCGCCGTCGCCGTCCCGCCGCGACGTCTGATACACCTGCGTCGGCAGACTGAGGCCTACGCACCGGGGGTCGGGTAAGTGAGCGAAGACGAGAAGGCGCCCGGAAGCGCGCCTGAAGAAGTCACGCCCGCGGAAGAACCGACCCCCGAGTACGGCTCCGAGGACGTCCTGGAGGACGTCGCTCCCACCCCGCCCGCCCCGCGCGTCAAGGCCCGGCGATCGCCGTGGAACCGCGGGCGGGACCGGGTGGCCGCCGCGCTGATCGCGGTCGCCGTGGTCGCCGTCGCGCTGGTCATCGGCGTGACGAGCGACAGCGCGGCCACCGACCGGACCGAGGCGGCGGCGCCCCCGCCGTTGCCGGCGGCGCCGGACAAGGTGCCCGGCTCGCTGACCGAGATCTGGAGCGCCCGCAGCGGCGCGACGCCGGTCCCGGTGGTGGCGGGCGACACGGTGGCGACGGCCGACGGCGGCGAGGTCGACGCCCGCGACCCGCTGACCGGCCAGGTCCGCTGGCACTACAAGCGTGACCTGCCGCTGTGCACGGTGAACGAGACGTGGGGGCGGCTGAACACCGTCTTCTCGAAGTCTTCGGGGTGCAGCGAGGTCACCCAGCTGGACCCGGGCACGGGCCGGATCACGGCGCAGCGCAACGGCAACGCGGAGCTGGGCACGCGGCTGGTCAGCGACGGCTCGCACGTGACGGCGACGGGCAAGAAGCTCCTGACGACGTGGCGCGACGACCTGGTGCAGAGCGCCGAGTACGGCCAGGTCCCGGCGCTGGTCAACGCGGGAAAGCAGCCCCGGACCGGGTGCACGTACGGCACGGTGGCGGCGGCGTCGGGCAAGGTCGGCGTGATCGAGCGCTGCCCGGGCGACCCGGCCGACCGGTTGACGGTCTACAAGGCGGCGCCGGAGAAGGACGACGAGCCGCAGGTGGCGTTCAGCAGTGTGCTGGCGGGCAAGCGCGCGTGGGTGATCGCGATGTCGGGCGAGCTGACGGCGGTGGTCCTGCCGGACCAGAAGCTCCTGGTGACCTACAACGGCGACGGTTCCCAGCGCGCGGCGTACCCGCTGGACGTGCCGGCTTCGGACCTGGCGCAGGACCCGCCGGCGGGGGCCGAGGCGACGACCCAGACGACGCAGAACGTGTACTGGTTCAGCGGGTCGAAGGTGGTCGCGTTGTCGCGTGACGACCTGTCGCCGCGGTGGACGCTGAGCAGCGCGTCGGGGCCGGGGATCGTGTTCGCGCAGCAGCTGGTGGTCCCGATCAAGGGCGGGCTGGCGGTGCTGAACGAGAACGACGGGTCGACGATCCGGACGGTCGGGGTGGACCGCCGCGGGTACGCGGGAGTGGTCCGGCTGGGTGCGGCGGGCCCGGTGCTGCTGGAGGAACGCGGCGACACCCTCACGGCCCTGAAGTAGTCAGCGCGGGTCCTCGGTCATCCCGTTCGAGCGATCCGTACGACGATCTTCCGTCCGCGGTCGAGGTGTTCGGCGACCACGACTTCGACCGGATCTCGGGGCTCGAGCGGGCCGACCGGTATCGCGTCCGGGATCAGTGCGGTCACCTCGGGGAACCGGGCGAGGACGACCTCGGTGTGCGTGACGTACCGCGCGAGGACTGCTCCGTGCACCGCTGTTCCGACCGGAAGGCACTGCTTGGCGTGCTCCCAGTACCGATCCCGCGACCGCGCCTCGGCGAGCACCGAGCGCACGAAGTCATCGGGGGGCCGGTAACCGTGCCGGTCGACGTAGTGAACCACCAGATCGGGCGCGGCGTAGCGGACCCCGTACGGACCTGGCACGCGAAGTTCAGCGCTGCCCAACGTCACCTGGCCGCGCTCCGCGAATTCGAACGGAACGGTCTCCGGCTCGAAGTCGCCGGGCCCGGTCCTGGGCCCGCACAGCTCGCACAGGTGGTAACCCCGGGCGCGGTTGACCGGGTGGAACGCGGCCAACGTGACCAGAGCCGACACCAAGGCCGGCGCCGCTTCGCCGACGGTGAAGGACGAGTCCCGGCCCAACCAGCCGACGTTGAGCACAATGCCTTCGTCCCCGGGGAAGTACTCGTAGGGCGTCAGGTCCTCGTAGGTGCTCATCGTCGTTCAGGCTTCAGCGCTCGTACTCGGCTGCGGCCCGGCCCGGTGATCAGGTGAGCCAGAAGAGGGTCAGGGCCGAGACGGCGAAGAGGACGACGGCCAGCCCCGCCCCGGCGGCGGGTGCACCGTTGCGGCGATCGGCGACGCGCTGGGCGACCAAGGCGAGCGCGGCGGCGACGGGGTGGCCGATCAGGAGGGCGGGACCCGGCCCGGGGGCACCGGTGCCGAGGTCGATCCCGGCGACGGCGAGAACCCCGACGGCTAGGACGACGAGGCCGGCGGCGAGGGAACCGGTGAAGCCGCGCCACCAGCGGCCACGCGCCTTGACGGGCGGGGCGGGCTCTTCGGCATCGGCATCGTCGGAATCGGCGGGTTCGATCCGCTCGGGATCGACGCGTTCTTGGGGAACGGTCTGCGCCTCGGCGGGCTCGGTCGCGAGCGGCTCGGTCCGCTGTTCCCCGGCGGCGGCTTCGGCAGCAGGTGCTGCCCGCCCCGGCGCTTGGGCTTCGGCGGCCAGCGGCTCGGTCCGCTGCTCCCCGGCCGCGCCTCGGCCGTCGGCCCGCAACTCGTCGGTGTCCGGTGAAGCCAACCTCTTCCTCTCCCCTGTCAAGGCGCGAGCAGGTCCCACGGCTGCGCCTGCGGGGCGGCTTCCTGCCCCGCCGCGCAGCTCGGCCTGAAGTCGCACCAGGCGCAACGGCGGTCCGGGCGGGCCGGGAACAGCACGTCCGCGTCGCCGCCCGCGTCCAGGGTATCCGTGGCCAGCCTCAGGTCCGCGGCGGTCTCGCCCGCGCGTTGCAAGTGCCGCTGCAGGCTCTCCGGGGTGTGCTCGGCCGCCGCGATCGTGCCCGTCGGGAGGTGGTGCAGCTCCACCGTCGTGCACGGCATCCGCAGCGTCCGGGCCGACGCCACCGCGTACAACGCCAGCGCCTGCGAGGCCCGCGCCTCGTACTCGTCCGGTGGGCGACGTCCCGTCTTGTAGTCGACGATCACCAAAGACCCGTCCCGCGCGTCGATGCGGTCCGCGCGGCCCTCGATGATCATCGACGGCCGCTCCCCCGGCGCCGGGCTCACCGGCGCCGACACCCACCGCTCGAGCCCGACCGGGTCGTGCGTGACGTCGTTGTCCTCGACGTACTCCGCCACCCACCCCTTCGCGCGCGCCCGGTAGCGGGCTGCCTGCTCGTCGCTCTCGAAGCCCGCGTCCTTCCAGAACTCCGCCACGAGCGCCACCGCCCGTTGCGGCACCCGCTTGAGCACCGGCAGGTCGAACAGCGCCCGCAACGCGTTGTGCACCACCGCGCCGAGCGTGCTGTGCGCCCACGGCCCGGTGCGCTGCGGAGTGGGCCGTTCGAGGTACGCGAGCCGGTACCGGCGCGGGCAGTCGTCGAAGGTGGCCAGCCGCGCCGGCGACACCTTCGTGAGCCGCACCGGTTGCGCGACCCCGAAGTCGAACCCCATCTGCTCCTTCACGGGTGCCACGCTACGCACCACCACCGACACTTTCCGCGCGGCACCCGTGAAGTCGCTACCTCACGACCAAGACAGTGTGCGTGCCTCCGCCCACGGTCAACGGACCCGCCGCACGCAGCGGGCGGCCATCCAGCAAGACCAGCCGGCCACCAGGGACCACCAGCGAACCCGAAGTCCCCCGCGGAGCCGTGACCGTCAACGAGAACACCGAACCCTGCTGAGACCACGAAGCCGACAACGCACCCTTCGGCGTCGGCACCGCGCCACGAGCCCACGAGACCGAACCCGGGTGCGGCGCCACAGTCCACGTCGCGAAGCCCGGCGAAGCAGGCGAGACGCCCAGCAGCTCGTTCGTCAACGCCGGCACCACACCGGTCGACCAGCCGTGCGCCGCCGACGTGTACCCCTGCTCGTAGTGCGACCCCCCTTCACCGATGCCCTCCCACGCCGTGAGGCCCGGGTCGTGCGACGCCATCCAGCCGTACATCCGCTTGATCTGGTCGATCGCCGAGTCGGGCTGACCGCTCCGGAACCGCGCCTGCAGCTCGGGGAACGACGTGAACGCGTACACGCGCTTCGTGCCGTCGGAAACCAGGGTGTCGTTGTCCATGAACGGGTTCCCGTACGGCAACGCGCCCGCCGCGAGCCGCGCCAACGCCGATGTGGCCTGCGAAGGCGACGCGATGCCGGCCAGGATGGCCTGGCTGTTGCCGTCCTGGCCGTGCCGCACCGCGCCCGTTCCGGAGTCGAGGTACGCGCCCGCCGCCGGATCCCACAAGTAGGTGTTCACCGCCGACGCGACGCCGGAAGCCCGCGCCAGCCACCGGTCGGCGTCGGCGGGATGCCCGGTCGCCCGCGCCAGCCCGGCCGCGCCCTGGAGCGCCCGGACGTACAACGCGTTGTAGTACGTCACTTCGCCGGTGCGCGGCAGGAACGCGTAGTCGCCGTAGCCGCCGGTGCCGTTGAGCCCCTTCGCGAGCAACCCGCGCGAATCGGTGACCGACGGGTACCACGAGTCGAGCGTCTTCACGAGGTGCGAGTAGTACGAAGCCGCGTACGCGGTGTCGCCCGTGTAGAGCACGTAGTCCCAGCTCGACGTGACCCACCAGAGCGGATAGTCGAACAGCGGCAACGTGTAGCCGTTGATCGAAGCGGGCGGGATCCAGCCGTCCGCGCGCTGGTGGTCGGCCAGGTCGGCGAGCACGTTGCGAGCCGCCGTGCCGTCCTGGTGCGTCAGGTACTCGGTCAGCCCGGACACCGCGACGTCGCCGACGTACGGGTCCCGGTCGCGCTTCGCGCCGTCGTGCAGCACCAGCTTCCCGTCCAGCGACGGCGAAAACGCGCCGCGCGGGTCCACATCGGACTCGCGGAAGGTGTCCATGCCCAGCTCGTTGGTGTACGACGCCGCGTACCAGTAGCGGTTCAACGCGTCATCGGACGACTCGAACCAGCCGCGGTAGGTGTCCGGAGTGCCGAGGAACGGCGTGAAGTCGAGCGAGACGCCGTTGATCCGCACCTCACCGGACGGCTGGGCCAGCGGTGCGTCCGAGGCCAGCGCGTCCAGGCTGATCCGCAGGTAGCGGAAGCCGTGCAGGCCGTCCGCGCACACCTGCGTCCCGCTCAGGCAGCCCTTCGTGTCCCGCCAGACGGCCGGCGACGCGGGCACGGCGTACTGGTCGCTGCCCGGCCCGCCGGAGAAGTCCGAGCGGGTGAAGTCGGAGCGTTCGCCCAGGTACTGCAGGGTTTCCGAGAACGACAGCCGGACGCCCGGCCGGTTCGCCGACGCGCCCGCGAACGAGACCTTCGGGTACCCGGCGACGACCTTGCCGAAGTCGACGACGGCCGTCGGGACCGGCGGGTCGGCGACCAGGCCCGGCCAGACCTCGGTGACCCGGCTGAACTCGCCCGACGGCGTGTTCTGGTCCTTCGTGACGGTGATCCGGACCTGCGTGGTCGTCACCGGCCGGTCGAACGGGACCGCGCGCTGCACGGCGCTGTTGCCGCTGACCGAGGCCGCGACGCGCCACGCGCCCGCGTCCAGCACCTCGACGGTGTAGTCCTGCGGCACACCGTCCACACTGGACAGCAGCGTGACGCCGGGCAGCGTCACCGGCGCGGCCGAGGTGATGGTCAGGACGTCCGGGTAGGCGCCGATCGTGTCGTCGTTCCAGAACGTCTCGGTGTCGCCGTCGACGGCGTTGCCGGGGGCGTAGGTCCGCGGCTGGCCGTTCCCGCCGTTGTTCGGGGCGTGGAACGACGACGCGGCCGCGGTGGTCCCCGCGGGCCACGCCGGCTTCGGCGGCGGTGCCTGCCGCTTGAAGGTCGCGACACCCCGGCCGAGCAGGCCGTCCGGGTTGGTGACGTCGCCGGTGGTGGACAGCACCTTCACCGGCCGGACGTCCCGGGTCGACGGCGCGACGACGTACTTCTGCCAGCTCGGCGCGGCGCCGGCGGGCGCGGCGACCACGCCGCTCGCCACCAGCACCGTGACCGGCAGGACTGCTCTGAGCCACTTCATCGAGGCCTCCGCAAGGCGTTTGAATCGTTTCAACCGCTGAGCTGAGGTTCAGGCTGCGCGAGCGGCGCCAACGATGTCAACGACCGCGGGGGTTCCTGTCCGGCAGGACAACCCGAAAGGCGGGGTCAGTTCCCGCCGGCGATGAAGCCGCGCACGGAGTTCGCGACGAGCTCGACGGCGATGGCCGCGAGCAGCAGGCCGGCCACCTTGGCCAGCAGCGTGATGCCGCTTTCCTTGATCAGCCGGATGACGACGCCGGAGTAGCGCATGCAGATGTAGATCACGAAGTGCGTCATGACGATCGCCAGCGCCAGCGCGATGTACGCGCCGACGTGGCCGTCGGCCTGGCGGACGAACACGATGGTCGCGGCGATGGCGCCGGGCCCGGCCAGCAGCGGCGTGCCGAGCGGGACGAGCGCGACGTTGACGTCTTCCGCGGCCGCCTCGGGTTCGTGGCCGCTGCCGGTGAGCAGCTGCAGCGCGATGAGCAGGAGCAGCAGGCCACCGGCGCCCTGCAGCGCCGGGATGCCGATGCCGAGGTAGGCGAGGATCGCCTGTCCCGCGACCGCGAACAGGCTGATGACCAGCAGCGACACCAGGACGGCCTGCCGCGCGGCGCGGGCGCGGACGGCCATCGGCTTGCGGCCGACCAGGCTCAGGAACACCGGCACCGTGCCGGGCGGGTCCATGATGACGATCAGGGTGATCGTCGCGCTCATGAAGAGCTTGGCGTCGAAGAAGTCGGCGAGCGCCATGTCAGCCCTTCACGACCTGGAACCCCGTCGCCCGCGAAACGAGCTCCTCGAGCTGCCCGGGGTCGGTGGTGCACTCGCCGAGCGCGATCGTCTTGTTGGTGCCGTGGTAGTCGCTCGACCCGGTGACGAGCAGGCCGAGCTCGCCGGCCAGCGCGCGGGTGCGCGCCCGCGTCGGCGCGTCGTGGTTCGGGTGGTCGGCTTCGACGCCGGTGAGCCCGTGCGCGGCCAGGCCGGCGAGGGTGTCCTCGCTGATCGTGGCACCGCGGCTGAAGGCGAAGGGGTGCGCGATGACCGTGACGCCGCCGGCCGCGGCGATCATGTCGATGGCCTCCTCGACCGGGGTGTCGCGGCGGGCGACGTAGTAGCCGCGGCGGGGGCTGAGGTAGTCGGCGAAGGCCTCGTCGACGGACTTGACCAGCCCGGCCCGGACCAGCGCCTGGGCCAGGTGCGGGCGTCCGGGCGGGGAGTCCTCGGGCAGCAGGCCGAAGATCTCGTCGGCGTCGACGGGCAGGCCGTCGGCGGCCATCCGCTCGGCCATCCGGCGCAGCCGCGTGCGGCGCTCGACGCGCAGCCGGGTCTGCTCGGTGACCACCGCCTCGGCCGTCGGGTCGAAGAGGTAGGCGAGCAGGTGGACGCTGATCTGGCGGCCGGTTTCGGGATCGATCGACACCGTGGAGAGCTCGGCGCCGGGGACGAGGGTCAGCCCCGGCGGAATGGCCTCGGTCGCGGGCGCCCAGCCCGCGGTGGTGTCGTGATCGGTGATGGCGACGGCGTCGAGGCCGGCTCTCGCCGCCGCGGCGACGAGACCGGCCGGCGTGTCGGTGCCGTCGGAAGCGGTGGAGTGGGCGTGCAGGTCGATGCGCATCGGGTCCATTGTCGACGATGCGCTGGGTCACACGCCCGGCGGGATGAGGCTTGTCAGCCGACCGGCTTCTTTCCGCGGGCGGCCCGCTGGGCCTTGATCATGGAGAAGCGCTCGGCCTGCTTCTGCTTGTCGCCGAAGACGAGCTCCGAGATCGTGTCGTAGAACTCTTCGGGCCGCGGCAGGTAGTCGATCCGGTTCAGCGCCTGGATCTGCCCGGCCGACTCGACGACCATCGTGCCGTAGCCCATCATGCGGCCGGTGGCGGTCCGCACGTAGCTGAGGTCGGTGACCTTGCTGATCGGCATCATCAGCACCTTGGTGGTGAACACCCCGGTGGTCATGACGAACCGCTTGTCGGTCACCACGAGGCGCTCGACCCACCACTCCATCACCTGGTAGGCGAAGCGCAGGACGACGAGCAGCGCCACGTACCAGAGGATGTTCTGGCCGATGTACAGCGCCGGTGGCAGCAGGTAGGACACCAGGACGCAGACGGCCAGCAGCGCGGCCGCTTCGAAGGTGTCCCACAGCAGCACCGCCCAGTGGCGGCGGATCCGGATGACCCGCCGCTCGGTGTCGAGGAGGTACTCGTCGGGATCGCGAGGCGCGAACATAGGTCGAGGGTAGCCCCGCTGTCAGCCCTTGAACACGTTGCTGACGAAGGTGATCACCGATTCGGCCGAGCTGCGCAGGAAGTCGACGATGTTGCCGACAAGGCCCGCGGCCTGACCCGGCTGGGCAATGACGAAGAACAGCACCAACGCGATACCGGCGAGGCCCGCAATCTTCTTCACGTTCACCGCGATCAAATCCCGTCTCTTACGGTGACACCGGACAACAGCAAAAATCCTGACTTTTTACGTTGTACCGCACTGAACAGGCGCTGGGGAGGTAAGTCCCGCGCTTGGGTCAGCACGCGGTCCGAAGTGTACCGTACGGCTACTCTCCGTGTACAGGACATCCGTTTTCAGTTCGGTCACGTCTACCCTTCGGGACATGAACGGCCCCACCAGCACCACGATCCGCTGCGTAGGCGGTGTCGCGTACGACGCGCACGGCCGTTTGCTGCTCATCCGCCGCCGGAACGACCCCGGTTCGGGGCAATGGTCGCTGCCAGGTGGCCGAGTCGAACCGGGCGAAACGGACAAACAGGCAGTAATCCGTGAGCTCGTCGAAGAGACCGGGCTCGACGTGATTCCCGGCACACTGGTGGGTTCGGTGACCAGGGGCCCCTACGAAATCTTCGACTACGCGTGCGAAGTGGCCGGCGGGACGCTCACGGCGGGTGACGACGCGACGGACGCCCGTTGGTCCGATGCGGCAGACCTGAAAGCGCTCGAGGCCGCGGGGGAGCTGGTGGATCTCCTGTACGTGACGCTGCGCGACTGGAAAGCGCTCCCCCGCGCCTGACTACAGCGGCAACCAGGTCATCCGCTGCCCGTGCGGGGCGGTGCGGGCCAAGGCGTGGGCCTCCGCCTTCCCGTCTTCCCACCGCACGACGCCCAGGGTCGCGAGCCCGTCGGCCCCGGAGAGGTCCGCACGGCCCGGCAAGACGGTCTCGAGGCCGGCGCCGTAGAACTCCTCCGAAACCCACCAGACCGGCCGCGAAGCCGCCAGCGACGCCAGCTCGGCGAGGAACGCCGCCCGCCGCTCGGCCGGGAAGTACGCCAGCGCGTGGCTCGTCACCACCACCAGCGGTCCCTCCAGGGTCGCGGCCGCCGAAGCGACGTCGTCCACGCCGTCGCCCTCGATCAGCCGCGGCCGGTGCTTGGCCTGCTCCGCCGCCGCCGTGCGCAGGAGCCGGATGCGGTCGGGCTGGTCGGCCCAGACGCAGGCCTCCAGCCACGCCAGCTCGTCCTCGTCCGAGAGGTCCACCGGCGCCCGGTCCAGGCCCGCCCGGTCGAGGATCGCCAGCTTCTTCGGCAGCTTCGGCGCCACCGCGCCCGGCGCGAGGTCCAGCGCGCAGTGCAGCCCGACCGCGGCCTTCGCCGGGCCCGCCGTCAGCTGCTCGCCGCCGTCGCACTGGTAGCGGTAGCCGAAGCGGTCCAGCCCCAGCAGCAGCCCCGCGCTGCATCCGACCTCCAGCAACGCGACCTTGCCGCCCGCTTCCTTCGCCGCCCGCGCCACGCCCGGGTACAGCAGCGCCGCCCGGCGGACCTCGTTCGTCTGCGTGTACCGCGACGAGATCAGCGCGCGCGCCTTGTCCGCGCGCTCCAGCAGGAACGACCGGAACAGCGGCCAAGTCTCCGAATCCACGCCGTCGAAACCGCCCAGGGACGGGTAGTACCGCGAAAGCGGGTGGATCGGATCGGCCTGGACCAGCCGGTGCGCGGTCGCCATCAGCAGCGTCGCCCGCACCTCGCCGTCCCGCGCGGCCGAAAGCAGCCCGGCGACGTCGTCGTCCGCCGCCGCCTGCAGCGCCAGGTGCTCGTACAGCGGCGACACCCCGCGCGCTTCGACTTCCGCGAACGTGCGCAGTACGCCCTTGATCCCGTCCAAGTCCATCAGAGCCTCATTCGTGCGGGACCGGACGGCCCGGCTGCTCCCCGCCCCGGGTCTCGCCGTACGAGCGCTTCGGCACCATCACCTTCCGGCGGAAGGTGCACACGATCAGGCCGTCCTGCTTGTACCCGCGCGTCTCGACGTACACGACGCCGCGGTCGTCCTTGGACTTCGACGGCGTCTTGTCGAGCACCTCGGTCTCGCCGTAGATGGTGTCGCCGTGGAACGTCGGCTTGACGTGCTTGAGGGACTCGACCTCGAGGTTCGCGATGGCCTTGCCGGAGACGTCGGGCACGGACATGCCCAGCAGCAGCGAGTAGATGTAGTTCCCGACCACGACGTTCTTGCCGAAGTCGGTGGTCTCCTCGGCGTAGTGCGCGTCGAGGTGCAGCGGGTGGTGGTTCATCGTGAGCAGGCAGAACAGGTGGTCGTCGTATTCGGTGACCGTTTTGCCCGGCCAGTGCTTGTAGACCGCACCGACCTCGAACTCCTCGTAGTACCGACCGAACTGCACTCGACTCTCCTGTCCGGGTAACACCGCGTGAGGCTGGTACGACACGCATCCGTGGTGAGGAGTACCCTCAACCATTGGTTCTCGCGCGTCAACGCGAGCCCCACCACTCTCCACCCGGCCGAAGGAGGTGAGGAACCCCGATGAGTAGTGGCGATAGTCCGCTCCCTAGTAGTCCCAGCGTTCCCACCTCACGGGTCGTCTCCAGGTAGGCCTTCTCTCTTCCCGGGAACGCTGGTGTCGCCGGGCGGACGCGGTTCCGCCCCTGGTCAGTCGTCTCGCACGACCAACGCACGACGCCCAGGAGATCCCATGCCTGCCATTCCCTCCCTCGGCGGCCTTCGCGGCCGCGGCAACAAGGGCGCCGTTCCCGTCCGCCCGGTTCCGGTCCCGCTGTCCGCGTACGTCGTGGACTGCGCGGTGTACGTCGCGGGCGAGCGCCTGCCCGGCCGCTGGACGCACACCGAAGCGATCAAAGAGGTCCGGAAGCGGCACGAGGGGTTCGTCTGGATCGGGCTGCACGAGCCCGATTCCAACCAGATCCAGGGCATCGCGGAGACGTTCGGGCTGCACGAGCTGGCGGTCGAGGACGCGCTCGAAGCGCACCAGCGGCCGAAGCTGGAGCGCTACGACGACACGCTGTTCCTCGTGGTGAAGACCGTCCGGTACGTCGAACACGAATCACCCACCACGGCGAACGAGATCGTCGAGACCGGCGAGCTCATGGTGTTCCTCGGCCGGGACTTCGTGATCACCGTCCGCCACGGGAACCACTCGGGCCTGGCGCGCCTGCGCCGCGAGCTGGACGACGACCCCGAGCGCCTGAAGCTGGGGCCGTCCGCGGTCGTGCACGCGATCGCCGACCACGTCGTCGACCACTACCTCGACGTCACGGGCCGGATCGAGAACGACATCGACGTCATGGAGGCGCAGGTCTTCGCGCCCCGCTCGCAGATCAGCGCCGAGCAGATCTACCTGATGAAGCGGGAGGTGCTCGAGCTGCGCCGCGCGGTGATGCCGCTGGCGACGCCGGTCCAGCGCCTGGCCGAGGGCTACACGCGGCTGGTGCCGGACGAGGTCCGCTCGTACTTCCGCGACGTCGCGGACCACCTCACGACCGTGTCCGAGCGGGTGGCGGCGTTCGACGAGCTGCTGTCCACCCTGGTCGACGCGACGGTCGCGAAGATCTCCCTGCAGCAGAACACCGACATGCGCAAGATCACGTCGTGGGCGGCGATCATCACCGTGCCGACGATGATCGCGGGCATCTACGGGATGAACTTCGACTACCTGCCCGAGCTGCACTGGAAGTTCGGGTACCCGCTGGTGATCACGGTCATCCTCGGGATCTGCCTGTTGCTGTACCGAATATTCCGGAAGAACGGCTGGCTCTAGGTCCCCCTCTTCCCCCATCGGAGTGTTCGCCATGTCCCGGATGCTGTCCAACCTCAAGTTCTGGGCGCTCGCGCTCAGCCTCGTGTGGATCTTCGTCATCACTTTCGTCATCGTCGCCGACCCGGGTTTCGCGCACGGCATGAAGTGAGGGCCCGGGTCGTACCCTGGACCCATGCCGAAAGCGCTGGTCGTCTCCGACGAGGTCGACGAGCGGTTGTGGACCGACGCGGTCCGCGCCGTCTCCGTCGACCTCGTCATCGGCGCCGGCGACCTGCCCTACGACTACCTCGCGTTCCTGGCCGGCGCGCTCGACGTGCCGTGCGTGTTCGTGCCCGGCAACCACGACCCGGACCTCAGCGGCTACACGCGCTACGGCGGGCTGTCCATGAAGGACGGTTTCCCGACGCCCTGGCCGGGCCCGGCGGGCGGCATCAACGCCGACGGCCGGATCGTCGACGTCGCCGGCCTGCGGTTCGCCGGGCTCGGCGGCTCGATCCGCTACAACGACGGGCCGAACCAGTGGACCCAGCGCCAGCAGGCGCGCCGGGCCCGCCGGCTGGTGCGGCGCGCGCGGTGGCGGCGGCGTCGCGACGGCCGCGGCGTCGACGTCCTGCTGACGCATTCGCCGCCGCTGGACCTCGGCGACCGGGCGGACCCGCCGCACCGCGGGTTCGCGTGCCTGCACCGGACGATCGACGTGCTGCGGCCGAAGTGGCTGCTGCACGGGCACATCCACCCCCACGGCGAGCCGGTGCCGGACCGGGTCGTCGGCGAAACCCGGATCCGCAACGTGGTGGGCCACCGGATCATGGAGTTCTCATGAAAGAGACGGGGTTCCCCCGCGCCGACGCGGAAAACGACTTCCTCCGCGCCCGCCGGGGCCAGGTGCTCTCGCGGCTTTCGACCTGGCTGCGCCGCGAGCCCGACGACGTCAACATCATGCTGCCGTTCCACGAGGTGGTGGAGGCGCTCGGCTACCTGGGCGAGAGCCGGATCGGCCTGCGGGTGATCAAACTGGACTCGATCGCGGGCACGGTCGACCGCAGCCGCGACTTCGACCGCCACTTCCGCCCGACGTCCGCCCGGGTGCGCGAACGCTGGGAGCGCCTGGCCCTGGCGGCCCGGCGCGGTGAGGAGATCCCGCCGATCGAGGTGTACCGGGTGGGCGAGCTGCACTTCATCATCGACGGCCACCACCGGGTTTCGGTCGCGATCGCGCAGGGACTGTCCACAATAGAGGCATCGGTGACGGTGGTCCGGACCAAGCTGAACCCGGCGGGCATCCGCCACCGCGGCGACCTGATCGTCAAGGACTACCGGCGGCTGTTCCTGGAGCGGGTGCCGCTGACGGGCCACGCGCGGGCATCGGTGATCGTGTCGGACCCGTGGGACTACGCGAAGCTGGGCGAGCACGTGGAGGCGTGGGGGTTCCGGCTGATGCAGGACGAGGGCAAGTTCTGCGACCGCGCGAGCGTGGCGCAGCGGTGGTTCGACGAGGAGTTCGTGCCGGTGGTGGGGATGCTGAGGCAGGCGGACCTGATCGGGGACCGGACCGACGCCGAGGCGTACATGTGGGTGGCGGCGGAGCGGTACCGGCTGATCCGGACCCACCGGTGGGACGACGAGGTCATCGAGACCCTCCGCTCCCGCCGGTCGTGAGCGGTGCTCGAGGGGCACCCCGAATTGCCGCTCGCGACCGGCCTCAGAACGTCAGCCCCGGCGTCAGCGCCAGGCTTCGCACCTGCTCCAGCGTCAACGTCGGCTCCGGACGCTGCTTCGGCAACCGCACCCCGGACTGCTCCGGCACCCCGCTGCTGTTCGACCAGAACTGCACGAGCGACGCTGGGCCGGCCAGTGCCACGCGGTTCTTCACGGCGTCCCCCACCCGCAGGGAAGCCGACCGCACCAATCCCAGGGCCGTGGGTTCGGTGCGGCACGTGATCTCTTCCGCTTGGCCGCACGATGGGCCCCCGGTGGTGCCGGGCACGATCAGCACGTACACCGACCCCGGACCCGCCGCGTCGGTCACCCGCACTCCCAGGTGGAAGATCGCCTCCTCGGGTGCGGCTCCGATCGGGTCCGCGATCAGGCGGAACGGATCCGCGGGCGGCGGCGTCTCGCCCGGAGTCGTCAACCGGGTGACGACAGCGTCCGCGGGCAGGAGCGCTCGGACCGCGTTGCCCACCACGCAGCTCAGCCGGTCGACCAGCGCCGACCGCGTGTCCACCGCGGTGGGGCACGGCCGCCCGGCCACCGGATCGCGGTCCGGCAGCACCACCACCGCCAACCCCAGCGCGAGCACCGCCACGAACACCGCCACCGCCCCGGTGAGCAGGTGCCGCCGTCGGGACAGGCGCGCTGCCGAAAGAACGGCTTCGCCAGTGAGGCCCAGAGGCGGTTCGCCCTCGGTCACGTACTCCGTCAAGGCGGTCCGGACGTCTTCCATCACCGCTCCCCGCTCATCGGAAACGCCAGAGCCGCGCGCAGGGCGTCCACCCCGCGGGCCGTCTGGGACTTGACCGTGCCTTCGGCGATGCCGAGCAGCGACGCCACCTCCGTCACCGGGAGGTCTTCGAGGAACCGGAGCACGACCATCGCGCGCTGGCGGGGCGTCAGCCCGGACAGCGCGCGCTCCACGTCGAGGCGCAGCGGCGTGTCCCGGCCCGGTGGTGACTCCGTCTCCGGAACGACAGCCGTCACGTATTCGCGCGCGGACTTGCGCCGCCCGGCGAGGAAGAGGTTCAGCAGGATGCGGCGCGCGTACGCGTCCGCCGTGTCCGGGCGGACGCGGCGCCAGCGCCGGTACAGCTGCACGAACATCGCCTGGACCAGGTCCTCGGCTTCGTACCAGTCGCCGCAGAGCGCGAACGCCACGCGCCGGAACCGCTGCACCCGCGCTTCGAAGTACTCACTGAAGTCGGAGTCTCTGGACGCCCGCACCCGGCCCTCCTTCGCACGGTTTCAGTCTTACTAGTGCGCGGAGGGCCGGGAAGGTTCAAGCGGAACTCACATGTGGATGGCGCCGGGAGCGGCTTCGCCCTTGGGGACGCCCGGGCGCAGCAGCAGGCCGCTGAGCACCGCGCCGGCCGCGAAGATCACGGCCGCCCACGTGAACGCCGTCGTGTAGCTCTCGATCGCCGCCTCGGCCGCCAGTTGCGGGGTCGGGACCTTGCCCGCGAGGTACGACGTCGCCGCGTTGCCGGCCAGCGTCGACAGCAGCGCCGTGCCGATCGAGCCGCCCACCTGCTGCATCGTGTTGACCGCGGCCGACGCGACGCCCGCGTCGTGCGCCTCGACGCCGAACGTCGCGACGCTCATCGCCGGCGCCATCGCCAGGCCGATGCCGAAGCCCATCACCAGCAGCGGGCCGAGCACGCCGGACGCGTACGTGCTGTCGAGGCCGATGCCGCTCAGCCAGAACAGGCCCACCGCCGCGATCGCCATGCCGGTCGGGACCAGCGGGCGCGGGCCGAAGCGGGGCAGCAGCACGGCCGTCGCCGTCGTCGCCGACAGCATCAGCGTCGCCACCATCGGCAGGAACCCGACGCCGCTCTGGATCGGCGTGAACCGCAGGTTCTGCTGCACGTAGAACGTCAGGAACAGGAAGATCGCGAACATGCCGATGGCCAGCAGGAACATCGCCAGGTAGGAGCCACCGCGGTTGCGGTCCAGCAGGACGCGCAGCGGGAGCAGCGGGTGCGACACCCGCTGCTGCAGCCACGCGAAGACGCCCAGCAGCACCACGCCGGCCGCGAGGAAGCCCCACACCGACACCGACGACCACGAGTCCGACTCCGCGTTCGCGAAGCCGTAGACCAGCGCGAACAGGCCGGCCGACGCGGTGATCGTGCCCGGCAGGTCGAGCTTCGGGCGCGGTCCGGCGTCGCGCTGGTTGCGCAACAGGACCGAGCTGCCGACGAACGCGACGACGGCGAAGATGATGTTCACGAACATGCACCAGCGCCAGTCGAGGTACTCGGTGAGCACGCCGCCGAGCAGCAGCCCGACCGCCGCGCCGCCACCGCCGATGGCGCCGAACACGCCGAACGCGCGGCCGCGTTCCTTCGGGTCGGTGAACGTCGTGGTGAGCAGTGAGAGCGTGGCGGGCGCGAGCAGCGCGCCGAAGACACCCTGGGCCGCGCGGGCGATCAGCAGCATCTCGATGTTGGTCGCGAAGCCGCCGAGGGCGGACACCGCGGCGAAGCCGGCCAGGCCGACGAGCAGCGCGTTCTTGCGGCCGAACAGGTCCGCGAGGCGACCGCCGAGCAGCAGCAGGCTGCCGAACGCGAGCGCGTACGCCGTGACGACCCACTGGCGCGCGTCGTTCGAGAAGCCCAGGTCGACCTGCGCGGACGGCAGCGCGATGTTCACGACGGTCGCGTCCAGCACGACCATCAGCTGCGCGATGCCGATCATCACCAGGATCAGCCATCTGCGGCTGTGGTGGGGGTTCTCGGCGGCGCGCGCGTCCCCCGGCGCGGCGACGGCGAGAGTGGATTCGGACATGGGTGTCCCCTCACTGGGAGTGATCAGGAAGCTATGTGGAGTAGGTATCTCCCCTTACGCGACCCAAGGTACACACAAACCGGAGAAGGTGCCTCTACTTTGTGAGTTAGACTGACGGGATGACACGGGACGCTGGTCCCGCCGCACCGGCGCGGCCGCTGCGGCGCGACGCCGAACTCAATCGCCGCCGCATCCTGGCGTCGGCCCGCGAGGTGTTCGGCCTGCGGGGGCTCGAGGCCACGCTGGACGACATCGCCCACCACGCCGGCCTCGGCGTCGGCACGGTCTACCGCCGGTTCCCCAGTAAGGAACACCTGGTCGAGGCCATGTTCGCCGAGCGGATGGAAGAGATCGGCGACCTCGCCGTGGAAGCGCTGAAGGCCGAGGACCCGTGGCAGGCGTTCGTCGACTTCACCTGGAAAGCGGCCGAGATGCACTCCGCCGACCGCGGGCTGCGCGAGATCATGCTGTCCAACAAGTTCGGTCACGAGCACGTCGCCGAAGAGAAAGCCCGCATGGTGCCGTTGATCACACAGCTCATCGAGCGGGCGCAGGACGCCGGGGGGCTGCGGGCGGACTTCGCCCCCTCGGACATGGCGCTCGTGCACATGATGGTCGGCTCGGTGGTCGAGTTCACGTGCGCGGTCGACCCGGACCTGTGGCGCCGCAGCCTCGGCATGCTGCTCGACGGCCTCCGCGCGGAGCCCGGCAAGCCCTCGAAGCTGCCCCGCCCACCGCTCGACGAGCAGGAGATCGACCGGGCGATGTCCTGCTGGCGCCCCTGATGGGGTGATCGGCGCGGGATCCCGGCGCCGCCCTCCCGCCCGGACACTGCACCCCGCGCGATCATGGCGACGGGGAGGTGCGGTGGCGTACTACAGCGTTCCGGCGATCAGGCGGTTGCAGCTCGGACGGGAGCTGAAGGCCTGGCGGGAGAAAGCCGGGTTGACGCTGGAACAAGCGGGCGGCGACCTGGACATCTCCAAGAGCACGCTCTCGCGGATGGAGAAGGGCCAGGGCGCGATCCACCCGCTGCACGCGCGGGCGATGGCGGAGCTGTACCGGCTGCCCGAGGACGATCTGGTGCGGGTGGTCGACATCGCGCGCGAGGCGAAGCGGCCCAACCAGAACCGGATCGAGGGGGTGTCGGTCAACAGCTACCCGGCACTCGAGGCGGAGGCGGTTTCGGTCCGCAACTTCGAGCTGGCGACGGTGCCGGGCCTGCTGCAGACCGAGGACTACGCGGCCGCTTTCTTCGCCGAGAGCGGTACTCGCGAGCGCAACCGGAACCTCAACGTGCGCATGCACCGCGCGAAGCGGCTTCACAGCGAAGAGCCGCTTCAGCTCCACGCGATCATCGATGAGGTAGCCCTTCGCCGCCGCATCGCGAAACCCAGCGCCCTCGTGGCGCAGATGCTGCACATTGTCGAGCTCTCCGAGCTCGGCAATGTGCAGGTGCAGGTGCTGTCGGCCGCGATCGGAGTGCACCCGGGGCTACGGGGTGCGTTTTCGGTGCTGCGGTTCCCGGAGGACACCATCAGCGATCTCGGCTACGTGGACCACGCGGGCGGCCACCTGCAGCTGGTCAAGCAGACCCAGGTCGCCGAGCTCATCCGCCAGTTCCGCAAGCTGAGTAGGATGGCCCTCGGCGAAGGCGAGTCGAGGGATCTCGTTTTCGCGCTGGCCAACGAAATGAGCGCTTGAGGTGGGGCTGTGGACCTGAACGAGGCGACCTGGTTCAAGAGCAGCTACAGCCAAGGCGAAAACACCGCTTGCGTCGAAGTCTCCCTCACCTCGCCCGCCGTGGCGGTGCGGGACTCGAAAGACCCTTCCGGCCCGCACCTCACCTTCGCCCCGTCGTCCTGGCTCGGGTTCCTCACCGCCGTCACTCGGACGGGATGATCGCCCACAGGATCAGGTACGCCACGAACTGCGGCCCGGGCAGCAGGCACGACAGCACGGCCAGCAGCCGCACGGTGCTCGTCTTCATGCCCCACCTCTGGGCGAGACCCGCGCACACGCCGCCGATCATGCGGCCGTAGCGGGGACGGGACAGCCGTCGGGTGACCGGTGCGCTCATCGTTTTTCCCTTTCCTCGAAGTTCCGATATCTCCACTTCACCACCGGAGTACCCGCTTCCGCATCGCCCGCGGGAAGGATCGCTCCCTTAGGGGACGGTAAAAGCGAAAAACGTTCGGACGGCCACGCGAAACCCCGGAAACCGAGCCGTACTCCGATGACCTGCGCGTTCTCCGTCCGAGGCTGGGAAAATACTGAGAGATGTCCCCGTCAGGGCTGGTTTTTCCGCCCGATGCGGTGATACTGGCTCACCGTGTACCCGCGTCCGAAACACTTGGTCGTCGCGATGGTCTGCGCCCTGCTCACCGCCGGGTGCGCGACGACCCAGGCCGCTCCGCAGCAGTCGTCCGGGCCGACGCCGCTGACCGCCTCCGCCGCGCTCGGGGACTACGCCACCGTCGACTACTGCAGCCTGCTCGACGTGCCCGCCGTCGCGCCCGGCGCCGTCGCGATCCCGACCTTCGAGACCTGCCGGGCCGACGTCGGCGCGCGCACGATCCTCATGGGGCCGCTGGCCTTCGACTCCGACCCGAACATCCGGCCCTACGCCTACCCCGGGCCCGTGCCGGACGGCGTCGCGGTCCAGCAGTCGATGTTCAACGACCACAGCACCTGCACCCGCGCGATCACCTTCGCCGACGGCAACCGGCTCGACCTGTCGGTCACCGACACCGGCGACGACCAGGCCGCGCGCTGCGGCGTCGCGGACGCGGCGGTCGGCTCGGCGCTGACCGCCATCACCGCGGGCAAGGTCGGGCGGCTGAAGTTCCCGGACCGCTCGTGGGGCCAGGTGGCGCCGTGCGTGCTGCTGGACAACCCCGACCTCGAAGCGGTCGCGGGCAAGGGCAGCCGGCCGGCGACGGGACTGTCCGGGCACAGCTGCATCCGCGGCAAGGTGAGCCTCAAGCTGACTGTGGAGACCGACGAGCCGGCCGCCCCGCCCGAGACACTGGGCGGCCGGGAAGCCCGGGTGCGCGTCGCGGGCGCGTTCTGTCTGGTGGACACGACGCAGCCGGCGCCGGGCCTGCCGGGCCGCCGCGAACTGGCGGAGCTCAGTGTGGTCGAGACGGCGGGCACCGCCGGCGACGGCACCTGCGCCCAGGCACGCGCCGCGGCGAACGCGATCTTCCCGGTGCTTCCGACTCCGTAGGAACTTTTTCGCGGGCGGATGTCGAATCGCCGCCGGCCGGTTCGTAGTCCCAGTGACAGCACCCGAACCGATACGGAGCCCCGCATGACCGCGACCTACACCTTCGACGTCTTCGCCAGCCTCGACGGCTTCGGCAGCCACTACGGCGACTGGGGCGGTTACTGGGGCAAGCAAGGTCCCGAACTGCTCGCCCACCGCCTCGCGCAGTACCGCGACGACCAGCGGATGGTCTTCGGCGCCACCACCTTCCGGAGGAACGTGGAACTGCCCGGCGACGACGAGGCGGGCGACGCGTGGGTCCGCCGGATGCGGAGCCTGCCGGCCACGGTCATCTCGAGCACGCTCCACGGCCCGCTGGACTGGCCCGACGCGACCGTCGTGAGCGGCGACGCGGTCGACGTCGTCGCCCGCCTCAAGGAGGAGTCCGACGTGCCGTTGCGCTCGCACGGCAGCCTTTCGCTGAACCGGGCGCTGCTGGCCGCCGGGCTCGTCGACCGCCTCCAGGTCACGCTGTTCCCGGTGCTCAGCGGCAAGTTCGGGGACGCCCCGGTCTTCGCGGGCGCGGAAGCCTTCGACCTCGAGCTCCTGGAGAGCCGGACGCTCGACGGCGGCACCCAGGAACTCGTCTACCGCCCCACCCGGCACCTCTGAAACGCCGTGAAGGCCTCCTTTCGCCGGAAAGGAGGCCTTCACGGGCTCGCGGTCAGTCCTCGTAGGTGAGGTTCTTGCCGTTCGCGGGGTCGAACAGCTTGATCTTGTCCGCGTCGTACCAGACTTCGAGGTCCGCGTTCTCCGCCGCGGACGACTCCGCCGACAGCCGGGCCACGATCTGGGACTCCGCGCCCGGGACGTCGGACGAGCCGCTGTCCGCGGCCAGCTCCGCCAGCTCCTCGGACGTCGCCACGTCGCCCTCCAGCGTGAAGTGGGCGAACTTCTCCGAGCCCATCGACTCCAGCACGTCGATGTGCGCGGTGAACGTGGCGCCGCCCGCCTTCTGACCGGCCTCGACCAGCGCCGCGTCCTCGAAGTGCTCCGGCCGGATGCCGACGATCAGCTCACGCGGCGCGTTGGCCTTCTCCACCAGCTGCCGGACGCGGTCCGTCAGCGGTGTCGTGCCCAGCGCGCTGCGCAGCTCGTTGTTCTCCAGCGTCGCCGGCACGAAGTTCATCGACGGCGAGCCGATGAACCCGGCCACGAACAGGTTCGCCGGGTTGTCGTAGAGGAACTGCGGTGCGCCGATCTGCTGCACGTACCCGCCGCGCAGCACCACGACCCGGTCGCCCAGGGTCATGGCTTCGGTCTGGTCGTGCGTGACGTACAGCGTCGTCGTGCCGAGCTGCTTCTGGATCTTCGACACCGACGTCCGCATCTGCCCGCGCAGCTTGGCGTCCAGGTTGGACAGTGGCTCGTCCATCAGGAACGCCTTGGGGCTGCGGACGATCGCCCGGCCCATCGCGACGCGCTGCCGCTGGCCACCGGAGAGGTTGGCCGGCTTGCGGTCGAGGTGCTGGGTCAGGTCGAGGATCTGCGCCGCCTCCTCGACCTTCGCCCGGACCGTCTTGTCGTCGACCTTCGCCAGCCGCAGCGGGAACGCCATGTTCTCCCGGACGCTCATGTGCGGGTAGAGCGCGTAGGACTGGAACACCATCGCGATGTCGCGGTCCTTGGGGGCCTTCTCGTTGACGCGCTTGCCGTCGATGCGCAGCTCGCCGGAGGAGATGTCCTCCAGGCCCGCCACCATGTTCAGCGTCGTCGACTTCCCGCAGCCGGACGGGCCGACCAGGATGATGAACTCGCCGTCGGCGATGGTGATGTCCACTTCGGACACCGCGAGCGCGCCGTCGGGGTACTTCTTCGACACCTTGTCGAGGACGATTTCAGCCATGACTACCCCTTCACCGCACCGGAGGTCAGCCCCGCCACGATGCGACGCTGGAAGAACAACACGAACACAATGATCGGGATGGTGATCACGACCGCGGCCGCGCTCACCTGCCCGGTCGGGTCCTCGAACTGCGAGGACCCGGTGAAGAACGACAACGCCGCCGGCACCGTGCGCGACGCCGTGGTCGACGTCAGCGAGATGGCGAACAGGAAGTCGTTCCAGCAGAAGATGAACACCAGGATCGCGGTGGTGAACACGCCCGGCGCGGCCAGCGGCGCGATCACCTTCCGGAACGCCTGGGCCGGCGTCGCGCCGTCCATCTTCGCCGCCTTTTCCAGCTCCCACGGGATTTCGCGGAAGAACGCCGACAGCGTGTAGATCGACAGCGGCAGGGCGAACGTGATGTAGGGCAGGATCAGGCCCGGCCAGGTGTCGAACAGCGCCAGGTTCCGCTCGATGTTGAACAGCGGGGTCACCAGCGACACCTGCGGGAACATCGCGATCAGCAGCGAGAGCCCGACGAGCAGCTGCTTGCCGGGGAACTCCAGCCGCGCGATCGCGTACGCGGCCATCGTGCCCAGCACCACCGCGATCACGGTCGAGATGATCGCGATGCCGATCGAGTTCACCAGCGCCAGCAGGAACTCCGAGGTCTGGAAGATGTCCGCGTAGTTCTGCCAGGTCCACGACTGCGGGATGAACGACCCGTCGGTCAGCGTGTCCTTGGTCTTGAACGACAGCGAAACGACCCAGAGCACCGGCACCAGCGCGAACACCAGCACGAGGATGTCGACCAGGCCCCAGCGAACTTTGCGGCCCGTCGTGACGGTTCCCATCACCATCAGCGCTTACCCCCGTCGTCCGAGCCAGGTGCGGCCGTGCCGAACACCTTGATGAAGATGAAGGCGATGATCGCCACGGTGATGAAGATCAGCACCGCCATCGTCGACCCGATCCCGAGGTTGAGGCCCTTGACCAGGTTGTCGTAGGTCTGCATGGACACCGAGCCGGTGTCCTGCGCGCCGCCGGTGAGCACGTAGATGTTGTCGAAGATCCGGAACGCGTCGAGCGTGCGGAACAGCAGCGCCACCAGGATCGCCGGCTTCATCACCGGCAGCATCACCTTCGTGAACCGCTGCCACGCGCTCGCGCCGTCCATCGCCGCGGCCTTGAGCAGGTCGTCCGGCACCAGCGCGAGGCCGGCCATCAGCAGCAGCGCCATGAACGGCGTGGTCTTCCACACCTCGGCGCCGATGATGATGAACATCGACGGCCACTGGTCGGTCAGCGGCGCCGCGTCCGCGGCCAGCCAGTTGGCCAGGTAGCCGGTCTTCGGCGTCCACGCGTAGTACCACGAGAACGCCGCGACGACCGTGACGATGCCGTACGGGATCAGCGCGACGGTGCGGACGAGGCCGCGGCCGACGAGCGTCCGGTGCATGATCAGCGCCAGCGCCATGCCGAGCACGAACTCGATGGCCACCGACACGACGGTCAGGAACATCGTCGTGCCGAACGCCGTCCACCAGTACGAATTGGACAGCACGGCCCCGTAGTTGTCGAAGCCGACGAACTCCTGCTGCGCCGGGAAGCGCAGGTCGTACCGCTGCAGCGACAGCCAGATGGAGTAGACGATCGGGTAGCCGGTGACCGCGATCATCACGACGAACGCGGGCGCGCACAGCCACAGCCCGAGCCGCCGCTCGGCCTTCTTCCCTTCGGAGAGGGCGGGCTTGCCCTTCTTCTTGTGCGACACGGGTTCCGGTGCCGCGGTGGCTCCCGCCGTGGTCGGGTCCTGGACGGTCACGGGATCACTCCCTTCGACTGGAGCGCGTCGTTGAGCTGCTCGCGCAGCTTCGCCGCGGTGGCCTGCGGGTCGATTTCACCCGGCGGGGAAAGGACTTTCGACATCACGGTCGACATGTTCTGGTACGCCGGGGTCAGCGGCCGCACCGCGGAGTCCTTGATGGCGTCGATGATCGAATCGCGCATCGGGTACTTCAGCGCCATGTTCGGGTTGTCGGCGCTCGCCGGCTTGGACGGGTCGAGCGGGGTGTCGTTGTGGTACACCGATTCGATGGTCGGCGGGACGCCGTCGTTGATCGCCGAGAACTTCTGGTTCTCCGCGTTGCGCAGGCACAGCGCCGCTTCGAACGCTTCGGGCTTGTGCTGCGACAGCGAGCTGACGCCGAGGTCGTAGCCGCCGATCGTGGTCTTGGCCGGCGTGCCGGCCTTCGCCTCGGGGTAGACGGCCCACTTGAAGTGCGAGACGTCCTGCGGCTTTTCCTTGGCGTAGGAGGCGTAGACGAACGGCCAGTTGAGCTCGAACGCGGCGTCCCCGCGCTGGAACGTCTGGCGGACGTCGTCCTCCTTCGAGTTGGTCAGCGAGGCATCGGTGATGCCCGAGGACGCGATCTGCTTCAGCAGCGCGAGCGCCTGCACCGCGCCGTCGTCCAGGACGACGCTCTTGCCGTCGTCGGACAGGATGTGCCCGCCCATCGACTCCACGAGCGTGTTGTAGAAGACGACGAGGCCTTCGTACTGCGCGCCGGTGAACACGATGCTGTAGGGCTTGCCCTGCGCCTTGAGCTCCTTGGACTTGGCGATCATCTCTTCCCACGTCTTGGGCGGCGTGGGCGTGATCCGGTCGTCGTACCAGAGCAGCTGGACGTTGGTGTTCTTCGTGGCCGCGTAGAGCTTCCCGTCGTAGGTCGCCGTTTCCAGCGGTCCCTGCAGGACGCCTTCGGTGGCGGCCGCCTTGTTCTGGTCCTTCCACTCCTCGACCCAGCCGGCTTCGGCGAACTCCGAAACCCAGGTCACGTCGAGCCCGAGGACGTCCATCGCGGTGTCACCCGCGGCGAGCCGCCTCGCCATCTGCAGGCGCTGGTCGTCCGCGCCGCGCTGCAGCTTGTTGTAGACGATCTCGTACTTCCCGTTCGCCGCCTTGTTGCAGTTGTCGACGACTTTCTGGAAGCTGTCCTCCGGCGCGTAGTAGACGTTGATCTTCAGCCCGCCGCCCGATCCGCAACCGGCCAGCATGCCGGTCACCAAAGCCCCTGCCCCCAGCAGGACCGCGGTACGGCCGGGCGAGCGCCCCCGTTTGCCCGCGCCGATCCTCTTCCCCATCAGGCCTCCTCACCCGCGTGCACGCCGGATACCGCGGTGCCCGGTGGGCACCACGACGCGATGAGGCGAACCGCGCCAGCACCCCGACGTGCTAGTGCTCGGGCCGCCGCGCTGGTAGGGCGAGGCCGCCCGACTGGTGTCGGACAACTTATGCCGGGCGATCACACCCCGCAAGCAGTATCGGTAACGATTCAGCCCACTGCAGCTCGAACTGTGATTTTCCCCTGATAATGGCGGCTTTTTTCAGGTCGTCGCCGGAGGTGGTTTGAGGGCCAGCTTGGCGAGCAGCTCGCGGCCCTGTTCGGCCGTGCGCGGCTGGCACAGGACGTCGTAGCGGCCGGCGACGAGCTGGCTCGCCGAGGAGAAGTCCCGCCGCCCGCGCGACATGCTGTACCCGATGGCGGCGAACATCAGCCCCGACAGGACGCCGAGCACGAGCCCGGTCAGCAGCTGCAGCGCGAAGCCCTGGTTGACGAACAAGCCGAGCAGCAGCCCGGCGAACAGGCCGAACCAGGCGCCGGACACCGCACCGGTGCCGAGCACGCGGCCCCAGGACAGCTTCCCGATGACCCGTTCGACGAGCATCAGGTCGACCCCGACGATCGTGACGTCGGAGACGGCGAACTCGCTGTCCGCGAGGAAGTCGACGGCCTGCTGCGCCTCGCCGTAGGTCGCGTACGACCCGATCGGCCAGCCGGTCGGCGGGGTCGGCAGCCGAGGCAGGTTGCCGGGCGCCCGGCTCCCGCCGAAGGGACTACTCACCATCATCACCTGCGCACTCGTGGGTCTGGGCGTCCATCTTGTCAAGAACGCCCGGACCGTGCGAGCCGCTTACCCCGAAAGGCCGGAGCCGATTGTCGTCGTATCGACAATCGGCCCCGGATCGCGTCAGGACCGCGACTTGTACTCCCGCAGCAGACCGCGGGAGATGATCGTCTTCTGGATCTCGCTCGTGCCCTCGCCGATCAGCAGGAACGGCGCCTCGCGCATCAGCCGCTCGATCTCGTACTCCTTCGAGTACCCGTAACCGCCGTGGATGCGGAACGCGTCCTGCGTGACCTCCGCGCAGTACTCCGAAGCGATCAGCTTCGCCATCCCCGCCTCGACGTCGTTGCGCTCGCCCGAGTCCTTCAACCGGGCCGCGTTCACCATCATCAGGTGGGCCGCCTCGACCTTCGTCGCCATCTCGGCCAGCTTGAACGCCACGGCCTGGTGCTCGGCGATCGCCTTGCCGAACGTCTTGCGCTGCTGGGCGTACTCGACCGCCAGCTCGAACGCGCGGATCGCGATGCCGCACGCCCGCGCCGCGACGTTCACGCGGCCGACCTCGACACCGTCCATCATGTACGCGAAGCCCTTGCCCGGCGCCTCGCCCAAGACCATGTCCGCGCCGATCTTGAAGCCGTCGAAGACCGCTTCGGTCGTGTCGACGCCCTTGTAGCCCATCTTGTCGATCTTGCCGGGGATGGTCAGGCCCGGCGCCACCTCGCCGAAGCCCTCCGGCTTCTCCACGAGGAACGTCGTGAGGTTCTGGTGGGCCTTCTCGGCGCCCTCGTCCGTCTTCACCAGCAGCGCGATCAGGTTGGACGAGCCGCCGTTGGTCAGCCACATCTTGGAGCCGTCGATGACGTAGCCGTCGTCGGTCTTCTTCGCCTTCGTCTTGATCGCCGCGACGTCCGAGCCGAGGTCCGGCTCCGACATCGAGAACGAGCCGCGCACCTCGCCGGTCGCCATCCGCGGCAGGAAGTGCTGCTTCTGCGCTTCGGTGCCGTGGCGGGAGATCATGTGCGCCACGATGAAGTGGGTGTTGATCACGCCGGACACGCTCATCCAGCCGCGCGCGATCTCCTCCACGACCAGCGCGTAGGTCAGCAGCGACTCGCCGAGCCCGCCGTACTCCTCCGGGATGGTGATCCCGAACAGGCCCATCTCCTTCATGCCCTCGACGATGTCCGCCGGGTAGGTGTCGGAGTGCTCGAGCTCCTGCGCGTGCGGGATGACCTCCTTGTCCACGAACGAGCGGACGGTCGCGAGGATCTCCGACTGCACGTCGGTGAGGCCGGCGGTCTGGGCGAGACGGGCCATCACGGCTCCCTTTCCGATTGCGACGCCGGCTCCCGGCGCTGGGTTACCGGTGAGTATGACCCCAATCCCCCAACCCTGCTATGAGGGCGCTCACGCTCCCGGCCGTAGAGTCCCGCGCGGAGGAAGCCGATCTTGAGCCACCAGTACGACCCGGACGACCCCTTCGGCAGGCGGTCCCCGGCCGGCGCTCCCCCGCCGGACCCCGGCGAGCCGGGCCCGGGACTCGCGGCCGGGGCGTTGCTCTGCTCGGTCGCCGGCGCCGTGGGGTGTCTGCCGGCGGGATTCGCGGGCATCGTCCTGGGCCACGTCGCCCACCGCCGGGCCACCCGCGGCGAGGCCACCGGCCGGGGCATCGCGATCGCCGCGTTCGTCGTGGGCTACCTCGGGATCGTGCTGAACGCGGTCGCGCTCGTGCTGCTCTTCCGGCTCGGCGTCGCGCACGGGCTCCTCCGCTGACCGCTAAATTGAGGTCCAGCACGCATCGAGGGGGCCCGCCATGACCGACCCGTCCGGGGACAAGGACCGTCCGGCCGTGTCCTACGACCCGCCGCCGACCGCGGATCCGGCACCGTACACGCCGGAGAACTACGACCCGCCGGCGAGCGACAGCACAGTCACCGGGCCACCGGAACCGGAGCCGGCCACGCCCGAGCAGCCCGCCGAGCTGCCGCCGGGGTCGTTCGAGACGCCGGCCGCGCACATCCCCGGCACGCCGTACGTCGCCCCGGGGGAACCGGTCTACCAGCAGCCGTACCCGCCGGCCTACGGCCAGCCCTACGGCGGCCCGGCGCCCTACGTCCAGCCGCCGTACGTGCCGGGCCCGCCGCGGCGGCAGGACAACGCGCTGGCGATCGGCGCGCTGGTCTGCTCGATCCTCGGCTTCTGCTCCGGCATCACGGCGATCGCCGGGCTGGTGATGGGCCACATCGCGCTGAGCAAGACGAACCGCGGCGAGGCGGGCGGCCGCGGCATGGCCACGGCCGCCGTGATCATCGGCTACGTCGTGCTCGCGCTGTGGTTCAGCTTCTTCACGACCTTGATCATCCTGGCCGCGAACGGCCAGCTGGACTAGTCCGCCGGCAGCACCGCGTCGCCGGGGCTGCGCGGCGACGGCGTCGCGTGGCCGTTCGCCTCCGGCTTGGCCTCCGGCAGCTCGAGTTCCGGCTCCGGAGCCGCGGGAGCCGGAGCCGGGGCGGCCGCCTTGGGGGTCTGCGCGTCCAGGAACCGCAGCAGCTCCACCGGGAACGGCAGCACCAGCGTCGAGTTCTTCTCCGACGACACCTGCACGACGGTCTCCAGCAGCCGCAGCTGCAGCGCCGACGGGGTGTCGGCCATCGTCGCCGCGGCCTGCGCGAGCTTGTGCGACGCCTGCAGCTCACCATCGGCGGAGATGACGCGCGCACGCCGTTCCCGCTCCGCCTCGGCCTGGCGCGACATGGAGCGCTTCATCGCCTCCGGGAGCGCGACGTCCTTGATCTCGACGCGGTCGATGTGGATGCCCCAGTCCAGCGCCGGGCTGTCGATCATCAGCTCCAGGCCCTCGTTGAGGCGCTCGCGGTTGGAGAGCAGGTCGTCGAGGTCGCTCTTGCCGATGATCGAGCGCAGCGACGTCTGCGCGACCTGGCCGACCGCCGACCGGTAGTCCTGGACGTTGACCGCCGCGACGACCGGGTCGATCACCTTGAAGTAGACGACCGCGTCGACCCGGACCGTGACGTTGTCGCGGGTGATGCCGTCCTGGGCGGGCACCGGCATGGTCACGATCTGCATGTTGACCTTCTGCAGCCGGTCCGCGAACGGCACCAGCACCATCAGCCCGGGTTCCGCGACCCGCGACCGCACCCGGCCGAACCGGTAGACCAGACCGCGCTCGTACTGCTTCACCACGCGCACGCTCGACGCGAGCCACACCCCGCCCGCGAGGACGACGGCGCTGAGGATCTCCACCACCATGGCTGCTCCCGGGGTTGCGTTTTCCCCTGAAAACCCAGCGTACGCCCGCGAAGACCATGACGAAATGCGCTGGACCGAGCGGGCAGACTGGGGTGGTGAACGATCTCCGCGTCCCGCCGCTGTTCGCCGCTCGCGCGCCCCGGGTGCTCGGCCCCGGCGCCGTCCCGTGGCTGGCGGCGCTGCCGGACCTCGCCGCGGGGTACGCGCGGAAGTGGGGTCTGACGTTCGACGGCGAGGCGATGCACGGGTACGTCGGCGTGGTGCAGCCCGCGCGGCTGGCCGACGGCACGCCGGTGGTGCTGAAACTGGGCTGGCGCGACGAAGAGTCCGCCGACGAGCCGCTCGCACTGTCCACATGGGCCGGCCGGGGTGCGGTGCTGCTGCTGGAGTCCGCGCCGGACGACGGCGTGCTGCTGCTCGAACGGCTCGACGCCGGCCGCACCCTCGACGACCTCCCGCTGCGCTCGGCGATCCCGCTCATCGGCGGCTCGGCGCGGCGGTTGGCCGTCCCCGCGCCGGCGGCGCTGCGCCGGAGCCTGCGTGCCGAGGCGGCGCGGTTGACCGAAGAACTCCCCCGCCGCTGGGCCGGACTCGGCGAGCCGTTCGAGAAGCGGCTGGTCGACGACGCCGTCGCGATCTGCCGCGAGCTGGGCCCCCCGGCGGGCGAGGTGCTGGTGAACGAGGACCTGCACTTCCAGAACGTCCTGGCGGGCACGCGGGAGCCGTGGCTGGTCATCGACCCGAAGCCACTGGCCGGCGACCTCGAGTGGGGCGTCATCCCGTTGTTCTGGAACCGGTTCGCGGAGTCCACACTGGACGAACGGTTCGCGATGGTCGTCGCTTCGCAGGAACTGGACGCTTCGAAGGCGCGCGCGTGGACGCTCGTGCGGGCGGTGCAGAACTGGATCTGGATGCTGGAGGAGGACGCGGACAGCGACGACCCCGCCTTCGTCACAGTGCCGGAGATCGCTGTCTGGGCGGCCAGCCGATAGTGTCAGCGGCATGGCCGCGGTCAACAGGGTTTTCGCAGCTCAGCTGTCCGGCTTGCCCGTCTTCGGGCCGGACGGCGAGTCCATCGGCCGGGTCCGCGACCTGGTCGCCGGACTGCGCCTGGACGCCCAGCCGCCGCGGATCCTCGGCCTCGTCGTCGAGCTGGCCACGCGGCGGCGGGTCTTCGTGCCGATGCTGCGCGTCACCGCGATCGAGCCGAGCGCCGTCACGCTCGCCACGGGCTCGGTCAACATGCGCCAGTTCAACCAGCGCCCCAACGAGGTCCTGGTGCTCGGCCAGCTGCTCGACGCGCACGCGACGCTGGCCGGGTCCGACACGCGGATCACCGTCGTCGACGCCGGGATGGAACCGACCCGCACCCGCGACTGGGTGCTCGCCAAGCTGGCCATCCGCGAACGCCGGGTCGGGCTGGGCCGCCGTCGCGCGGCGATGCAGGTGCTGCCCTGGTCGGAGGTGGCCGGGCTGGGCCTGGCCGACCTCGGCGCGCAGCCGCAGGGGGCGGGCCAGCTGCTCATGCTGTTCGACACGATGCGCCCGGCCGACATCGCCGCGACCGTGCGCGACCTGCCGCTCAAGCGCCGCCACGAGGTCGCCGACGCGATGGACGACGAGCGCCTCGCCGACGTCATCGAGGAGCTGCCGGACGACGACCAGAAGGAGCTGCTGGCCTACCTGGCCGAGGAGCGCGCGGCCGACGTCCTCGAGGCGATGAACCCCGACGACGCCGCCGACCTGCTGGCCGAGCTGGCCCCGGCCGACCAGAGCCGGCTGCTGGAGCTGATGGAGCCGGAGGAGTCCGCGCCGGTCAAGCGGCTGCTGGAGTACTCCTCCGACACCGCGGGCGGCCTCATGACGCCGGAGCCGGTGGTGCTGACCCCGGACACGACGATCGCCGAGGCGCTGGCCCACATCCGCAACGCCGAGCTGCCGCCCGCGCTGGCCAGCATGGTGTTCGTCTGCCGGCCGCCGACGGCGACGCCGACCGGGCGCTACGTCGGCGTCGTCCACTTCCAGCGGCTCCTGCGCGAGCCGCCCGCCGAACTCGTGGCCAGCGCGGTGGACACCGGGCTGCCGCCGCTGAAACCGGGCGCGTCGCTGGCCGAGGTCACGCGGTACTTCGCGGCCTACAACCTGACCTGCGGGCCGGTCGTCGACACCGAGGACCACCTGATCGGCGCGGTGACCGTCGACGACGTCCTCGACCACCTGCTGCCGGAGGACTGGCGCGAGACCGGGCTGCACGACACCTTGGAGGAAGACCGTGCCTGAACCGACTTCGGGACGGCGGCTCGACCAGCCCCGCAGCCAAGCCCGGTTCCGGCTGAACATCGACCCGGACACGTTCGGCCGCTTCACCGAGCGGATCGCCCGGTTCCTGGGCACCGGGAAGTACCTGTTCTGGCAGACGCTGATCGTCATCGTCTGGATCGTGCTGAACCTCACAGCGCTGTCACTGCAGTGGGACCCGTACCCGTTCATCCTGCTCAACCTGGCGTTTTCGACGCAGGCGGCGTATGCGGCGCCGCTGATCCTGCTGGCGCAGAACCGGCAGGACGACCGCGACCGCGTCTCCCTGGAGGAGGACCGCAACCGGGCGGCGCAGACGAAGGCGGACACGGAGTACCTGGCCAGGGAGCTGGCGGCGCTGCGGCTGGCGATCGGCGAAGTCGCGACGCGCG
This sequence comes from Amycolatopsis sp. NPDC003865, assembly GCF_053605345.1. Classification (NCBI taxonomy): domain Bacteria; kingdom Bacillati; phylum Actinomycetota; class Actinomycetes; order Pseudonocardiales; family Pseudonocardiaceae; genus Amycolatopsis; species Amycolatopsis sp. NPDC003865. The sequence continues at coordinate 9,031 of NZ_JBSGJA010000022.1, read as the reverse complement.
ACTACCTGCGCAGCGAGCTCGACCGGCTGCGGGAGGACCTGGACGTAAAGCCCAAGAAGTCCCGTACGCCTACCGGTACGTAACATGGATGGGGTGACCAGTACGCAGCAGCTCCCCAGCGTCGACGACGTCCGCAGCGCGCTGAAGAGCGTGCAAGACCCCGAGATCCGGAAACCCATCACGGACCTGGGGATGGTCAAGGACGTCGCGGTCGCTGACGACGGCGTCGTCACCGTCGGGATCTACCTGACGGTGGCCGGCTGCCCGCTGAAGGCGACGCTGACCAACGACACCCGCGACGCGGTTTCGAAGCTGCCGGGCGTGGTGGACGTGCGCGTCGAACTGGACGTGATGAGCGACGAGCAGCGCACCGAGCTGCGCAAGTCCCTGCGCGGCGACCAGGCGGAGCCGGTGATCCCGTTCGCGCAGCCGGGCTCGATGACCCGGGTGTACTGCGTGGCGTCGGGCAAGGGCGGCGTCGGCAAGTCGTCGGTCACGGTGAACCTCGCGGCGGCGATGGCCGCGCGCGGGCTGTCGGTGGGTGTCGTGGACGCGGACATCTACGGCCACTCGATCCCCCGCATGCTGGGCGCGCGCGAGAAGCCGACCAAGGTCGACACGATGATCATGCCGCCGCAGTCCCACGGCGTGAAGGTGATCTCGATCGGCATGTTCACCCCGGGCAACACGCCGGTGGTGTGGCGCGGCCCGATGCTGCACCGGGCGTTGCAGCAGTTCCTGGCGGACGTGTTCTGGGGCGACCTGGACATCCTGCTGCTGGACCTCCCGCCGGGCACCGGCGACATCGCGATCTCGGTGGCCCAGCTGATCCCGAACGCGGAGATCCTGGTGGTGACCACCCCCCAGCAGGCGGCGGCCGAGGTGGCCGAGCGCGCGGGGGCGATCGCGCTGCAGACGCGTCAGCGAGTGGCCGGGGTCATCGAGAACATGTCGTGGCTGGAGACGCCTTCCGGGGAGCGCATGGAGATCTTCGGCTCGGGTGGCGGCCAGACGGTGGCCGACTCGCTGACGAAGTCGATCGGGTCCGAGGTGCCGCTGCTGGGCCAGGTCCCGATGGACCCGCGCATGGTCGCCCAGGGCGACGCGGGTGAGCCGCTGGTGCTGACCGAGCCGGAGGCGCCGGCGTCGGTGGTGCTGAAGGACGCGGCGAAGAAGCTGACGGTCAAGGCCCGCGGCCTGGCCGGGATGATGCTGAACGTCACCCCGGCCGGCCGCTGAGGTCTTCTCAAGAGCACCGCCAGAGGTAGGCGGTGGAGTGCCGCGTGGCGGAGTCGTAGCGGTAGCCGCCCACGGTGCCGTCATCGCCGACGACGACGGGCAGGTCGGCTTTGAGGTCGCCGAACTTCGCGACGAAGGCGCCCTGGTCCCAGACGCCGTAGCCGGTGCCGGCCGCGTCGTTGCCGCCGTTCGCCTCGTCGAGGCGGCCGGTGATCAGGCCGCTGGAGTTGATCGAGAAGCCCGGGTTGCCGTTGGAGAGGTTGTAGCTGGACTTCGGCAGGACGTGGGCGGCGAGCTGCTGGTCCCAGTAGACGCCGACGTTCTTGCCGTTGTAGACGCCGTAGCCGACGACGCGGCCGTTGCGGATGGCATCGGGCCAGGCGTACTTCAGGCCGGGCAGGGTGCCGAGGTGGGTCGTGGTGCCGTCACGCCAGATGTCGCCGTTGGCGAAGGCGATCGAGCCGTCGGTGCCGACGGCGGCCATGGCGACACCCGCCGGAACGCCGGTCAGCAGGGTGACGGTGCCGGGCTGCCCGGCGGGCCACCGGACGGCGGTCGTGCCGGAGCCGTCCTGCTTGCGCACGACGCCGAGGACGTCCCCGGAGTCGGTGATGCCGACGGCGGCGGAGCGCGTGTACCGGCCCGACGTCGGGAAGGGCAGCTGGACGAGGGTGCTGCCGTCGCTTTTGAAGGCTTTTTCGAAGAAGAGACCGGTCCCGAATATCGCGTAGCTCGCGGTCCCCGCGGGGGCGCCCGAGTGGTTCTCGCCGGTGACGACGGCGCCGTCGGTACCGGCCGTCCCGAGGTCGGCGAAGGTACCACCGGTCCAGGACGCGGCGCGGCGGCCGGCCCCGAACTCGTCGGTGGGGAGCGTCCAGCCGGCGAAGTTGCCCTTGCCGTCGGTCGCGGTGATCTCGGCGCTCACGGAAGTACCGGCATCGAGGGCGGTGGGCTTCCAGGTGCAGGCGGCGGTTCTTGTGGCTGCGGCCGCGGTTTGGCCCGAGGCCAGCAGGCTCGCCGCGAGCACGGCGCAGCCCAGCGATCCGAGTTTCATCGTTCTCCCCTTCGACGTGGGCGGCGGATGGCCGTCCCCTTCCGACGGTAGGGAGAAGCGGTGAGCTGCTCGGGGTTCTTGATCGGGGACTAGGGAAACTCTCGGAACGGACATCCCTTGCGCCGCACGACCGGGCTGTGGACAACCGGCTCGAGTTACGTGGCGTCCGGGTCGATCGGCGGGCGCTCGCCCGGCTTCAGCGGCTCCGGCTGCTTCGCCTGGCTCGCCGCGTACCCGTTCGAGCCATTGGTCCCGTTCGTCCCGTTCGAACCGTTGGTACCGCTCAGGTTCGGGCTGCCGTTCGTGATGCCCTTCAGGCCGAGCGGGTCCGCGTCGCCGTCGAACAGGTGCTGGGTCACCACTCGCTTCGGGTCGAAGTTGCGCAGGCCGCGCAAATCCTCGAGGGGCTTGCGGAGCTGGTCGAACTCCGGGCCCATCTCCTCGCGCAGCTGTTCCCGCGCGCCGGTGGCGAAGTCGCGGACCTTCTTCACGCTCTTCGCCATCCAGGACGCCGCCTCGGGAAGCCGTTCCGGGCCGAGGATGAAGAGACCGGCGATGATGAGGACGAGGATTTCCCCCCATCCGACACTGTCGAACACCCGTCTACCTCCGCTGCAGAACCGACCCGCCCAGGTTACCCGCCCCGGCCCGCGCGACGGCAGGCCGAACGCGGGAACTCAGTCGGAAGCCAGGGTTACGTCGACGACGAAGCTCGCGCCGTCGCGGGCCAGTTGCACCGGCACGACCTCGCCGACGTCGTGGGCGCGCACGGCGACCGTCATCTCGGCCGAGTCGCGCACCAGGCGGCCGCCGATCTTCGTGATGACGTCGCCCTCCTTGATGCCCGCGTTCGCGGCCGGGCCGCCGGGGGCGACGTTCTTCACCTGCGCGCCCATGGTGGAGGAGCCGGCGACCGTCGACGAGGCGTTGATGCCGATGTCGGCGTGCTGGACCTTGCCGTCCTTGATCAGCGCCTTCGCGATCTTGACCGCGTAGTCGCTCGGGATGGCGAAGCCGATGCCGATGCTGCCGCCGTCCGCGCCGGAGGAGCGGATCGAGGAGTTGATCCCGACCAGCGCGCCGGTGGCGTCGACGAGCGCGCCGCCGGAGTTGCCGTGGTTGATGGCGGCGTCGGTCTGGATGGCTTCGTAGGTGACCGGCGGGGCGCCGTTGTCGCCGCCCGCGGTGATCGGGCGGTTCAGCGCGCTGACGATGCCGGCGGTCACGGAGTTCTGCAGCGCCAGCGGCGAGCCGATGGCCATCACGGTGTCGCCGACCTGCAGGTCCGCGGACTTGCCGATCTGCAGCACGGTCGGGTTGGTGACGTTGACCTTGACGACCGCGAGGTCGGTCTTCTGGTCGGAGCCGACGAGCTTGGCCTCGGTGCGGGTGCCGTCGATGAAGATCGCGGTGACCTTGACGCCCGGGTCGGCGCTCGCCGAGGAGATGACGTGCTCGTTGGTGAGGATGTAGCCCTGCGGGTCGATCATGACCCCGGAGCCCTGCTCCCCGGAGTCGGCGCCGGGCTTGTAGACCTCGAGCGAGACGACGGCGGGCGCGACGCGCTTGGCGATCTCGGCGACCGAGCCGGCGGGGCGTTCCTTGGCGGCCTCGGCTTCGGAGATGGTGGCGGAGCCGGTGAGCCCGTTCCCGGTGTCGGCGACCCACCACCCGACGAGCCCGCCGACGGCACCCACGAGCAGCGCGACGACCCCGAGCAGCGCGAGCGCCTTCGGCTGCACGCGGCGGCCGAAGAGCACCTCGGGCAGGCTGAGCAACGCGCCGGGCGGGCGTTTCGCGGGCTTTTCCTCGTCTTCGGCCGGCATCGCGGGCCCGGCGAGGACGGCGCCGGCACCGGGATCGCGCCAGGGGTCGCTCGTGCTGTTCCACAGGGGCGGATCCTGCGGTTTCGGTTCCGCCGTCGCTTCCCGCGGCCGTTCGAGCAGCACGCCTTCGGCACCGGGCGGCCGCCGGAAGGCCTCGGCCAGCGACTCGGGCGCGGGCGGCGCGAGACTGACGCCATTGGACTTCTGCGGGGTGTAGAGCTTGTCGAACGCGCCGTCGACGCCGGTGGGCCTGCCGAACACGGCGGCCTGAGCTGGATCGACGGCCGGCCGCGCGAGCGGCCGCGGACCCAGCCGGTCGGCGTCGCGCGCGCCGGGCTGCTCGGGATTCACGTTCGGCTCGGTCATCATTCCCCGGTGCAGAAGATCAGGTGGCTGGGCGTGACGATACCCAAGCCCAGTGCTCCGAGTCTGCCGGTCCGCCGGTGAAGTGGCTGTTGCTTGGCCTGGCGTCGCGGCGGGCACGGCGAAGGCCGCCACGAGGAATCCCTCATGACGGCCTTCGGGGAACCAAGTCTCAGCGCATGCCCGCCGGCACCGCGGCCGGCGTCGTGCTCACCGGGGTCGACACCGGCGCCACCTGCTGCGGCACCGCCATCTGGGCCGGCAGCAGGTTCGCCTGCTGCGGCGCCCCGCCACCGGTCTCCGGCGCGCCGTCACCGCTGTCCGCCGTCGTCCCGACCAGGGCGAGCGCGCTCAGCACCAGGCCGGACACCACCACGCCGGCTCCCTGCGCGGCGCGGCGCTTGAAGCCGCCGACCACGTTCGGGGACTGGCCCAGCGGCGCCGCCGATCCCAACGGCGCGACACCACCCAGCACGCCCGTGTCGCGCAGGCCCGCCACCCGGTCCGGGCGCTGGACGGCGACCAGCTGGCCGTCGGCCGTGATCGCCAGGTTGTCCGGCGTGCCCGGAAGCTCCGTGTGCTGCGGGATCGACTGCAGGCTCGCCAGGAACCCGGCCGACATCGACGGCGCCGACGCGCGGCGGATCGCCTCCACCGTCTGGCGCTGGGCGCGCACCTCGGCGGCGCACGCCGCGCAGCGCGTGATGTGCGACGCCGCGCGGTCGCGGGCGCCGTGCGAAAGCTCCCCGTCGACGAACGCCACCACGGCGTCCGGCATCAGGTGCGACTCGGGGAGTCCCCAGCCTCGCGGTGCGGTCATACCGACACCTTCGCAGACTCCGGTGCGTAAGCGCGCCGGCGCTCGAGCGACGCACGCAGCGCCTGGCGCCCGCGGTGGATCCGGCTGCGGACGGTGCCCAGCTTGACCCCGAGCGTCGCGCCGATCTCCTCGTACGACAGGCCCTCGACGTCGCACAGCACGACGGCGGCGCGGAACTCCGGGGGCAGCTCGTCGAGCGCCGCCTGCAGGTCCGGGTCCAGGTGCGTGTCGGAGTAGACCTGCTCGGGGCTCGGGTCGTCGCCCACGATGCGGTCGGTGTCGTCCGGCAGGCCCTCCATCCGCACGCGCGAGCGGCGGCGGGCCATGTCCAGGAAGAGGTTGGTGGTGATCCGGTGCAGCCAGCCCTCGAACGTGCCCGGCTTGTACGACGCCAGCGAGCGGAAGACCCGGATGAAGGTCTCCTGCGTCAGGTCCTCGGCGTCGTGCGTGTTGCCGGTCAGGCGGTAGGCGAGCCGGTAGACGCGGTCACCGTGCTCGCGCACGACCTCGTCCCAGGACGGCGGCGTCCAGACCGCTTCGTCCAGGGACACGGGCTGAGCCGCGTCGGCGTCGTTTTCGGCAACGGCGTTCTGCATCGCGGGAGCAGGCACCTCCATCTGCGTAACTCCTGTCTGCTCCACCCAACGCGGGTCGTCGGCACGGTGTTCCCGTGTTCCTCACTGAGTCTGTCCGGACTCCTTATGGTTCTAGTGAGACTGGACTGAGAGCAGGCTGAGAACTTCTCGCCGGGTGCTTACCAGGGAGCCTGCGCGGATTTATCGACAACCAACGCTAACCTCCGTGCGTGAACACGCCCACCCCTGCGGCCGCACCGGCCGATTCCGGGTTCGTCGACGGGTACCTGCCCGACGACGAGGTGCTGACCACGGCCCGGGCGCGGGCCGAGGACCTGGGCTGCACCCCGCTCAGCGCGGGTGCGGGCGCGACCTTGCGCTTCCTGGCCGCGACGCTGTGCGCGAAGGCGGTCGTCGAGGTCGGCACGGGGGCCGGGGTGAGCGGGCTGAGCCTGCTGCGCGGCATGGCCCCGGACGGCGTCCTGACCTCGATCGACGTCGAGCCGGAGTACCAGCGTGCGGCGCGCGCGACGTTCCGCGAAGCCGGCTACGCTCCCGGCCGCACGCGGCTGATCATCGGCCGCGCGCTGGACGTGCTGCAGCGGCTCACGCCGGGCGGGTACGACCTGGTGTTCGTCGATTCCGCGCACATCGAGTACCCGGGGTGCTATGAGCTGGGGGTCTCGCTGCTGCGGCGCGGCGGGATCATCGCGTTCCACAACGTGCTGGCCGGCGGCCGGGTGATCGACCCGTCGCACCGGGACCCGGAGACGCTGGCGCTGCGCGAGGTGGCGCGGGCTTTCCGGGAGGACGAACGGCTGGTGCCGGCGCTGCTGCCGGTGGGCGGCGGCCTGCTGGTCGCGGCGGCAGTTTGACGCTCAGACCGCGTTGACCAGCTCGCGCCGCTCTTCGCGGACTCGCGTACCGGCGCCGACCGCGGCCGCCGCCACCAGCAGCCACACCGACACCACCGCGATCAGCCACGGCCAGCCCGCGTGCCCGTACACCCACGCCCCCGCCGCGCCGCCGACGCTGCTGCCCAGGTAGTACGTCGCCGTGTACATGCCGCCCACCTGACCTCGCGCGTTCTCCGGCGCGTCGGCCGCCGCCCAGCCGTTCGCGACCGCGTGCGCCGCGAAGAACGCGCACGTCAGGACCAGGAAGCCGGCGATCACCAGCGGCAACGAGTCGGGCAGCGTCAGCGCCGCGCCGCACGCCGTCAGCAGCAGCGCGCCGATCAGCGCCCGGCGGCGGCCGACCCGGGCCACCAGCCGTCCGGCCGCCGCCGACGACACCGAGCCCGTCGCGTAGGCCAGGAACACCAGGGACGCGATCGCCGGCGACAGGTCCAGCGGGTCGCCGGTCAGCCGGAACCCCGCCGCGTTGTAGAGCGCCACGAACGAACCCATCGCCAGCAGCGCGACCGCGTACTGGGCCAGCAGCACGGGTTTGCTCAACGCCGTGACCAGGCCTTTCGCCACCGACCGCAGCTGCGCGTCGCCGCGGGGGCGGGTGCCCGGCGGCAGCGTCACGACGGTGATCGCCGAGCACACCGCACCGACGCCCGCGACGACGAACAGCGCGCCGCGCCAGCCCAGCGGCCCGGCGGTGAACCCGCTGGCCAGCCTGCCGAGCATGCCGCCGATGGTGTTGCCCGCGATCATCGCGCCGACGGCGGCCGCGACGCCCGCGCGGCCGAGCCGTTCGGCCAGGTAGGCCGCCGCGACGCCGGGGAAGCCCGCGATGGCGACCCCCTGGAGCGCGCGGAGGACGAGCAGCGCCGGGTACGTCGGCATCAGCGGCAGCAGCAGCCCGAAGACGACGGACGCGATCACCGACGTCAGGATCACCGGCCGCCGGCCGACGACCTCGGACAGCGCCGCGATGGGCAGGACGGCGATGGCGAGCGCGCCGGTCGCGACGCTGACCGCGAGCGCCGCGCCGCCGGGGTCGAGGTGGTACTGCGCGGCGAGCTGGGGCAGCACCGGCTGCGGCGCGTAGAGCAGGGCGAAGGAGGAGATCCCGGCCGCGGCGACGGCGGTCTTGACTCGGCGCGTGGAAGTCACGGGTTCGAAAGTAAGCAGGCCTAACCAATGCGTCTAATGCACTTGGCTGGCAGAATCGATGCGATGACGTATGACTCGCTGTCGGCGCAGGTCGCGCCGCACCTGCCGCTCCTCGCCGCCCTCCGGGAGACGAGGAACGTCACACGCGCGGCCGAGCTGCTGGGCGTCCCGCAGCCGACGGTCAGCCGCCGGCTCGCGGCGCTGGCCGACGCGCTGGGGGCACCGCTGACGGTCCCGGACGGCCGCGGCATCCGGCTCACGCGCGCGGCGGAACTGCTGGCCGAAGCAGCCGAGCGCGGTTTGGCGGCGGTGGAGAGCGGCGTCCGGCTGGCGCGCGAAGAGGTGGCGCCGGAGTCGGGACACGTCGTGCTGGGCTTCCTGCACCTGCTCGGGCGGTCGCTGGTGCCTTCGCTGCTGCGCGGGTACCGGGCGCGGTACCCGGGGGTGCGGTTCACGCTGGTCCAGGGCTCGCGGCAGGACATGGTCGCCCGGCTGGCGGGCGGCGAACTGGACCTGGCGCTGGTGGCGCCGCTGCCGTCGGTGCCGGCTCTGGCCTCGGCGGGCCTGGTGGACGAGGAGATCCTGCTGTCGGTCCCGGCGGGCCACCACCTCGCCGGACGGCGTTCGGTGCGCGTCGCGGAGCTGGCGTCGGAGGAGTTCGTGCTGCTGGAGCAGGGCTACGGAGTCCGGACGCTGACCGACGAGCTGTGCGCGGCGGCGGGCTTCACGCCGCGGATCGCGTTCGAAGGGCAGGAGTCGGACACGGTGCGCGGCCTGGTGGCGGCGGGGCTGGGGGTGGCGCTGCTGCCGCGGTTCGGGCCGGGCACCCCGGCGGGGGTGGCCGAGGTGCCGCTCGAGCCGCGGCCGTACCGGACGATCGGGCTGGTGTGGCGGGCGGAGGAGCCGATGACCCCGGCGGTGGCGGGGTTCCGCGACCACGTGCTGGCCACCGCAGCGCCCGGTCGTGAGTGAGAAACAGTGTTCTAACACTGTTCCGGCTCCTGGACATGACCGAAGCCGGGCGCAACCCCGGGCGGATCATCCCGCGCGTGCTGCGGGCTTTCGCGGACGGGCACCCGGCCGGTCCG